>NZ_JBQFQL010000003.1:0-389633 GCF_056536865.1 Ruegeria sp. CI8
CGTCATTGGTGACATAGACGGCCGAGACGATCATCGTCACGATCGGCAGCCAGGCCAGCGGCGAGACCGGTTTGAACACCTGGATCAGCGGGTTCAGCGCCGCGTTTGCGGTGGGCGACAGCCCCGCCGCGATGCCCAGCGGCACCGCCACGACCGTGGCGATCAGGAACCCGAAGAACACGGTTTTGATCGAGGTCCAGATCTGCTGGTAGTAGGACGGCGCGCCGGTATAGGCGACCTGCTTGACCTCGTCCGCGCGTCCGGCCTCGATCAGCTTCTGGTTCCGCTTTTCGACCATCGCCTCGAACTTGGCACGTTTGGCGGCCTTGGCCTGAGCGTCCTGATTCAGGTTGACCATTTCCTCCCAGACCTGCGCCGGGCCGGGTACCGCCCCAAGCGAGGTCTGCACCTTTGGCGCCAGCGTCGCCCACAGGAGCAAAAAGGCGCAGATCGACAGGATCGGCACGATCAGCAGCCGCCAGATCTCGGCCATCTGGGCGCGGGGATTGTCGCCGGCGGCGGCCTTCAGAACCGGGGTGGCCCAGCTGAGGCCCAGCACCTGGAACCATTTGTCGGCGGCGTTGATGCGGGTGAATAGACGGGCGCGGCGCGCGTCCCGTGCGGCGTCTGCGTTGAATTCCGGATCGACCGTTGTCATCTGATGCGTCCTTGCGATGGCGGGGCGTTTCAGGGGCCCTGCCCGACCGCAGCCGGGCAGGGCGGTTCGGGGTCAGCCTTGGATTTCGGTCCCGACGACCTTCTGGTCGCCCTTCAGGCCGATCGGCAGGCTTTCGAGATAGGCGTTCGGCGCGTGGCCATCGAAGGGAATGCCGTCGATGATGTCCTCGGCTGGGGTGGGCGCCTTGTAGCCGTCGCTGTCCCAGGGGAAATCGGCCTCGTCCGCCAGGCCTTCCTCGACCAGAAGGCGCGCGGCCTGCAGATAGATCTCGGGCTTGTAGACCGACTTGGCGACCTCGTCATACCAGCTGTCTGCCTTGGCTTCGGGGATCTGCCCCCAGCGGCGCATCTGGGTCAGGTACCAGACCGCGTCGGAATAGAACGGATAGGTCGCGTTGTAGCGGAAGAACACGTTGAAATCGGGCACCTCGCGCTTGTCGCCCTTTTCGTATTCGAACGTGCCGGTCATCGAGTTGGCGATCACCTCGTAATCGGCCCCCACATATTCCGGGCGGCTGAGGATCTCGACCGCCTCGGGACGGTTGGCATTGTCGTTCTCGTCCAGCCACATCGCCGCACGGATCAGCGCCTTGGTCACGGCCAAGGTGGTGTTCGGGTATTCCTCGGCGAATTCGGCAGTGATGCCGAACACCTTTTCAGGGTTGTTCTTCCACAGCTCGTAATCGGTGATGACCGGAACGCCGATGCCCTTGAACACCGCCTGCTGGTTCCACGGCTCGCCTACGCAATAGCCATGGATCGTGCCGGCCTCGAGCGTCGCGGGCATCTGCGGTGGCGGGGTGACCGACAGGAACACGTCCGCGCCGATCTGACCGGTCACGTTTTCAGGGCTGTAATAGCCCGGGTTCAGCCCCCCGGCGGCCAGCCAGTAGCGCAGTTCGTAATTGTGGGTCGAAACCGGGAACACCATGCCCATGTTGAAAGGCTTGCCCTCGGCCTTGTACTTCTCGACCACCGGAGCCAGTGCCTCGGCGCTGATCGGATGCTGCGGGCGGCCGTCGTCCATCACCGGGATGTTGGGTTTCATCTCCGCCCAGACCTCGTTGGATACCGTGATGCCGTTGCCGTTCAGGTCCATCGAGAAGGGCGTGATGATATGCGCCTCGGTTCCATAACCAATGGTCGCCGCCAGCGGTTGACCGGCCAGCATATGCGCACCGTCCAGCTGGCCGCCGATCACGCCGTCCAGCAGAACCTTCCAGTTGGCCTGCGCCTCGAGCGTCACGAACAGGCCCTCGTCCAGGAAATACCCCTGCTCATAGGCAACGGCCAGCGGCGCCATGTCGGTCAGCTTGATGAAGCCGAAGGTCAGTTCGTCCTTTTCCAGCTCCAGCATTTCTGCGGTGGCCGGCGCAACAAGGGCTGTCGTCGCAACAAGACTCAGAATGAGTTTTTTCATCTTTGTTCCTTTCGGTCCGGCCCAAACCGGGCTGGGTGGCGACCCGAGCAACGTTCGGGCCAAAAAAAAGCCGCCGACACACACCGCCGGAAGGAGAAGGCGGTTGGTCGAGCGGCTTTGCTCAGAAGTTTTGCCCAAGACATCGGGCGAATTCCTACGGTGGGCGACGTTGCCTGCCGTTGTCCTGATAAAGGCACCGGTGAGCAGATGAGTCATCCGAAATTGACGGCCATCAGGTGAAAATTCTGCAACGCAGCATAATTTGACGCTGCAGTGCAAAAAAATTAGGCGCACTTACTGGGAAGGCTCAAAAATCCGACTGTCGAAAAAGACGTTTTGCGGCAACATCAACTTTCCACCCGGGCCGGACACTAGCGTCGGGTCGTTGCCGGCACCCTCGGGCTTTTCAGAATCGGCGGGCATGACAACACCGATTCCCTGCAGCTCGCGCCGATACAGGTCACTTTGGAACACATCGGCTGCCGTACGCTCGGCATCTGACGGATCCAGTCCATATCTTCGCGCCATGTGGTGCGCGATCCATTTGGCCTGACTGCGCCACGGAAAACCCGTCGCGCCTTCATGAAAAGTGACAAAACGGTCGACCTGACGCTGGTCGCCGCGCGCTGAAATCGCAAATTGGCCGGTCAATGCCCGGTCGACCAGGTCCGCGGGAACATCAAGATAGAGCCTTTGCGCCAGCATCTCCGACGCCGTGGTCAGGCTTTCGGAATTTGAAAGCCATCGGCCCGCCCGCCAGATCGCCCGCAGCACCGCGCCCGTCAGATGTGGTTCCGTCTGCGCCCATTCCGTTCGCACGGCCAGCACCTTTTCAGGGGCGCAGGACCAAATCGCGTTTCCCGGGAGCAGGAGCGCACCCACCCGGTCATCGACGGAAAACGACCCCCAGGGCTCTCCCACGCAGAAAGCATCGATCTCCCCGGCGGCCAGGGCCTGGGCCATCAACGGTGGGGGAACAGTGCGGATCTCAACCTGGGTCGAGGCGAGTTCCGTGCCGCTGACCCAATATCGCAGCAGTTCCACATGCATGGAAAACGGAAACGGAACCCCGAAGGTCAGCGTTCCACCGGCCGCCTTTGCCAAGGCCGCTCCGGCCGCAAAAGCATCGCTGAAGTCGAAGGCATAGCCATTTTCGCGCAGCCGCGCCTCCAGTTGGCGGCCAACGCCGATCACGTTTCCATTGACCGACAGGACCGATACGGCCGAAAGGGGCGTGACGATCCCCCCAAGCCCCAGCGCCATGGCCACCGGGACAGGGGACAGCAGATGTGCCGCATCAACATGACCGAAGGCCAGCATGTCCCGCAACGAGGACCAGGACGGGGCGGGGCGCAGGTCCAGAGAGATGCCCTCGGCCTGATCATATCCCATCTCGTGCGCCACGATCAGGGGGGCTGCATCGACCAACGGCATATACGCCGCTCGGAGCGAGACCGCCCTCATGACAACAGCCCCGAAGCGGTCACCAAAGCCTCGGCCACATCGGCCACCCGACGATTCTGATTCATGGCGGTCTTGCGCAGCAGGGCATAGGCTTCATCTTCCTGAATGCCTTTTGCTTTCATCAACAGCCCTTTCGCGCGGTCGATCACCTTGCGCTCTTCCAATGCGCGTCTGGTTTCGGCCAACTCGGTCCGCATCTGGCGCAGTACTTGGAAACGGGCGATGGCGGTGTCGATGATGGGCTTGACCCTTTCGGGATGCAGACCGTCGACGACATAGGCCGAGACACCTGCTTCGACCGCAGCTTTGGACAGGCCGCCTGCAGCCCCGGATACGAACATGGCAACCGGCCGCTCCATCGGGCCGGAGGCGGTTGTCAGTTCTTCAAGCATGTCCCGAGATGGATTGTCGATGTCGATCAGAACGACATCGGGATTGTGGACAGCAATCTTGCGCGGCAATTCAGACACGCCATCGATCACGTGCGCCTCGACGCTCCCCGCCGCTTTCAGGGCCTCGAGGATCGCATCGGCGCGGTCCGGGTTCTGTTCGACTACAACAACGGTCAACGTTTGGTTCATAACATCGAACTGACCAAGCAGGCAGAGCGAGGCAATGCCACCCTCGGAGCGCTGCGCTCAATTCCCTGGGAAGCGCCTATCCAGATGGCAGATCGTGCGCGGATGCCGAATAATTCATCACGTTGCTGCCCCGGACATGTTTGGAGATACGACCAACCAAAAAAAGGCGCCACAGGGCGCCTTGTTTTATTGGTCGGAGTGAGAGGATTCGAACCTCCGACCCCTGCCTCCCGAAGACAGTGCTCTACCAGGCTGAGCTACACTCCGACCGTGGCGCGTGATCTATACCCAGTGGATTTGATGCGCAAGAGGGATTCTGTGTGCTTTTTGTCCGAACTGACTCTGCCGCTTGGACCCACAGGAATTGACGGGTCAGGGCAGGGCCTCGGTTTGATAGAGGCGGATCTTCGTGCCGCCATGATCGACGATCGGACCCGGCGGGAGCAACGGCAGGCGGGTGGCGCGCGCCAGAGACTGGTTGCTGGTGACGACGCCGACACGCCAGCCGGAAAACCTGGACAACATCACCTTGCCAAAGCTGCCATACAGCGACCGCAGGCGTTTTTCATCGCCGATGCGTGCCCCATACGGTGGGTTGACGATTACCAGGCCCGGCCCGCCCATGGGCGGTTTCAGGTCAGCGACTGCGCGTTTTTGGAATTGCGTCGCGCCGTCCACTCCGGCGCGGCTGGCATTTGCCTGCGCGGCCGCGATCGCCCCGTCATTCCGGTCCGAGCCATAGAACGCGGTATCTGTCTGCGTCGCGACCCAGTCGGCGCGGAGTTCCGCCCAAGCCTTGGGGTCGAATCCGGCAAATTCCTGAAAGGCAAAGGCTCTGTCGCGGCCGGGCGGCAGGCCCAGAGCGATCTGGGCGGCTTCGATCACGAAAGTGCCCGAGCCACACATAGGGTCCAGTACCGGCTCAGATCCGTCAAAGCCGCAATTGCGCAGAAACATCGCCGCCATCGTTTCGCGCATAGGGGCCTTGGCCACCGCTTCCTTGTGCCCGCGCTTGTGCAGCGCCTCTCCGGAACTGTCGAGGGAAAGTGTGCAGATGTCTTTCTCGATTCGCAGCAGAACACGGACCGTCGCCTCGGACGAGATCGGAGCCCCCAACGTGTCAGAGATTGCGCCTTCAATCCGTTGCCGTGCGGCGCCGGCATGATAGATGCGGGATTTTCGGCTAGTGGCCTCAACCCGAACCGGGACGTCGGGTTTCAGAAAATCTCCCCACGGAAACCTTCGTGCCCGCTTGTCCAGCTGAGCCAGATGCACAGCCGGGAACGAACCCACCCGAACCAATACCTTGTTGGCCCCGCGCAACTGGAGATTGGCCCGCCAGACCTCGCGCAGGTTGCCACGAACCGTGACACCACCGGGCGCCAGCCGGGCCTCAGCGAATCCGGCCTCCTGCGCTTCGGCGAGGAGGGGAGCCTCCAGACCGGGTGTCGCGACCAGAAAAATCTCAAGATCGGTATTCTCCATTCCGGCTGCTTATATCAGCAGGGCCATCCGTGCGACACGAAATTTCCTACCAAGTTTTTGGTACTCCGCCCGTGGTTTCGGGTAAAAATAGCTACACGACGCGCGATTTGGGCGGTAACAGGTTTGCGTTTGGCCGCTTCGCCGCGTAAAGGGGCCGTAATCAGAGAGACGCCCGCGGATTTCGGCCGGTCCTCGTCGTTTTTACGACGGGCTTGACGAAACTCCGCGCTATTCAGTGCCCAAAGCAAAGGGCCCTGTATGACGGGCGCAAGAAAAAGGCTTGGAAGAACGTAGCGACATGCAAACTTTCAAACTGAAAAAGGGACTGGACCTTCCGATCGAGGGATCGCCTGAACAGGTCATTCAGCCAGGGCCAGCATATTCTTCGGTTGGCGTGCTGGGTGGAGACTATATCGGTCTGAAACCCCGCATGCTGGTTCAGGAAGGGGACACCGTCCAGCGCGGCACGCCGCTGTTCTGCCACAAGGACGCGCCCGAGGCGATGATGGTTGCGCCGCTGACCGGCAAGGTCGTGGCCATCAACCGCGGTGCGCGGCGCGTGTTGCAGAGCATCGTCATCGAAGTGTCGGACCCCAACGACCCCGGCGTCGATTTCTCGGGTGTGGGCGATGCCGAGACCGCACAGGGCCTCACCGCCAAGCTGTGCGCCGCCGGCCTATGGACCGCGTTCCGCACGCGGCCCTATTCCAAGATGCCGCAACCGGGCACCGCGCCCGCCGCGATTTTCGTCACCGCCATGGACAGCGAGCCGCTGGCTGCCGATGCCGCGCTGATCATCAATGACGCGAGCGAGGCCTTTGCCGCCGGTCTGGCCGCCGTGGCCAAGCTGACCGAAGGCAAGACCTATCTGTGCCAGAAGGATGGCGACACGATCCCCGGCGCCGATCTGCCGGGCGTCGAGGCTGCGGCCTTCAGCGGCCCCCATCCGGCGGGCCTGGCCGGGACGCATATCCATTTCCTCGAACCCGTGACCGCCGCGAAAACCGTCTGGACCATCGGCTATCAGGACGTGATCGCCATCGGGCGGCTGCTGCAGTCGGGCCATCTGGACCCGAACGTGGTGGTGGCCCTGACCGGCCCCGGCGCGCGTCAGCCGCGTCTGATCCGCACCGTCATGGGGGCCTCGACCGAGGATCTGACCCGCGACGAGAAAAATGTCGACGGCGAGGCCCGCGTCATTTCCGGCTCGGTCCTGTCGGGGCGTCACGCCACCGGGCCGTTCGCTTATCTGGGACGCTTCGCGCGCCAGATCTGCATCATCCGCGAGGATCACGACCAGATCCCGATGGGCTGGATCCGTCCGATGCCGTCGAAATACGCGGTGCAGCCGGTTCTGGGTTCGGCCTTTGCCAAAAAGCTGTTCGCCTTCACGTCGAACCTGAACGGTGGCCGCCGCGCCATGGTGCCCACCGGTACCTTCGAAGAGCTCATGCCGCAGGATTACCTGCCGACGCAACTGCTGCGGGCGCTGTTGGTGATGGATACCGACACGGCGCAGGCCCTGGGCGCGCTGGAGCTGGATGAAGAGGATTTGGGCCTTGTGGGCTTTGCCTGTCCGGCCAAGTATGAATACGGGCTGGCGCTGCGCGACTGCCTGACCAAGATTGAAAAGGAGGGCTGATCCACATGGGTTTGCGCAGCTTCTTTGACCGGATCGAGCCGAACTTCACCAAGGGCGGCAAGTACGAGAAGTTCTTCCCCATCTACGAGATGGTGGAAAGCTTCATCTACACTCCGAAAACCGTAACATCCGTGGCACCGCACGCGCGGTCCTACGTGGATATGAAGCGGATCATGACCTATGTCGTGATCGCCACGATCCCCTGCATCCTGTGGGGCATGTACAATACCGGGTTCCAGGCCAACTCGGCAATCGCGACGCTGGGCCCGGAGTCGGCAACCGGTTGGCGCATCGCCGTCCTGCAGGCCTTGGGCATTTCTCTGGACCCGTCCAGCATCTTTGCCAACGTGATGCACGGGCTGATGTATTTCCTGCCGATCTACATAGTCACGCTGGTCGCGGGCGGCACCTTCGAGGTGATTTTCGCCACCGTGCGCGGGCATGAAGTGAACGAGGGCTTTCTCGTCACCTCGATGCTGTATACGCTGATCATGCCGGCCACCGCGCCGCTGTGGCAGGTGGCGCTGGGGATCATCTTTGGTGTGGTCATCGGCAAGGAAGTGTTCGGGGGCACCGGCAAGAACTTCCTCAACCCCGCGCTGGTGGGGCGCGCCTTCCTGTATTTCGCCTATCCCGCATCCATGTCGGGCGACGCGGTCTGGACCCCGGTCGACGGCTTTTCCGGCGCGACCGCGTTGGCCGTTTCGGCCGCTGACGGCTATCAGGCGCTGGCGGCCGAGGGCATCACATGGTGGAACGCCTTCTTCGGCTCGATCCAGGGCAGCTTTGGTGAGACATCGACCCTGGCATGCATGATCGGGCTGGCCTTCCTGCTGATGACCAAGATTGCCAACTACCGCCTGATCGTGGGCTGTCTGGCAGGGACCATCGGCTTTACCCTGCTGCTGAACCTGATCGGGTCGGACACCAACCCGATGTTCGCGATGCCTTGGTACTGGCACGTCGTGCTGGGCGGTTATGCGTTCGGTCTGGCCTTCATGGTGACCGAGCCGGTCTCGGCCAGCCACACCAATATGGGCCGCTATATCTATGGCGCGCTGATCGGGGTCATGGTCGTGATGATCCGGGTGGTGAACCCGGCCTTCCCCGAAGGCATGATGCTGGCCATCCTGTTCGGCAACGTCTTTGCGCCGCTGATCGACCATTTCGTCGTTCAGGCAAACATCAAACGGAGGGCGCGTCGCCATGTCTGATACGCAATCCCCTGAACCCAAAGGCGCCATCGCCCGGTTCCTGGCGGCCTCGCCGGACTCGGTAGGCAAGACGATCTTCATCGCGGTCGCCGTGTGCCTGGTCGCTTCGATGATCGTGTCGGCAGCGGCGGTCAGCCTGCGCCCGGTGCAAGAGGCCAACAAGCTCAAGGACAAGCAGATCAACGTTCTGCAGGTCGCGGGGGTCTATGAGCCGGGCATCGACGTGGCCGAGGCTTTTGCCGCTTTCGAACCGCATGTGCTGGAGCTGGCGACGGGTGAATTCGTCGACGACCAGTTCGACCCGGCCACGTTCGACGACATTGCCGCCGCCAGTGACCCCGAGTTGAGCGAGCCGCTTGCCGACGACCCTGCCGGCATCGGCCGCAAGGCGAAATACCGCGTGATCTACCTGCTGCGCGACGAAAACGGCGCGCTGGACAAGGTGATCCTGCCGGTCCACGGCTATGGGCTGTGGTCCACGCTCTATGGCTTCATCGCGCTCGAAGCGAATGGCAACGACATCTTCGGGCTGCAATTCTACCAGCACGGCGAAACGCCGGGCCTGGGGGCCGAGGTGGACAACCCGCGCTGGAAAGCCCTCTGGAGCGGCAAGAAGCTGCGTGACGATGCGGGTGATCTGCAGATCACGGTCGCCAAAACGATGCCCGCCGCAGGGCCTGACTTCTATATCGATGCGCTGGCCGGCGCGACCCTGACGACGGTCGGCGTCGACAACCTGGTGAAATTCTGGATGGGAGACGCGGGCTATGCTCCGTTCCTGGCCAAGCTGCAAGCAGGAGAGATCTGATGTCACAGACCAAGAAAGATCTGCTGGTCGACCCGCTTGTCGACAACAACCCGATCACGTTGCAGGTGCTGGGCATCTGCTCGGCGCTGGCGGTAACTTCGTCGCTGCAGGTGGCCTTCGTGATGTCGCTGGCGGTGATGTTCGTGACGGCGTTTTCGTCCTTCTTCATCTCATGCCTGCGCAACCAGATCCCTGGCTCGATCCGGATCATCGTACAGATGGTCATCATCGCGTCTCTGGTGATCCTAGTCGACCAGATCCTCAAGGCCTATGCCTTCGAGATCTCGAAGACGCTGTCGGTTTTCGTGGGCCTCATCATCACCAACTGCATCGTGATGGGCCGGGCCGAGGCCTTTGCCATGAAGAACCCGCCCGTGGCGTCCTTCATCGACGGCTTGGGCAACGGCATGGGTTATGGCCTGATCCTGATGCTGGTCGGCGTCATCCGCGAGCTGTTCGGCTCGGGCTCGTTGTTCGGGGTGACCATCCTGGAAACCGTGAACAATGGCGGCTGGTACGTCCCCAACGGCCTACTGCTGCTGCCGCCGTCGGCCTTTTTCATCATCGGCCTGATCATCTGGGCCTTCCGCACGTGGAAGCCGAACCAGGTCGAGGAACGTGAATACAAGATCCAGCAGGTAGAGGCGCACTGATGGAAGGTCTCATCTCACTGGCCGTAAAGGCCATCTTCGTCGAAAACCTCGCGCTCAGCTTTTTCCTGGGCATGTGTACCTTCATCGCCGTGTCGAAAAAAATCTCGACGGCGCTGGGGCTCGGGATCTCGGTCATGGTCGTGCAGGCCATCACCGTTCCGGCCAACAACCTGTTGCTGAACTACCTGCTCAAGCCGGGTGCGCTGGCGTGGGCCGGGTTCCCGGATGTGGACCTGACCTTTCTCGGCCTGATTTCATATATCGGCGTGATCGCGGCGATGGTGCAGATCCTCGAGATGGTTTTGGACAAGTATTTCCCGCCGCTTTACAACGCGCTGGGTATCTTCCTGCCGCTGATCACGGTGAACTGCGCCATCCTGGGCGGCTCGCTGTTCATGGTCGAGCGCGACTACAACTTTGCCGAGGCCACAACCTATGGCCTGTCCTCGGGCTTTGGTTGGGCGCTTGCGATCACCGCCATGGCGGGCGTGCGCGAAAAACTGAAATATTCCGACATTCCGGACGGACTGCAGGGCCTCGGCATCACCTTCATCACCGCAGGTCTGATGGCGATGGCCTTCATGTCCTTCTCGGGCGTCAAACTGTAAAGGGGCAGGGGCATGGAAACTTTCTCGCTCGGCGTTGTCCTTTTCACCCTGATCGTTCTGGCCCTGGTCGCGCTGATCATGGCGGCCCGGTCTCGGCTGGTTTCATCGGGCAACGTCAACATCACCATCAACGGTGAGAAAACCATCTCGGTTCCTGCCGGCGGCAAGCTGCTGCAGACGCTGGCAGCCGAAAAGCTGTTCGTTCCGTCGGCCTGTGGCGGCGGCGGTACCTGCGCGCAGTGCCGGGTGCGAGTGCTGGAGGGCGGCGGGTCGATCCTGCCAACCGAAGAAAGCCACATCACCAAGCGCGAAGCCACCTGCGGTGACCGTCTGTCGTGCCAGGTGGCCGTCAAACAGGACATGAAGATCGAAGTTCCCGAAGAGGTCTTTGGCGTCAAGAAATGGGAATGCACCGTCCGGTCGAATGACAACGTGGCGACCTTCATCAAGGAACTGGTGCTGGAACTTCCCGAAGGCGAGGATGTGAATTTCCGCGCGGGCGGGTACATCCAGATCGCCGCCCCGGCTCACAAGGTCGACTACAGCGATTTCGACGTCGCCGAGGAATACCGTGAGGATTGGGACAAGTTCAACCTGTGGCAGTACAAATCCACGGTTACCGAACCGATCGAGCGCGCCTATTCGATGGCCAACTACCCCAACGAAAAAGGCATCATCATGCTCAACGTGCGGATCGCCTCGCCCCCGCCGGGGTCCGAAGGCATTCCGCCCGGGCAGATGTCGTCCTACATCTTCAACCTGAAGCCGGGTGACAAGGTTACGATCTCGGGTCCGTTCGGGGAATTCTTCGCGTGCGACACCGACAAAGAGATGGTGTTCGTCGGTGGTGGCGCAGGTATGGCCCCGATGCGCAGCCACATCTTCGACCAGCTCAAGCGTCTGAACACCAAACGCAAGATCACCTTCTGGTATGGTGCGCGGTCGCGCCGCGAGATGTTCTATGTTGAAGATTTCGACCAGCTGGCCGCCGAGAACGAAAATTTCGAGTGGCACGTTGCTTTGTCCGACCCGCAACCGGGCGACGCTTGGGATGGCTACACAGGGTTCATCCACAACGTTCTGTTCGAGGAATACCTCAAGAACCACCCGGCGCCCGAAGACTGCGAATTCTACATGTGCGGTCCGCCAATCATGAACCAGTCAGTCATCAACATGCTGCTGGATCTGGGTGTTGATCGCGAAGACATCATGCTGGACGACTTTGGTGGCTAAGACAAAACCGGCGCAATCTTGCGCCGGTTTCATTTTGTAACATCAAAACCCAAAACGTTGCGTATTGCCGTCAGTGGGTCAACGCGGTTGTCCCGCAGGCTGCGTTCTACCAACGCCAACGTCCGTTCGACACGACGACGATACCCAAGACCCTGTAGCCGGGGAAAACGCCGCCCTTGGCGGCTATCCAAAAATCCCAGCCAGATCACGTATCGCAACAGGAAATAGGCTCCGGCCCTGAGCCCACCCGACGAGAACGTGCTGCATTCCCCATCGCAATCAGCGCGGTGGTCGCTGCGCCATTCAGCGTGGACACAAAAGCAAGGACGCAGAGCACAGCGGACCAAGCACCAGCACGCCAGTCAGAAGACTGAACAGGCCGGCGGCAACCCACAGGGCCTGGGACCTTGCGGACAGTGGTTTCACAGTCAGAAAATGTCTCTCATTTCAGTGTGCTGCGCGGGTCAGAGCCGCAGATCACTGACGCGGCGCGGCAGGCAGGATTTGACGTCGAACAGGACATTCCGGGCCTTTCCGAACGCTCGGATTTCGGCCGGATCCATCGCAAGATATGCGTCATGGGCAACGGCAAGGACGATACCGTCATAGGTGCCGGGCTTGGGCTGCTCCAGCAGGTCGATCCCATACTCGTCACGTGCGGCTTGCGGGTCGGCATGGGGATCGTGAACGTCCACGGTCACGCCGTAGCTCTGCAACTCGTGAACGATGTCCACGACCCGGGTATTTCGCAGATCAGGGCAGTTTTCCTTGAAGGTTAGCCCCATGACAAGGACCCGGGCGTCCGTCATCTCAATCCGCTCGCGGATCATCCGCTTGACCAACTGGGACACGACATATGCGCCCATTCCATCGTTCAGGCGCCGCCCCGCCAGAATGACCTGAGGATGATGGCCAACGGCCTCGGCCTTGTGGGTCAGGTAGTATGGGTCGACCCCGATGCAATGCCCACCGACAAGGCCGGGGCGGAAGGGCAGGAAATTCCATTTGGTGCCCGCCGCCCGCAGCACCGCATCGGTGTCGATGCCGAGGCGCCCGAAGATCATGGCAAGTTCGTTCACCAGGGCGATATTCAGATCGCGCTGTGTGTTCTCGATCACCTTCGCAGCCTCGGCCACGCGGATGCTTTCGACCTTGTGCGTTCCCGCCCTGATGATCCGCGCATAGAGCGCGTCCACCAAATCGGCGGCCTTAGGCGTCGATCCGGACGTCACCTTGCAGATATCGGCGATGCGATGCGCCTTGTCGCCGGGATTGATCCTTTCAGGACTGTACCCGGCAAAGAAATCCACGTTGAAACGCAAGCCGGATTCCCGCTCGAGGATCGGGACGCAGTCTTCCTCGGTCGCGCCGGGGTAGACGGTTGATTCATAGATGACCAGATCACCAGGCTTCAACACCCGTCCAACCGTTTCAGAGGCGCCTAGCAACGGTGCAAGGTCTGGCTGTCTTTGTGCCGTGATCGGTGTGGGCACCGTTACGATATACGTGTCACAGTCAGCCAGATCGGCGGGGTCAGTGGTAAACCTAAGACCCCCGGCGGCGGACAGCTCGTCTTCGCTGACCTCATGCGTGGCGTCTTTGCCCTGGCGCAACGCGTCGATGCGCGTGGGATTGATATCAAAGCCCAGAACCGGTCCGATCTTGCCAAAGGCGGCGGCCAGCGGCAGGCCGACATAGCCCAGACCGATCACGGCGATCCGACGGGAATTGGGGTTCGTTTCAAGCATACGTCAGGTCCGGGTCACTAGATCATTTGCCGTGGTATTCGCGGAACCATTCGACAAACTGAGCGATTCCATCCTTGAAATCGGTCTGCGGACGATACCCGGTCAGGCGTTGCAGCAGGTCGGTATTGGCCCATGTCGCCGGAACATCACCCATCTGCATGGGCATGTAATTCCGGATCGCCTTCTTGCCCACGGCTTCCTCGATTGCTTCGACGAAATCCATCAGACGCACCTTGTCACCATTTCCGATGTTGACCACACGATAGGGCGCGACCGGCGAAAGGCTGTCACCCTCCTCGATATCCTCAGGGCTGTCCGGACGGACGGGGACCGCATCGATCAACAACCGGATCCCGCGCACCAGGTCGTTCACATTGGTGAAGTCGCGATACATTTCGCCGTGATTGTAGATGTCGATCGGGCGCCCATCCAGAATTGCATCGACAAACTTGTACAGGGCCAGGTCTGGACGGCCCCAGGTGCCGTATACGGTGAAGAACCGGAACATGGTCGTGGGCAGATCCCAGAGATGAGCATAGGAATGTCCCATCGCTTCGTTCGCCTTCTTGGTGGCAGAATAGATCGTCAATTGGGTGTCGGCCTTTTCCACCTCGGTAAAGGGCATGTCTTCGTTTGCCCCATAAACCGAAGAGGTAGATGCCATGAGCAGGTGACCGACCTTGTGCTGACGGGCCACCTCCATCACGTTGAACGTACCCACAACGTTTGAATCGATATAGCTGCGCGGGTGTTCAAGGCTGTAACGCACACCCGCCTGGGCGGCGAGGTGAACGATAACCTCGGGCCGGAATTCGTCTGCAACCTGCATGAGGCGTTCGTGGTTTTCCAACAAATCCTCGGTTGCCGAGAAGCCGGGCGTCTGCAACAGCATCTGATGGCGGCGTTGTTTGAGAGTGACGTCGTAGTAATCCGTCATCCCGTCATAGCCATGGACCTGAAATCCTTCGGACAACAGCAGCTTGGCCAGGTGGAACCCGATGAAGCCCGCAGTGCCCGTAATCAATACCCGTTGCATGAAACCCTCGAACGCAAATCAACAATCCCGACCATCAGGGACCCTTTCGACCCGTCAAGGTCAAGGGGATTATCGGTCGGTGGGGCCTCATATCCGATGCAGGGCGGGGCGCGTCAACCATTTGCCGCGTCCAACCCCGCATTGACCAGCGAGGGCAGAAATTGATCCAGCGCCCGACCCAAGGTCGTGATCGGCTGTTCCTGGATGAAGACATTATCGTTGGGGCGCAGTTCCATACGGGTCGCGATCGACAATGCCGAGGGATTGCGCGCATCCAGGTGCCAGGCAGTGACCGCGCCGAAGCCCTCAGGCTTGGGAGAGGCACGCAGTACATAGATTTGCGACGCGTCTGCCGTTCTGGTGCTGTAACCGCCTTCGCCGAACAAAGCATCGGCCTGGCTCAGTTGCTGGCTGTAGGGCAGGGGAACACGAGCGTTCTTGCGGAACTCTCCCCCAGATAGACATAGTCGCGCTGTTCGGCACCCAGTCGGCTGCGAACCGTGAAATTGTCGCGTGTTTCCGTCAGTTCGGCGCGGCGCAGTCCGACCTCCTGTTCAAGTTCGGTCAAGGCAGCCCCCTTAGCCTGACGGTTCAGGCTGATGACTTCGATCTGATCGCGATAAAACGCAAGAGCCCGGTCCAGGTCATAGCTGGTATCGGCAAACACCGCGTCTCCGTTCAAAAGGACAAGTTGACGAAACTCCGGTCGGGCCAAATTGTCGCGCAACGGAATCTGATACAAATCCCAACTGCGGTAGATGCGGATCGTGCCCAGCTCTCGATCCCGGGTCGTCAGGCCTCCGGCCGCGGCAATCGCCTGACCGGGCGTCAATGGAGCGACGGTCAGCGGCACCACGACCGACGTTGCAACCTGCCCGCCTACCGCGACGTGTTTCGAGTTGTACGCCACCACCTCCAGCAACACGGCCGGGTTGCGCTGGCCTCTGGCCAGCGCGTCGAACACAGCCGTTTCCGCCTCACTTATCGTCCGGCCGGCGACTTGAACCCGACCGGCGCCGGGGATCGAGATCGTGCCGTCATCGCGCACGGTGAAGGTATCCCGCTGAGCGCCTGAGCCAGCAAGTTCGGCAACCCGTGCGGGGCGTATGCTCGCCACCACATCACCCGTTCCCAGGTGGAAAGGTGGAGCCTTCACACGCGGAGGCGCGCGCCACATCCGCCACCACATCGGCATCTGCAAAGACATCGTCGGAATGCAGCATTCCGATGACATCGCCCCGACAACGCCCGATCCCTCGGTTCAAGGCGTCGTACAAACCCTGATCCGGCGCAGAATGCCAGTTCAATGGGCGCTCGCCCTGCCAATTGAGGAGCACATCAAGCGTCCCGTCTATCGAGCCTCCATCCTGTTCCAGATGCTCGATCTGCGAATGGCTTTGCTCGCCAACGGATGTCAGCGCTTGGGTGAGCGTGTCAGCCCGGTTCGATACAGCCGTAACAATGGAAATCCTCATATGTTCGACCGGATGTCAGGCATCGGGCAAACGAATGTCGAACAACAACCCAAAGGAGGACCGTCTGTCGCTGACAAAACGGACACCGCTGGCTTCAAAGGCTCGCCACAATTTGCCCAGGTTCTCCTTCCGCGACCGAGGTACCCCGTCCACCTTTTCGTACCGAGTGATGGTGGCAGCACCCACACCGGACCGCTCGGCCAATTCCCGAACGGACCAATTCAGTACACCACGCGCCGCGCGCAACTGCATTCCGGTCAAGATCTCTGCGTGACTGTTCCGCACTACCGCGGCAGCCCGCATTCTGCAATGGTTTTTGTTTGGCAATAGCTACCGCACCGGAAGAGACTCCAGTCAATCTTTACGCGAGCGCAACTCATGCACCACATCTCTCAGATGAGAGATCGATTTTCAATCGCAAATGTTGTTGCTCAAAAAAACGGAGGGCACGGCATCAGTTTTTTTGACGAAATGACAACCACAAGACCGAGATCGGATCTTCATCTTAGGTGCGGCGAATAACGGTTTGTTAACCATTTCCGCTCAGTCTCCGAGGAGATTACGTAGGGCAGATCAGTGAAGCAGTGGACCGTTCTTGTTGGTGTTTGGGCCGCGGTGGCCCCTTGGCCGGTAAAGGCGCAGGATCAGTCGGCGATAGAGTCCGCGGTCTCCATTCAAGTGTTTGGATCGCGCAACGTGGTCCGAGCGCGGTGGATGCGCGATGGCGGTCTTAAAGTCAGATGCGACAGGACAAGCAGGGCGGAAACCAACCCAGAGGTTCCGCATGTCACACCTGCATCAACGAACCTTGTCGGCTTATTGGCGCCTGCGCTCGGTCTAGGAGCGGCGGTGGCAGCGATCGCGTCCGGTTCAGCTACTCCCACATCGACCAGCAGCACGGGGCGCAATTGATGGCAACCATCAATCAGAGCACTGCTGAATGCCTAAACCAATCAGTTCGCGTCCAAATACGCGGTAGTGCCCATTTTCCCGATGGCGCGCGACCTGCATGTACCCTGGTCGCAACCCGTCCGGGTAAGAACTGGCTACAACTCGGCTCCAGTATTCGAAACTGGCGTCATTCACGGGCAAGCCCCAAAAGCTGGGGCCATGAAATCCAAAGACCGTATCAGGCTCGGTACAAGCGCTCTCGGCCCCCAGATACATTATACAGGACGACAGGCAATAATGCCCGCGGATTTCCACCAGGTCGCCGCGCGCGCGCAGGTGATCCAGCTGTTCCGCGCAGCGATCAATGCGACCGCCGATATCATTCCTTGCGACAAGGACATGCAGACCCGCCCGAACAGGGACTGAGGCTAGTGGAAACGCGATCAGCGCGATGGCCAATGCACCGGCTTGCAACATCTTGCTCAGCAGAATCCGTGAATTGCCCGCCTTCATGTCGACTTCCCAAACAATCATTTCCACCTGACTGCAAAGGTGTGCCGAGAAAGATTAACAGCCTGATAAATTGTCATTTTTCAGAAAACGCGAGGCTGAAACCGTGACGACTTCGATTTCGACAGACCTTCAGAACACTGCCCGTTGCCCCGACAGCTGGTTTGCTGCGCAATTGCGCCCGAACATGAACCTGATTGCCGAACGGAACCTTGCCCGACAAGGATTTGAAACCTTCAACCCCGCAAGGCTCGAAACGCGCAGAAACCGTGGGCGCTTGCGGACCGAGGCGCGGCGATTGTTCCCCGGCTATGTCTTTGTCCGATTCAATTCGGCCGAGCCTGGATGGGAGGCCATCAACAGCACCCGCGGCGTGATTCGGCTGGTGACCGGACCAGCCGCCGTGCCACAGGCCTTGCCGCTCGCATTTATGGCCGAGTTGTTCCGCCGATGCGACGGAACCGGCTTGCTGCACCCGGATCCGTCCCTCAAGCAGGGTGATGCGGTTCGGATTTCGCACGGGCCGTTCTCGGGCATTCTAAGCCGGATCGCGGAAATGGACACTCAGGAGCGCGTGCACCTGCTGATTCACATCATGGGTCGGAAGGTCCGAACCGCCGTACCCAGATCCGCGGTACACAAGGTGACCCAAGCCGTGCCCGCATGAATTGGTCAACCGGCTGCTTCGCCCAGTCCGGCGGCTCCGACATCTGCGTACAACATCCGGATGTCGGCGATATGTCCGAGCATTCCAGACCGATGAACAAGGAACCGTTTACCAGCCGCGGCATCCCTTGGACCGGCGCATTCTCGGGCAACGACCCTGATGCAGCAATGCCGCATTCAGTTGGCGTGTGGCGGGATGCAATCGACACAGGATGGTCTCGACCCGCAACAATGACGCCCATCCCGGAAGCCACCGAAGTGGCTGTTCCACCAGCGGTTTGTTAGACCACCAGTTGCCCGGTCGTGACCGTGTCAGCCTCGACGTGGAACTCGATGCGTTCGCCTGATGGATCGGTCCAGTAAAGTAATGAGACTGGTCCTGTCCCCTGAACAATCTGCAGATTCCCTGACAGAGTGAGGGACACGACGACGGATGCACTGGGATCTGAAAGATGGCCGCAAAACATGGATAGAACATCACCCGCCCGCTGGACTGGGGTATCCTGTGTCGCGATGTATGACGAGGGGCCGTGACCTTTCTCCAAATGAGCGCCCCAGATCAGCACGTATACCGGTTGGGTCGAGCTGGTATCGTAGTCGTCCTCAGAGCTGTAAATCTCGAAGTCTGTACCTGCCGACTGGGTGGCTACTACGGTGATCGCGCAGTGATACCAACCGTTTCCAGCATTCTGGATCTGCGCGGTATGCACATAATTCACCGTGCCGGTTACCCCGTTCGTCAGATCGAAATAGGTATCCTTAAATAATCCGCGCGTTCGTTCACGTAAAAAACATAGGGCCGGTCTCCGGCCTTGGCGTAAATCGAAAACGTCAGAGTGTCGCCCGAAGTGTAGCTCACGGACTGCCGAACCGCGCCGTCGTATGTCGAGGCGGTGCTGGTCAAGCGCGTTGCCGACATTGACCCATCCGTACTGAAACCCGCGTTCGGTGTAATGCTCGACCGTGTGCGGGACCAGGCGGAATTGCCAAAATCACTTGTCCAACGCAGCAGGTTTGTCCTTGCGTGGCCCTCGATCAACAGCCCGCGGCTGAGCCATTGCCCATCCTCGAACACGTGGTCGTACCGCGGCTTTCCAATAGCCGCGGTCGACACCACACCGGACGAATTGGTGCAAGTAACGACGGTGGAGCGCAAAAAATCAAACAAGTCCGCGAACGCAACCGCTTGGCCGTTCAACCCGCGATGCAGATTGGTCCGGAAATCCGAAACCACATCTGGTACAAGACCGCCAGCTATGTAGGGGCCCCAAGGGTTGGGCAAAGACTACCTTCGACCGTTGAAGGCAAGCCAGCCTCTTTTGAAACGTCCTCCTGGTTTCATGGCTTATCCAACCAAAACAGTTCCAACCAAAACAGTTGCCTTGGCATTGTCACCGACCAGCCATAGACGCTCGCCAGCTTTCATCTGCATCGCAAAAGACCGCCCCGATTGAACCGTGTGACTCAAAGCCGCTTCCAATTCAGGGATGGCATCGTCAGCGGTGATTTCAAACCGGATCGATGCACCACCGACGTTGCTGAGAAGAATATCCTGGTCCGCGGCCGCATCGTGGCGGTTTTAGACAGACCACTGCGCGGCCGGTTTGTAAGTCATCGACAGCATGGAAAGCTCCTGTTGTTTTTCGGCGGCCACTCTAATGCCGAGGACCCTTGCGTTACCCGCCCGCCTCAATAACCTGTTGTTCAAAACTACGGCGGTGGCGTCAGCCGGCCCTGTCCGCCATTGCTGCCTGGGCCACAGCGCGATAGGGAACAGGTCTGATGATAGGATCGTGGATCAAAAAACTCAGGCGAGGCACGGACGAGCCTGAGCAGGAATCGCTGCTGGAGACCCTCGCACCCGATCAGCGGTTCTATGTCGTTGGTGACATACACGGGCGACTGGACCTGTTGCAGCAACTGCTGACCCGGCTCGATCCAGACATTCCTCTGGTATTTGTCGGGGACTATGTCGACCGTGGAGATTACAGCGCTCAGGTTTTGCATCACCTGCGGCATCTTTCGGAAAACGGCGAGCGTGAAGTGATTTGTCTGCTGGGCAATCATGAAGAGATGCTGCTTCGATTTATCGAGGAACCCAAGCGGACCAGTCGCTTGTGGCTGGGAAACGGTGGGCTTCAGACACTCGCGTCGTTCGGCCTGACGGGAATAACCGAAGCGACAATGGGCGAAGATGCTGTCCAAATCTCGCATCAGTTGCGGTCTGTGATTGGCGACCCGGTTCTGACTTGGCTCGAGAACCGGCCACTGACCTGGTCAAGCGGGAATGTCTCGATCGTCCACGCGGCCCTTGATCCGGCTCTGCCAATCGATGACCAACCGCGCCATGTCTGTTTGTGGGGGCACCCCAATTTCCTGCCCACCGCTCGATTGGATGGCCAATGGGTCGTGCACGGGCATACCATCGTCCCAGATCCAAAAGTCAGTGGGCGGGTGATTTCGATCGATACCGGCGCGTTTGCGACCGGTCGGCTCACGGCGGCAGACATCAGCCCGGGCATCGTCAATTTCGTATCAACCGGCCCCGGCAATGAAGCCTCGGACACCGCCGGTCGGGCATGATGGCCATGGTCAAATGATGATCTCTAAATACTCTATTAACATTAGCTCGGTATTTACCATTCCGCAGCGAAACTCTCGCTGAGCCTACGCGATATCAGACGCTCAGGGTGGGATGGATGAGCATCGATATTGTTAGTTCCCAGGCAGCTTTTTCCGGTTTTGCCGCGCCGCGCGTAGGTCTGACATTCAGTATCACCAAACGCTTCATGGATGTTGCTGTTTCTCTGGCCCTGTTGCCACTCCTGGCGGTTTGCGCAGTCCTGTTGCTCGTCATGAACCACATTCTAAACCGAGGGCCCTTGTTGTTTTGCCAGATCCGCACGGGCAGAGGAGGAAGAGCGTTTGTCGCCTACAAATTCCGTTCAATGAAGCCTGGTCACGGTAAGATCAGGGGGCCCCTATGGCCCGGTTACCGCGCCCGGCTTGGCGTCCGCCCCGGAATCAGCGGCTATGCCCAGACCGAAGTCGGGCACGCACAAAGTCTTGAAGATATTCGGAAAAATTTTGGACCGACCACTACTACATCAATAATCCGAGCCTTGCATTCGAATTTTGGATTATTTGGCGGACGCTGCAGGCGGTTGCAGAGTTCAAGGGCAATTGACGCCAAGAAACGGTGACAGAACACAAGCACATGCAAAGGCCTAACACGACCGACGAAAAACCTCATGGCGCGAACAGGCGCGAGAAAACCGTGGACGGTTTGGTTCTGCTGGCCTTTGCCCGGCTGTGATGGCCGGACAGATACACAATCGCCGGCTGCGCGGGTCTCGGTCTTTTGCTGGGATTGGGGATCTCGCCCTTTGCGATAGAACCCCGCTTCCGGTCCGAAACGACGTTGGTTCTGACACGCTCTGCGGGCTATTCCGACGTGCCGTCGCAAGCCATGACGGGCTAGGTGTCGACATCTCCGCCATCAATACCCAAGTCGAAATCCTTGGCTCTGCTCGTTTGATGCATAGCCCGGCGCTGGAGCTAAACCTCCAGGATGATCCATGGTTCAATCCAGCCATCCTCGCATCGCGTTGGACCGTATTTTGGCAAAATCCGGCGAACCGGTCGGATAGCGAAGCCCTGGGCATTGTCGCGGAAAACGTCACAAAGGCGGTATCTATCGAAAACGTCCTCAATTCAGATGTCATACGATCAGCGCAACAACCAACGACCCTCAGAAGTCGGCTCAGATTACGGATACCTTGGCCATGCTTTTCGTTCGGGATCAGATCAACGCAGAAAGCCGAATGGCCGGCCGAAACTGTTTCATGGTTTTCGGATCCGGTGACCGGGCTGGAGCAGGAAATCGCCCGGCAGGAGGACGCCATCAAGGTCCTGCGGTCGCCAGCCCCGAAGCACTGGCCGCGCACCTTTTCGAAACCCGAACAAGGTTGGCCAATCTGCAAAGCCGTCTTCAAGAGCTTGACCAACTGGACCAGACACTTGTTGACTTGGACCCCGAACCCTTCAAAGGCGAGGTTCAGGAAGTCATTCATGGTCGCCTTCCCACCAGCCTTTCAAGGCAGGTAGCCACGAGGGACGCAGCAGCAAGGATAGCTCTCGCCGAATGTGTTTCAGAATTGATCGCCCAGAATGCCAGTGTGACAGCCGAACTGCGCCAGTTCGAGCGCGACGCCCGTGTAACCCGGTTGCTGCACGAAACCTTTATTTCCAGACTGGAGGAAGCCGCCGTCCAACAGGGCGCACAAACGCCGGACAGCCGCATAATTTCGACAGCCACTCCGGGTAAACAAGTTGCACCGCGTTCTGGTCTGATCATGTTTCTTGGGGTGATCGCCGGGGTGGCTTTGGGGCTGGGCATCATTCTTGTCCAGCAAATCCGGCAATCCGCGGTTCCGGCTGGGGCCGATCTGGAGATGGCCACCAGCGTACCGGTTCTGGGGCATTTGCGATTGGCACCGACCCGCCAGCACAGTCGGTTGGTCGGGTACCTATCGACAAATTCGACGTCGCCGCTATCGGAAGCGGCCAGAAACCTGCGAACGTCTGTACTGTCACCAAATTCGGACGCTCAACCACAGGTCATTCTGTGCACCTCGTCGGTACCGGATGAGGGTAAGATCACGATGTCGATTGCCCTCGCGCAAAGCCTGGCGGGGCTCGGTCGATCTGTTCTGCTGGTCGAAGCCGACATCCGGAGCCTGTCTTTCAGGGAGTATTTTCCAGACAACCCGAACGGTGGGCTGGTCACAGCGCTGACCGGAGGGACACCCTTGGGCAACCTTCTACGTACCGACACCCGGTTGTCGGTCAATGTTCTGATGGGCGAGCGCAGCACACGCAGCGCCGCGGATATTTTTTGTCTTCGCGCTTTCATGACCTCACGCAGAGGTTGCGGGCAGACTACGACAATATTCTGATCGACAGCCCGCCGGTTTTGGCCGTTTCTGACGTCCGGGCAATCGGGCAGGCCTGTGACGCGATCCTTCTGTCGGTTGCACCGGCCACCACGTCCCGCGCCCAGTTGGCACAAGCGCTGCGCGAGTTTTCCAGCGTGAACTTGCAGGTCACCGTGCTGGTCATCTCGGACCTGGGGTCTGCCCGAAAGCAGACCAAGGCAGGCGGTCAGTCCTATGGGGCATATGCCCGTTACTACAACGTGCGACTATCTAGCCGACGATCATCTGCTTCATGCGCAGGGCTTCGTATTCCAGCTCTTTCAGGCGGAAATGCACGACATCGCCGATGGTGATCATGCCGCAAAGCTTGCCGTCGCGAAGAACCGGCATGTGGCGGAATCGCCCCTCGGTCATCGTCTTCAGCACATCCATCAGCAGATTGTCCGGCGTGCAGGTCCGCACCTCGCGTGTCATCAGCGCCTCGACCGACTGTGGCAGCGTCTGACCCGGAGTATCCGCCATGCGGCGAACGATATCCCGCTCGGAAAGGATTCCCTGGAGTGCGCCGTTCTGATCGGTGACGACAACCGCCCCGATGCGTTTCTCCTTTAAAATTTCGACCACCGAATGGATGGTGTCATTCGGCCGAACCGAAAACACCGCATCACCTTTTCCTTCCAGCAATTTGGCGACAGTGGTCTGAGTATGTGACAAATTCGACTCGGCGGATTGGCTGTAAGTGCTTGACCCGGCCTTGTCGCCACGTGTCGGGGGCTGGTAAGAGCTTGGGGCCATGGGCGGTCTCCTCCTTCAACGCTACAGGCTGTCCTCACCACCTTATCGCAGCAGAGAAACCTGTATAGGGTGCAAATTCAAAAACCGGTGCAACCGCGCCGGGTCGCAAGGAAAAACCGGACCCCGTGACCCAACTCCATCTCTCTCCTGCGGTTGCCGCCCTGATCTTCCTTCTGGTCGTGATCTGCGGGCATAATTTCCGCAAACTGTGGAAAGAACAGCCCCCGGGTTGGCAGAAACATGCGTGGCTGTTTGGAGTGCCCGCTGCGGTCGGGCTGCTGGTCCTTGGCTTCCTGCCGCTGGCGCCCTGACGCAGGTTTGACTCTGGGTGGGGCCGCTGGCATATGCCGGGCAACACATTTCCAGGAGATCGCCCCATGCGCCGACTGCTTGCTCTGGCCCTGCCGCTTG
Source organism: Ruegeria sp. CI8 (assembly GCF_056536865.1). Lineage (NCBI taxonomy): Bacteria > Pseudomonadati > Pseudomonadota > Alphaproteobacteria > Rhodobacterales > Roseobacteraceae > Ruegeria > Ruegeria sp. CI8. The sequence continues at coordinate 24,256 of NZ_JBQFQL010000003.1, forward strand.
TTGTTTCTGGCTGTCTGTTCGACGAGGAGCCCGAGATTGTCCGTCTGTCCGGCGAAACTATGGGCACGACCTATCACATCACCGCAATCGGCGAGGATCTGGACGAGGCTGCTCTGTCCGCCGACGTCGAGGAAACGCTGGCGCAGGTGAACGCCAAGATGTCCAACTGGGACCCGAACTCCGAGGTCTCGGTCTTTTCCGCCTCAGCCAGCACCGACCCGATGCCGGTGTCAAAGGAATTCGCCTACGTGATCGAGGCGGCCAACCAGGTGCACGACCAAAGCGGCGGCGTGTTCGACGTGACGCTTGGCCCGTTGATCGAGCTGTGGGGCTTCGGCCCGCGCAAGCCCGAAGACCCAGTACCTTCGGACACCGAGATCGCGGCGGCACTGGAACAGGTGGGCCAGGCGCGCCTGTTGACGCTGGATGCGCAGACCGGGACGCTGGCCAAGGCGCAGCCGGGCGTTGGGATCAACCTGTCGGCCATCGCCAAGGGGTACGGGATCGACGCTGTGGCTGAGACGCTGCGTGAGGCCGGCATCGAGAACTACATGGTCGAGATCGGCGGCGATCTGGTGGCCCGTGGTCAGAACGATAAGGGCGAGGCCTGGCGCATCGGCATCGAAAAGCCCGAAACCGGGTCGCAGACCGTGCAGTTCATCGTGCCGCTGGACAACCGCGGCATGGCGACCTCGGGCGATTACAAGAACTTTTTCGAACAGGACGGGGTGCGGTATTCGCATATCATCGACCCGACCACCGGACGCCCGATCACTCATCGGACGACCTCGAGTACGGTTCTGGCTGAAAATGCGATGCTGGCCGATGCCTGGGCCACCGCGATGCTAGCACTGGGGCAGGAGCGGGGGCTGAAACTGGCCGATCAGCTGGGTTTGGCGGTGTTTTTCATCTCGAGGGATGTGACAGGCGGCGAAGATGCCTATATCACGGTACAAAGCAGCGCGTTCAAGGATGCGCTGGGATCGAACTGAAGGGCGGGCCGACCGATGAGCACCTTTATCCTCGCGTTTGTTCTACTGCTGATCATCATGGTCGGCATGTCGCTGGGCGTGATGCTGATGGGCAAGACCATCAAGGGCAGCTGCGGCGGGCTGAACGCGATCTCGGGCGCCGACAAATGCGTGGTTTGCCAAAAGGACGTGGACCCCAACAGCCCCCTGCGTGACAAGCTGCAATGCAAGCGCGCCCGCCGGATGGTGGAACAGATGGAAAGCCAGGACGCGCAGCACTGAATGGCCAAGGCCCGCAACATCCTGTTCATCATGTTCGACCAGCTGCGCTGGGATTACCTGAGCTGTTACGGCCATCCACATCTGCACACGCCCAATATCGACCGGCTGGCCGCGCGCGGCGTGCAGTTCTCGCGGGCCTATATCCAGTCGCCGATCTGCGGCAGCTCGCGCATGTCCACCTATACCGGGCGCTATGTGCAGTCGCACGGCGCCTCGTGGAACGGCATCCCGCTGAAGGTTGGCGAGCTGACCATGGGCGACCACCTGCGCAAGGCGGGGATGGACTGCTGGCTGGTCGGCAAGACCCATATGCGCGCCGACGCCGAAGGCATGGCGCGGCTGGGCCTGGAGTCCGATAGCCTGATCGGCGCCCGCGTGGCCGAATGCGGTTTCGACGTGTACGAGCGCGACGACGGGATGCGTCCCGAAGGCCCCGACGGGTTCTATGACCCTGATGGAGCTAGGGCCTACAACGCTTGGTTGGCCGACAAGGGCTATGACGGCGACAACCCCTGGCACGACTTTGCCAATTCCGGCCTGGATGCCGATGGAAACGTGTTGTCGGGCTGGTTCCTTAAGAACGCGCCGCAGGCCGCGAACATTGCCGAGGAAGATAGCGAGACCCCCTATCTGACCACGCGCGGCATGGAATTCATGGAAACCCATGACGGCCCATGGTGCTGCCACCTGAGCTACATCAAGCCGCACTGGCCCTATATCGTCCCCGAGCCCTATGCCTCGATGTACGGGCCCGAGCATGTTCTGCCGCCCAATCGGTCTGAGGCCGAACGGGCCGACGCGCACCTCGTGCTGAGCGCCTTCATGCATACCAAGATCGGCCAGACCTTCTGGCGGCAGGATGTGCGCGAAGCCGTGATCCCCGCCTATATGGGCCTGATCAAGCAGGCCGACGACCAGATCGGGCGACTGCTGGACTGGATGGAGCAGACCGGCCGCATGGACGACACGATGATTGTGCTGACCTCGGACCATGGCGATTTTCTGGGCGATCACTGGATGGGCGAAAAGACGTTCTTCCACGACGCTTCGACCAAGGTGCCGCTGATCATCTACGACCCGTCCGAACAGGCCGATGCCACGCGCGGCACCACCTGCGACGCGCTGGTCGAGTCGATCGACCTGGCCCCGACATTCGTCGAGGTCGCGGGCGGTGCGGTGCCTGATCATATCCTGGAAGGCCACTCGCTGCTGCCCATCCTGCACGGGCAGGCGGCCGAGACCCCGCGCCAATTCGTGATCTGCGAATACGACTATTCGGCCTCGCCCATCGCGGAAACGCTGGGCGTGTCGGTGCGTGATGCGGCGATGTTCATGGTGGCCACGAAAAAGTGGAAGCTGATCCATTGCGAAGGCGGGTTCCGCCCGATCCTGTTCGATCTGGAAAACGACCCAGGCGAGCTAACCGATCTGGGCGACAGCGCGGCTCATGCTGATGTGATCGCGCAGATGTATGACCATCTGTTCGCCTGGGCCCGGCGCCCGTCGCAGCGCACCACGCGCTCGGCGGCCGAGCTGGTCGAGATGCGCACCAAAAGTCGCGGCAAGGGCGTGGTCCTTGGGGCCTATGACGAAAGCGACGCCCCGCCTGAATTGACGGTCAAGTATCGCGGCCGCAAGGCGCGGCCCTGGCAGCAGATCAGGAAATAGTCCCGCGCGGGGCGCATCGCCGCAAAAGGCGGTTCACGATGCGGCGGGCAGGGGATAGAAGAACGGACAAGAGCAGTTACCGGAGACCCGACATGAGCGCACCCAAACCCGTCGTCCTGTGTATCCTTGATGGTTGGGGTCTGTCCGACGACACGCAGGCCAATGCGCCCTATCTGGCCCACACGCCCACCTTCGACGCGATCATGTCCAAGGGTCCGCACGCGCGGCTGATCACCCATGGCCCGGATGTGGGTCTACCCAGCGGCCAGATGGGGAATTCCGAGGTCGGGCACACCAATATCGGGGCCGGGCGGGTCGTGGCCATGGATCTGGGCCAGATCGATCTTGCGATCGAGGATGGCTCGTTCTTTGAAAACGCTGCGCTGCAGGACTTTGTCGCCAAGGTGAAGGCGGCGGGCGGAATCGCGCATCTGATGGGGCTGGTCTCGGATGGCGGGGTGCATGGGCACCTGAACCATATCGTCGCCGCCGCGACAGCGATCACCGAGGCGGGCGTGCCGGTGGCGCTGCACGCCATCACCGACGGACGCGACGTGGCCCCGAAATCGGCGCTGGACTTCCTGGCCGAGCTGGAGCGCCGCCTGCCTGCGAACGCGCGCGTCGTCACCGTCTCGGGGCGGTATTATGCCATGGACCGCGACAACCGGTGGGAACGGGTCGGTCGCGCCTATGACGCGATCATCAAAGGTGAAGGCGCGCGGGCTGATACCGCAAGCGCTGCGATTCAGGCCGCCTACGACCGGGGCGAAACGGACGAGTTCATCGCGCCCACAGTTCTGCCCGGCTACGAGGGCGTCCGCGACGGCGACGGCTTCTTCTGCCTCAATTTCCGCGCCGACCGTGCACGCGAGATCCTGCGCGCCATCGGCGAACCGGGATTTTCCGAATTCGACACCGGCCCGCGCCCGCACCTGTCGGCGCTGCTGGGCATGGTGAAATATTCCGACGGCCACAATGCCTACATGACGACCGTTTTCCCCAAGCGCGAGATCGTGAACACGCTGGGCGAATGGGTTGCCAAGCAGGGCCTGCGCCAGTTCCGCCTGGCCGAAACCGAGAAATACCCCCATGTCACGTTCTTCCTGAACGGCGGCAAGGAAACCCCCGAGCCCGGCGAGGATCGCTATATGGCCCCGTCGCCCAAGGTGGCGACCTATGATCTGCAGCCCGAGATGTCGGCCGGAGAGGTGACGGACAATTTCGTCGAGGCGATCGAGGGCGGCTATGACCTGATCGTCACCAACTATGCCAACCCCGACATGGTGGGCCATACCGGTGACCTGCAGGCCGCGATCAAGGCCTGCGAGGCCGTTGACCAAGGCCTGTCCCGCGTGGTCGCCGCGCTTGAAAAGGCAGGCGGTGCCATGATCGTGACGGCCGATCACGGCAACTGCGAAACCATGATCGACCCCGAAACAGGCGGGCCGCATACCGCTCACACCCTGAACCCGGTACCCGTGGCGCTGGTTGGCGGACCCGAGGGCGCAACCCTGCGCGAAGGTCGCCTGTCCGATCTGGCGCCTACGGTGCTGGACCTGATGGGCCTGCCCAAGCCGCCGGAAATGACGGGTCAGAGCCTGCTGTCATGAGGCTGCGCGCGCTTCTTCTGGCGGCCCTGATGGCGGGGCAGGCGGTCCGGGCCGCGCCGGACCCCGCGCAGGCGGCACTGGAGGCAGCGCAGATGCTGGAACAGGCCTCGATCGCGCTGACCGAGGCCGAAACCGCCCGCGACCGCGTGCGTGCCCTGACCGAGACGATCCAGGCCTACGAGGCCGGGCTGGCCGCCATGCGCGACGGGCTGCGCCGAGCGGCTTTGCGCGAAAGCCAGCTGACCGCCGAGTTGAACGCGCGCGAACGCGAAATCCGCCAGTTGCTGGGCGTGCTGCAAACCATCGAAACCACGGCGCCACCGGTTCTGATGCTGCACCCGGCCGGGCCGCTGGGGGCGGCGCGCACCGGGATGATGCTGTCCGAAGTCACCCCTGGCCTGAACACCAGAGCCCAGGCGCTGGCCCGGGATCTGGACGAGGTGCAGACCCTGCGCCGCTTGCAACAAAGCGCTGCGGACACGCTGACCGAAGGGTTGGAAGGCGTGCAGAACGCCAGGACGAAGCTGAGCGAGGCCATAGCGGATCGTACCGACCTGCCGCGCCGCTTCATTGAAGACCCGGTACGGACAGCCATCCTGATCTCATCAACGGAGACTCTGGATGGTTTCGCCAACGGTCTATCTGAGATATCGGATGGAGAAATCATAGCCTCGAACGCGGATGTGTCCCAACTGAAAGGACAAATTCCGCTGCCGACCCAAGGCGTCATACTCCATCGTTCCGGCGAAACGGACGCCGCAGGGGTCACGCGTCCGGGGCTTGTACTGGGAACCAGACCACGTGCATTGGTGCTGTCGCCGACAGCGGCCACGATCCGATACAGAGGGCCGCTTCTGGACCTTGGAAACCTTGTGATCCTGGAACCGCAGCCCGGTTTGCTTTTTGTCTTCTCCGGCCTTCAGGAGGTGTATGGGGACCCCGGTCAGGTGATCCCCGAAGGAACACCAGTGGGCCTGATGCCCGGTCAAACACCAGAAATCGGCGCGATTTTGTCAACAAGCGGTGATGGCACTGGAACTGATCGTCCAGAAACGCTCTATATAGAGGTAAGAGAGAACAATAGCCCCGTGGATCCGGAATCATGGTTCCGGCCTGACAAGGATGGATAGACGAGTATGAAGAGATTTGTGATGGCCGGTCTGGCCGGCACCGTGGCAGGGATTATTGCGACTACCCAGATCGCCGGGCCACTGCTGGCGCAAGAGGCCGAAAACAAGGCCGGAGTGTATGAACAACTTGACCTGTTCGGAGATATCTTCGAACGGATCCGCGCCCAGTATGTTGAGGAAGTCGCCCCCGAAGAACTGATCGAGGCTGCGATCGACGGCATGTTGACGTCGCTGGATCCGCATTCAAGCTATCTTTCCCCGGACGACGCCGAGCAGATGCGCGTGCAGACGCGCGGTGAATTCGGTGGGCTGGGCATCGAGGTCACCCAAGAGGATGGCTTCGTCAAAGTCGTCTCGCCGATTGACGGCACGCCTGCGGACGAAGCGGGCATCGAGGCCGGCGATTTCATTACTCATGTGGACGGCGAAAGCATCCTGGGTCTGACGCTGGACAAAGCAGTCGACCTGATGCGCGGCCCGGTCGGTTCGGAAATCGTCATCACCGTCGTGCGGGAAGGCGAACCCGACCCATTCGATGTGACCATCATCCGCGACACGATCAAACTGACCGCCGTTCGCGCCCGCACCGAAGGAGCCAGCGTGGTGCTTCGTGTGACCACCTTCAACGATCAGACCTTCCCGAACCTGAAAGAGGGCTTGGAAAAGCAGATCGCCGAAGCTGGCGGCATCGACAAGGTGAACGGCTTTGTTCTGGACCTGCGCAACAACCCCGGCGGGCTGTTGACCCAAGCCATCAAGGTATCGGACGCATTCCTGAACGAAGGCGAGATCGTCTCGACCCGTGGGCGCAATCCCGAAGATGGTGAACGCTTCAACGCAACCCCGGGTGATCTTGCCCAAGGCAAGCCGATCGTAGTGCTGATCAACGGCGGATCGGCGTCGGCTTCCGAAATTGTTGCAGGTGCATTGAAGGATCACCACCGCGCGATCGTCGTCGGCACCAAAAGCTTCGGCAAAGGATCGGTTCAAACCGTGATGCCGCTGCGTGGCGACGGGGCGATGCGTCTGACCACCTCGCGCTACTACACCCCGTCGGGTCGGTCGATCCAGGCTTTGGGTGTCAGCCCCGACATCATCGTGGAACAGCCCCGCGTCCGTCCCGAGGCTGAGGAAGAGGAAGAAAGCAACGCCCGCACCCGGTCCGAGGCCGACCTGCGGGGCAGCCTGAACAATGACAGTTTGACCGAGGATGAAATCCGCCAGATCGAGGAAGACCGCACCAAAGCGGAAGAAACCGCCGAACTGCGCAACGAGGACTACCAGCTGGCCTATGCGATCGACATTCTCAAAGGCCTGTCCGCCTTCAATCCGACAGAGCGGGCATCGCAGTAAGCTGCGCAAACAATGACCGAAGGGCCGCGGTTTTCCGCGGCCTTTTCTTTTGGCTCAGCTCTCGATTTTGTGCAGTTTCTTTTCGTCCAGCATCAGCGCCAGAACCAGGCCGATCGACACCGACAGCGTTGAAAACACAAAAGCCATGTCCATCCCGCTGTCAAAAGCCATCGACAACGCGGATTTGATCTTTTCGGCCTCGGGCGCGCTGAATTTCTGCATGACAGCGTGCGCGGTCTTGGTCGTCAATGTACCGCCATTGATGGCTTTTTGATCGGCCAGGGACATGTCGATGCTGGCCTTGGCAAGGTGCTCGCGAAAGCTGGACAGGCTGACCATGTACATGATGGCCGTCGCGCAGGCGACCGAAATGGCGCCATAGACCAAGTGCACCATGAAGCTCAGACCGCCAACCAGGCCAGCGCGTTCGGGCTTGACGGCGCAAACGGCGGCGGTGCCCGACGGGCCAACCGTCAGTGTCGCTCCCAATCCGATCAGAGCCATCCCCGGAAGAATTTGGAAATACCCCAGCCCGGCCGGCATCACGACGACACTGGCCGCGCCTATCGTAGCGCAGAGATACCCCCAGAACAGCAGGCGCTTGGGTCCGAAATCATTGTACAAGGTGCCAGAGACGATCGACCCGACCGCCAAAAGAACGGTCAGCGGCGCAAGGCCCAGAGCGGATTCAAACACTGACCAACCAAGAACCTTTTGCATATATTGCGGAAAATACAGCAATCCCACAAAGGCCGCCGAGACGTTGAACATGTTCAGCCCCAAGGTGATGCGAAATTGCGGATTTTGCATCATCTGCGGCAGCAATAGCGGTTCTTTCACCCGTTTTTCCACGCGTGGGAACAACAGAAACAGCGACGCGCTGAGGAAAAACAGAAACATCAGCGGAACCGACAGCCAGCCCCAGTCCGACCCGACATCAAGCGCGTACAGCAGCAGCAGGACAGCAAAAGAAAGGACACCCATTCCGGCAAAGTCGATGTGCTCACCCGTCTTGTGGGTCTGGTCACGCTGCATCAGCAGGACTGCCGTGGCCATCGAGATGCACGAGAAGACGACATTCGCCAGAAAGAACAGGCGCCAATCCCCAAGATTGACGACAAACCCGCTGATCATCGGACCAAATACGTTGCCCGTCGTGACACCGGCAAGGATCAACCCCATGACCATCGCACGGTGTTCCTCACGGGATACCCTCGTTGCCCCGAAGGCCAGCGTGCACGGCCACACGCATCCCGCGCCGATACCTTGAAGCGCGCGTGCGCCGATCAGGAAATCAAGGCTGGGAGATACGAAACACATGACCGAGGCGAAAAGAAACAGCGACAATCCGATGATCATGATCTTGCGATGACCGTACATATCGCCCAGCCGGCCGCCTGCGACCATCGTCATGGCGAAGAACAGCGCGTAGATGTTCAACACCCACTGAGTACTCGTGATATCGGCATCAAACGAGTTTTCGATCGCCGGAACCAGCATCAGCGCACCGGTAAAGTCTATGCCGATGCCAAACGCCGTTACCATCAGCGCTATGACCTTGATAATGCTGTCACGTTCCATTCGGCCCCCTGAGTTTCCTTGGCGGCTCAATCATGCATGAATTCAGCAAAAAAGATAGGAATGCGTCCAAGCAGGTTTCGATTACGTAGATCCTGCAGGCTTTTGGCCGATCAACCCTGACCAGCGCTCAACCGACGCACCACGCGCTTCAGAAGATCAAGTTCGGCGCGCAGCAGGTCCATCTCGGCTCGGATATCGCCTACGGCCGGCGCGCCCGCGATTACGGTGATGTCGCCCACTTTTTCCTGTGAAGCGCTGTCGAGGATAATCACACTGTGGACACCTTCGGACAACAGGGCCATTGGTACGGGAACCCGAACATGCCAGCCACCTTCGGCCTCGGAAACCTCGATACCTTGCAGGACCTGATCCCGGTACCGGGCTTCAAGTTGGGGTGCGGTACTTCCTGAAAAGTGGCCTTCCCATACGCCGTCTTCGAACCGGATCGGGACGAGTTTTGTTTCCACCATGGCCTTTCCTTTCACAAGTCAGCGCGATGATGGCGGCACAGGGTCAAATCCCGCAGCACCACACGGTTCATACCAGGATCCTGGATGATAAGGTCCAGCCACATCTTCTCGATGCGACGTTCGTTCAAGGACAGATGCGCAAGATCAAAATCGATGTCGGATGTCGCATCTTTCGGTTCCAGCTTTCGCAGCACCTGCTCGGTATTCGGTCCATTCTGGATATTCAGCCTGGCAAAGACCTCGGCCGGGCGTTCACTGTCGACCGTCACATGGGTCCGGACCAGGTGTTGCCGCGTCAGACCCTCGGCGGCGCTGCCCGGAATCTCGACAGACACGGAGAGGAACGAGCCTTGAAAGCTGAATACGTCGATCGCCAGGCTGAAAGGCGCCAGGTCCTTTTCCCCGCTGTTGCGGATTTGCCGGACTGCAATCTCGGCCAGCGGACAGTCATGGAAAAGCGCCACGCTGTCATCAAGCTGCGCCTTGCGGGACACTGATACCAGGCCCGTAACGGGCAGGGGGCTGCCCCACAAATCCGGGCGCCATGCCCAATCCGTGCCAAGCGGTCTGGGGAAATTCTGGGTGCCGATATGCGGGCGGGTCAGGCGCCCGTCCGCAATCTGGATCAGCCGATCAAGTTGGGCGCGAAGCACTCGCGCCTGATCACGCTGCTGGCGAAGCAGGGGCAGGTCTTCGTGCGGCGCGTTCTGCGCCGTCCGTTTCCAGTGCCCAACTGCCTTGCGGCTGAAATACCGATCCAGAAGTCTGCTCATGTGCCCAGTGCTTGAAACTGCACCTCTTTAGTCGGATTCCGCGGGCGGAATAAACCCGCCTTCGACAGATAGCACTGCAAAATTCCCGAATTGTGAACGACGCCGGTCCTGCCGGCCGGATTTTTGCAAGATCACGCCGGGGCACGTTCTTGAAATAGCACGGGGCAAAGCTTACCGTCAGGCACCCGGTCGCCGTGGATCCTCCGCAACGGGCCGCAGTCCAAAAAACAAGACGAGGCCGGGGCATGGAACCCACCCTATTCGCGTTCATCTGGAAACATTCCAAGAAACAGCAATTCATTCTGCTGCTGTTGACCGTACTTTCGTTTCCGTTTCTCTATGCCTCGCTTGAACTGCCAAAGCAGATCATCAACGACGCCATCGGCGCGACCGGAAACACGGTAACGCTGTTCGGCACGAAGGTGACCCAGGTCCAATACCTGCTGATCCTGTGTTTTGCCTTCTTGGGAACCGTCCTCGCTGGCGGCCTCATGAAGATGCGCATCAACACCATGAAGGGGATCCTGGCCGAACGCATGTTGCGTCGGCTCAGATTCACCCTGATCAGCCGGATGCTGCGCTTCCCCAAACCGTATTTCTCGACCACAAGCCAGGGCGAGCTGGTGTCGATGATATCGTCCGAAGCGGAACCGATGGGTGGACTGATGGGCGACGCGATCGCCCAGCCGGTTTTTCAGTTCGGTCAGATGATGACGATTGTCACTTTCTTGTTCATGCAGAGCGTCTGGTTCGGGCTGGCCTCGATCGCGCTGATTCCGCTGCAAGCCTGGCTGATCCCGCGCCTGCAGCGTCAGATCAACCTTTTGAACAAGGACCGTATTCAGGAGATCCGTCACCTGAGCACCGAGATCGGCGAAACCGCCGCCGGTATCAGCGACCTGCGCGCGAACGGTGGTTGGCGCTATCGGCTGGCGCAGTTCAGTCATCGTCTGGGAACCTTGTTCGATATCCGGGTCCGGATCTACAACAAGAAATTCTTCATGAAGTTCCTCAACAACCTGATCACGCAGATGACGCCGTTTCTGTTCTATTCGGTCGGCGGCTATCTCGCGATCACGGGCGAAGTGACAGTCGGTGCGCTGGTTGCGGCGCTGGGGGCGTACAAGGACCTCAGCGGCCCTTGGCGCGATCTGCTGACCTATTACAATCAGGTTCAGGACATGTCGTTGCGCTGGCAGGTCGTCACCGAACGGTTTGCACCCGAGAACATGATCCCCGAAGAACTGTTCTATGGCGAACCGGAGAGCATCCCGCACCTGCAGGGCGACATCGAATTGCGCAATGTCACGGTGCGCGACGAGGACGGCAAGCTGATCCTTGAAGACATCGACCTGACGATCCCAAAGGGCGCTCGGGTCGCCATCAAGGCCTCGCACGACTCGGAAAGACAGGCGCTGGCCCAGTTGCTGATCCGCGAGATCCTGCCGGTTCAGGGCGAGGTCCTTCTGTCTGGGCACAACCTTCGCGAACTCCATCAGGCGGTGATCGCCGCCCGTGTCGGCTATGCCCACTCGCGACCCTACTTGTTCAACGGCACGCTTGGGGACAACCTGCTGATGCCTTTGCGTCCCCATCCCCAGCACGAGACCGAAGCTCTGAAGGCTCCATCACGTTATCAGGTCGAAGCCGTGCGCGCCGGCAACTCCCCGGACCTGCTGGAGGACGAATGGGTCGACCCACGCCTTGCCGGGCTACAGAGCATCGACGAGATCCGGGATTGGTGGTTCGAACTGGTCGAGGCGATGGGCATCGACGAATTCATGTTCCGGAGGACGTTGCGGTCGCAATTCGATCCCGAACTGCACCCCCATCTGGCCAAGGCGATCGTGGATGCGCGCGACAAGGTTGCAGCGCGTCTCAAGGAAAAGGGCTTGGACAAATACGTTTACCGGTTCGATCCGGACCGGTTCAACCCAGCCGTACCTTTGGGGGGCAACCTTCTGTTTGCCTCACCGTCGCGCAACATCTCACCGGACATCCTAGCCGGGGACGCTCGATTTCTTGCCATGCTGCGGGCCCATGATCTGGACAAGGACGCCCTAAGCATCGCGACGGCGGTCCTCAGCACGCTGCGGAAAACATTCGGCCGAGAAGGGACGGATCACCCGCTGTTCCTGCGTTTGGGCATGTCCAAGGACATGTACCATCGACTGCTCGACATCGACGAACGCCGCATGTCGAAAGGTGAGGCAACCCTGTCCGAACGTGAAATGGCACTGTTGCTGACGGTGCCGTTCATGCTGACCGCCGAACAGATCGGCCCCAGTTTCCCCGAGGAGTACAAGGAAAAGATCCTTTCGATCCGGCGCACGCAGGCCCAAAACCTGCACGCATCTTTCGACGGGCTGTTCATTCCCGTGGCACCCGAAACCTATGTTCCGCGCCTGACCGTCATGGAAAATGCCCTGTATGGCCGCGTGTCGCTGATGGCCGGGGCACATGCCGAAGAGATCGAGGATGCCGTAGCCGAAGTCCTGATCGAGGCCGGTCTCACCCGTCGCCTGGCGGCTATCATCTACGATCTGCCGACCGGTCTTGGCGGGGCCAACCTGCCCACGGTTTTCCAGGAACGTGCCGCGTTTTCACGGGCAGCGATCAAGCGGCCCGACATCCTGATCCTGGACAAGGTCCTTGCCAGCCACGATTCGGAAAGCCGTCTGCGTACGCGCCTCAAGCTGCGTGAGTTGCTTCCTGACTCGGTCATGATCTTCATGGAAGATCATTTTGGCCATCCCGAAGCCTATGACATGTACGTGGAAATCAAGGACGGCCGAATCGACGGTGTATCGCGTTCCAAGGTCGAGGCGGATGACGAACAACCCGAAGACTTCAGCCGAAAACTCAAGATCATTTCGGCAACCGAACTGTTTTCGAGGCTTGACGGAAAACACCAGCGTCTGCTGGCCTTTTCGGCGCAATGGTACGACGCGGCGGCGGGGCAGACCATATTCTCGCGCGGGCAAACGCCCGACGCTGCCTATCTGTGCATCTCCGGGCAGGCGAGCCTGGAATGGACGATGCCGGACGGCGAAAAGCGCAACATCTCCGTCGTCGAGCCAGGCCGTCTGATCGGCGACCTGTCGATCATCACCGGCGCGCCTCGGCAACTTGACCTCGTTGCGATGACCGACTGTTCGTTCCTGCGGATCGGCGCGGAAGAGCTGCGCGCCGTGGTAGAGGGTGACGCGGCTGTTTCGATGCGCCTTCTCGAAACGGTGGCCGGGTATCTGACAACTGTCTCGGAACGACTGTTGCTGTCTAATACCCCGTTGACACCCGAAGCCGAGACCGGGGCGGGCGGTTAGGATGCGCGACCCGCAGCCACACCCGGCCTATGCCCCGCACGAAATCCTGGTGGCGCCGGCCAGGGCTTATCCCGAACTCTGGCGGCTGCTGCTCGGGTTCGCGATCATCACGGTCGTCGTGCTGGCACTGAATCTGGTTCTCCTGGCCGCTGTAACCGCCTTTGGTTCGGCCGAACTGGTGTCCGGTTTCGAAGACGGGTCCTCGGCCCTGGCGCTGCTGGTCATCCTTTCCAGTTTTGCCTTTGCCACATTGGGCGTCGGATTGGCCGTGCGACAGGTGCAGCACCGGAAACTGATCTCCGTGGTTGGGGCGCCGATTCTGACTGTACGGCAATTCTGGCGGGTTCTGCGGGCGCTGGTCGTGCTGGGTGCCTTGCTTTTTGTTCTGCCCCCATACGATATGGGACCGCCCTTGGAGCCAAACCTGCCGGTTTTCAGGTGGCTGCTGCTGTTGCCGCTGGCGCTGGTGGCTGTCCTTATTCAGGTCAGCGCCGAAGAGATTCTATTCCGCGGGTTCCTGCAACAATCGCTGGCCGCGCGGTTCAGGGCCCCGTGGATTTGGATGGGTGTACCCTCCCTGATTTTTGCTGCCGGGCACTACGCACCTCTTGCCGCCGGTGACAATGCTATCCTGATCGCAGTTTGGGCCTTTGTCTTTGGCCTTCTTAGTGCAGACATCACCGCCAGAGCAGGAACGCTGGGACCCGCAATCGCCATGCATTTTGCCAACAATGTAACGGCTCTGCTGATCGTATCGTTGCCTGACGGCCTGGGTGGGCTGGCCCTCTATCATCTTCCGTTCGAAACATCGGACACCGGTATCCTGCGCCAGTGGCTTGTCGTGGATTTCGCGGTGATGATCGTCAGCTGGCTGGTTGCGCGACTTGCGCTCAGGCGCTGATTGCATTTCCTTCCGTAGCGTCTTATTTGACTGCAACCCGCATCAGCAAGGTTCCGACATGAACTGGATCACAAACTACGTCCGCCCCCGGATCAACTCGATCTTCTCCCGCCGTGAGGTGCCCGAGAATCTCTGGCACAAATGCGACGAGTGCGGAACGATGCTGTTCCACCGTGAACTGGCGGACAACCAGAACGTTTGTACCCAGTGCGGACACCACATGCTGATCACCCCGCGCGAGCGGTTCAAGCACCTGTTCGACGGCGGCATCTTCACCGAGGTCGCAGTGCCCGCGCCCAAGGAAGATCCGCTGCAGTTCCGCGATCAGAAGAAATACCCCGACCGGATGAAGGCGGCGCAGAAAAAGACCGGCGAGAAAGAGGCGATGCTGGTCGCCACCGGCGAGATCGGCCGCACCCCCATCGTGGCCGCGGCGCAGGACTTCTCGTTCATGGGCGGTTCGATGGGCATGTATGTCGGCAACGCCATCATCGCCGCCGCGCAAGAGGCGGTGAAACTCAAGCGCCCGCTGATCCTGTTTTCCGCCGCCGGCGGCGCCCGGATGCAGGAAGGCATCCTCAGCCTGATGCAGATGCCGCGCACCACGGTCGCGGTGGAGATGCTGAAAGAGGCCGGCCTGCCTTACATCGTCGTTCTGACCCATCCCACCACCGGCGGCGTCACCGCCTCCTACGCGATGCTCGGCGACGTGCATATTGCCGAGCCGAACGCGCTGATCTGTTTCGCCGGCCCCCGCGTGATCGAGCAGACGATCCGTGAAAAACTGCCCGACGGCTTCCAGCGCGCCGAATACCTGCTGGATCACGGCATGCTGGACCGCGTCGCCAAACGGACCGAGTTGCGGGACGAGTTGATCACGATCATCCGGATGCTGATGGGTCTGCCCCCGGCGGTCAAAGGCGATCTGCCCGCCCCGAACGAGGACGCGGCCGAACAGCCTGACGCGCAGGCCAAGCCTGCCGAAGACCAGCCCAAGAAATGACCGCACCCACATCCGACGTCATCCTCGACCGGATGATGGCGCTGCACCCCAAGATCATCGACCTGACCTTGGACCGTGTCTGGCGTCTGCTCGAAGCTTTGGGTAATCCGCAGGACAAGCTGCCGCCGGTGATCCATATCGCCGGTACCAACGGCAAAGGCTCGACCCAGGCGATGATCCGCGCCGGGCTGGAAGGGGCCGGGCTGACGGCCCATGCCTACACCTCGCCGCATCTGGCACGCTTTCACGAGCGCATCCGCCTGGCGGGCAAGCTGATCTCGGAACCCGACCTGACCGCCGTTCTGGATGAGTGCTACACCGCCAATGGCGGCGAGAACATCACCTATTTCGAGATCACCACCTGCGCGGCCCTGCTGGCCTTTTCCCGCGTGCCCGCCGACTACACGCTGCTCGAGGTGGGGCTTGGCGGGCGGCTCGACGCCACCAACGTAATCGCAAAGCCCGCGGTCACGGTCATCACCCCGGTCTCGATCGACCATGAACAGTTCCTGGGCAACACGCTGGCCAAGATCGCCGCCGAAAAGGCCGGCATCATCAAGCGCGGCGTGCCCTGCATCGTCGGCCCGCAGCCGGAAGAGGCGATGGAGGTCATCGAGGCCACCGCCGCCCGCCTCGGCGCACCGCTGCTGGCCCACGGCCAGCACTGGCACGTCCACGAGGAGCATGGCCGCCTGATCTACCAGGACGAAAACGGCTTGCGCGACCTGCCGCTGCCGAACCTGCTGGGCGCCCACCAGATCCAGAACGCCGGCGCCGCACTGGCGGTCCTGCGCCACCTCGACCTGGGCGACGAGGCCTACGAGGCCGCAGTCACCCGTGCCGAATGGCCCGCCCGGATGCAGCGCCTGAAAACCGGCCCGCTCGTCGAACAGGCGCCCCAGGCCGAACTCTGGCTAGACGGCGGCCACAACGCCGCCGCCGGCGTCGCGTTGGCGGACGTCTTGGCCAAGCTGCCCCCGCGACCCACACACCTGATTTGCGGCATGCTCAACACCAAGGACGTAACCGGCTACCTCTCCCCGCTGGCCCAGAAAGCTGCCAGCCTGACCGCCGTTTCCATCCCGGGCGAGACCAATACGCTGAGCGCCGAAGAAACCGCTGCCGCCGCCAAATCGGTGAACCTGCCCGCGACGACCGCCAGCAGTGTGTCCCAAGCCCTCGACACCATCATCAAAGCCGACCCACAGGCGCGCGTGCTGATCTGTGGCTCGCTCTACCTCGCGGGCAACATCCTGCGCGAAAACGGCTGACCATTCATTGAGTCACAGCTACGCCAGCGGCAACGCTCGCTATTGTCCCCAGTCCTGCGCCTGCATCTCCCGCAGGCGCGAGGCTGTGCGCTCGAACTCGAAAACACCTTCCCCCTCGACATACAGCATCTCAGGCTCGGCGGCCGCTGAACAGATCAACCGCACCTTCGCCTCGTACAGCGCATCGATCAACGTGACGAACCGCTTCGCCTCGTTGAAGTTGTTGCGCGACAGGCGCGGTATGTCCTCGAGCACCAGCACTTTTACCGCATCAGCAATGGTCAAATAGTCCCCCGGCCCCAACATCCGGCCGCACAGATCATAGAACGAGGCCCGTGCCACACCATTGCGAAAAGCGGGCAACACTACCTCGCGCCCCTTGACATGCAGGGTCAGGGGTTCGGCCGGCCCACCGGACAGGTCGGCCCACACGGCCCGGATCTTCTCTCGCGCCTCGGGTCCGATGGGTGTGAAATAGACCGGCGAGCCCTCGAGCCGGTTCTGCCGGTAATCCGTGGGCGAGGTCAGTTCCCACACTTCGAGCTGCTGCTTGATGTGGTGGATGAAGGGCAGGAACAGCTGCCGGTTCAGGCCATCCTTGTACAGATCGTCGGGATGACGGTTGGAGGTGGTCACAACGACGACGCCACCCGCATGCAGCATGTCGAACAGCCGCCCGACGATCATCGCGTCGGTGATGTCGGTGATCTGCATCTCGTCAAAGGCCAGCAGGCGCACGGATTTCACGACCGAGGCCGCCACCGGCGCCAGTGCATCCTGCACGCCGGTTTCGCGCGCCTCATGCATGCCAGCGTGGATTTCCTGCATGAAGGCATGGAAATGGACGCGCCGGGCCGGAACTTCGCCCAGCGTTTCGACGAACATGTCCATCAACATGGACTTGCCGCGCCCCACGCCGCCCCACAGGTACAAACCCTTGGGCGGCGGCGGTGCCTTGCGGAACAGCCCGCGTTTCACCGGCGCGGCCAGAGCCGCCCGGATGCGCTCGAACTGGGGCAGAACGGCCTCTTGCGCGTCGTCGCGGTTCAGGGTGCCATCGGCAACGCGGGCCTCGTACAACGAGATCATGTCGGTCATGGCCCGAGCCATAGCGCCCGCCCGCGCCATTGAAAAGAAGGCATCCTCCGGCACGCATCAATTTTGGTTAATCGTGACCGCAAAACTCCTGAATTGACGAGCGAGCCCAAGCGGATACTGTCGGCGGGCTGAACCCGGAGGCCCAATGACCCCAACCGCCCGTCTGCTCAACCCGGTGCTGATCGTCGGATGCGTGATCATCACGGTCAGCTTCGCCGTGCGCGCCTCGTTCGGAGTGTTCCAGATTCCGATCGCCGAGGAGTTCGGCTGGCTGCGCACCGATTTCTCGCTGGCCATCGCGATCCAGAACCTGGCCTGGGGCATCGGCCAGCCGATCTTTGCCGCCATCGCCGAAAAGATGGGCGACCGGCGGGCGATCATTCTTGGTGCGCTGACCTATGCGGCGGGGATGGTACTGTCGGCTTGGTCCGTTACGCCCTTCGGGCATCAGCTTTATGCCTGGCTGGTGGGCTTCGGTATCGCAGGCACGGGCTTTGGCGTCGTGCTGGCGGTGGTCGGGCGGGCCTCGACGGATCAGAACCGCTCGATGTCGCTGGCGATCGTAACGGCAGCGGGCAGCTTCGGGCAGGTGATCGGTGCGCCGACAGCTGAATGGATGCTGACCTTTCTGCCGTGGCAGCAGGTGTTCATCATCTTCGCCATTGCCATTCTGGCCCTTGTGCTGACACTGCCCTTCATGCGCGCACCCGCGCAGGTCAGCAAGGCCGAATTGGAAGAAAGCATGGGCAAGATCCTGGGCCGCGCCTTCCGCGACCCGTCCTATGCGCTGATATTCTTGGGTTTTTTCAGCTGCGGCTATCAACTGGGCTTCGTCACCGCGCATTTCCCGGCCTTCGTGACCGAGATGTGCGGCCCGATCCAACCTGGCGGTGTCTTGCATGCGATGGGCATCACCACAACGTCTGCTTTGGGTGCGCTGGCGATCTCGTTGATCGGGCTTGCCAATATCGGAGGCACCCTTCTGGCCGGATGGGCGGGCAATCACTTCCCCAAGAAATACCTTCTGGCAGCAGTCTACACCGGGCGCACGATCGCCGCCGCGGCGTTCATCCTGTTTCCCATCACGCCTCTGACCGTGATCCTGTTCTCGCTGGTCATGGGCTCACTGTGGCTGGCGACGATCCCGTTGACCTCGGGCCTCGTCGCGCATCTTTACGGCTTGCGCTACATGGGCACGCTGTATGGCATCATCTTCTTCAGCCATCAGGTCGGCAGTTTCCTGGGCATCTGGCTGGGCGGCCGAATGTATGACCTTTATGGCGATTACACCATGGTCTGGTGGATCGGCGTGGCCATCGGCGCCTTCAGCGCGATCGTACACCTGCCGATCCGCGAAAATCGCCCCGCGCAGCCCGCTGCCGCATAGGATCAGGCGGCCTCGTCCGGGGAGAGCAGACCTTCGGCCACCAGCCTTTCGGCCCAGCCCTGCGGACCGTCGAAATGGTGGGTCTGCCAACCACGGCCACGGGCGGTTTCGATGTTGTCGATCCGGTCGTCTGTGAACAGCAGCGTCTCGGGCGGCAGGCCGCAATCCTGTTCGACCATCTGGTAGATCGGGGCATGCGGTTTCACCATCTTCATCCGCCCCGAGACATAATGCCGGTCGAACTCGTTCAGGAACGGATAGACGGTGGTCGCATAGTCGAAATTCTGCACCCCGAAATTGGTCAGCGCAAAGACCGGCACGCCCTTGGCTCGCAGCGCGCGCTGCAGCCGGACCGAATGCGGGATCTCGGGCGCGGCCAGTTCGATCCAGTTGTCGTGCCACATGCGGATCTCATTGCGCCATTCGGGGTATTTTTCGGCCCAGGCATAGATCGTTTCGGTGAAGTGATGCCCCTGATCGACCAAGTCGTTCATGTCGTGCAGGTCGACGGTCGAGAACATTTCACGCCGCCGGTCCTCGCCGATCACGCGGTCATAATACCGCTCGGGCTGCCATTCGATCAGAACGTTGCCGATGTCAAAAACGACCGCTTCTACGGGCATGGGATTTCCTGTTCGCTTGTGTTGCGTTCGGGGCCGACTGAACCAACCCGCCGGGCGGGATGCAAGGCCAATCTCAGGCCCGCAGGGCGGCGCGCGTCTCGCGCTCGAGCGCGTCCAGAAACCGCGACCGGTCGGCCTTGGAAAACGGTTTGCCACCGCCCCCGGTGCCCAGCGGATTGGCGGCGCGCAGGTCCGCCATCAGATCGCGCATCGCCAGTTGCTGGCCGATATTGGCGGCGGTGAAGGCCTCGCCATTGGGGCGCAGCACCCGCGCGCCGGCCTCGACGCATTTGGCGGCCAACGGGATGTCCGAGGTGATGACGATGTCGCCCGGGCCACTCCGCTCGGCGATCCACTTGTCGGCCTCGTCCGCGCCTTGCGCAACGGTCACGATCTGAACCAGCGGGTTGGCCGAGGGGCGCAGCCCGCCATTTGCGACCACGACCATCGGCACCTTGTGCCGTGTGGCGACGCGTTCGGCCTCGGCCTTCACCGGGCAGGCGTCGCCATCGACATACAGGGTCGTCACGCCTGCTTGGCCTTCTTGGGCGCCAACTTCGCTGGCTCGGGCGCATCGGATTTGCGCACCTTGAACTCGTCCGGGATCGGCATCCGGTTGAAGGCGTCGAGCCCGGCGATCTTGTAGGCCTCAGCCAGGGTCGGATAGTTGAAGGTGTTCTGCACGAAATAGTCCACCGTGCCCTTCAGGTTCAGCACCGCCTGGGCGATGTGGATCAGCTCGGTCGCGCCTTCGCCGACGATCTGCACGCCCAGCACCCGGCGGGTTTTAAGCGAGAACAGCATCTTCAGCATCCCGTGCTCGAGCCCCATGATATGCCCGCGAGAGGTCTCGCGGAACCGGGCCACGCCCACCTCGTAGGGAATGCCACGTTCCTGCAGCTCTTCCTCGGACATGCCGCAGGTCGAGATTTCGGGCACCGAGTAGATGCCATAAGGGAACCAAGGGCTTTCGGGCAGGGTGGGGGTCTCGAGCGCGTGGCAGGCGGCCACGCGGCCCTGCTGCATCGACGTCGAGGCCAGCGATGGATGCCCGATCACGTCGCCGGTGGCATAGATATGCGGCACCGAGGTCTGATAGGTCTTGCGGTCCACCGAAATGCGGTTGCGGTGGTCGGTTTCGATCCCAACCGCACCCAGATTCAGCGCCGAGGTGTTGCCCATGCGGCCCGCCGCGAACAGCAGCATCTCGGCCCGAACATGGCGGCCGTTTGACATGGTGATCTCGACATGCTTGCCGGCGTCCTCGATCTTTTCCACGGCCGAGCCCAGCCGCAGGTCCACCCCGTTTTCGCGGATCTGGTGTGTGAATTCCTGGATCAGGGTCTTGTCGATGAAATCCAGGAAGGTCTCGCGCGGTTCGATCAGCGTCACCCGCACATCCAGCGCCGAGAACATCGTGGCATACTCGACCCCGATCACGCCCGCGCCGATCACGCAGAGCGAACGCGGAATCTCGGCCATTTCCAGGAACTCGTCGCCATCGACGATGGTCTTGCCGTTAAAGGGCACGTAATCGGGGCGATAGGTTTTCGTCCCGGTCGAGATCAGGAATTTCGCGGCCGTCAGGCGGGTGGTGTCGCCCGCATCGGCAGTGACCTCGATCTCGTGCGGGCCCACGAAACGGGCTACACCGTCCATGGTTTCAACGTGGTTGCGGTTGAACTGGTGTTCCAGCACGTCAACCTCATAGTCCAGCGTCATGTGCAGCCGGGCCTTGAGGTCCTCGGCGCGGATCTGGTCCTTGACCCGGTACGAACGGCCGTAAAAGCTGCGCTCGCGCCAGCCAGACAGGTTCAGCACCGTTTCGCGCAGGGTCTTCGACGGGATCGTGCCCGTGTGCACCGACACGCCGCCCAACCGGTCACGGCGGTCAACTACCAGAACCTTGCGTTTCAGCTTGCCCGCCTGAATCGCCGCCGCGCGGCCCGATGGACCCGAGCCGATGATGATCAGGTCATAGTCGTATTTGCTCATCCCTCAGTCTCCGTACAGGGCTTCGGCGTGGAAGGTGACGTGGTCCTCCATGAAGGTGGACACGAAAAAGTAGGAATGGTCATAGCCGGGCTGCAACCGGTTCGTGGCCTGTTGACGGCGCTCGGCGATGGCCTGTGCCAAGGCCTCGGGGCGCAGCAGGTCGATGAACTGGTCGTTGGTGCCGGTGTCGACCAGGATCGGGCCGTCAAAGCCCTTTTCCTTCATCATCAGAGTCGCGTCATGTTTGGCCCAGGCGGTCGGGTCATCGCCCAGATAGGCACTCAGCTGCTTGCGGCCCCAGTCGCTGGCCGTCGGGTTCGAGATCGGCGCAAAGGCCGAGACCGAGCGGAACCGGCCCGGCAGGTTCATCGCCAGCGTCAGCGCCCCGTGGCCGCCCATCGAATGGCCGGTGATGGCCTGCCGGTCGCCATCGATGGCGAAGTTTTCGACCAGCAGCGCGGGCAGCTCGTCAGCCACATAGTCCCACATGTTGAAATGCGGCGCCCAGGGGGCCTGAGTGGCGTTCACATAGAACCCGGCACCCTGGCCTAGGTCGTAATCCTCGTGATCGGCGACCCCTTCGCCGCGCGGCGAGGTGTCGGGAAAGACCAGTGCGATGCCTTGTTCGGCAGCCCAAGCCTGCGCGCCCGCCTTGACCATCGCGTTTTCATGGGTGCAGGTCAGGCCCGACAGATACCAAAGGACCGGAACCGGGCCGTCCTTGGCCTCGGCCGGCAGGAACAGGCCAAAGGTCATGTCGCACTGGCACGCCGCCGAGGCGTGGCGGTACACGCCCTGCACGCCACCGAAACAGGCGTTTTCGGAAAGGGTTTCCATCTGGCATCATCCTTACGTTGGGTTCGTGCCATGGCTAACGGGCGAAGGCCCCGGCGTAAAGTCCGGGCACCAATGTTCGCACGCATTTTGAAGTCGCCGCGTCAGAATGCGGCAACCCACGCGATGACCACCGGCACGGTCAGAATGCTGACAATGGTCGACAGCAGAATGGCGGCAGATGCCCGGTGCGGCGCCACCCCATAGTGGGCCGCCAGCATATAGACATTGCCGGCCACTGGCAGGGCGGCGGCGGAGATCGCCACCGCCGCGGCAAAAGGATCAGTCGGCAGCAGCCACAGCAGCACCACGGCCACACAGGCTGGGTGCACGGCCAGTTTGCAAAAGCTGAGCCACAGCGCGATCTGAACCCGCTCGGCTGATTTGGTGGCCAGCGAAGCGCCAATGGCAAACAGCGCGCCCGGCGTGGCGGCGCCACCCAGAATGGTCAGAAAATCGTTCAACGGGTCAGGCACCGGCATCTGCAGGGCCGACCAGATCAACCCGGCCGAGATCGAGACGATCATGGGGTTTTTCAGCAGCCCGACTCCGATGAGCCGCAGCGTCCCAACTGTCAGCTTTCCATCCCGCCCGCCGTTGATCAGGATCACGATCAGAGAGGAAAACACCACCAGATCGACCGTCAGAACCAGCATGACCGGCCCGATTGCGGCTTCGGAAAACAGCAGGGCCAACATTGGCAGACCCAAAAAGCCCACATTTCCGATGGCGGCGCATTGCGCCTCGACCGCGGCGGTGGGGATGTCGAGCCCGCGCAGATAGGCGACCAACGTGGCCAGCGCGTATACGCCCGCCGTGCCGATCAGATAGCCCAGCATCAGCCGCGCGTTGAAGATCTCGGCAAAGGGCAGCGTGGCGGCAAAGCGGAACAGCATCGCCGACAACGCGAAATAGAACACGAACTTGGTCAGATAGGCCGTGGCGTCTTCGGTGAAGAACCGGCTGCGCCCGGCCCAGTATCCCAGGCCGATGATCGCAAAGAAGGGCAGGGTGCGCAGAAAGATATCGACCATGCGCAGATTGGTAACATAGAATTACCACATCGCAAGCAGGGTCATCACCCGCTGCCGATCAATATCCCGGCTGCCAGCACCAGCGCTCCGCCCAAAACGACCTGAAAAGCGGCACGGAAGAACGGAGTTTCCATATAGCGATTCTGAATCCACGCGATCGCCCACAATTCGAAAAACACCACGATGAAGGCAATGATCGTGGCCGTCCAGAACTCCGGGATCAGATAGGGCAGGGCGTGGCCCAATCCGCCGACCGTGGTCATCACGCCGGACGCCAAACCCCGCTTGACCGGTGATCCACGGCCCGACAACTCGCCATCGTCCGATGCCGCTTCGGTGAAGCCCATGGAAATACCTGCGCCCACTGACGCTGCAAGGCCCACAAGAAAGGTCGTCCAAGGGTCGTGCGTGGCAAAGGCCGTCGCGAAGATCGGCGCCAAGGTCGACACCGACCCGTCCATCAGCCCGGCCAATCCCGGCTGGACCCAGGTCAGGATGAATTGCCGGTGTGAAATCACCTTTTCGGCTTCTTTTTCATCGTGATCCAGGTGAGCTTCTTCCAATTCGGCGGCCGCGGCTTGATGTCCCGCTTCGGCCGCAGCCAGGTCGCCCAGAAGTTTGCGTGTTGCTGCATCGGTCGTACGACCAGCAGCCGCCAGATAGAACCGTTCCGCGTCGCGCTCCATCATCTCGGCTTCTTCGCGGATTCGCTCGATTCCGAGATTCTCGACCAGCCAGATCGGACGGCGGGCGTAGTAACCGGCGACATGCTCGCGCCGGATCAGAGGGATCACCGGGCCGAACCGATCCTCGTGCAGAGCGATCAGGCGACGGCGGTGCTCGTCTTCCTCGGCAGCCATGCCATCGAAGATTTTGGCCGTCGCCGGATAGTCGGGGCGTAGCATTTCGGCATATGACCTATAGATCCGCGCGTCATCTTCCTCGGACGAAATCGCAAGTGCGATAACTTCCTGCTCGGTCAGATCCCTGAAGTGTTTGCGCTGAGTGAAAAACCGCATAGCCACCCTCGTTTTAGAATTATTCTAATCTACGCCGCGTAACGAAACTTTCAAGCCGAATTGAAAACCGTTGAAACTGAACTGACTGGTTTATAGATTTGTCGCAGCACCCAGCCAAGGAGACACCATGACCCAAGCCGCAACCATCGTGCGTACCGGACGGAAATTCGACCAGGTTCTGAACGGCGCCCGAGAGGTTTTCATGGCGGATGGGTTCGAAGGCGCCAGCGTCGATGACATCGCGCGTGCGGCGGGTGTGTCGAAGGCGACACTCTACAGCTATTTCCCGGACAAACGACTTCTGTTCTCCGAAGTGGCGCAGACCGAGTGTTGCCGCATGGCGGAAAACGTGCTGGCCATGATCGATGAAACCAAGCCGGTACGCGAGGCGTTGATGATCACCGCCACGCATCTGACCCGGTTTCTGGTATCGGATTTTGCGCAGCAGGTGTTCCGCATCTGCGTGGCCGAGCGTGACAGGTTCCCGGAATTGGGCAAGGCGTTCTACGAAGCCGGCCCCGCCAACGGTCAGCGCCAGATGGCCGAGTATCTGGAAAAAGCCGTGGCCAAAGGTGAGCTGGCGATTGACGACGTGCATTTTGCCGCCGAACAGTTCTCGGAATTGTGCAAGGTGCGCCTGTGGACGCTGGCGGCTTTGGGGATCCAAACCCGGTTCTCGGACGAGGAAATCGACGAAGTGGCCACCAACGCCGTTGACATGTTCATGGCGCGTTACGGCACTTGACGGACCGGCTCAGCCCGAAAGTCCAACCAGCGCCACGCCCCCCGCCATCAGGATGGCGGCCCCCAGCCTGCGCACCCAATAGCCTTCGTGCAGGAAGACGAACCCGATCAGGGCCGCAAAAATCACTGAGGTTTCCCGCAACGCCGAGACCGCCCCCAGCGGCGCGAAATTCTTGGCATAGAGCACCAGCCCATAAGCCAGCATCGACACGAAACCGCCCAGGATGCCGATCGCCCAGGTGCGCGCCGGAAGCTGTGTCAGAACCCGCCGCCGTCGCAGGCCCACGAAGCCGGCGATGAACAGGTGCAGAAACGCCCCCCAAGCCCAGTAGCTGACCGTGTTTCCAGACAGCCGCACCCCCATGCCGTCCACAACCGAATAGACCGAGATGCAAAGCCCGGTACCCACCGCAAACCCCAGCGCCGCGCCGCCGACGCCTTGCCGGAGCGAGCTCCAACTGCTGAGCTGGATGCCGAACGCGATAAGGCCGATGCCGATCCAGGCTTGCAGGGGCAGAACCTCATCCAGCAACAGATAGGCCCAAAGCGCCACCAGCGCCGGAACGATACCTCGGGCAATCGGGTAGACCACGCTGAGGTCGCCATGCTGATAGGCTTTGCCCAGCATGAAGTAATATCCGAAATGCACCACGGTGGACAAAAGGATGTAGACAAAGCTGTCGCCGCCCGGAAAGGGCAGGACAAGGATCATGACGCTGGCTGGGATCACATGCCCGAAGGCCACTAGGCCCAGAGTCGTCGTCCGGTCGCCCGCGGTTTTGACGATGGCGTTCCAGACGGCGTGCAGGATGGCAGCCGACAGAATGATCGCGACGACGAATGGGCTCACCGGCGGTCCTCAGGTGATGGGGCGGCCCCAAGAAGGGTCGGCCCGGCTGCAACTTTCTCGCACCGGGCTATCGCAAGGACAGCGTCGGTGGTCGAATCCGGTTACATCGGATTACCCGGCAGGCGCAAGGTTCCAAATTCTGGAACCGGAAACGCCCATTGTCGTGTTGTGGGTCTTACGCCGTTGCACGCCGTCCGGCGTCGATGCCGGCAATCTTGTCCAACAGATCGATGATTTCACTTGTTCCGCTACCGCTCCGCAGGTTGGTGAATACGAATGGACGATCGCCGCGCATCCGGGCCGCATCGCGCTGCATCACCGACAGGTCCGCTCCAACATGCGGAGCAAGATCGACCTTGTTGATGATCAGGATGTCAGAACGGGTGATCGCGGGGCCGCCCTTGCGGGGGATCTCTTCGCCCGCGGCCACGTCGATCACGTAGATCGTCACATCCGCCAGTTCCGGGCTGAAGGTGGCCGACAGGTTGTCACCGCCGGATTCGATCAGAACGATCTCGACCTCGGGGTGACGGCGCACCATCTCGGCCACAGCAGCCAGATTGATCGAGGCATCCTCTCGGATCGCGGTATGAGGACAACCTCCGGTTTCCACGCCGATCACCCGGTCCTGCGGCAGGATCTGCATGCGCATCAGCGCCTCGGCGTCTTCCTGCGTGTAGATGTCATTGGTAATCACCCCGATCGAATGGGTGTCGCGCAGCGCGCGGGCGAGGGCGGCGGTCAGGCTGGTCTTGCCCGCACCGACCGGGCCGCCGATGCCCACCCGCAGAGGGCCGTTCATGCTGCTCATGTGCGGAAAATCCTTGGTTGTTGGGTTTCATGTTGCATGGCCGCGATCTCGGCCAGAAAGGCGGTGCCGGACAGGGCCGACAGATCGGCCTGCACCGCTGCGTGCGCCTGAAGTGCGCACAAGGGCGCCATGTCTCGGACCACCCCTTGGGCAGCGGTCTGGCCCAGGGGCATCAGCCGCTGCGCGGCCGAAACAAGATTGCTGATGAGCGCATGCAGATACAGTCGCGCGGTCGGTTCCACCGGCAAACCGGCCTGGCGCGCCGCGCAGCCGACGGCGACGGGATAAGTCAGATCCGCCAGTTCGATGCCCCAGACTGCAGCCGTCACACCGCTGAAGGCCGCACCCTGTTGCGCGGCCTCGAATCTGCGCTCGAAGGGGCCGGCGAAGGCGCGGGCCATATCGTCAAGTTCGGCCACGGCCAGCTCGGATTTGGCGCGCCAAGCGGCGGTCAGAAATAGGGCATCCGACCATCCGGCACCGTGTTCCAGCACATCGTGCAGCCAGTCCCGCAGGCTGGCCGCATCGTGCACCGCGCCCGATTGAACCAGACGTTCCAGCCCGTGCGAATAGGCAAAAGCCCCCACCGGATAGGCGGGCGACAGCCATTGCGTCAGCGTAAGCAGATCAAAGTCAGTGGCTGTGGCCATGGGTCCGTCCGTGCCCATAGGCGCCGCCTTCGGGGCTGAAGGGCGCGCGGATGTCCTGGACCGTCGCGCCAAGCTTCAACAGCATGTCGCGGATCACATGGTCGCGGCGGATCACCAGCCGGTCGGGCTCGATCTGGCAGGGGGTGTGACGGTTGCCGATATGCCAGGCCAGCCGGGTCAGATCTGGGCCGGTGACCGCGAACAGATCCTCTTCGGCGGCGACCACCTCGATCAGGCGGCCATCGGCCAGTTCGAATGCGTCCCCCCCGTCCAGCGAGGTCGTCTGCGACAGATCCACCAGGAACTCCTCGTTCTGGGCGGTGCGCAGCATCCGGCGGCGCAGAAAGCGGTCTTCGTAGTTCAGCGTCACGGTGCCATGGGTTTCGTCCCACTGACCGTTGCGGCGGATTTTCTGTGATGTGGCAAGCATCGGGGGCGTCCCTTCTCAGAACAGGAAATAGCGTTGCGCCATGGGCAGGGTTTCGGCGGGCTGGCAGGTCAGCAATTCGCCGTCGGCGCGCACCTCGTAGGTTTCGGGGTTCACCTCGATCTCGGGCAGGGCATCGTTCAGCCGCAGATCACGCTTGCCGATCGCGCGGGTGTTGCGCACCGCAACGGTCTGCTTGGCCAGGCCCAGACGCGCGGCGATGCCGTCCTCTTGCGCGGCTTCCGACACGAAGGTCACCGCGCCCTGTTCGACCGAGCGGCCATAGGCCCCCCACATCGGCCGGGAATAGACCGGCTGAGGTGTGGGGATCGAGGCGTTCGGGTCGCCCATCTGCGCACAGGCGATGGTGCCGCCCAGCAGCACCATCTCGGGCTTCACGCCGAAAAAGGCGGGGTTCCACAGCACCAGATCGGCGCGTTTGCCCTCCTCGATGCTGCCGATATGGGTGCCGAGCCCGTGCGCGATGGCCGGGTTGATCGTGTATTTCGCGATATAACGGCGCACGCGGAAGTTGTCGTTTTCGCCCGTTTCTTCCGGCAGGCGCCCGCGTTGTTTCTTCATCTTGTCGGCGGTCTGCCAGGTGCGGATCAGAACCTCGCCCACGCGGCCCATCGCCTGGCTGTCGGAGGCGATGATGCTGAAGGCGCCCATGTCGTGCAGAATGTCCTCGGCCGCGATGGTCTCGCGCCGGATGCGGCTTTCGGCAAAGGCCACGTCCTCGGGGATGGATTTGTCGAGGTGATGGCAGACCATCAGCATGTCCAGATGCTCTTCGACCGTGTTCACGGTAAAAGGCCGGGTCGGGTTGGTCGAGGAGGGCAGCACATGCGCCTCGCCGCATATCTTGATGATGTCGGGGGCGTGGCCGCCGCCTGCGCCCTCGGTGTGGAAGGCGTGGATCGTGCGGCCTTTCATGGCGGCCACGGTGTTTTCGACGAACCCGCTTTCGTTCAGCGTGTCGGTGTGGATCATCACCTGCACGTCCATCTCATCGGCCACCGTCAGGCAGCAATCGATGGCTGCAGGGGTGGTGCCCCAGTCCTCGTGCAGTTTCAGGGCGCAGGCCCCGGCCAGGACCTGTTCGCGCAGGGCCGCCGGTTGCGAGGCGTTGCCCTTGCCCGCAAAGGCCAGGTTCATCGGAAAGGCGTCGGCCGCCTGCAGCATGCGCCCGATATGCCAGGGGCCGGGCGTACAGGTGGTGGCCAGCGTGCCATGCGCCGGGCCAGTGCCGCCGCCCAGCATGGTGGTCAGGCCGGAATGCAGCGCATCCTCGATCTGTTGCGGGCAGATAAAATGGATGTGGCTGTCGAACCCGCCGGCGGTCAGGATGCGGCCCTCGCCGGCGATGGCCTCGGTACCGGGGCCGACTATGATATCCACGCCGGGCTGCGTGTCGGGGTTGCCCGCCTTGCCGATCTTGGCGATGCGCCCGTCCTTGAGGCCCACATCCGCCTTGTAGATGCCCGTCCAGTCGACGATCAGCGCATTGGTGATGACGGTGTCCACCGCCCCTTCAGCGCGGGTGGCCTGAGACTGGCCCATGCCGTCGCGGATCACCTTGCCGCCGCCGAACTTGACCTCTTCGCCATAGGTGGTCAGGTCGCGCTCGACCTCGATGATCAGGTCAGTATCGGCCAGCCGCACCTTGTCACCCGTGGTGGGGCCGTACATCGCGGCATAGTCGGATCGCTTGATCTGGGCTGGCATCAGAGGTCCCCCATGACTGCGCCGTTAAACCCGAAGACGCGCCGCGCGCCGGCGATCGGGATCAGCTGCACCTCGCGCCTTTGGCCGGGCTCGAACCGCACGGCGGTTCCCGCGGCGATGTCCAGCCGCATGCCTTGGGCGGCGGCCCGGTCGAAATCCAGCGCCGGGTTGGTTTCGGCGAAATGATAGTGCGAGCCCACCTGCACGGGCCGGTCACCGGTATTGGCCACCATCAGGGTGATCGCCGTCGCGCCCGCGTTCAGCTCGATCTCGCCGGGGGCGGTGATGACCTCTCCGGGGATCATTTGCGCGCCTTCAGCCAGATCGCGACGCCGCCGATCGCCAGCAGCAGGACCAGCACCAGCCAGGTGCCCGAGTCATGCGGGTGCAGGTGCGGCCCGTCATGCGCCAGCGCGGGGGCGGCCATCATGGCGAAGGGCAGGGAAGCCAGGTTTCTCATCGTCATCTCCTTCAGCGGATGGGGTTGTGGACGGTGACCAGCTTGGTGCCGTCGGGGAACGTCGCCTCGACCTGCACCTCGTGGATCATCTCGGGGATGCCGTCCATGCACTGGTCGCGGGTGATGACCTGTGCGCCGGCCTCCATCATGTCGGCGACCGAGCGGCCGTCGCGGGCGCCCTCGACCACGGCATCGGTGATCAGCGCGATGGCCTCGGGGTAGTTCAGGCGCACGCCCCGGGCCAGGCGCTTGCGCGCCACCTCGGCGGCCATGGCGATCAGCAGTTTGTCTTTTTCACGCGGCGAGAGTTGCATGTCAGATCATCCAGGGTCTTGGTAGGGAGTTGCGGGTCAGCCGGTTCAGGATCGGCACAAGGGTCTGGCGCAGCGCGAAACCGTCGGGCGCCAGCAGGCGCATCAACAGCATTTCCTCACCCACAAGGCTGACGCCGCCGGTGTCAGGCAAGGCCGCGCGGATCGGGTCCAGATGCGCGGCGGCATCCGGCCGGATCAGTATCAGGCTGCTGAGTGCGCCGGCGCCGTCGCCAACGCCCGGCCGGGCCATTTCCGCCGCCAGATCACCGGTCAGACGCAGCGCGTCCAGATGGGCCACCCGGCCCGCGCGCCAGATTTCAATGCGGTCGTGGAAGTGGGCCGCGGTAATTCGCTCGCCCATTGCGGCGCGTCCGAAGATCAGCGATTCCACCAGCAGCAGGCCGGCGTCGGGGGCCAGATCGACACGCAGGCGGCGGTCGATCGCGCAACCATCAAAAAGGATCGTCTCCTGCGGCAGCCAGTTCAACTGGGCGCCTGCCGCCACGGTCAGATGTGTCCGAATACGGCCCGGAACTGCTCCGGACGCGCGATAGGCGCGCTCGGCGGCCTGCGTGGTCAGGGTCAGATGTGCATCTGGCTGAGCGGTGGCGGAAAGGTCAAAACTGTCTCCGCCGGTGACGCCGCCGGCGGTATTGACCAGAACGGCCTGGATGTCCGAGCCATCACGCCGAGGAAACAGCAGCTTCAGCGACCCTTGCTGGCGCAGGTCCTGCAACTCGGTCCGGCCAGCGCGGCCAACCACGGACACAACACCCCGCCCAACAGCACGTGGAGGCGTGGCGATCGCTTGCGCGGGAGTTATTGCGGACAAAGAGGTAATTGGTGGCTCCGGGCGAAAGGACTGTCGGATGCGAAAGCACCACAGCCTTTTCCTCGAGTCAGCGCAGCCCGGCAGAGGCAATTGGGCCAGAATACTCGTTCGCCCATTTCCTGGGCATTAATTCCCCTATCGCCTGAAAAATAAGCGCCACACCAATGCTCGTGATAATCGGCCCTCCGCCACAAATCAAAAGAAAAGGGCGGCCAGTCTGGCCGCCCGAGCCGGTGTCTGTCGCCGGTCAGAGCGTGATGCGGAAGGCCGCGAAACCGTCGGCCCCGTCGCCTGCGTCTTCCAGCGCCAAACCTTTGACGTCGCTGATGTAATCGCGCGCCTTGGGACCGGTTTCGAACAGAACCGTGGTGTCGCCCAGCGGTGCGAAGGACCAGTTGCCGTCGGCCTTGGGGTCGATCGTGCCTTGCTCGACGATATAGCGCACGATCACGTCGCGGTTGGTGTCGGGGGCCTCGAACACGATGGTGTCGCCCATCGCGCCCGGGAACGATCCGCCGCCCGAAGCGCGGTAGTTGTTGGTGGCGATGATGAACTCCATGTCGTCGGTCACCGGGGCACCGTTGAACTGCAGGTTCACGATGCGCGCCGCATCAGGGTTGACCTCTTCGCCCTTCGGCCCAAAACGCGAGGGCTGTGACAGGTCGATCTGGTAGGTCACGCCGTCGATCACGTCGAAATTGTAGGACGGGAATTCGGGGTTCAGCAGCAGCGCATCCTTGGCGCCCGACTCGATCTGGTTGAACATCCCGGCCGAACGCTCCAGCCAGCCGCGCAGTTGCGCGCCGTTCACCCGCACCGCGCGCACGGTGTTGGGATAGAGATACAGGTCGGCCACGTTCTTGATCGCCACATCGCCCACCGGCACGTCGGTATAGTATTCCGGGCCACCCCGGCCACCGGCCTTGAACGGCGCCGCGGCCGACAGGATCGGCAGACCCTCGTGCTCGGTGCCTTTCAGCATCTCCTCAACATACCATTTCTGCGCGATCGACACGATCTGGACCGAGGGATCATCGGCCACCAGCGCGAAATAGCTGTGCAGCGGGGCCGAGGTCTTGCCCACCGCGCGGCGCACATAGGCCAGCGTTTCCTCGTGGTCCCGCGCGACCGAGGCCAGCACCTTGGGGTCGTCCTCGACCAGCGCGGTGATCGAGCGATCTTCGTTGCGCTTCGAGATCGGCCGCGCCTCGGAGGTGGTGGTGACCACGCGCCATTCGTTGCCGTCGCGTTCCAGCAGCAGGTCGAGCACGCCCAGATGCGACCCCCAGAACCCGCCCATGACGGCCGGCTTGCCCATCAGCGTGCCCTTGTCCACGTCAACTCCGGCACGGTCGGCGAAGGTGGGCGAGGGGAAGACCAGGTGGTTGTGCCCGGTCACAAGCGCGTCGATGCCATCGACCCCGGCCAGCGGGACCGAGGCGTTCTCCATCCCGTCCGCGTGATCGGCCGCGCCGATGCCCGAATGCGACAGGGCCAGGATCAGATCGCAGCCTTGCTCTTTCATCTCGGGCACATAGGCCTTGGCGGTTTCGACGATGTCGCGGGCCTGCACGTTGCCTTCCAGGTGGCGGCGGTCCCAGTTCATGATCTGCGGCGGGGTGAAGCCGATGACGCCGATGCGGATCGGCTGCTTGCTGCCATCGCCCAGCTCGATCTCGCGATCAAGGATGACATAGGGCTGCACCAGCGTCTTGTCCGCGCGCGGGTTGGCGCCCTGTTCCTTGGCAATATTGGCCAGCACGATCGGGAACTGCGCCCCGGCCAGCGATTTTTCCAGAAAGCTCAGGCCATAGTTGAACTCGTGGTTGCCCAGCGTCGCGGCATCATAGCCCAACGTGTTGAACGCGTTGATGATCGGGTGGGTGTCGCCGTCGTTCATGCCACGCTCGTAAGCGATGTAGTCGCCCATCGGGTTGCCCTGAAGAAAGTCGCCATTGTCGACCAGCATCGCGTTGGTGGCCTCGGCCCGGATCTCGTTGATGATCGAGGCCGCGCGCGACAGGCCCACCGTATCGCGCGGCTTGTCGGCGTAGTAGTCATAGGGAAAGACGTGAACGTGAATGTCGGTCGTTTCCATGATCCGCAGATGCGCCTGGTTGCTTGCGGCGGCGGCGGAGAACGGGTGCAGGGAAACCATGGCGACGCCGGCCGTGGTGGTGGCCAGAAATTGACGCCGCGACATCGCGAATTTGCTGGATAGAGTCATGAGGCACCTCTCGAAATAAATTGGTCGACGCATCATCTGAACGTTTATGACGACAATGATGTGACAGCGCGGCCCGAGGGGATCACCCGGCGCGCCGATGGTTCAGACTGACCGCTTTTGACACCCGAGTAAAGCGTCCTCCCGGCCATTGACCCGCGCTTGGGCCGTGCGGCGCCCAATGTGCTGTTGTGCGGGCCCGGGCTAGGGAGCCCGGGCCGCGGCTTCAGTCCTTTTTCACGTCACCGGCAAACCGCGCGGCGTTCTCCCGCGCAAAGGCGCTGGCATCAGCCGAGGCATCCCAGAACTGCGGATTGGCCTTGGGAATGGTCAGCGCCTTCTGCACTGCGGGGCGGGCATCGATGCGGTCGAACCATGCGTTCAGATGCGGAAGGTCATCGACCTGAACCCGCGCCCAGACATAGGCCCGGGCCCATGGATACAGCATCATGTCCGCGATCGTATATTGCCCTGCCGCGATCCAGTCGCGCCCATTCAGGCGATCATTCATCACCTCCATTAGGCGGCGGCTTTCGTCCACGTAGCGGCGGATCGAGAACGGTTCGGTATGGCCATTGGGGGCAGCAATGTGCTGGAAATACATGGCCTGGCCCATCATCGGACCCACATGCCCGACCTGGAACAGCATCCACTGCATCACCTCGGACTGCTGCACCGGATCTGAGGGCAGGAACTGACCGTATTTCTGCGCTAGGTGCCACAGGATTGCGCCGCTTTCGAAAATCGCGCGACCTTCGGCCCGGTCCTCGATCACCGGTATCTTGCTGTTGGGGTTCAGCGACAAGAACGCGGGCGACTTTTGTTCCTGTTTGGAAAAGTCGATGGGCGTCAGGTCGTAGGGTACGCCTGCCTCTTCCAGGAAGATCACCGGTTTGTAGCCATTCATCGTGGCCGCGGTGTAGAGGTGAATGTCAGGCTGCGACATGCGCGATCTCCTCGAAATGCTCTTTCAGATGCGCGTCGAACCGCTGGAAATCCTGTTCGATCCGGGGGTTCTTCATCACGTCGAAGGCCGCGAAGGTGGGCAGGGGCTGCATCGCCAGAAACTTGGCGTTCAGGTGCATTGGCCACAGCAGGTCATCGACGCTGGCCCCGGCAAAGAACGGCTCGGCCGGGTTGTCGAACGCCTCGCGCGGGGCGTTGAAGGTGACCGACAGCATGTATTTCGTCCCGTGCAGCAGGCCACCGGTGCCGTAATTGGCCTTGGGCGCCTCGGCGGTCCGGCCGTCGCCGGCCAGCAGCCGGCCGTCCATGCCCGCGGTGTAGACCTCGTCGAGGTACTTTTTGAACACCCACGGTACACCCATCCAATTCACCGGAAACTGCATGATGACCACATCCGCCCAGACATGGGCGTCGATCTCGGCATTGATGTCGTATCCTTCGGCAACCGTGGTCACGCGCACCTCGTGGCCCATGCCGGTCAGCGCGTCCTGCGCCCGTTGCACCAGCGACGCATTCAGGCGGCCAGGTGCGAATTCATAAGGCTGCGTACCGTTCACGATCAGGATCTTGCTCATGTCCATATCCTTGGTTTTGAAACTGCTTGCCCCTTGACTTCGGTCGGGGTGAAACCGAACTTGAGAACAGTAGTGATGAATTGCAACCAGTTTACTTTTTGTAACCTGTGACTGGACTGGATAAGGTGATGCGTGCCCGTATCGAACAGGACGACCAAGGCAAGCGGCAAGCAGTGGATGCGTGCAGCGAACCATGCCCCATCGAGCGCGGCATGCGGATCATTGGTGGCAAGTGGACCGGGTCGATCCTGTGGCATCTCAAAGACGAGCCGGTACGATTCAATGACTTGGCCCGGATGATCGGTGGCGCCAGCAAAAAGATGATCGCCGAACGCTTGCGCCAATTGGAGCAACAGGGCCTGGTGCACCGCCAAGTGCTCGAAACCTCACCGGTTTCAGTGCAGTACTCCGTGACCGAACGTGGACGCACCGCGCTGGGTTTTCTGGACGAGCTGCGGAAGTGGAGCGAGACCTTGCCGGATACGCGCGCCTGATCCGTCAGCGGTCCTTCTGCAGCGGCCCCGTGGTTTCCCGTGCGATGAACCGGGCTGAAACTTCGGACACGATTACCGGCATATCAGGGTCTTTTATCCTGTCCAGCAGAGTGCGCGCGAGCTTGCGGCCCAACCGCTTTGGCGAAACCGCCATGGTACTGAGCGCGGGAATTGCGACCGAGGCATCCTCGGTATCGTCAAATCCAACAATCGAAACATCCCGCCCCGGCTGCAACCCAGCCCGCATCAGACCGAAACACGCCCCCAAAGCGACCATGTCCCCATTGCAGACCACCGCCGTGACCTCCGGATGGGCGTCGTGCAATTTCAGCATCTCCTGCATACCGGCGCGTTTGGTGTCAGGTGACGGCCAGACAATCGGCGGCCCCAAAGACAAGTCCTGCAGCGTGCGCTGATACCCGGATATGCGCTGCTTTCGAACGGGGTTCATGCCGATGCCGCCGAAGAATGCGATGTGCCTGTGCCCCAGTTCCGCCAGGTGATTGGTTGCGGTCGCGGTCGCTTCGGAATTTCTGATGCCCACATGATCAAAATCGGGGCTGACATGGCGCAGAAAGGTCACCGTGGGCAAACCATGCGTGCGCAGCAGTTGAAGAGTTTCGGCCGTGGTCTCCAGCGCAGGCACCCACAGCAGGCCGCCGCGCCCGTTGCGGATGAAATCCCGCAATTGCTTGCCCTGCCGGTCCGCGTCGTCGCGCGTGTCCAGGATCGAAACCAGATACCCCTCGGCCTCCAGCAACTCGACCGCGCCGCTGACCACTTCGGCGTTGAACGGGTTTGCGAACTGGTTCAGAACGAATCCGATTTCCCGGTTCTCGCCTGATCGCATCGACGCCGCCCGCGAGTCCGTGACATAGTGCAAGGCCTCGGCCGCCTGCAGCACTTTCTTACGGGTCTGCTCGGAAATCCGCCCAGTGCCGCGCATCACCTGGCTGACCGTCGGGATCGAGACTCCGGCGGCTTTGGCGACACTGGCGAGGGTGGGTTTGGCGGGCATTTCTCGGACTTCTGATATATCGTTGCATCATCAAAATGCCCAACTCACTAGGGCATTGCAACGAGCAATTCTCACAACTTACTAAAGTTCGGGCCAACCGATTGGAAAATATTCATTGACGGAAGATATATCGTTATACCATGCTAATGACATCGCCTGGGGTGAGTCGCCGCACGACAAGCACAGCAAACCGACCCCACCGGGCAGAACGGGCAAAAGGCCCAATCGAAACTCTGGGAGGAGTCCATGTCAATTCAATCCAAGCTGGTCGGTGCCGCATCCGGCCTTGTTCTGGCCCTGGTCACAAACGTGGCGCAGGCCGAGGTTCTGTTCTGGTCGACACAGGCCAAGCCGGTCGAAGAGGCGCAGGCCATGCGCGAACAGGTTCTTTCAGGCTTCGAGGGTGGCGTGGATTACCAGCCCAATGACGGCGGCCCCTGGCTGACGCGTCTGCAAGCCGAATTGCAGGCCGGCTCGGGCACGATCGGCGTTCTGGGCGCGCTGCATGGCGACTTCTCGGCCATGAACCCCGACGATCTGGTCGACCTGGATGATCTGGGCATCGCCTCGGCCTCGGACACGTTCAACGAACTGGCGACGCTGGGAGCAGGCAGCTTGCAATACATTCCCTGGATGCAGGCCAGCTATATCATGGCGGCCAACAAAGAGGCGCTGCAGTACTTGCCCGAAGGTGCCGACATCAATGCGCTGACCTATGACCAGCTGATCGAATGGGCCGCCAACGCCCATGAGGCAGCGGGCGAGCCGAAATTCGGCTTTCCGGCCGGGCCCAAGGGCCTGAAGCACCGCTTCTTCCAAGGCTATCTGTACCCGTCCTACACGAACGGCGTGGTGCGGACCTTTGCCAGCGACGATGCCGTGACCGCGTGGGAAAAATTCCGCGAGCTGTGGACGCATACCAACCCGGCCTCGACCAACTTCTCGTTTATGCAGGAACAGCTGTTGTCGGGCGATACTTGGATCGTGTTCGACCACACCTCGCGTCTGGCGCAGGCCTTCAACGAGCGGCCTGATGACTTCGTGGCCTTCCCGGCCCCGGCGGGCCCGACCGGGCGCGGCTTCATGCCGGTTCTGGCTGGTGTTGCGATCCCCAAAACCGCACCGGACATGGAAGCGTCCAAAGCTCTGGTCGCCTACATGATGAAGCCGGAAACCCAGATCGCCACGCTGCGCGCGACGAACTTCTTCCCGGTCGTCGCGGTTGATCTGCCCGACGACCTGCCGCCGGCTGTCAAGGCCGCAGGCGACGCGGTCGCCAAGATGAGTGGCTCGGCTGATGCCAACCCCGGGCTGCTGCCCGCGGGACTGGGCGACAAGGGCGGTGACTTCAATCGTGTTTATACCGATGCGTTCGAGCGGATCGTACTGGGTGGTCAGGACATCCGCACCGTGCTGGACGATCAGAAAGGCGCATTGGAGGCGATCATGCAAGAGACCGGCGCGCCCTGCTGGGCTCCGGATGCACCCTCGGACGGTCCGTGCCCCGTCGAATAAGGGTCTGACCTGATCCCGACACCGGGCTTGATGCAGGCCCGGTGTCCCCCCCCCCCCGAACTCTTTGCCCGAAACCACCGGAACTTCCGCAAGGAAAGGAGCGATCTGATGAACGCTCGAGTGTTGCCCTATGTGCTGATCCTGCCCGTGACGGCGTTTCTGTGCCTGTTCTTTCTGTATCCTTTCGTCCTGGTCGCCAAGCAGGCTTTCAACACCGGCGACGGATTCACGCTGGACAATTTCCGGCAGGTGGTCGGGTACTGGAAATTCCCGATCTCGCTGCAGAATACACTGCTGCTGGCGGCGGCGGTGGTTCCGGTGCAACTGGCGCTGGCGTTGCTGATGGCCACGGTGGTCAACAAGATGCAGCGAGGGCGCGACCTGGTGCTGTATGTCTGGACCATCCCACTGGGTATCTCGGATCTGGCCGCGGGCATCATCTGGCTGGCGATCTTCGAACAGTCGGGCTTCCTGAACTCCATGCTTTCTGGGCTGGGCGTAGTGGACCGGCCGGTGAATTTCCTCAGCTATCAGCACCCCGGCGTGGTGTTCCTGGCCATCGCCCTGGCCGAGATCTGGCGCGCCACGGCGATCATGCTGGTAATCCTGGTGGCGGGGATCGGTCTGATCCCCAAGGAATACTACGAGGCGGCCGAGGTCTTTGGCGCCTCGCCCTGGAAACGCTTCACCCGCATCACGCTGCCGCTGCTGCGCCCGTCGCTGCAGACGGCACTGGTGCTGCGCGTGATCCTGGCCTTCGAGGTCTTCGCCGTGGTGCTGGCCCTGGGCGGCACCCTTTTCCCCGTCCTCATGAGCGAAACCTACGCCTATCAATTCGACCTGCTTGACAGCGGCGCAGCGGCGGCGATGGCGCTGATCATCCTCGCCATCTCGATCGGGTTCACCCTGATCATCCTGCGCGCCCTGCGTGTCCCGAAAGGAGCCACGATATGACGACCGTCACGACCGATGTCGCCGCGCCCGATACGCGCCGGGCCGGACGCTATGTCTACATCGCCGCGGTGGTGCTACTGTGCGCCTGGGTGCTGGTGCCGCTGTATTTCCTGCTGATCAACACGCTGTCTTCGCCGGAAACGGTGAACAGCTTTCCCAAGCCCTTCATCCCCGAATTCGACCTGGGGAGCCTGGGGTTCTTTGCAGGCTTCGCGGGCATCCTGACCGCGCTCAAAAACTCGATCCTGGTGGCCGGGCTGACGATGATCATGTCGATCCTGATCGGCGCGCCGGCAGGCTATGCCCTGTCGCGGTTCGACTTTCGCGGGAAAGAGGTGTTCCGCCTGCTGATCCTGCTGACCCGCGCCTTTCCGCTCCCGCTGCTGGCACTGCCCTTGGCGGTGATGTTCATCCAGACCGGGCTGGATGACACGGTATTCGGCCTGTCGCTGGTGCACACCACATTGGCCATCCCGTTTGCGGTGCTGATCACGTTCTCGCTGTTTTCCGGCATCCCGCTGGAACTGGAAGAGGCCGCCTGGACGCTGGGCTGCACCCGGCTGACCGCCTTCACCAAGGTGGTGCTGCCGTTGATCCTGCCGGGGATCACGGCCTCGGCCATCTTCGCCTTCGTGATCTCGTGGAACGAGGTGTTCGCCGCCGCCGTCCTGACGATCGAGAACCGGACCCTGACGGCCTTTTTGCTGCAGAACCTCGACACCTCGCCGCTGCATCTGAAATTCGCGGGCGGTTTCATCCTTGTCGTTCCGGCACTGATCTTCATCTTCGCCGTGCGCAAATACCTGTTCGCCATGTGGGGCATCGCTAACCGCTGACAGCCCCAAGGAGTTGGAATAATGGCAGAAATTCAAATCAAGAATGTCGCGAAACGCTTTGGCAGCTACCAGGCGCTGCACGATATCAACCTGACCATCCAGGACCAGGAATTCATGGTTCTGCTGGGGGCCTCGGGCTGCGGCAAGACCACGCTGCTGCGGATCATCGCCGGGCTGGAGACCGCGACCGAGGGCGAGGTCTGGATCGGCGGGCGCCGGGTGGATCACCTGCCGCCCAAGGATCGGGGCATCGCCATGGTGTTCCAGAACTACGCGGTATTCCCGCATCTGACCGTGTTCGAAAACATCGGGTTCGGCCTGCGGATGCAGAAACTGCCCAATGACCAGGTCAAGCGCCGGGTCGAGCGCACGGCGGGCCTGATGCATATCGACCAGCTGCTGGGCCGCTATTCGGGCGAGTTGTCCGGCGGTCAGCGCCAGCGCGTCGCCGTGGCCCGCGCCCTGGCGATGGAGCCTGACGTGATCCTGATGGACGAGCCGCTGTCGAACCTGGACGCACTGCTGCGGATGGAGATGCGGGCCGAGCTCAAAGGCGTTCTGGCCGAAAGCAACACCACCGCCATCTATGTCACCCACGACCAGGTCGAAGCCATGAGCATGGCCGACCGGATCAGCGTGATGCATCAGGGCAAGATCGTTCAGGCGGCCTCGCCGATCGAGGTCTACCGCAACCCGGCGGCCGAGTTCGTGGCCGGATTCATCGGCAATCCGCCGATGAACTTCCTGCCCGCCACTCCGACCAGAGACGGCAAATGGACAGTCGCGGGCCAGATCCTCGACGGGCCGTCCCGGACCACGCCGCTACATTTCGCCATCCGCCCCGAGGATCTGCGCCCGGCCGACACGGGCCTGGCCGCCACGGTCAAGGTGGTCGAACCGTTGGGCGCGCACCTTCTGGTCACCTGCAGCGTGGATGGCGCCCTGTTCCGCGCGGTTCTGGACAGCGATCTGACCGTCCGCCGCGGCGACACCCTGACCCTGGCCCCGCAGCCCGACCGGGTGCGCTGGTTCGACCCCGAAACAACCCTGGCCGTGGCCTGAGGAGCGCGCAATGAAACAGGATCTGATCGAACAGGCCCGCGCCGTTCTGGCCCGAAACGACCGGGGCGACTACACGGTGCCCACCCACGGCCTCTATCCGTTCCAGTGGAACTGGGACAGCGCGCTCAGCGCCCTTGGGTTCTCGCATTTCGACGAGGCCCGCGCCTGGCGCGAGATTGAGACCTTGTTCCGGCATCAGTGGGATGACGGCATGGTGCCGCATATCATCTTCCACGAGATGAATGACGGCTATTTCCCGGGGCCGGATGTTTGGGCCACGGGCCGCGCGGTTCCGACCTCGGGTATCACGCAGCCAGCGGTGGCCGGGTTCGCCGTGCGCCGGATCCATGCGCGGGCCAAAAACCGGGCGCTGGCCGATGCGCAGGCCCGCGCCCTGCTGCCCAAGATCCACGCCTGGCATCAATGGTTCTATACCAACCGCGACCCACAGGGTACCGGTCTGGTCGCCATCATCCACCCGTGGGAGTCGGGGCGCGACAACTCGGTCGACTGGGACGCGGCGCTGGCCCGGGTCCCGACCGAGGGCGTGGCCCCGTTCCAGCGTCGCGACGTGGCCCATGCCAACCCGGCGCACAGGCCGACCGATGAGGAATACCGCCGCTATATCTGGCTGGTGCAACATTTCCGCGGCCTTGGCTGGGACAATTCCAAGCTCCATGACGCCTCGCCGTTCCGGGTCGTGGACCCGGGATTCAACGCGATCCTGATCCGCTCGTGCCTCGATCTTGCCGCGCTGGCCGACAACCTGGGCGAAGCCGAGATCGCCAGCGCCTCGCGCGCCTTTGCGCAGGCGGGCATCGCGGCGATGGACGCCCTTTGGAGTGAGACCCGCGGGCAATATCTGTGCTTTGATCGGGTCACCAGGGCGCTGATCGACAGCCCCTCGATCGGCGGGTTGTTGGCGGCGTTCTGTCCCATCCCCGAACACCGCGCGCAGGCCATCGCCCAGCGGTTGGACGCCATCGGAGCCGCAGTCCCGTATCTGGTGCCCAGCCACGACCCGGCGGCCCCTGAATTCGACGGACTAAGGTACTGGCGCGGGCCGGTCTGGCTGATCGTGAACTACATGATCGCCGATGGTCTGAAACGCGCGGGCCAGACCCGGATCGTGCAGCGGATCGTCGACGACAGCCTGCGCCTGATCGAGCAAAGCGGCTTTGCCGAGTATTACGACCCAGTCACTGCCGAACCCTGCGGCGGCAGCAGCTTTACCTGGACGGCCGCGATGGTGATCGAGATCCTGAACGCGGAAACCACCCCGGCATGAACGGCGCTGCACCGGTCCCCGCCCAATGGATACCGGACTGACCGATGGCGGGACCGTCCATTGTTTCCGCCCCCGGGCAAGCGGACTGGGTCGAGCAAGCCCTTCTTGCGGAATTGCGGGCCACTGCGCCCCAAGGGGTCAATGACAGCATCACGCTGATTGCGCAGGACGGCGAGGGCCGGGTTGGCGGCCTGCATGGCGCCACCTCCTATGGGTGGCTGCTGATCAAGACCTTATGGATCGACCCGGCCCATCGACGCCGCGGTTTGGGTCGGCAGTTGCTGGACCACGCCTTTGACGAGGCGCGCCGACGCGGGTGTCATTCTGCGTGGCTGGACACATCCAACCCGGCCGCCACACGGTTCTATCAGGCTTCGGGCTTCGAGCCCTTTGGTCGCCTGGCCAACACGCACACGCAAAACCCGCCCGGACATTGCCGCTGGTTCTTGTGGCGCCCCTTGCCGTAGCCGTGGCCACGCCGCCCTCACAACCGTTTGGCCGGGTCGAACACCTGCTGCCACCGCTGTGCATAGCGGGATCTATCAGCCTTGGGCGCCAGGACGGGAACCACCGGAGGCGTACCCGCCAGAATCGCCTCGATCGACTTGCGCCACGCCTTGGGATCGGACCCGCACGGGATCACGCCGCTTGCCCCGATCCGGTCACGCAGACCGTCGACCATGCTGACGATGACCGGACGCCGCGCCGCGCGCGCCTCATCCGCCACCAGCCCGTAGGCCTCCCATCGCGAGGGCATCGCCACCACGTCCACGACCCGATAGGCTTCGGCCGGGTCGTCGGCGTGGCCCCGAAACTCGATCCGTCGGTCGCCTGCGGCCAAGGCTGCAAGGCGGTCGCGCTGGCTGCCTTCGCCAAAGATCACAAGCCGTGCATCGGGGTTGGGGCACATGCGAAATCCTTCGATCAGCAGATCGAAGCCTTTCTGCGGCTCGAGCCGTCCGATCGCACCGATGACCCGGGCCGCCTCGACCGGCCCGGCTGCGCGCGCAACTGCGCTCAGGTCAACCTGCGGCGAGATCACGCTCAGTTTGGATGCCGGGGCCAACCGACGTTCGGCCATCCAGCCGGCCTGCGCCTTGCTGACGGCGATGACCTGATCGAACAACGAATAGGTCACGCGCAGCATCGCAAAGAACCGCCGCTTGTGCGGCACGTTCAAGGCGGTGAAAGACCGGGTATAGCTGTGTTCGACATGAACCAGCCGCGTGGTGGGATGCATCGCCCGCAAGGCCGAGAAAGCCGGCAGGCAGCGCCAACCGGGGGCGATGTGGCACACGATGACATCGGCGTCGAAACTGCCCCAGCTGAAGGCGCTCCGTTTGA
This sequence comes from Ruegeria sp. CI8, assembly GCF_056536865.1. Lineage (NCBI taxonomy): Bacteria > Pseudomonadati > Pseudomonadota > Alphaproteobacteria > Rhodobacterales > Roseobacteraceae > Ruegeria > Ruegeria sp. CI8. The sequence continues at coordinate 67,677 of NZ_JBQFQL010000003.1, forward strand.
CCGGGCGAACCTTTTGGTGGACTTCGTCGGCCAGTTCGGGCAGCTGCGAAAGATGGTCGAGCATACGCATGACCCCACCGGCCGTGGTGTCATCAACAAGGTGAAGAACGGTGATCTTGGACATTTGGAAACCTCGGTTCAGATGGAAGTCTGGCGGCGCAAGAGGCGACCGGCTTGAACAACAGGCGCTGGCCCGACCGCGCGCAGGGCTGCGGCCGCGATGATGGTGGTCAACGTTTTGGCGGGTTCTTCGATCACGGGCAGGGCGCTGGTTGAAACCGACCGCTGCGCAAGCTCCCAAGCCTTGTGCGCATCCAGATTGCTGACCGCGCGGCGCGCAAGATAACGCAGCTGGTAGGCACGCGCCGCCGCCTCGTGCCGGGCAAAGAATTCGGGGTTCAGCGGACGCAGCTTGTCAACCATCCGCTCCCACGCCTGCAACTGCCGGTCCAAGGCCGCCGACAGGCCGGTCGCATGGATCCGGTAGCGGGTCAGCAACCCCGGTACGCCTCCGATTTGCCAATCCGTCGTCAGCATCAGCCGCAGCCAGCATTCGATGTCCTCGGACTGACGAAAGGTTTCGTCAAAGACCCAGTCGCGCTTGGTTTCGAACGCCGGTCGGTAGGCCAGATGGAGCAAGGCGGATTTGCGCATCACCGCTGCTGATCCATTGCCGATCGGGTTGCGTTTCAGGACATGTGCCGCCGTCACGTCCCGCAGGCGCGGCGACTGGCGGACGCGCATCAACCGACCACCCTCGTCGACCATGGCACTGCCGGAATAGCTGATCGCAACGTCGGGTTCGGCCTGCAGGTGGCGCACATGGGTGGCCAGCTTTTCGGGCAGCCACAAATCGTCGGCGTCGCAGAAGCCGACGAAATCTCCCCGCGCGGCCGCGATGCCGGTATTGCGCGCACCGGCGAGGCCGCGGTTTTCCTGCCGGATCACCCGCACTTTTGGGTCGGTCGCGTGAGCGCGGGCAATGGCGGGGGTTTCGTCCTGCGAGCCGTCATCCACGATGATGATTTCGAAATCATCATGGGTCTGCGACAGAAGCGAGGCCAGAGTCTCAGTCAGGGTCGCGGCGGTGTTGTAGGCGGGAACGATGATGGATGCTTGGGGCATTTTGGGTCTCCTGGTTGGGATCAGCGGGCAAACAGCGCCTGACGGATCGGGCGGGGCAGGGCGGGGGCCAGTGCCGCGCCAAGTGCAGTGGGCAAACCGCGCCGGATTGGGTTGAGAAAGCTGCGCGCACTCAGCGTCAGCCCGGCGCGGGCATAGGCGCGGGCCACCGACGGTTCCGCGCCCAAACGCAGCGCGCGCCGGGCCAGATACCGCATATAGATCGCCTCCGAGGCGGGCGACGGCGCAGCGCCATAGCGGACCGCCGTTGCAACCGCCCGTGCGCGCCCGGCCCGCATCGCCTCGAGGTCCGAAGACAGACCGCTGCCGCTGGTCCGGTACCAGACCTGCAGGCGATCAACCCCGATGATCGCGTGGCCTTCGCCCGCCAAGCGGATCAGCAGTTCGAGATCTTCATTGTGGACCGCAGCCGGATTCAGCCCGCCGACAGCAGCGAACACGTGGCGGCGCACTGCAAGGTTCGACATCGTGCACACCGCGTTTTCCGCCAGCAGGTCAGGAATGGTCAGGGGATAAGTGGGAACCGTCGAGCGCGTCGGACAATCGCCGGGGGTTTCGGAAAAGAACCCGATCTGGCCAAAGGCCGCATCAATGCTGGTATCTGCAAACAACCGGTCCAGTTGGGCCAGCTTGTCGGTGACCCACAGGTCATCCGCGTCGCAGAACGCCAGGATGTCGCCGGTGGCCACTGCCGCACCATGGTTGCGCGCAGAGCTGGGACCGCGATTAGGATTGGCCTCAACCCGCACCCGGGCGTCCCGCGCGCAGAATTGCCGGACAACTTCGGTCGTCTGGCGCGAGGGTTTGTCGCCCACGCAGATGAGCTCGAAATCCGCAAAGCTCTGCCCCAGCAGGCTGTTCAGGGTGTCGGCAATGGTTGCCGCATCATTGTGGAAGGGAACGATGATGGAAAACCGGGTCATTGGGCGCGCGCCTCCTGAGTGATTGCAGAACCCCGCGGCAGCAGCGTCCAAGATGCCGCCAGCATGATGGCGCTGCAGGTGCAGACATACCCGACGGCGACGGGCATCAGGCCCAGCGGCGCCATCAGGGCGGTATTCGCGATCAGGCCCACGGCCAGAACTGTGCTGACCCGCAATTCCGTGACGGGGCGGTTTTCCGACCGCAGCCATCCGGCGACCGCCGACCAGATCACCGTCGGCAGGGCCGCCAGGCACAGAACCGACACCACCGGGGCGATCTCGGCCCAGCCCTGTCCCAGAAGCAGAGGCACATAGACCGGGGCCAATGCCGCCTGCAGCAATACCAGCGGCGTCAGGATCAGCAGCGACAGGCCCAGCCCGTGGCGCAGCGCCCCATGCTTGTCCTCGGCCGCGCACAGATGCGGGAACAGAACGACCGAGAAGGCTTGCGTGAACGAAGTGGCCAGCCCAAGCCCCGCATTGAAAGCCATGAAATAGATGCCAAGCGCCTCTGCGCCCATCATCGCGCCCACCACCAGCTTGTCTGCCTGCAGGCGCAGAACCTTGACCAGTTCGACGCCCAGAACGGCCCAGCCGTAGACCACGAAAGGTTTCAAGGCTGCAAACCCGGCCTGACGATCAGGCGACCACCAACGCAGGCGGCGCATCAGCACCAGCCAGACAGGTGCAGTCAGCAGGCGCGGAAGGACCAGCGCCAGGGGCGAAGCCCAGACCACCGCCAGCAGCGCCGTCAGGGCGTTGGCCCCCACGACTTGCCCGCCGGCGATCGCGGCGGTCTGCTGCAGCTTGCCCTCGCGCATTGCCAGTGCGGCCTGAACCAGGCCCGCCGGCATGAACAGGTATTCCCCGGCCAGCACCGCCAGCAGCATCGCCAGCATGGTGTGGCCCATGATGAACAGCGCCGCCGCGACCGCCAGTTGCAGCAGGCACAGCCCCGCGCACCAGACCCAGAAGATGCGGTGCGCCGTGTTGCACCGCCGCGCCAACTCCTCGGACGGAGCCTGAATGATACGCTGGTTCACCCCATTCTCGGTCAGCGCCTTGAGGATGTCGCCCGCCGCCAGAGCTGCTGCGGCCAGACCGATCGCTTCGGGGCTGAGGGTACGGGCAACGGCCACCACGACGACCAGGCGCGACGCCTTGGCCGCCACTTCGGAGGCGGTGTAGGCCAAAAGATGCTGTAGGAAGCCTGATCGTGCAAAGCTGTGCGTCATGACGCCGTTATCCCGAAAAACAGTTGTTGGTTCTGTTGTACGGGTGGCCAGGGTCTGTGTCCCGGACGCGGTCGGACGGGGCAGGGGACCGTTCGGAGAGGGACCTATCCGAATGGGACAAACCGCCATCCCGATGCCGGACTGACGCAGGGCGCGCGGCGCGGTTTATCTTCTGTGACAGATCAGGAGATGAAAATGACCATGAATTTCAAGACCTTCCTTATTACGGCCGTCAGCGCCTCGACCCTGCTGGGGTGCAGCAGCATGCAGACCCCGCGCAACATCGAAGCCGTATCGCGCGGCGAAAGTTATCAGGCGCAATATCGCGAACCCGGTCGTCGGCGGGGCGATACGCAATTGCTGCAGGCCGCCGCGATGAACGGCCAGACCTGCATGCCGCAGGCCGGCGATCAGGGCGCAAATGCCTATGCGAAATGGTCGCAACCGGCGCTCAGCCCCTTGCTGGGCGAGAAACTGTCGCGCAACGACATGGTCCAGATCACCATCGAAGGGGACGACCTGCTGAGCGACGCTTATGTCGTCTCACGTGACGGAGACCTCAAGCTGCCCTACCTGCCGCCCGTGCGCGCCCAGGGCCGCACCACCGAGCAGGTCGAACAAGAGGTGGCCCGCGTTCTGGTTGCGGCCCAGTTCTATGACATCGAACCCCGCGTGACCGTACGGGTCAGCGATTTCGCCTCGGTGACAGTGGGTGTCCGCGGCGCGGTGTTCGAGCCGCACTCGGTCGAGATCGGCGGCGTTCCGGGCGATTCCCTTGACCGTCGGCGCCAGGGCGCGCTGGGGGCCTCGACCGAGGGGCGCAACCTGTCGGTGGCGCTGCGGGCCGCGGGCGGGGTGCGGCCGGATGCCGATCTGTCGGCGGTCGAACTGCACCGCCAGGGGCGCATCTATCGCATGGATCTGCGTGGTGTGTTCGAAGGATCGGACCCCACCGACATCATGCTGCTGACCGGCGACCAGATCGTGGTCAACAGCCGTGGGTGTTTCCAAGACGCGCTGATGCGTCCCAGCCCGATCAGCCCGCCCGGCGTGACAATGTACATGTCGAACCTGACCCAACCCGCTGCGGGCAATGCAGAATCCGCCATCGGGCGCGACGTGCGTGAAGTGCCTTATGGCACCCGTTTCCTGCAGGCCGTGGTCGACAGCAACTGCGTCGGCGGGTCTAAGACGACAAACGCCAACCGCAGCGCAGTGCTGTTCACGCGCAACCCCGTGACCGGATCCTCGGTCGTGATCGAGCGCAATATCGAACAGCTGCTGCGGCGCGGAGACCGCGACGACTACGATCCCTATGTTCTGCCGGGTGATGCCGTTGCCTGTTACGACAGCAAAGTCACCGGAGTGACCGAAATCGCCCGGTCGCTGGGCATCGTCGGGGCCGCGGTTCTGCTCAGCCCTTGACCGCACCGGGGGCGGGCAGGGCAGCCTTTGCCCGCTCCCAAACCTCGGGCAGACCCGTCAACAGGTCGGCGACCTGCTGACGGTCTGCGGATTTTGCGGCGATCTCGATCGCAATCAGCGCATCACGGAACCCCATCGCACCAAAGGTCGCCGCGCTTCCCGCCAGCCTGTGACACTCCTGCGCGACCTGGTCCAGATCGGCTTCACCGGCCTCCAACTGGGCAAGCTGCGCAACGACGACATCCCCCTCGGACAGGTACTTGCCAAGCAACCGGTCAAAGACGTCGGCGCCGAGGCTGGCGCGCAGATCTCCGATATGATCCGTTTCGTCCTCGGACCGGGTCGAAGCTCCGGGGCCGGTGACCACCGACAAGGCCTTGCGCAAGGCATCTAGGGCAATCGGCTTGCCCACAAAGGCTGTCATACCGGCGGCGCGGAACGCGTCGACCGAATCAGGCAGCACGTTGGCCGAAACGGCAATGATCGGCATCTCCGCCGAAGGCCCGCCCCCGCTGCGGATGTGGCGCGTGGCCGTCGGGCCGTCCATGATCGGCATGCTGATATCCATCAGGATCACGTCGAACCGATGCGCAGCCGCCGCGTCCACGCCCAGTTGGCCATTCTCGGCAACCGTCACCCGGTGACCGTCCAGTTTCAGCATGTTGCAGATCACTTCGCGGTTGATCTCGTTGTCTTCAACCACCAGCACGTCCAACGACTGGGCGCGCTGAACCTTTGGCTGGTCACTGTCTACGTTGGCGTCCAATTCCGCGTCCTGCAGCGGCAGACGAACCCAGAACACGCTGCCCGCGCCGGGCGTGCTTTCAACGCCGATCTCGCCGCCCATGGCCTCAGCAAACCGACGTGCGATGCCCAGGCCCAGACCGGTACCGCCGGTGGCCCGACCGATGCTTGGATCGCTGGTGTGAAAATCATCAAAGATGACGTCGACCTCATCCGGGCCGATACCGATGCCCGTGTCGATGATGCGGAATTCAAAGATGTTGACGCCTGCAGCGGGGCCAGGCTCGGTTACTTCGACCTCGATCGAGATCCGACCGTTTTCGGTGAACTTGATGGCATTGCCCACAAGGTTCAGAAGAATCTGCCGCAATCTTTGAGCATCGGCGGCGACGCAGGGGCGCGCATCGCCCACCCATTGCCAAGAGATGGAATTCCCCCGCGAGGCAGCGTTGCCGCTTTGACCGTCCACAATCTCTTGCAGGATATCGTTCAGGTTCGAGGGCTGCAACGCCACCGACAGTTTCCCGGCCTCGAACCGGGCGATGTCCAGAACGGTGTCGACGTGGCTCAGGAGGATCTGGCCCGAGATTTCCATGTTCTCGACAAACCGTGCCTGTTCCCGGGTCGTGCGGGTGTTTTTCAACAGCGTGAGGTTGCCCAGCAGCCCGTTCAGCGGCGTGCGGATCTCGTGGCTCATCACGGTCAGGAAATCGGCCTTGGCCTTTTCGCCGGCAAGGGCCTGGTCGCGGGCATGGATCAGTTCCTGCTGCGCCGCCACCTGCTGCGAGATGTCGCGGACAAAGCCGATGACGATTTCCTGATCGCCCGCCCGGGCCGACTGCAGCGCCAGTTCGACCGGGAACTGTTCGCCATCCGCGCGCATCGCCTCCAACTGGACACGGCCTTTGCCGACGACATGACGTTCTCCACCAGACTGCATTCGCACCATGCCGGCGCGATGTGCCTCACGCAGATGCGGCGGCACGATCAGGCCACCGATCGAGCGCCCCCGAGCCTGATCCGCCGTATAGCCGAATATTGCCTCGGCAGCCGGGTTGAACTCGATCACGTCGCCCTTGGCATCGACCACGATCACCCCGTCCAACGAGGTGGAGAGGATCGTGTTCATCCGTTCATTCGCCTGCCGCAGCGCCCGCCCGCGCCGCGTGGCGCGCCGGTTGACCACCAGAAGATAGGCGCTGACGGCGCCCAGGGTCAGAAGCAAGGCCCCCGACAGAACCGCCAACCGCAGCAGGTTTGCCGCCGTCTGGGTGCGCTGCTGGTCTGACTCGGTGGCAAAATACGAGATGCCCGAAACGGCCAACGTGCGGACATGCGGACCGATCTCAAGGGCCGCGCGTTTCAGATCGTCCAGTTGTTCGGACAGCTCGGCATTCGGCGCGTCGATCAAGGGGATTGCGGCGTTCAGGTGCCGGGTCACCCGCTCCAACGGCAGGCGGAACCGGTCATCCTGGCGCAACGGCTGGAACACGCGGGATTGGGCCAGCGTATCGACACGGCTGTAAAACAGATCGAACCGCCGGCGCACCAGATCCAACGTGCCATTTTGCGCGTCCTGCGCCGTCGACGCGGTTTCCAGAGCGTTCAGGTAGGACAGATAGTCGACCTCGACCTGCGACAGCGTCCATTGGACATTGTCCGAAGGCGCCGCTCGCCGATCGTTGAAATCGGTAAACACCTGCGCCGACAACCACGCCACCGCGACCAGACCCAACAAAACGCCGAAGCCGATGAGCCCGAAGACCCATCGGCGGCGCAAAACCTGCGTATCGGTATCGCTCAATCCGAGCCTCATCGATTGTTCACTGCGCTTTACTCATTACTGCACTCATTCCGGTTGCAAGCTATTTAACGACCTCGAGGCGATCGAGTTGCCAGATGCTGCGCGAATAGGTCACCTCGGTCTGGTATTTCGGATCGCTGTCATAGGGGTAGACGATCCACAGCGGGCCTTTCTGCCGACGCGACATCTCGGCACCGTCCATCTCATAGGCCACGATCGGGTCGCTTTCGGTGACCGAGTCCATGGGGATTTCGACCGCATAGTCGTTGATCGCCGTGGCGCGGATCATGCTGCCATCTGCACCGACCGCCTTTAGCACCACAGACAACGGCACGCCGACAAAGGTGTTTTGACCTTCGGTCCAGATCGTCGAGGTCGCAAATGTCCGAGCGGGCAAGGCTTTCAACATGTCCATGTCGAACCGTGCACCATCCTCGGCTCCGGGCTGGGTCAGGTTGCCGGTGATCGTCAGAACCACCTCTCCGGTGGGTTCGGCCAGATCCTGGGCCTGTGCCTGGCCCAGGGTCAGAATCATTGCCAGGGCTGCAAGTAAAATCCGCATGTCATTCTCCTAGTGTCCAACTGCACAAGATCAGAAAGCGTGACTGGGCAACAGACGGGCATCGGGATAAGCACCTATCCGAACGGATAGGTGCCCGCCGTTAAGCGGCCGGGCGCAGGTGGCCCATGCGCTGTGCCATGATCCGCTCAAACCCTTCGCGCAGCTCTGACCGCTGCAGGGCAAAGACCGCGGTGGCCTCAAGATATCCGGCGACCGACCCGCAGTCGAAGCGTTCACCCGCGAAGGCGTAGCCCGAGCAGCCAGCGGTTTCGATATCGGCAGCGATGGCGTCGGTCAGCTGGATTTCATTTCCCGCACCCGGTGCCTGGCCGGCCAGACGATCAAAGATCGACGGCTGCAGGATATACCGCCCGACGATGCCGTAGTTCGACGGCGCCTGTTCGGGGCTGGGCTTTTCGACCAGGCCGCGCAGTTTTTGCACACGCCCGGCCTGCAGGGCGATATCGACCACCCCGTAGGACCCGATCCTGTCGGACGGCACGGATTGGGTCGCAACCATGTGGCCGCTTTGGTCACAATAGCTTTGGACCATCTGTGATAGGGCCGGGCGTCGGCCGCTGATGACGTCATCGGGCAGGATCACCGCAAACGGCTCATTGCCCACACACTCGCGCGCCAGCGACACCGCATGGCCCAAACCACGGGGCGCGTCCTGCCGGACAAAGCAGTATTTGCCATCCTCCAGATCGGCGCAGCGCAGGTTGTTCAACAGCTCGGTCTTGCCACCATCCTTCAACTTGCGTTCAAGCGCCGTATTCCGCCCGAAATAGGCCTCGAGCGCGGTTTTCTCGGGTGACGTGATGAAGATGAACTCTTCAATCCCGGCCGCGCGCGCCTCGTCGACGGCATATTGGATCAGCGGGCGGTCGATCAGGGGCAGCATTTCCTTGGCCACGGTCTTGGTCGCGGGCAGAAACCTTGTGCCCAGCCCAGCGACGGGAAAGACGGCTTTGCGAATCTTGGTCATATCAATTCTCCTTGGGTTTTCTCAGTAGGCGCCGCGGCCGGACACGACGGCCCGCACGGTCATGGCAATCAGCATCAGATCCAGAAGGGCCGAGCGGGACCGCACATAGGCCGTGTCCAGATCGATCATCCGGTCAAAGTCGATGGCGGCCCGGCCCGACACCTGCCACAGGCCGGTGATCCCGGGGCGGACGGCCAGGCGTTCAAGCGCGCGGGGCGGGTATTTGGCGACCTCCTCGGGCAGGGCAGGGCGCGGTCCGACGATCGACATGTCGCCCTTCAACACGTTGAGGATCTGCGGCAGCTCATCCAGCGAAAAGCGCCGCAGAACCTTGCCCACCCGCGTGACACGCGGATCGTGACGGGCCTTGAAGCACACGCCTGCGCGGTCGGACAGCGCCAGCAGGCTGGCCCTTTGCGCTTCGGCGTCGGTGGTCATCGAGCGGAACTTGTAGACGGTGAAAGGCACCCCGTTCCTGCCCACCCGCGTCTGCCGGAACAGGGCCGGGCCGCGGCTGTCCAGCCGGACAAGGGCGGCAATGGCCAGCATCGGCAGGGCCAGAACCGTCATGGCCGCCAGCGCGACGGTCAGGTCAAGAATCCGGTTGGGCGTCAGCCCGCCAAGAGCCTGGGCGACGCACCGGCCCAGAAATTCGAAATTTCCGATCAGATAGCGGCGGGCCATGCGGCGTGGCTCCATCGCCAACCGCCACGCCCATTCCATCCGGACCCGCCGCACGACCCCGGGCGCCCGCCGGACGTTGCCCGTCAGAAAGTCGAACAACGCGCCGACACCCAGCACCAGGTTCGGGTTCAGCCGTGCGCGGTGCCGCGTAATCCACAGTTCTTGCAGCGGAACGCCCATGGCCACCAGCAGGATATCTGCGCCGGACTGGTTGATTTCGTCCAGGGCTTCGTCCGTCCGTTCGATGCCACTATACCCGTCGCGGCAACCGGCAATCCTCAGGCCGGGCGCCATGTCTTGCAGGCGCGCTGCCGCGGCCTGTGCGGTGCCGGGCGTTCCGCCCAGCAGATAGACCGACTGCCCCAGCTTGGCCGCGCGCCGGACCAGGCGCGGGACAAAGTCGGTTCCGTTCAGGTTCTCGGCCAGGTGTTCGCCCTGCATGACGGCGGCAAGCTCGACCCCGATCCCGTCGGGCAGGACGAGGTCGGCTTGCGTCAGGGCTGCTCGGTATTGGTCATTCTTTGCCCGGACATTTGCGCAATGGGCGTTCAGGAAAAAGACGGTCCGGCGGTGACCATCCAAAAGCGTGGTGATGACCGGCCCGGATTCTGCATTCACCACCGGCTGCCCGAGGATTTCGGTGATCGGCAGCGCGGTGCCGAGCGTGGTGTGTGCGCCGTCGAAAAGGGCGTGAGCGGCTTGAAAGTGCATGGAACTCTCCGAACATGAACTGAACTGTTGCTCTGAACCTGCCCGTTGTGCCGGCACCGCAACAGACGAGCATCGGGAGAGCGCGCGGAGAAATCGGCTGACTGACACGGCCCGGATGCGGCACCGCGTGGACATCCGACCAGCTGCTCCTATCCGATCGGGTATCTGCCTGTCCGTTCGGTAGGCTTCACCGCCAATCATCAATGGTTTATTAACCTTTTCAGGTCTGGGTGGAGGCACATGGAGTTCATTGATGAAAGTTCTTATCGCCGACGATCACGAACTGGTTCTGGACACGCTCGTCGCCTTTATCGAGGCCGCGGGCGGGATCGAACCCACCACGGCGCCGGATTTTGCGACCGCAAAGGCCAAGATCGAATCCGAAGGTCCGTTCGATCTGGTTCTGCTGGATCTGAACATGCCCGGCATGAACGGGCTGAGCGGATTGGAAACCTGCATTGGCATGGATCGCGCGCGGCATGTGGCTCTGTTCACCGGCGATGCCTCGCGCGATCTGGCTGAACGTGCGCTCGAGCTGGGCGCAGCCGGGTTTGTGCCCAAGACCCTGCCGGCCAAGTCTCTGGTAAACGCCATCCGTTTCATGGCCATGGGTGAGCAATATCTGCCCGTCGGTTTCATGAGCGCCGAGCAACCGAACGACACCCACCCGATGGCCAAGAAACTGACCGAGCGCGAGCGCCAGGTCCTCAAAGGTCTGACCGAGGGCAAGTCGAACAAGGAGATCGCCCGCGATCTGGACCTGTCCGAGCCCACGATCAAGCTGCATGTGAAAACGCTGTACCGCAAAGTGGGTGTCAGCAACCGTACTCAGGCCGCGATGGCCGCGCGCGAGGCGGGCCTGTTCTGACCCGCGCCCATCCTTTCGGATAGGGGGCCTGTCCCAACCCGCCCCGGCCTAACCCCTTGCGCAGCGGACAGCCCAAGCCGCATCCGTATATCAATCCTGTAAGAGAGGATTTGATATGCCGAACCAGATCTCCGACAACCAACAAACGCTTGCGCCAAACCGCCCTTGGGACTGGGCGCGCATCAGCCGCACGGACATCCGGTCGCTGGGCTGGCGGCGTGTCCTCAAGGGCGGGCGGCTGACCGATGCCGGACGGCTGCCGCGATACCTTGCGTTGTTTCTTCTGGGGTCCAGCTGCATCTGGGCCCCGATCAGCGGGTATCTGGCAACCGCGCCGGTCAAATACGCATCCCACGCCTCGTTGATCCTGCCGGGGTCGGGTGCGTCGGCCTCGGTCAATCTGGCCAATATCGGGCAGGCCTCGTCCTACGCCAATTCGGCCTTTGCCAACGGCTCGATCAGCCCCACCGAAACCTACAAACGGCTGTTGTCGGCCGATCGCATTCTGGATGCGGCCGCACGCGCCGTCGGGGCCGAGCGCGATGCGTTCGGCAAGCCGCGCATCCGCCTGGTCGACCAGACCAGCCTGATCCATATAGAAATGGAGGCCGCCAGCCCGGGGGACGCGCAACGCCACGGCGATGCCCTTGTTGCTGCGTTCTTCGCCGAGATCGACGCCCTGCGCGCGGACGAGATCGCCACGCGCGAAGCCAGCAACAGCGGCGCGATCGACGACTATCAGCGCTCGGTTCGTGAAACCCGCGCTGCGATCGAGCAGTTGCAGCGGCAGAGTAGGCTGCTCTCGGCCGCCCAATACCGTGAGCAGGTGGCCGCCAATGACCGCGCGCGCCAGACGCTGCGGGCCGAGGAAAGCACGCTGGCCCGCCAGGCCGAGCGGGTCGCGGCTCTTGAGGTCGCGCTGGATCTGCCGCCGGATGCCGCCGCGGTGACGCTGAAGCTGTACGCCGACGCGCAATATATGTCGTTGCTCAAGGATGTTTCGGCCGGCGCGGCCAAGCTGGCGCAGGCCGATGCCAATTACGGGCCGCGCCATCCGGTCTACCGCGCAGTGCGGGACGAATATGAAGGCGCACGGAAGGTTGCCGTCCAACGCGCGGCCGAGGTGACCGGCCTGTCGGTCGAGCAGCTCTCGGGTCTGGACCGCGCCCCCGAGGGCGAGCGCGCGCAGTTGCTCAGCGAGCTTGTCCGCGAAAATGCCCTGCGCGCGGGCCAGGAAAAGCACGTAAAAACCCTCGCCGCACAGGTCGTGGCCGAAACTGCGCGCCTGTCCGCGCTGGCGCCGGTGGCGGCCGAACTTGAAGACCGTCAAAGGGATTTTGCCGTGGCCGAAGCCGTCTTTGCCTCGGCCATCGCCCGGTCGGAATCGAAAAAGACCGATGTCTATGCCTCGTACCCGCTGATCCAGGTGCTGGAAAATCCGTCGCTGCCGGAACGGCCGTCTTCACCCAACAAGAAGCTGTCGATCGCAGCCGGGATTGCCGCCACGTTGATGCTTTTGATCGGGCTGACGCTGGCATGGGTCCGCAACCCGCTGATTTCGCGGCTGCTGAAAGACGCAGGCGAAAACAAGGCATGAGCCAGGCTGCGCCGCAGAACCCGGCCGAGCGGCTTGTCTGGCGCGCGCTGGTCTGGACATGGCCGTTCTATGCCATCGGCGCGCTCTATGTCGTCGGGCCGGTACTGGGATGGTCCCTGGCGGGGTTGGCGGTGTTGGCTTTGTATCTGGGGCCGGCGATCCGTCCGGATCTGCGGGCCACGGGGCCGGTTCCGGCGCTGGCTTGGCTGTGGATGGCCGGCATGTTGTTGATGCTGTTTGCACTGTGGGCCGGCCATCTGGATTGGGGGCTGGGGCTGGGCAAGACCATCAAGTCCTCGATCGGCTGGGCCAAGGGCTGGGCGCTTATTCCATTGTTCATTCTGGCCGGGGCCGTGCTGCCGATCCGGCGCGAGGTTCTGGTGCGAGGCCAGTGCAAGCTGGGGCTGTGGACCCTGTGCCTTGCGCCCCCGCTGTTGGCTGCACCTTATCTGGGCCTGCCCAGCCAGATCTTCACCTCACCGCTCAAGGCGGTCGGTGGGCCGGGCCCCGAGTATTTCTCGGTCTATCTCTACACAATCGACCCGGCCAGTTGGACGCCCCGGTGGCAGTTCTTCGCGCCGTGGTCACCATTTGCCGCCTTGCTGGGGGTATGCATGGTCCTGTTCGCGCTCGAAGAACGGCACCGGGGATGGATGGCCGTCGGGCTGAGCGCGGGTATTCTCATGATCTTGGCGTCGAAATCCCGCATGGGGCTGGTCGGGCTGGTGGCCTGCACGCTGGGGCCACGCCTCTTGCCGCTGGTGGCGCGCAGCATCGGATGGTTTCTGGTGTCGGCCGTGGCGACGGCGTCCGCGGCGTGGGGGGCCGCCGCGATCGATCTTGGCAACCAGGCACTGCAGAATTTCAAATCGGCCCGCGCCGACAGCACCCGCGTGCGCGAAACCCTGCAACGCATCGCCTATGAGCGCTGGCAATCCGACGCGGTGCTGTTTGGTCACGGAACCGTTAAGCCCGGTGCGCATTTGGTCGAGTACATGCCCATCGGAAGCCACCACACCTGGTACGGGCTTCTGTTCGTCAAGGGCATCACCGGCTTCGTGGCTTTTATTGTCCCCTTCGCCGTGCATTTCGGCGTAGTGATCACCGACGCGGTCCGCTCGGCGCGTGGACGCTTGCCGCTGGGCCTGCTGATGACCCTGCTGCTGCTGACCTTCGGCGAAAACATCGAGATCGAGGCCTATCTGCTCTGGCCGGCGCTGCTGATGCTGGGGTGCCATCTGCGCGAAATGGCAGGGACCGGTGCTCAGCCGAGCGCGTAACCGGCCCCGCGTACGGTGCGGATCGGGTCATCCCCCCCACGCACCGTCAAAGCTTTGCGTAAACGCCCGATATGCACGTCGACGGTCCGGGTATCCACGTAGATGTCGCGCCCCCAGACCCGGTCGAGCAATTGTTCGCGACTCCAGACCCGGCCTGGCTTTTCCATGAAGGTCGACAGCAGCCGGAACTCTGTCGGGCCCAGCTTGATGTCCTCGTCCGCGCGGGTCACGCGGTGCGTTTCGGCATCCAGGACGATGTCATCGTATTCCAACCGCTCGCCCACGGCTGCGGGGCGGGTCCGGCGGAACTGGGATTTGACCCGGGCCATCAGCTCGATCACCGAATAGGGCTTGGTGACATAGTCGTCGGCACCTGTCTCCAGCCCGCGCACCTTGTCGACCTCTTCGGATTTTGCCGAGAGCATGATCACCGGAATGGCACGGGTCGCGGCCTTCATCTTCAGTTGGCGGCAAATTTCGATCCCGGAAACGCCGGGCAGCATCCAGTCCAGCAGGATCAGATCGGGCGGCACTTCCTTGATCTGCAACAGCGCCTCGTCACCGGTTTCGGCCTGGCGCACGTCAAAGCCTTCGGCCTCGAGGTTGTAGCAGATGATCTCGCGCTGCGCGGGCTCGTCTTCGACGACAAGGATCGATGGCGTTGGCATCACAGGACCTCGGTGGTTTCCGTTGGTGTCTTGTCGAGGCGCGGGCGGTCATCATCAGGCAACTGCCCACTGACAAGGTAGATGGTCTGCTCCGCGATCCCGGTAGCATGATCACCGATCCGCTCGAGGTTTTTGGCCACGAAATGCAGATGCATGCCCGGGGTGATATTGCCCGGGTTCTCCATCATATGGGTCAGCAGAGCGCGAAACACGTTATTGTACATCGCATCCACATCGGCGTCACGTTCACGGATGGCCTGGGCCTTGTCCGCGTCCCGCTGGATGAAGCAATCCAGGGCATCCGCAATCATGCTCTGCACCAGCTGGGCCTGACGCGCTATGGCCGATTTGACTTCGTCCAAACTCGCCGAGTCCGCCAGGGTCACGGCACGCTTGGCGATGTTTTTTGCATGGTCCCCACTGCGCTCGAGCTGGTTGGCGATGGTGAAGGTCGCCAGGACCACGCGCAGGTCGATGGCCGTAGGCGCGCGCCGCGCGATGATGTTGGCGCTGTCGTTCTTGACCATCTCTTCCAACTCGTCGATGGCGCGATCGGCCTTGACGGTGCGCGCGGCGAGTTCGACATCCTTGTCGCACAGTGCCCGGATCGCGTCCGACAGGCAGCTCTCGACCAACCCACCCATGCGCATCAGGTGCGCCTGAACGGACTCGAGTTCCTGATCAAAAGATCGGACGATGTGCTTGTCCTTCATGGCGTCCTGGGTCATCCGATTCTCCCGGTGATGTAGGATTCCGTGCGCGGGTCTTCGGGATTGGTGAAGATGTGCCCCGTGTCCCCGTATTCGACCAGGCTGCCGAGGTGGAAGAACGCCGTTTTCTGGCTGACCCGAGCCGCCTGCTGCATCGAGTGCGTGACGATCACCACCGAGAAGTTCAGCTTCAACTCGTCAATCAGTTCCTCGACCTGGGCGGTCGCGATCGGATCCAAAGCCGAGCACGGCTCGTCCATCAACAGGACCTCGGGTTCAGTGGCAACCGCGCGCGCGATGCAAAGGCGCTGCTGCTGACCGCCGGACAAGCCGGTGCCGGGCTCGTGCAGGCGATCCTTCACCTCATCCCAGATGGCCCCACGGCGCAGGGATTTCTCAACGATCTCATCCAGATCGGCTTTGGTTCTGGCCAGTCCGTGGATCCGGGGACCATAGGCTACGTTGTCGTAGATCGACTTGGGGAACGGGTTCGGCTTCTGAAACACCATACCCACCTTGGCACGCAGCTGCACCGGGTCGATCCGTTTGTCGTAGATGTCTTCGTTGTCGATCCGGATGTCACCTTCGACCCGGCAGACGTCAATCGTGTCGTTCATCCGGTTCAGGCAGCGCAGGAACGTGGACTTGCCGCATCCGGACGGGCCGATGAAAGCGGTTACCGTCTTGTCGAGAATGTCGACCGATACGTCCTTGATTGCCTGGTTGTCGCCGTAAAAGACCTGGACGCCCTTCGCCTGAATCTTGATGGCGTCGACGGCGGTACTCGGCTCGATTTTGCTCACGTCGTTCATCATGATGACCCCTTTGCGCTTACCAGCTGCGCTCGAACTTGTTGCGGAGATAGATCGCGATTGCATTCATCGTGACCAGGAACCCCAGCAGCACCAGGATCGCGGCCGAGGTCCGACTGACAAAGCCGCGCTCGGGGCTGTCAGCCCAGATGAAGATCTGCGTGGGTAGGGCGGTGGCACTGTCGAACGGGCCAGCCGGGGCCGAGGTGATGAACGCGTTCATCCCGATCAGCAGCAACGGAGCAGTTTCCCCCAAGGCCTGCGCCAGTCCGATGATCGTACCGGTCAGGATGCCGGGCATGGCCAGCGGCAGCACGTGGCCGAATACCACCTGATGCTTGGACGCACCGATGCCCAGGGCCGCCTCGCGGATCGATGGCGGCACCGCCTTGAGCGCCGCGCGGGTGGCGATGATGATCGTCGGCATGGTCATCAGCGCCAGCGTCATGCCACCCACGAACGGGGCCGAGCGCGGTAGCCCGAACCAGCCGATGAACACCGCCAGCGCCAACAGGCCGAAAACGACCGACGGCACCGCGGCCAGGTTGTTGATGTTGACCTCGATGAAGTCACTGACCTTGTTCTTGGGCGCGAATTCCTCAAGGTAGATCGCCGCGCCGATGCCCAGCGGGAAGGAAATCACGAAACACACGAACAGCGCCCAGAACGACCCGATCAGCGCGCCCTTCAGGCCCGCCAGTTCGGGGAACCGGCTGTCGGCATTGGTGACCAGGCCGGTGTTCAGCGGCTTGCTGATCACGCCTTCGGCCTTGAGCTGATCGAACCACGCAATCTCGGCATCGTTCAAGCGGCGGTTCTGTTCGGGCGTGTCGCGGTCGATGGTGCCCTTGTTGAGCTGGTCATACGGGTCAGATACCGGCACGGTCATCGTGATGGTCTGACCAATCAGCGCAGGGTCGGCCACCACCCGGTCGCGCAGATCAAACTGCGCTCCGTTGGACAGAATGCCCGACAGGGCCTTTCGGGTAGCCCGATCGCTGGTGTCCACCTCGGGCAGCAACTCGGACAGCGAGGCTTGCAACACGTCCTTGAAACCGCCCCGCGGCAGCTTTTCGGGCTCGATCTCCTCGGGGTCGACATAGACCTCGAGCGTGATCTTGGTCTGGGTGAACGCCTGATATCCGGATGATACAAGCGAGGCCACCAGGATAAACAGCATCAGAAATGCAAATCCGATGGCGCCCAGGCCAAGGCCCTGCAGTATTTTCTGCTTGCGGTTGCGGCGGGCCAAGCTGGCGCGCACGGCGTCGGCGGTGTCTCCGCCTTTTGGCGAATTGTTTTGTCCTGCGGTCAGGTCAGCCATGATTCTTGGCCTCAGTCATAGGCTTCGCGGTACTTGCGCACGATGCGCAGCGCGAAGACGTTGATGATCAGGGTGACGACGAACAGCATCATGCCCAAGGCAAAGGCTGCCAGCGTCTTGGGGTTGTCGAACGAGGTATCGCCGATCAGAAGCGTGACGATCTGCACGGTCACCGTGGTCACGCTGTCCAGCGGGTTGATGGTCAGCGAGGCGATCAGTCCCGCCGCCATCACCACGATCATGGTTTCCCCGATCGCGCGGCTGACGGCCAACAGGATGCCACCGACGATGCCGGGAATGGCGGCGGGGAACAGCACGTTCAGAACCGTCTCGGCCCGGGTTGCCCCCAAAGCCAGCGCTCCGTCGCGCAGAGATTTCGGCACGGCTGACAGGGCGTCGTCAGTAAATGACGAGATGAACGGGATCAGCATGATGCCCATCACGCTGCCTGCGGCCAGCGCCGTGTTGGGCGACACCGGAATGCCCAGTGAGGCTCCGAAACTGCGCATGGCAGGGGCCACGACCAGGATCGCGAAAAAGCCATAGACCACGGTCGGTACGCCAGCCAGAATCTCCAGCACTGGCTTGGCCACCGCCCGCAAGCGGTCGGGCGCGAATTCGTTCAGGTAGATGGCCGACAACAGGCCCACCGGCACCGCGAGGAACAAGGCGACCACGGTAATGACGATCGTGCCGAGGATGACCGGAAGCCAGCCAAAGGCACCTTCGGCCGCAATCTGGTCCTCGCGCAGAGGAATCTGCGGTTCCCAGTTCAGGCCGAAGAAGAACTCGGTGATCGGCACCATCTCGAAAAAGCGGATGGATTCGAACAGCAGCGCGGCAATGATGCCGACGGTCGTAAAGATGGCGACGGTCGAGCAGAAAATCATCAAGCCGGAAACGATGCGTTCCACACTGTGGCGGGCGCGGAATTCGACACCAACGCGCGACCGGGCAAATGCCACGATAGCCAGTGACAGAATGACAACGATCGACAGCAGAACCCATCCCGACATCTGATGCAGTTCAAGATACCGCTGGGCCGCGTCCATCTTCCACTGTTCCGGCTCGCCGAAGATCTGCCCGCGCGAGATCGACTTGATCTCGGCCAGCACCAATTGACGCCCGCCAGTGTCCAATCCGTCAAGGCTGCCGGCAGGCAGGCCCGACATGACCACATGGTCGATCACCGGCCCCTGCAAGATCAGCCAAAGTACGATCAGCACAAAGACTGGAACCAGCGTGGACAGAAAAGAAAACAGCCCGTGATAGCCGGGCAGGGAGTGCAGGGACGTCCCATCTGCGCGCAGACCGGCCGCGGCCCGTCTGTTCAGCAAATATCCAAGGATACTGACGCCCAACAGCGCCGCAAACACGAAAGTAGTCATCTGCCCCCCAGGCACAAAAATGGGCTGCCCGGTTTCGCGGCCGGACAGCCCTGTGAATTGCAAACCTTACGACTTGGGTTCCATGTTCTGGCCGTCCAGAATTGCGTCCTGCAGCTCTTCACGGCGCTCGTCGGACAGGCCAACCAGACCACGTTCGGCCAGGTAGCCGTCGGATGCCAAAGCATCATCCGACATGTATTCTTCCAGGAACTCGTCCAGGTTCGGGATCACGCCGCGATGCGCGTTCTTTACATAGAAGTACAGCGGGCGGGACACCGGATAGGATTTGTCGGCGATGGTGTCGGCATTCGGCTCGACGCCTTCGATCGTGACCGGCTTCAGCTTGTCCAGGTTCTCGTACAGGAACGAGTAGCCGAAGATGCCCACGGCGTTCGGGTCCGCCTCAAGGCGCTGAACGATCAGGTTGTCATTCTCGCCCGCTTCGACGAAGGGTCCGTCGGTACGCATGCGCGAGCAGTTTTCCTTGACCCATTTCTTGTCGAAGTCACCGCTCTTGACGAAGTCCAGCTCTTTGCAGCCTTCATGCATGGCCAGCTCGACGAACGCGTCGCGGGTGCCCGAGGTCGGCGGCGGTCCATAAGCCAGGATTTCCACGGCCGGCAGGTCGGGGTTGATTTCGTTCCAGGTCTTGTACGGGTTGTCCTTCCACTCGCCATCAACCGGCACCTGGGCGCCGAGAGCCATGTAGATGTCGGCCAGCGACAGGTCCCAATCCTGTTCATTGCTACGCGAGATGGCGATCGACAGGCCGTCGAAACCGATCAGAGCTTCAGAGATGTCGGTCACGCCGTTCTTTTGGCACAGCTCGTATTCCGAGGCCTTCATGGCACGCGATGCGCCGGTGATGTCGGCAGTGTTTTCGCCGATGCCTTCGCAGAAGATTTTCATGCCGCCGCCGGTACCGGTCGATTCGACGATGGGCGAAGCAGCGCCCGTGTTGTTGGCGAACTGTTCGGCCACGGCTTGGGTGTACGGGAATACGGTCGACGATCCGACGATACGGATGGCGTCGCGCGCCGAGGCAGCGGACGCGGCGATCGCGGTGATTGCCAGAACCGAAGCGGTCAGTTTGATGGTGGTCATGGTCACTCCTGAGAATCAGCTTTGGCCGCCCCCTGCGGCCTTGTTGAGTGCAGTAGTCCGGGCGTGCGAAGCTTATGTAACGCTTTCGTAACAGTTTTATGACAACCCACCCGGGGCGGTTCAAAAACTCGTCTGATCCAGATGCGCGGCTTTCGGCAGCCGTTTGTGCACGACCTCAAAACACCAGTTGCGACAAGGTTTTGCGTCAAACGAACAAGTGAATGGACTCGGGGTCTGTTTCAGGGAATCGTTTAGTCCGATCTTTTTTCTTGCTGCCACGGCAAGGCGACTGGAGGTGCAGACATGCTGACCAGAAGACATTTTGTTGCGACTTCGCTTGCTGTTTTCTCGCAACCGATTCTTGGCGCGACATCGGCCGAAGCGTCGACCGCATCTCAATGGGCGGCTTGGGACAGGCAGGTGACGCCGGCCAACTATGACCCGGCCACCTCGAACCCTTGGGGGTTGAATCCCCGGTTTCTGCCGCAACGGGTCGAAACCAATCGGTCGCTGGTGCCCGGTGACATTCACGTGGATGCGGTCGCGCGCTACCTGTATTTCATCGAAGAGGGCGGAACCGCGATGCGATACGGCGTGGCGATCGCCCGTGGCAATCTCTACGAACCCGGGACCTATACCATCCGGCGCAAGGCCAAATGGCCGCGTTGGACCCCAACCGCGGACATGATCAAACGTGATCCGCAAGACTATGCGCAGTTTGCCGACGGAATGCCCGGCGGACCCAACAACCCCTTGGGCGCACGCGCTTTCTACCTGTTTCAGGGCAATCGCGACACATATCTGCGCATCCACGGAACACCCTATTCCCGGTCTATCGGCGGGCGGGCAAGCTCAGGGTGTGTGCGCATGGTCATGGCCCATATCATAGGCCTGTATGACCGGGTGCAGCCGGGTGCGACGGCTCATCTATACCCACCCGAAAGATTTACGACTGCCAGCAGCTGATCCGTTACGCCCGGGCGCAGATCGGGCGGCCATCGGCGGTTCTCAGCGGTAGGTATGTCGTTTCGACCGGACCCACGTAACGGTACCAGTAACAACCGTCTTCGGGCATGATCCGAACGGCAGTCAGGTCCTGCCCCGGCGCGGCGATTTCGACCACGCCCTCGGGCACTTTGGCAAGATCACCGGGGGCTTTGTCGCCGGACATCGACGTGGTCTCGGTACAGGCGGCAATCAGGGACAGCGCGCACAGCCCAATCAATGCTTTCCTCGTTGTCATGCCGCACCTTTCCGATTCCCAAGTGATTCTCTTTGCGTGATACCCTCGCATCCAAGCGATCCCGCTTCAATTCACCAAGGATCCGTCGCCATCCATCGTTGCCCTGTTGCCGACGGAGCACAGCAGCAAACTGCTCTTGCCCTGACGGGATGGTTTGCTTGGTGCGCAGGGATATTCCGCAGAGGGCCTTGACCTTCCACTTGCTGGAACCCTTATGTACAGGGTCGACCGGATAATCGTGGTGACGACATGGCCAATATTTCACATGCCAAATTTCAGGTTCAGGGGATGAGTTGCGCGTCTTGCGTGGCTCGGGTTGAGCGTGCGCTCAGCGCGGTTCCGGGCGTCGACTCGGCTGCCGTAAACCTGGCGAATGAGAGCGTCCAGGTGGATTTCGATGCTCCGGCTGATGTCAAATCCATCGCACAGGCGATGGAGGCGGCGGGCTATCCAGCCGTGACCGAGACCGTCACGCTCAACATCCAAGGCATGAGCTGTGCTTCATGCGTCGGCCGGGTCGAGAAGGCTTTGCTTGCCGGGCAGGGGGTGCTGGCGGCGTCGGTCAACCTCGCCTCGGAAAGCGCGACCGTCCAGTTTGCAACGGGCGCCACGACACCCGAAGCGATTGCTGCACTGGCCAACGCGGCCGGGTACCCGGCGACGCCGCGCAACTCGGCTCAGGCAGCGGCGCAGGATCGCAAAGCTGACGAAATCCGCAAACTGGCACTGCGAACGGGGTTTGCGGCAATCCTGGCCTTGCCGGTTTTCATCCTTGAAATGGGCGCGCATGTCATTCCCGGCATGCATCACCTGATTGCAAGCACCATGGGTCTGCAAGCCAGCCACTACATTCAGTTCGTCTTGACGACACTGGTCCTGTTCGGGCCCGGTCTTCAATTCTACACCAAGGGCTTTCCAGCACTTGCCAAGGGTGCGCCAGACATGAATTCGCTGGTCGCTTTGGGCACGTCGGCGGCTTATTGGTTCTCGCTGATCTCGACCTTTGCGCCCGAAATCCTTCCGACCGGCACGGCCAATGTCTATTACGAGGCGGCCGCGGTCATCGTGGTTCTGATCCTGCTGGGCCGCTTTCTTGAAGCACGCGCCAAAGGCCGAACCGGCGAGGCGATCCGCAAGCTGGTCGGCCTGCAGGCCAAAACCGCGCGGGTCGAACGGGAGAACCGCATCGTCGAACTGCCTATTGATCAGATCGCAGTGGGCGATCTGGTTCACGTGCGGCCCGGCGAAAAGATCCCGGTCGATGGCTCGGTGCTGAGCGGCAGTTCGTATGTTGACGAAAGCATGATCACGGGTGAGCCCGTTCCGGTCGAGAAATCCTCTGACGCAACCGTCGTAGGCGGCACCGTGAACGGTACCGGAGCGTTGACCGTCCGCGCCGAAAAGATCGGAGCGGATACGATGCTGGCGCAGATCATTCAGATGGTCGAACAGGCTCAGGGCGCGAAGCTGCCCATTCAGGGCTTGGTTGACCGTATCACCCTTTGGTTTGTTCCCGCGGTGATCGCGGTGGCGGTCGTGACAGTCCTTGTTTGGTTGCTGTTCGGACCGGACCCGGCACTTAGCATGGCTCTGGTTGCCGGGGTCGCGGTGCTTATCATTGCCTGCCCCTGCGCAATGGGTCTGGCTACGCCGACATCGATCATGGTGGGCACGGGGCGCGCTGCGGAAATGGGCGTTCTGTTCCGCAAGGGGGACGCGCTGCAGATGTTGCAGGAAACCACTGTTGTAGCGGTGGACAAGACCGGCACCCTGACGGAAGGCCGCCCGGAACTGACTGATCTTGTGGTTGCCCAAGGGCTGGATGAGGACACCGTCCTGCGCCTGGTCGCAGCCGTCGAGGCCACTTCGGAACATCCGATCGCCACCGCCATCGTGCGCGCGGCCGAGACACGCGGCCTGAATCTGCCGAAGCCCGAGGATTTCAAGTCGATCACCGGCTATGGGGTTCAAGCGGTCATCGAAGGGCACAGCATCCTCATCGGTGCCGATCGTCTGATGGAGCGCGAAGGCATCGACATCAGTGCGCTGTCAGATCACGGCGCGTCGCTGGCCGCCAAAGGCAGAACACCGCTCTACGCCGCAATCGACGGAACCGCTGCCGCCGCAATCGCGGTGGCCGACCCGATCAAGCCCAGCACACCGGAGGCCATCGAAGCCTTGCACGCGCTGGGGCTCAAAGTGGCGATGATCACGGGCGACAACAGGGCGACGGCCGATGCCATCGCAGCACAGCTTGGGATCGACACAGTCGTCGCCGAAGTCCTGCCCGAAGGCAAAGTCGCTGCACTGGAAAACCTGCGCGTGAACGGCGGCAAGTTGGCTTTTGTCGGTGATGGGATCAACGACGCTCCGGCGCTGGCGGCCGCGGATGTCGGCATTGCCATCGGCACCGGGACCGACGTTGCGATCGAGGCCGCAGACGTGGTGCTGATGTCGGGCGATCTGATCGGCGTGGTCAACGCCTTCGATATCAGCCAGCGCACCATGCGCAATATCCGGCAGAACCTGTTCTGGGCCTTTGGCTACAACACGCTGCTGATCCCGGTGGCCGCGGGAGTTCTCTATCCCTTTGGCGGACCCTTGCTGTCCCCGGTTTTGGCGGCTGGCGCCATGGCGCTGTCCAGCGTGTTTGTCTTGTCAAACGCATTGCGGCTGCGTTGGGTCAAGGCGGCCCGGCCGCCGAGCGGATCCGACCGCAAACCGCAGACCATTGCACACGCACCCACACCCGCCGAATAGGAAAGGAGCCGCCATGAACATCGGGGACGTCGCCGAACGCTCGGGTTTGCCAGCCAAGACCATCCGCTATTATGAGGACATCGGTTTCATCAAACCCAGACGCTCGACCAATGGATACCGCCATTTCGACGAGAAAGAGCTCCACAAGCTGGCGTTCATCGGACGCGCGCGGTCGCTGGGGTTCACCATCGAAGACTGCCGCTCGCTGCTGGCGCTGTATGAGGACAAGCACCGCGCCAGCGCGGACGTCAAGCGGATCGCCAAACAGAACCTCGAAGAAATCGATGCCAAGATCGAAGGTTTGAAAGCCATGCGCGAAACACTGTCGCACCTGATCCACGAATGCGCCGGAGATGACCGCCCGGATTGTCCGATCCTCAAGGATCTGGGTCGCGACTGACAGGATAGACCCGAGGCACCTTCGGACGCTTTCCCTTGATCGTGACTACGGTTCTGTCCTAGGCCATGCAGCAGGTGCACAGGACGCGTTGTTACGAACGTATCGTCCGGGCCGGGCGAAAGACGGCAGAACCGTATTGATCTACGAGGGCTTTGGGTCACCCATGCAAGCAGCCACATGACGATCACTGACTGGACCCAGCGGTTCCATGGAACCAGCCACCTGCCTGAGGCGGTCCGCGCCCGGTTGCGCGCGGCTGCGCGGATCGTGAAGTTCCCGAAAGGGGCCCAGGTGTTCGGGCCCGACAATGTGCCGGACAGCCTCATGTTTCTGTACGAAGGCCGGATCCGCGTTTCACAAAGCTCGGATACAGGGCGCGAAATCGTCTTGTATCGGGTCGAGGCCGGCGAAAGCTGTGTGCTGACCACGGCATGTATGCTGGCCGAAGAGGCCTATAACGCCGAAGGCATTGCTGAAACAGATGTCACCGCGATCGTCCTGCCCAAGCCTGCCTTCGACCGCCTTGCCGCGGAAGAGGACGCGTTTCGCGATTTCGTGTTCCAGGCCTATTCCCGCCGATTGATCGACCTTCTGCGCGTGGTCGATGACGTCGCTTTCGGACGGATCGATGTCCGGCTGGCGGAACGTCTGCTTGCATTGGCCGATCCCGCGAACGAGGTGCAGGCCACACATCAACAACTGGCCAGCGAACTGGGAACCGCGCGTGAAGTTGTCTCGCGGGTGCTCCACGACTTCCAGAAACGCGAGTTGGTTTCGCAAACCCGGGGCAAGATAACGCTCACCGACACAACGGCTTTGCAAGCTTTGGCCCACAGCACCTGATTTTTCGGGAATCTTTTCGGCTTTCGTGACATTGTCACTGAAGAGACGCTCCTGGCGTCATATATGCCATTCAGAAACCTGAATATGGAGGGCGATATGACCAACAACGTCGGAACGATCGACCGCACGCTGCGCGCGGCTCTTGGGTTGGTCCTGCTGTACTTGGCACTCTTCAGCGGGCTGGCCCTGTTCGCCGCACCCCTTTTCAAATATGGCGCTGTGATCGTCGGCATCATCATGCTGTTGACCGCGACCATGAAATTCTGCCCGGTGTACACGCTTTTGGGCATCAAAACCTGCAGGACCAGATAATATGGAAACCGTATTCACGCCTTTTGCATCCTTTGGCGGCGGCCTGCTGATAGGCTTGGGCGCAGTGTTGTTGATGTTGGGCCTCGGCCGCATCATGGGTGCCACCGGGATCATGTCCGGTCTGGTCTTTCCTGACAGCGGGTCCGAGTTTTCCTGGCGGCTGGCGCTTGTTGCCGGAATGATCGTTGCGCCGGGTCTGATCTACGTGCTGACCGGCTCCATGCCGGCCATCGAGGTGCCGATCAGCCCGCTGATGATCGTGGTCGGCGGCGTCATCGTCGGTCTGGGCGCCAGCCTCGGCTCGGGGTGCACCTCGGGTCACGGCGTATGCGGCCTGTCGCGGTTGTCGACCCGGTCCCTGGTTGCCGTTCCGACCTTCATGGTAACTGCCGCCATCACGGTTTTCGTGATCCGCCACGTATTCGGAGGGTGAGGCAATGAAACTGTTCCATACGTTCCTGACCGGCCTTGTCTTCGGCACAGGCATCGCGATCTCGGGCATGATGAACCCGGCCAAGGTGTTGAACTTCTTCGATCTGGCCGGAACCTGGGACCCCAGCCTCGCCTTCGTTATGGGCGGTGCGCTGGCGGTGACATTCATCGGCTATCGCCTGATATGGCGACGCGCCGCGCCGCTTTTTGCGGACCGGTTCCAGATTCCGGGCGCAAAGCACATCGACATGAAGCTTGTCGGCGGCTCAGCCTTGTTTGGCGTGGGCTGGGGCATCGCAGGATTCTGCCCGGGCGCGGCAATTCCGGCCCTGGGCACCGGACGGTGGGAGGTTCTGCTGTTTCTGGGCGCGGTCGCCGCCGGGCTGGCCCTGGCGCGCATTCTGCAAGGGCAACCATTGATTACACGTTCGGCCAAGGCCTGAGCGTCAGAGAGGAGGCACGATCATGACCGACCAAAAGGCAATCGACACCCACAACCAGAAAATGGCTGACGCAATCGCGACACCAATTTCCGCATATCCGGTTGATCTGAGCGTCAAACCCAAGGTTCAGGGCTTCTACGACGAGGCCACGGCGACGATCAGCTACATCGTTTCGGACCCGACATCCAACGCCTGCGCGATCATCGACAGCGTGATGGACATCGACTATGCCGCTGGCCGGATCACATTCGAACATGCCGACCTGCTGATCGCCGAGATCGAAAAGCAGGGCCTGAAACTGGAGTGGATCATCGAGACCCACGCCCATGCCGATCACCTGTCGGCGGCGCCCTACATCCAGCAAAAGCTGGGCGGCAAGATCGGCATTGGCGAGAACATCAAGATCGTGCAGGAGGTCTTCGGCAAGATCTTCAACGAAGGCACCGAGTTCCAGCGTGACGGCAGCCAGTTCGATGCACTGTTCACCGATGGCATGACCTACAAGATCGGCAACATGACCGCCTTCACCATGCACACACCGGGCCATACACCGGCCTGCATGGTGCATGTGATGGGCGATGCGGCGTTTGTGGGTGACACGCTGTTCATGCCCGATGGTGGTTCGGCCCGAGCCGACTTTCCGGGCGGAGATGCGGGAACGCTTTATGACTCGATCCAGAAGGTGCTGAGCCTGCCGGACGAAACCCGGCTGTTCATGTGCCACGATTACGGCCCCAACGGCCGCGACATTCGCTGGGAAACCACGGTGGCCGAGGAAAAGGCGCACAACATTCACGTGGGCGGCGGCAAGTCGCGGGACGAGTTCATCAAGATGCGCACCGAGCGTGACGCGACGCTGGCGATGCCGACCCTGATCATCCCGTCGATCCAGGTCAATATCCGGGCGGGTGACATCCCGACCGACAAGGACGGCAACCAGATGCTCAAGGTTCCGGTCAACAAGATCTGACCGCAGGAGACAACAATGGAAATCCGAAAGATTTCGGGCGCACTCTCGGTGTCGCCACAGGTAACGCTTGCCGATATCCCGGCGATCAAGG
The DNA here is from genome assembly GCF_056536865.1 of Ruegeria sp. CI8. Classification (NCBI taxonomy): domain Bacteria; kingdom Pseudomonadati; phylum Pseudomonadota; class Alphaproteobacteria; order Rhodobacterales; family Roseobacteraceae; genus Ruegeria; species Ruegeria sp. CI8. The sequence goes on from NZ_JBQFQL010000003.1 coordinate 95,141, forward strand.
CCGCGGGCTTCCGCGCCATCATCTGCAATCGCCCCGACGGTGAAGGGTCCGACCAACCGACATTCGAGGAAATCGAGGCCGCTGCAGAAAAGCTTGGCATCGAAGCCCGGTACGTTCCCGTCCAGACTGGCCTGGTTCGGGATGAGGACGCGCAGGCCTTCGGTCAAGCCCTGACCGAACTGCCAGGTCCGATCCTGGCCTATTGCCGGACGGGCACGCGCTCGGCCACGCTTTGGTCGCTGCACGAGGCCGCGCAGGGCCGAGCCTTGCCTGACATCCTGACCTCAACCAAGGCTGCCGGATATGACATGAGCGGCGTGGCCCGCCGCATCGCCAATGGCGGCAAGACGCCCACCGACACCGGCGACGCGTCCTTTGACGTGGTGATCGTGGGCGGCGGGGCAGGGGGCATCGCCACCGCCGCCAGCCTGCATGCGCGTAAATCCGACCTGTCGATTGCCATCATCGACCCGTCCGACGTGCACTATTATCAACCCGGCTGGACCCTGGTGGGCGGCGGCGTGTTCACGCCGGAACAGACGGCCAAGACCATGGGCGCGCTGATCCCGCGCGGGGTCAAATGGATCAAGGCCGCCGTGGCCGCGTTCGAGCCACAGAACAACGCCGTCATTCTGGATGGTTGCCGAGTGGTCAAATACGACCGTCTGGTGGTGACTCCGGGGCTCAAGCTGGACTGGGGTGCGGTCGAAGGGCTGGAGGAAACGCTGGGCCGCAACGGCGTGACCTCGAACTATCGCTATGACCTGGCGCCCTATACCTGGCAGTTAGTCGAAGGGCTGAAGGCGGGACGGGCGCTGTTCACCCAGCCGCCGATGCCGATCAAATGTGCGGGCGCGCCGCAAAAGGCGATGTATCTGTCGGGCGATGCGTGGGTCCGACGCGGGGTTCTGAAGGATATCGACATCCAGTTCATGAATGCGGGCGGGGTGCTGTTCGGGGTCAAGGACTATGTCCCGGCGCTGATGGAGTATGTCAGGAAATACGACGCCACGCTGAACTACTTCCACAATCTGGTGGCGGTGGACGGGGCGGCGAAAACCGCCACGTTCAAGGTCGCCAAGCACGACGAGCAGCCCGAGCAGGTGACGGTCGAGTTCGACATAATGCATGTCTGCCCGCCGCAGGTGGCGCCGGACTTCATCCGGGTATCGCCGCTGGCAGATGCGGCGGGTTGGGTCGATGTGGATCAGTCCACGCTGCGCCACAAGAGCTTTGACAACATCTGGTCGCTGGGCGACGTGATGAACGCGCCGAACGCGAAAACCGCGGCCGCTGCCCGCAAGCAGGCGCCGGTGGTGGCCGACAACATCGTGGCCGATATCGAGGGCCGCGGCCCGGTGGCGGCCTATGACGGTTACGGCTCGTGCCCGTTGACGGTGGAACGCGGCAAGATCGTGCTGGCCGAGTTCGGCTATGGCGGTGTCCTGAAGCCCAGCTTCCCTAAGTTCCTGATCGACGGCACCAAACCCAGCCGCGCGGCCTGGGTCCTCAAGGAAAAGCTGCTGCCGCCGGTCTATTGGTCGGCGATGCTGAAGGGCAAGGAATGGATGGCCAAGCCCGAGCCGCTGAACGTGGCGGCCGAATAGGTCGCTAGGGCTTCTTGCCCTGCGCCATCCAACACCCGCCCTGTGCCCTCTTGAACGTGGAACCGATGCACAACCTGTTGCGATACTTGCCAATTCTGGATTGGGGCCGCCGGTATGACCGGGCGGCGCTGTCCAATGACCTGATCGCCGCGGTGATCGTGACGATCATGCTGATCCCACAATCGCTGGCCTATGCGCTGCTGGCGGGGCTGCCGCCCGAGGCGGGTATCTATGCCTCGATCGTGCCGATCATCCTCTATGCGATCTTCGGCACCAGCCGGGCGCTGGCGGTGGGTCCGGTGGCGGTGGTGTCGCTGCTGACCGCATCCGCCGTGGGGCAGGTGGCTGAACAGGGCACCGCCGGCTATGCGGTGGCGGCGCTGACACTGGCCTTTCTGTCGGGCGGGTTCCTGGTGTTGCTGGGTGTGTTCCGGCTGGGCTTTCTGGCCAACTTCCTGTCTCATCCGGTGATCGCGGGTTTCATCACCGCCTCGGGCATTCTGATCGCCACCAGCCAGTTGAAACACATCCTGGGGGTCAGCGCGCATGGCCATACCCTGCCCGAGATGCTGGGCTCTATCTTGGCGCATCTGGACCAGACCAGCGGGATTACGGTGGTGATCGGCGCACTGGCCACGGCCTTCCTGTTCTGGGTGCGCAAGAACCTCAAACCCGCGCTGCGGCGCACGGGCGTACCGCCGCTTTTGGCCGATGTGCTGACCAAGGCCGGGCCTGTGGTGGCGGTAGTGGCAACCACGATGGCGGTCTGGGCCTTCAGGCTGGACGCGCGCGGCGTCAAGATCGTGGGCGAGGTGCCCCAAAGCCTGCCTCCGCTGACCCTGCCGGGGCTGTCCTCGGACCTGATCGGCGCGCTGCTGGTGCCCGCCATCCTGATCTCGATCATCGGCTTCGTCGAAAGCATCTCAGTCGCGCAGACGCTGGCGGCCAAGAAACGTCAGCGCGTCGATCCCGACCAGGAACTGATCGGCCTGGGCGCGGCCAATCTGGGCGCTGCGTTCACCGGGGGCTTTCCGGTCACCGGCGGGTTCTCGCGCTCGGTGGTGAACTTCGACGCGGGCGCCGAGACCCCGGCAGCCGGTGCCTTCACCGCCGTTGGGCTGGCGGTTGCCGCACTCTTCCTGACCCCGCTGGTCTATTTCTTGCCCAAGGCGACGCTGGCCGCGACGATCATCGTGGCGGTGCTCAGCCTGGTGGATTTTTCAATCCTCAAAAAGACCTGGGGCTATTCACGGGCCGATTTCACCGCCGTAGCCGCCACAATCGTCCTGACCCTGATGGCCGGTGTCGAAGCGGGTGTTGCCAGCGGCGTGGCAATCTCGATCCTTCTGCATCTCTACAAGACCTCGCGCCCGCATGTGGCCGAACTGGGGCTGGTGCCGGGCACCCAGCATTTCCGCAACATCCTGCGCCACAAGGTCCAGACCGACCCCACGCTGGTCACGCTGCGGGTGGATGAAAGCCTGTATTTCGTGAATGCCCGCTTCCTCGAGGATCTGATCCAGTCGCGCGTGACCGAGGGTTGCGAGATCCGCAACGTGGTGCTGATGTTCTCGGCGGTGAACGAGGTCGACTTCTCAGCGCTCGAAAGCCTTGAGGCGATCAACCACCGCCTGCGCGACATGGGTGTCGGGCTGCACCTGAGTGAGGTCAAAGGCCCGGTCATGGACCGCCTGAAGCAGTCGCATTTCCTCGATGAATTGAACGGGCAGGTGTTCCTGTCGCAATATGACGCTTGGCAAAGACTGACCGCGCCTGACCGGATCACGTGGGCCGCGGAATGAGTTCTGATTTCGCAGTCGCGTAATCATGATTATGTAAAGTTTACTGCTCACGCTTGATTGACGAATTGCAACCACGCATGATCCGCCAATGGGGTTCACGGTCAAAACATGGCTGAACGATCTTGGTCTGGGCCAATACGCAGAGACCTTTGCGGAGAATGACGTTGATGCACGCGTATTGCCTCTGCTGACCAATGACGATCTCCGAGAGCTTGGAGTCAGCCTCGGGCACCGCAAGGTCATTCTGGCTGCCGCCCGCGTCCTGTCTGATGAACAAACGCCCGAGCAGCCAACATCTGACATCGCAGCAGCCGCAGCCGAAATACGGCCCGACACAGATGGGCAACCGTCGCGCGCTCCGGCCGAGCGGCGCCATCTGACGGTCTTTTTTGCCGACCTCGTAGGCTCGACCGAATTGACCAACCGGATCGACCCCGAAGACATGCGGATCCTGTTGCAGCGATACCAGGATTCCGTCGCAGGTGCTGTCAGCCGGTATGGAGGATATGTCGCAAAATACCTTGGCGACGGGCTGTTGGTCTTTTTCGGGTGGCCCCGCGCCTATGAGGATCACGCCATTCGGGCTGTCAAAGCTGGCCTCGAAGCCGTGCGAAGGGTCCGGCAGATGACGACGCCCGACGGAACTCCACTTGCCGTGCGCATCGGCATCGCCAGCGGCGACGTGGTTGTCGGTGACGCAATCGGTGAAAACTCGTTCGAAGAAGGCGCCATGACCGGACCGGTGTTGAACTTGGCCGCCAGGTTGCAGGAAAAAGCCCCGGCAAACGCCGTCGTCATGCCCCGTACAGACTTGACAGGGTCGTTGGATGGCGTGTTCGAGGTTTCATCCTTGGGCAGCGTGCCTTTGAAAGGCTTCGATGTCGCCCACGACCTGGTTCAGGTCATGGGTGAGCGCAGCGCCGAAAGCCGGTTCCATGCGGTTCGCGGGGATGGAGCCCACGGGTTCCTGATCGGCCGCAGTTTTGAAAAGGGCATCCTTCTGCAATCCTGGAAACACGCGCAGGACGGCAAAGGCGAAGTGGTCCTGCTGTCAGGCGAAGCGGGAATCGGCAAGTCGCGCCTGATCGAGGAGCTTCTGCAGGACGAAAGCGTGGTCCATCAGGCCGACATCATCAGACTGAACTGCTCTCCCTATCTCACCAGCAGCCCGTTTCACCCGGTTGCCGAACGGATTTCTCAGGATGCGGGCGTCGACCCGGATTTTGACGACGACAGGGTGCAGGAGAGTGTTCACGACATGCTGGCCCAGCGGCAAGGACTGGATCTGGACCTAGTTCTTCCTGCCTTCGCCGCTTTGGTCGCCCCGCGCAGCACCTTGGCCCAGCAGGTCCTGCAACTGTCGCCCCAGGAACAGCGAGACCTGACGATCCAAGCGCTGATCACCACGGTAAAGGCCCGCGCCGTCCAACGTCCGGTCATCCTGTTTGTCGAGGATGCCCATTGGATCGACGCTTCGACCCACGCGTTGCTGGACCGTTTCAAAGCATTGTGCGTCGACCTTCCCCTTCTGATCGTGATCACGCATCGCCCCGGCTGGGAAATGCAGAAGACCGAAGGGGACAGCCATGTCCAAACCCTGCATCTGGGGCGGCTTGATGCCGAGCAGGTCGCCCATCTGGTGCAACGTGTCTCGGGCCGCGATCCGGATCCGGAATTGGTCGATCTGATTGTCGACAAAACCGACGGCGTGCCGCTTTTTGTCGAGGAACTGACCCGCGCCATACACGAAACCGGCGGGGTCGGTGTGAACGTGCCCTCGTCCCTGAGCGGAGCGTTGATGGCCCGGTTGGACGCCGTATCGCCCGACGCAAAACAAACGGCTCTTGCCGCGTCGGTTATCGGGCGCGAGTTCGAACCGGCTCTGCTTGCCGCGTCGATGCCGGAAGCCCCGGCAGAGCTCGACACTTGTCTGGCTGAGCTGTGTCGCGCTGGTCTGGTCTTTGAAAGCGGGCACCACAAAGGGCACTATGTATTCCGCCATGCGTTGATCAGGGACACCGCCTATCAGTCCATGCTCAGCAGCACACGCAAGGCCCAACACGCCAATGTCGCCCGCGCGCTGATGAAGTTGCGGTCGGCCGAGATTGAACGACGCCCCGAGTTGGCCGCCCGGCACCTGACCGAGGCCGAAGACTGGGCTGCCGCCTATGACCGGTGGCGCGCGGCGACAGAAATGGCCCTGTCACGGTCGGCCAGCCAGGAAGCCCTGGCCAATGCGACGGAAACCCTGAAGGCCGCGCAAAAACTCGGCGACGAAAAAAGCCCTCAGACGATCGTTGGAAACCTGCTACTTGGGCGCAGCTACGACAGCGCAGGCAGGTTGCCGGAAGGCATCGCCAAACTGAAGGAGGCTTCGGACGCCGCCCGGCACTCAGGCCGGACGGACCTTGCTGCGGACGCGGCACATCACTTTGCCGATTCATGCATGATGGCCGGTCAACGGCACGGCCAGGCGATCAGCCTGTGCCTCGAGGCATTGGACAGCTTGCCGCCGACAGATGAGGTTCGGCGGTGTCGTCTGATGGCCCAGATCGCCCGCGCTTACATGTTCATCGGCGACTTTGCCGAGGGCACCAAATATGGCCAGCAATGCATGGAACTGGCCGCCCGGCTGGGGGATCACAAATCCCGGTTCGCCGTCATGATGACCCGCTTCGGCGCTCCCTTCGTGGCGCGCCAGGGCGAAGATCGGCTGAACTGGCGCAAGAACCTCGAATCCATGCACGAAGTGGCGGAAAAGCTTGGAAACATCGATCAGGGTCGCGACCGTACCCTGAGCCTGTTTGTCGGTGCCGAAATGGCGGACCGCCAGTTGGTCGACACCTCGTTGAAACTGCTGACCGAGATCTCGGACAAGGACAACCACCGACAGCTGTACTGGGTCCAGATCCATGCCCGTGCAATGGTGGCCATCCTGGATGGCGATTTTGAACGCGCCGAGACCTATGCGAGCGAAGCCGTCAAAATCGGGCGGCAGACACACGGCGCCCATGTCGAGGGTGTCTACGGCGTTCAGATGTTCACCATCCGGCGCGAGCAGGCCCGGTTGCACGAAGTGGCCCCTGTGATCAAGCGGCTCATGTCCGACAGTCCCGGCGAAACCAGCTGGAAACCCGGATTCGGCCTGATAGCCGCCGAACTGGGGTTTCGCGAGCCCGCCGAGCGTATTCTCAATGAGATCGCGGACACCGGTTTTGACCTGCCTCAGGACGCGATGTACTCGACCACCCTGTCCTATCTGGCGGATATCTGCGTCGCGGTCGAGAACACGCACCATGCCCAAACGCTGATCGACAAGCTGCTGCCCTATAGGGACCTGACGATCACGGCCGGCGCGACAACCGTCTGCACCGGATCCGCGGCCCGGCGGCTGGGAGCGATGGCCGCCGTGTTGGGTGATTGGGACACCGCCGACGAGCTGTTCGAAACCGCGATCCAAGTGGACACAGCGATGGCAGCGCCGCCGTGGATCGCCCACAGCAAAGCCGCGCGCGCCTGGGCTCTTCGCCGTCGCGGCCGCGCTCAGGATCTGCGCTCGGCCCTGTCGCTTGAGGCCGAAGCGTTGGCAAGTGCCCGGGAATTGGGTATGGTTTCCCTTAGGTCAAAACTTGAAGGATCCGCGTCTTAGACTCCGAGCACATGCGCAGGGGGGTGCATAATGCCAAGGTACATCATCGAACGGAACTTCGCCGAACAGCTTGAGCTTGGCGACGATGACAAGGTAAAGATCAAGGAAATCAACGACGAAGAAGGGATCGAGTGGATTTTCTCGTTCCTGAGCGCGGACAAGCGGAAAACCTATTGCCTGTACGAGGCGCCGGACGCGGAAAGCCTGCGCAAGGCGGCCAAGCGTCTGAACATTCCGGCTGACGTCATCACGCCAGTTGATCGGATCGATCCCGGCATCTTCGCCTGAAGCGACCCAATTTGCATTGCGCGCCCTTCGCTCGAATGGGGCGCGCAACCCATTGCCCGAGGCAGCACCGCAGGAAACCTGTCCACCTGATCTGGAGGACTGATCATGTTTGACCTGATAACGCTGAACGGCAGCACCAAAACCGTGGACCAAGAAGCGCTGGACGCTTTGGACGCGTCGCTGCGTGGATCCGTCTTTCTTCCCGGCAGCCCCGAATACGATAGTGCCCGCACCACCTGGAACAGCATCGTCGACCGCAAACCCGGCTTTGTGATCCGGGCGCTCGGGGCCAGCGATGTGCAAAAGGCAGTGAATTTCGTGCGCGAGGCGGGGCTGATCATGTCCGTCCGCTCGGGCGGTCACCAGATCGCCGGACATGCCGTGGCCGATGATGCGGTGATGCTGGACCTGTCGCAGATGAAATCGGTGCATGTCGACCCGAAAGCGCGCACCGCGCGTGTGGCGCCGGGCGCGGTGTTGGGTGACGTGGACCGAGAGACGCAGGCGCACGGGTTGGTGGTTCCGACGGGCATCAACTCGACCACCGGGATCGCCGGGCTGACACTGGGTGGCGGCTTTGGCTGGACGACGCGCAAGTTCGGCATGACCATCGACAACCTGATCTCGGCCGAGGTGGTGCTGGCCGATGGCTCGATCGTGACCGCCTCGGAAAACAGCCACCCGGACCTGTTCTGGGCCATTCGCGGAGGTGGCGGCAATTTCGGCGTGGTTACCTCGTTCGAGTTCCGCCTGCACCCGCTGGGGCCGCAGGTGCTGTCCGGCCTTGTGATCCACCCGCTTGAACAGGGTCCCGCCCTGCTGCCCGAATACGCCCGGATCGCCGACACCGCCCCTGACGATCTGACGGTCTGGACGGTGATGCGCAAGGCCCCTCCCCTGCCCTTCCTTCCCGAAGACTGGCACGGGCGCGAGGTGCTGATCTTTGCCGCCTGCTATGCAGGTACCATCGAAAACGGCGAAGCCGCGATGGAGCCGCTGCGCGCCCTCGGGGACCCGATCGTGGACGTGATCTCGCCGCACGCCTTCGTCGACTGGCAAGCCGCTTTTGACCCCCTGCTGACCCCCGGCGCGCGAAACTATTGGAAAAGTCACGATTTTGATGCCCTGCCCACGGATGCAATCGCAGGGCTTCTGGACAGTATCTCGACCCTTCCGGACCCGTCCTGCGAGGTGTTCATTGCCCATGTCGGCGGTGCGATGGCCCGGGTCGAGGCTGCGGCGACAGCCTATCCCCAACGCTCGGCCCATTTCATCATGAACGTGCACACCCGTTGGGAAGATCCGGCCAAGGATGACACTTGCATCGCCTGGGCACGCGCGCTCTATGACCGCATGACGCCGCATGCAACCGGCAGTGCCTATGTCAATTTCATGCCAGCAGACGAGGCCGATCACCTGTCCGGCGCCTACGGGGCCAATGCCACGCAGCTGTCGCGCATCAAGGGGCGGTACGATCCCGGCAACCTGTTCCGGGTGAACCACAACATTCCGCCTGCGTGACGACTTGAACTTCTTGCAGTGTCTGGCATAGACCGCGACCAACTGGACAGGGTCGGCGGGCAACACTACCGTGGGCCCGACATTCCCAACAGGAGACCCAGATCCATGTCCAAGATGCTTTCGATCGCGGCCGCAACCCTTGCGTTCACCGCAACTTCGGCCCTTGCGGACGGGCACTGCGCCGCGGGCAAGACCCTGACCGAGGGCAAGTTCACCGTGGCCACCGGAAACCCGGCCTATTACCCGTGGGTGATGGATGACGCGCCCGAATCCGGCCAGGGCTTTGAAGCCGCCGTCGCCTATGCCGTGGCCGAGGAGATGGGCTTTGCCGCGGATGACGTGGTCTGGGTCCGGTCGTCCTTTGACGAGGCGATCCAGCCCGGCGCAAAGAATTTCGACGTGAACATCCAGCAATACTCGATCACGCCCGAGCGCGATCAGGTCGTTGATTTCTCGGCCCCCTATTACACCGCGCCGATGGCGGTTCTGGTCAGCGCAAACGCCGTTGAAACCCCGCCCACGCTCGAGGCGCTGAAGGGCCTGCAATGGGGCGCGGTCGGGTCGACCACCGCAGTGCCGAAACTGGCCAGCGTGATCCAGCCGGATGCGGACCCGCTGCTCTATGGCGACAATGCCGATGTGAACGCGGCCATGACCGCCAACCAGATCGACGCCGCGCTGTTCGACCTGCCTACCGCCCTGTTCCTGAGCGCGGTGATGATCGAAGGGTCCAAGGTGATTGGCCAGTTCCCGGCCGATCAAGGCGACAACCCCGACCAGTTCGGCATGTTGATGGAGGAAGGCAACCCGCTGAAATCCTGCGTGGATGCGGCCATCGCCGCGCTGACTGAAAGCGGCAAGCTGGCCGAGATCGAGGCCAAATGGCTGCAGGACACGACGGGCGTTCCGCTGATCAAGTGACATGACACAGAACAGAACGGCGGGCCCGACCCGCCGCGAACTTTTTGAGGCGCAGCAGCGGCGGCGGTCGATCCGGATCGCCGCGACCAGCACCGTTCTGGTCGTCGTGGCGCTGATCGTGCTGGTGCCGCTGGCGCCGGGCTGGGCAAAGGTCCAGCAGAGCTTTTTCAACGGCGAGGTTTTGGTCAAGACCTTCCCGAAGCTGCTCGAAGCCTTCAAGATCAACGTGATGATTTTTGCCTGGTCGGCGCCCGCGATCGCGGTGCTGGGGCTGCTGATCGCGCTGGCCCGCGACACCAAATCGCCCGCGCTGTTCCCGTTGCGCATCTTCGGCGCTGCCTTCACCGACATCTTCCGCGGCGTGCCTGTGATCTTGACCGTCTATCTGATCGGCTTCGGCATTCCCGGGCTGGGCCTGACCCGACCGTGGAACTCACCCTATATCTGGGGGTCGCTGGCGTTGATCCTGACCTATTCGGCCTATGTGGCCGAGATTTTCCGCTCGGGCATCGACAGCGTGCATCACAGCCAACGCGCCGCCGCCCTGTCGCTGGGCCTGACCGAAGGCCAGGTGATGCGCGACGTGGTACTGCCGCAGGCCGTCCGCAACGTCGTGCCGTCGCAGATGAACATGCTGATCGCGCTGCAAAAGGACGTGTCGCTGCTCAGTTTCATCGGCCCGGTCGAGATCTTCCGCCAGGCCGGCGTGTTCAAATCGCTGCTGGCCAATTTCACGCCTTACGTGGGCGCGGCGATCATCTTCCTGATCGTGACCATCCCGGCGACGCGCTATGCCGACCACTTGATGGCTCGGCAGATGCGGGAGCGGCGCTGATGTCGAAACTGAACCTGCAGAACGTCGTCAAACGCTTTGGCGACCGCACCGTCTGCGACGGCATCGACCTGACCGTGGACGAGGGGCAGATGGTCTGCCTGATCGGCGCCTCGGGGGCGGGCAAATCCACCGTTCTGCGCTGCATCAACCTGCTCGAGCCGATCGAGGATGGCGAGATCCTGTTGGACGGGGTCGACATCTCGGTGCCGGGTCTGGATCCGCAATCGGTGCGCGCGCGCATCGGCATCGTGTTCCAGAGCTTCAACCTGTTTCCGCACATGACAGCGCTGGACAACGTGATGCTGGCGCCGCGCCGCGTGCGCGGACGCACGCGCGCCGAACTGCTGCCCCAGATCGAAGAGATGTTCGAACGCTTCGGGCTGGCCGACCGGATGCACAATTATCCTGACCAGCTGTCAGGCGGACAGCAGCAGCGCGTCGCCATCGTGCGGGCATTGGCCATGCAGCCCGAGGTGATGCTGTTCGACGAGATCACCTCGGCCCTGGACCCGCAACTGGTGGGCGAGGTTCTGGACGTTCTGCTGATGCTCAAGCAGCAGGGCATGACGATGGTGATGGCCACGCACGAAATGGGCTTTGCCCGGCAGGCCGCAGACAAGGTGTGTTTCCTGCAGAACGGCCGCATCGTCGAGGAAGGCCCGCCCGAGCAGCTGTTCGACCACCCGCAGCAGGACGACACACGGCAATTCCTGTCGCGCGCGCTCAAGTGAACGCCGACGTCGGATCGACAACTGAACATTGCACGGGCCGGACGCCAACTTCGTGCTAGACTCCAGCGCATTGCCATATGCTGCTGGAGGTTCGGAATGCGTCTTTTGTCCCTGTCTGCCGTGAGCGTTGCTGCGGGTCTGACCCTCGGCAACATGTCTTTGGCCCAACAGCTCGCGGACACGATCTATACCGGCGGTCCGATTTTGACGATCGATGACGCCCGGCCCACGGTACAGGCGGTCGCGGTCAGGGATGGGCGGATCATCGCAGCAGGTGAACTGGCCGAGATACGCAGCCATCAGGGCGACGACACGACGATCTTTGATCTGGACGGGCGCGCGATGCTGCCCGGTTTTGTCGACAGCCACGGCCACGTCGTCATGGGCGGTTTGCAAGCCCTGTCGGCGAACCTGCTGGCCCCACCGGATGGCAAGGTCACCGACATTGCCAGCCTGCAGGCGGCGTTGTCCACGTGGGCCGAGGCCAATAACGACACGGTCGAAGCGATGGGGATGATCATCGGCTTTGGCTATGACAACGCGCAACTGGCCGAACTGCGCCACCCCACGCGTACCGAGCTGGACGCGGTCTCGCGCGATGTTCCGATCATGATCATCCACCAATCGGGCCATCTGGGGGTGGGCAATTCCAAGGCGCTTGAACTGGCTGGGATCACCGCAGAAACCGAGAACCCGCCCGGAGGCGTGATCCGAAGAGACGAAGCTGGCGAGCCGAACGGCGTGCTGGAGGAATACGCATTCTTCGGCGCCTTGGTGCCCTTGCTTGGCGCTGTCGGCGAAGACGGGCTGCAGACTTTCGCGCGCGCCGGCAGCCGGATGTGGGCGCGCTTTGGCTACACCACCGCGCAAGAGGGACGCTCCTCGGGCGCGGTGGTTCAGGCCCTGCGCCGGGTGGCCGCGGACGGCGACCTTCCGATCGACGTCGTGGCCTTTCCCGACGTTCTGGAATCGCGCGATTTCATCGCGTCGGACGCCTCGCGCACCTATGCCGACCGGGTGCGAGTCGGCGGGTGCAAGCTGACAATCGACGGCTCGCCGCAAGGATTTACCGCGCTGCGGGATCGGCCCTACTACGATCCGGTCGGGGATTACCCGCCCGGCTATGCCGGATACGCCGCCATCACGCGCGAGCAGTTGCAGGATGCGGTGAACTGGTGTTTCGAGAACGGTCTCCAGATCCTGACCCACTCCAATGGCGAGGGGGCCACGGACATGCTGATCGCTGCCATCGACGAGGCGCAGCTGACCTATGGCGATCCGGGCAACCGGCCGGTTCTGGTGCATGGTCAGTTCCTGCGGGAGGATCAGGTGGCCAGCCTCAAACGATTGGGCGTGTTCCCATCGCTGTTTCCGATGCACACCTTCTACTGGGGCGATTGGCACCGCGACCACACGGTCGGGCCGGTCAATGCCGACAACATCTCGCCGACCGGCTGGGTGACCGAACGCGGCATGATGTTCGGCACCCATCACGACGCGCCTGTGGCGTTTCCCGACAGCATGCGGGTTCTGGCCGCAACGGTCACCCGGCGCACCAGGTCGGGCGACATCCTTGGCCCGCACCAGCGGGTCGACGTGATGACGGCGCTCAAGGCCATGACGATCTGGCCGGCATGGCAGCATTTCGAGGAAGATCAGAAGGGCTCGATCGAAGTGGGCAAGCTGGCCGATTTCGTGATCCTTTCGGATGACCCGACCGCGGTCGACCCCGAAACGCTGGCCCAGCTTCGGGTGCTGACCACCATCAAAGAGGATGCGGTGATCTTCGACGCCGATACGGCGGTCAAGGAGGGCCAACTGGACCGACGCCCCCTTGCCCCGGACCCGGTGACGGCACATCTGCTGCTGCATGCGCTGTATCAGGGCATGGATGTCGAACGGCCTTGGCTGGCGGACTTCACGCAGCCCTCGACCGAATGAATCGGCTTTCCGAGGTGGGGCAATAGAGATACCGTCGCCACATGGTGCTTTTTCTGATCCTTGTTGCGGCAATCGCCGGTCTATTGGCTTGGTATTTCTGGTCGAAGTCCAGGGCCAGGGCCGAGCTGCTGCAAACACCGCTGAGCGATGAGGAGCGGCGGACCATCCATGCGATGGTGCCGATCCTCGAGCGGTTGCCTGCCAAGTTGCGCGCCACTTTGGAAGGCAAGATCAACCTGTTCCTGAATCAGGTCGATTTCATCGGCTGCGACGGGCTGGAGGTCACGGACGAGATGCGTCTGTCGATCGCCGCACAAGCTTGCCTTTTGGTCGTCAACTCGGACCAATGGTACGACAATCTGACGACGGTCCTGATCTATCCCAATGCCTTCAAGTCCCGCCAACAGCGGCACAGCGGCTATGTCGTGACCGAACAGGAGATCATCCGTACCGGCGAAAGCTGGGACCGGGGGCCGGTGATCCTGTCCTGGGCGCACAGCCGGCAGGGCGCGGCAAACGATCATGACGGACACAACGTCGTGTTTCATGAATTCGCGCATCAGTTGGATGATCTGTCCGGCGGCACCAACGGTGTGCCAGTTCTGGCCAGAGATCAAAGCTATGCCGAGTGGGAACGTGTTTTTCTGGCCGCGTATGACGCGCATCTGCACGCGGTCGAGACAGGCCGGCGCACGGTGATCGACCCCTATGGCGCCACCGGACACGAAGAGTTCTTTGCCGTCACGGTCGAGCTGTTCTTCGAACGCCCCGAGGCCCTCAGGGATACCGCGCCCGAATTCTACGGGCAGCTGTCCAAATACTTCCGGCTGGATCCAATCAAATGGCCGAAACCGTCATGATCTATGATCAGAAATCCAGACCCAGATCGATTGTCCGATAGGAATGGGTCAGCGCCCCGGACGAGATATAATCGACCCCAGTGGCCGCGATCTCGGCCACCGTCCCCACGGTGACATTGCCTGACGCCTCGGTCACAAGACGTCCGTCCACCATCGCCACGGCCTCGGCCAGCATGTCGGGCGTCATGTTGTCCAGCAACACGACATCGGCGCCGCCGGTTTCCAGAACCTCGGCCAGCTGGTCCAGCCGGTCCACTTCGATCTCGACCTTCATCATGTGCGACGCACGCGCCTTGACCGCGTCCAGCACCGCGCGCACCCCGCCGGCGGCAGCGATGTGGTTGTCCTTGATCAGGATCGCGTCGGACAGCGAATGGCGGTGATTGAACCCGCCGCCATGCAACACGGCCAGTTTCTCGACGATTCGCAGGCCCGGTGTGGTCTTGCGGGTGCAGGTGATGCGCGCCTTGGTCCCGGCGGTCTGCGCCACCAGCCCGGCGGTAAGGGTCGCCACCCCGGTCAGACGACCGGCAAAGTTCAGCGCCACGCGTTCGCCGGACAGGATCGAGGCTGCGCCGCCGGTGATCTCCATGAGGGTCTGGCCCTTGGTGCAACGGTCCCCGTCGGCCACAAGCGGCGTGATCTTCAACGTCGGGTCCACCAGCCGGAACGCCAGGGCCGCCACCTGCATGCCCGACACAACCGCATCCTCGCGCGCGTTCAGCCGTGCGGCATAGGTCACGTCCGCTCGGATCACGGTGCGGGTAGTGATGTCGCCGCAGGTGCCCAGATCCTCGGTCAGGGCGGCGCGGACCATCGGTTCGAGGATTAGGTCGGGGACAGTGGCATGATGCATTTTGCGGTTTCCTTGAAGATTTTCGACCGCAGCGCCACGGCCTCGTCCAATGTCAGATCAGACCGCCGCCCCGGCCCTTCGGCCGTATCCGGACAATCCGACCGATAGTGCGCGCCGCGGCTTTCGGTGCGCATCAGCGCTGCTGCCGCGATCAGCGTGGCGGTTGCGGTCATGTTTCGGAACAGGTGCGACTGGCCGTGCAGCGACTCCAACACGGCGATCCGGCCCAAGGCGCGGCGCAGACCGTCCGCGTCGCGCACCACCCCCACGCCATCAGTCATGACCTGGCGCAGTTCGGCTACGGCTTGGGGGTCGGGTTCGGTGCCGCCGGACGGCAGGCCCAGCCGCACCTCGGGCGCGTCGGCCACCGTCAGGGTGCCCGCAATGTCACGGGCGCAGGCGCGGGCAAAGACCAGCGCCTCAAGCAGACCGTTCGAGGCCAGCCGGTTCGCCCCGTGCAACCCGGTCGAGGCCGCTTCGCCACAGGCCCAGAGCCCGGCCAGCGAACTGCGGCCGTTCAGGTCGGTGGCCACGCCGCCCATGTGGTAATGCGCCGCCGCCGCCACCGGAATCGGTTGAGTTACGGGGTCGATACCGTTGCGCAGGCAGGCCTCGGTCACCGCCGGAAACTGACTGCGGATCGCCGCGCCGATCGCTGCGCGCGTATCCAGCGCGGGCCGGTTGTCGGCCTTGGTTTCCAGATAGACGGCGCGCGCCACGACATCACGCGGGGCCAGTTCGGCATCGGGGTGGACACCTTGCATGAACCGTTCGCCGTGGCGGTTGATCAACACGGCGCCCTCGCCACGCAAAGCCTCGGTGGCCAGAGGCATCGGGTCTTCGCCCACGTCAATCGCGGTGGGGTGAAACTGAATGAACTCGGCATCGGCGATCCGGGCCCCGGCCCGTGCGGCCATGCCGATCCCCTGCCCGCGGATGCGCGCCGGGTTGGTGGTGCGAGCATAGAGCCCCGCCGACCCGCCCGTGGCCAGTACATGTGCCGCCCCACGCAGCAACACCGGTTCGGCCCCCGGCGCATCTGTCGGCGCCAGATATACGCCCGAGACCTTGGCCCCGTCGCTTTCCAGCCCCACGGCCAGCGCCCCTTCGATCACCTGGACCGAAGAGCGACGCCGCAGCTCGGCGATCAGGGCGCGCATGATCTCGGCACCGGCCTGGTCGCCTTTGACACGCACCACGCGGGCCACCGAATGCGCAGCCTCCTGCGATTGGATGAATCCGCCATCGGCGTCCCGGTCGAACCCCGTGCCCAGATCGGAAAGGTCCAGAATGTGATCCCGCGCCGCGCGGGTGACGAACTCGGCCACCTCCTGCAGGACCGATCCTGCGCCGGCGCGCATCGTGTCGCGGGCATGGGCTTCGGGGCTGTCGGACGGGTCCATCGCCGCCGCCACCCCGCCCTGCGCCCAGGCCGAACTGGCACCCGAGCCCAGCGGCTCGGGCGAGATCATCACCACCGGGTGCGGAGCAAGCTTGAGCGCTGTATAGACCGCGGCCAGCCCGCCGCCGATGATGACCACCCGAGGGGTCGAGACCGTCTGCATCGCCCCGATCAAATTCCCAGTTTGCGCGACAGGTCGATCATCCGCTGAACCGAAAGGCGCGCTTTTTCCGCCACGTCGGGGTCAACCTCGACCTGGCCGGTCATGGTGTCCAGCGCATACAGAACCTTTTCCAGCGTGATCTTCTTCATGTAGGGGCACATGTTGCAGGGCCCGACGAAATCGACCTGCGGCAGCGCGTCGGCGATGTTCGACGCCATCGAACACTCGGTGATCAGCATCGCCTTTTCGGGCTGTTCGTCGGTGACATATTTGATGATGCCGCTGGTAGACCCCGAGAAGTCGGCCTCGGCCACCACGTCGGGCGGGCATTCAGGATGCGCGATCAGGCGGGTGCCCGGGTTCCATTCGCGGAACTCGCGCAGGTCCTGCGCCGTATACTGTTCGTGCACGATGCACGAGCCCTCCCACCAGACCACGTTCTTCTGCGGCACGTCGCGGGCCACGTTCTGCGCCAGGTACTGGTCGGGGGTCATGATGACCGTGTCGCTGTCCATCGCCGCCACGATCTGCGCCGCGTTGGACGAGGTGCAGCAGATGTCGGATGCCGCCTTCACCTCGGCCGTGGTGTTCACATAGGTCACGACCGGCGCGCCGGGATAGCGGCGGCGCATCTCGGCAATGCCTTCGGCGGTGATCGACTCGGCCAGCGAACAGCCGGCCTCCATGTCTGGCATCAGAACCGTCTTTTCGGGGCTGAGGATCTTCGAGGTCTCGGCCATGAAATGCACACCGCATTGCACGATCACGTCGGCCTCGACCTCGGTCGCCTTGATGGCCAGCTGCAGGCTGTCGCCGACGAAGTCCGAAATGCCGTGATAGATTTCGGGCGTCATGTAGTTGTGGCCCAGGATCACCGCGTTGCGTTCGGCTTTCAGATCGTTGATCGCCTTGACATAGGGCGCGTAGATCGCCCAATCCGCTGGCGTGACGACTCGCGACATGCGGGCGTAGATGTCGCTCATGCTGGCGGCCAGCTCGGGCGACGGGGTCAGATCGAATTTCTCGGCAAGATGCGCGCGCTGCGCGGGGAGGTCAAACACTGGACTGGTTTTCCGCCTGTTGAATAGGTGGCCTCGTTCTTATGGGGTTTCCAAACCGTTTTCCACAGTCGAACCGCGAAAAAACGCCCCGAAACTCAACGGGACGTTGGGCCACCTGACCAAATATCGCGGACAGGCCGGAGTCACCCGGCGTCAGGCACCTCAACCGCGCACCAGACGCAGTCATGATCCGAGAGCGGCTTGGCGTCGGCGGTCAGCGACGACAGCAGACCCCGGTCGCGGCAGATCAGCCCCTTGCCGGCGAACCAGTCCAGCTTCATCACCCGGTCCGGGTGCGGCGTGATCAGGCTGGGCCGGGTAGTGTGGCCTTCGGTCGTGAACTCCCAGGAAAATCCGCGCTGCTCGGCCAGAGCAAACAGGGTTTCCCGGCGCCAGTCGAAATCCGGTGGCAGGTGGTTGCCGGTATTCAGATCGCCACCGATCAGCACCGGCATCCCGGGCGCAAACTCATCGAGCGCATCCAGCAGAAGCTGAAACTGCGTATGGCGATGCGCCGCCGCAGCATTGCTTTCCAGATGGGTGGAGACCACGCATACAGGCCCGTTCTCGGTCGCGACTTCTGCAGCAATCGCCATTCGGCCACCCAGCCGCGGTTGTTGCGGATCCGACGCCCCGGACTCGGCCGCAAACCAGTGGCCATGGTCGTCAAGACGGATCATGGCCACGCGTTTGAACGGAACCGAGGACAGAATCGCGTTCCCATGCCACCCGAGGGTGTTGAAATCATCCTTGCAAAAGGCCCGCTCGGTCGGACCGCCCAGATCCAGTTCGTGGAACTCGACCCCAAAGGCGTAGGCCATACCCAGCTTGTCGGCCATTTCTGCCGTCGTGTGACGTTGACCGGTACGGGACATACCGTGGTCCACCTCGGACAGCAGAACGATGTCCGGGGTCACAGCCGCCAGGTGGGCTGCGCTTTCTTCGGGGAACAGGCAGCGTTCCACATTCCACGCCGCAGCCGAGAAACGTGCACCCAGAACGTCCCGGGTTGCGTTTCCGCCCAGTTGCACCGCGTTCATCGCCGGTGTCTGCGCCATCAGGGCGCGGTGCGCCTCGGCCGTTCGCGGCGCCGCCAATATGCGGTCTCGGACATCATCCGAGACCGGTGGCAAAGACGACACGATGTTCGTGATCACAGGGCTTTTCCGGTTTCCGGGTGGAACAGGCTGATCGCGTCGGGCTTGAGTGAGATCCGCGTTTCTCCGGGCGCGGCTTCGACATCCTTGCCCACGTGGATCGTGAACTCCTGATCCGCCAGACGCCCGTGCAACAGGCGGTGCGCGCCAAGCTCTTCGATGATGTCGACGTGAAAGGCGATCGAGCCCTCCGCCCCGATCAGTACATCTTCGGGCCGCACACCTACAGTCACCGCGCCGGACCCTTCGGCCGTGGCAAGCACCGTGTCGCCGTTGATCATCACGCGGCCGCCCTCCAGACGTGCGCCGATCAGATTCATCGGCGGAGCACCCATGAAGCTGGCCACGAAGGTCGAGGCCGGGCGGTGATAGATCTCGGCCGGGGTGCCGATCTGTTCGATCCGGCCCGCGTTCATCACAATGATGCGGTCAGCCATGGTCATCGCCTCGACCTGGTCATGGGTGACGTAGATCGAGGTCACGCCCAGACGCCGCTGCAACGCCTTGATCTCGATCCGCATCTGGTTGCGCAGCTTGGCATCGAGGTTCGACAGCGGTTCGTCGAACAGGAACAGCGCCGGATCACGCACGATGGCCCGTCCCATGGCAACCCGCTGGCGTTGACCGCCCGACAGTTGCGAGGGCTTTCGATCCAGAAACTCGTTCAGGTTCAGCATCGAAGCGGCTTCGGCCACCTTGCGGTCGATTTCGTCCTTGGGCGTCTTTCGATTCTTCAGACCATAGGCGATGTTCTTGCGCACGGTCATATGCGGGTACAGCGCATAGTTCTGGAACACCATGGCGATGTCGCGATCGGCCGGGTCAACGTCATTCATGACGCGGCCATTGATCGTCAGTTCGCCTTCGGTGATTTCTTCCAGGCCGGCCACCATGCGCAGCAGAGTGGACTTGCCGCAGCCCGACGGGCCGACAAGAACCACGAATTCGCCATCACCGATGTCGAAACTGGACGGGGTCAGCGCCTCGGCGCCGTTGGGATAGATTTTTCGGATGTTCTTCAGGGATACCTGAGCCATTGATTCTGCCTTACTTGTCGGATTCCGTCAGGCCCTTGACGAACCAGCTTTGGAAAAAGATGACGACCATGACCGGGGGAATGATGGCGATGATCGCCAGCAGGTTGGCCCGGCCGTATTCGGGAATGCGGTTGCCCTCCAGCACCTGCGTGATCTGCTTGATCCCGCGCACCAGGGTGAACATGTCCTCTTCGGTGGTGATCATGGTGGGCCACAGATACTGGTTCCACCCGAACACGAACATGATGATGAACATCGCCGCAATCATCGTACGCGACAGCGGCACCAGGATGTCGATGAAGAATTTCACCGGGCCGGCGCCGTCGATCCGCGCGGCCTCGACCAGCTCTTCGGGAACCGAGCGGAAGAACTGCCGGAAGAAGAACGTGGCGGTGGCCGAGGCGATCAGCGGGATGATGAGGCCCTGATAGGTGTTCAGCATCCCCAGTTTCTGCACCACTTCGTACGAGGGCAGAATGCGCACCTCGAGCGGCAGCAACAACGTGGTGAAGATCACCCAGAAAGCCAGCGTGGCAAAGCGCAGCCGGAAATAGACGATCGCATAGGCCGCCATCATGCCGATGATGATCTTTCCGAGGGCAAAACCGATGCCCAGGATGAACGAGTTCTTGAGCATGTTCATGCCCGTGTTCTGGCCGGAAAAGCCCGAGGCCTCGAACATTGCCTTCTGGAAGTTGGGGCCAAGTTCGTCCCCGATCGTCAGGCTGGGTCCGGTCTTGATCACCTCGACATCCGGAACGGTCGTCATCTGGAAGATCATCAGCAGCGGCAGCATCATGAACAACGATCCGACGATCAGGATCGTGTGATCCAGGATCGTGGACAGTCGGATGCCGCGCTTTCGCGTTTGGGTGGGTGAAGTGGCGGACGCCATCGCAGGGGTATGTGCTTCGGTCATTGTCTGCCCTCCTTACGTGTAGTGGATGCGGCGTTCGACCAGCCGGAACTGGAACACCGTCAGGGCCAGAACCAGCACCATCAGAACGACCGACTGCGCCGAGCTGCCACCCAGGTCGTTGCCGCGGAAGCCGTCCACATAGACCTTGTAGACCAACGTCATCGGGTTGTTGCCCGGCTCACCCTTCACCATCGTGTCGATCACACCGAAAGTATCAAACAATGCGTAGGTGATATTGATGATCAGCAGGAAAAACCCGGTCGGCGCCAGCAGGGGGAAAGTCACGTCCCAGAACCGGCCCGTGGATGAGCGGTTGTCGATCAAAGCCGCCTCACGCACCGATCGCGGGATCGATTGCAGGCCAGACAGAAAGAAGATGAAATTCACCGGAACCTGTTTCCAGACCGAAACGATAACCATCGCGGTGGCGGTGTCATTGAAATTCACGCCCAGTTTGAAATCCCACCCGATCGAGCGCGCCAGTTCGGTCAATGGCCCCCAGCTCTGGTTGAACAGGATCAGGCCGATGAACCCCGCCACCGGCGGCGCCACGGCGTAAACCCACATCAGCAGCGTGCGATAGGTCTTGGCGCCGCGCAGCACATTGTCGGCCTTCACGGCCAGCAACAACGCGATCGACAGCGAAAAGAACGTGACCAGAACGGTGAAGATCACCGTGAACCAGGCAATGCTGAGATACTCGGAATTCCCGGCAAGGTCGCTGTAGTTGTCCAGCCCGACGAAGGTCGACCCAAACCCGAACGGATCCTGAAGGAAGAACGAAGACTGCACCGCGTGAGCGGCAGGCCAGTAGAAAAAGACCGCGATGATCAACAGCTGCGGCAACAGCAGAAGAACCGGCAGCCAGCGAGTGGAAAAACCAGCGCGTTTCATGAAAACTCCGGAAAAGGGAGGACGGTCGCACTTCTGCGACCGCCCGTTTCTTGGCGAGTGGGATCAGCTCTGGGTCTTTGCGAAACGCTCGAGCAGACCGTTGGCTTCGTCCTCGATTGCCTTGAAGGCGTCCTCGACCGAGGTTTCACCCGTCAGGATCCGGCCATATTCGCGGTTCATCACGTCGCGGATCTGGACGTAGAAGCCCATGCGATAGCCCTTGGTGTTTTCACCAGCAGGCAGCGACAGCTGCTTGATGCCGACTTCGGCCGCCGGAGCACGGTCATAGTGACCATCGCCCTTCGCCATTTCATAGGCGGCGGTGGTGATCGGAACATAGCCGGTCTCGCGGTGCCACATGTACTGGGTTTCGGGCTTGGTCAGGAACTCGAAGAATGCCGCGGTGGCCTTGTTTTCCTCGTCGCTCTTGCCGGCCATCGCGAACAGGGCCGCGCCACCGATGAAGGTCTGCTTGGGTTCTTTGGTCACAGCTTCCCAATAGGGCAGGAAGGTGGCCGAAAACTCGAACGGCAGGTCCTTCTTGGACAGGCCGCCGAACGAACCGGACGAGCCCAGCCAGATGGCAACCTTGCCTTCTTCGAACGGAGTCTGGTTGTCGCTCCAGCCGGTGCCGTACCATTCGAAGAACCCGTTGTCCTTCCAGTCTTTGACGGCGGTGAAGTGTGCCTTGATCGCGTCGTTGTTGACAAGAATCTTGGTGCCGTCAGCGCCTTCATAGCCGTTGTCGTTGGTGGCAAACGGCAGGTCGTGGCGCGAATGGAAGTTCTCGGTGAAGATCCAGGGCAGATGCGACTGCGACAGGCCGATATAACCGGCCTCTTTCAGCGCCGGCGCCGTCACGGTCTGGAACTCTTCCCAGGTTTTCGGCGGCGTCACACCCGCTTTTTCCAGCGCATCGACGTTGTAATACATGATGGGCGAGGACGAGTTGAACGGCATCCCGATCATCTTGCCGTCGCTGTCGGCATAGAAGTAGCGAACGCCCGAGATATAGTCCTCGATGTCGAACGCAACGCCGTTCTGCTCCAGCAGGTCCTGAACCGGAACGGTCGCACCCTTTGCGCCAATCACGGTGGCGGCGCCCGCGTCGAATACCTGCAGGACGTTGGGCTGTTCACCCGCACGGAATGCGGCGATGCCGGCGGTCAGGGTCTCTTCATACGTGCCCTTGAAAACCGGCGTGATCTTGTAGTCGTCCTGGGACGCGTTGAAATCCTCGGCAATCTGGTTGACGGTGTCACCCAGGGCTCCTCCCATGGCGTGCCACCACGTAATCTCGACTTCGGCCGAGACCGTATTCGCCATCATCGCGAACGCGGCAGCAGCAGCACCTGTTTTGACGTTTATCATGTAGTTCCTCCGATTCATGTTGCGCCCCTACGGGCGGGCCAAAGCCCTGGAAACTATGGGGTATTTTCCCCGATGACATATTTCACATCCAGAAAAAGGCTGACACCTTTCGCAAAATGTGCACACGTGTTCACTAGCTTCCAACCGTGACAGTTTGATGAAAGATTCGATTCATTGCAAGAATGTTGAAACCCTCTGAACAGGCGGAACGCGAAACGCATGTGTAGCGAGAGAAACAAGGACGCAAAACGCCCGCGGCGCGCAACGGCCCAGACCGTTGCGGACCTTGCGGGCGTCTCGCGTTCAGCTGTTTCGCGCGCTTTCACGCCCGGTGCCTATGTCGATTCCGAGAAGCGTAGACGGATCCTCAAGATCGCAGCCGATACCGGGTATCAGCCGAATGCCCTGGCCGCTGGCCTCAAGGCCGGGCAATCAAATTTGGTCGCCGTCTTCGTCGGCAACATGCGCAGCCCCTACGACTCGGCCTTTGTAGGTGAACTGGCCCAGGCCCTGAGCGGGTTGAAGAAATGGCCCATTCTGATCGACCGAACCGGCGCCAACACGGATCAGGCGCTGCGAGAGCTGCTGCGCTATCCGTTGGACGCATTGATTCTGCGCGGCGGCAGCATGTCCGAAGAGATCGTCGACAGATGTGCGCGGTTCGGCATCCCGATGATCTCGTCAGGCCGTCCCGTTCAAGGGCCCCGTGTCGACAATGTCTGCTGCCGCAATGCCGATGGCATGACCATGATCACCGACTTGCTGATCAGCCGGGGGCGGCGCCGGTTCGGGTTTCTCAGCGGACCCGAGGAGTTCTATTCGTCTTCACGGCGACGCGCCGGGGTCCTCCAGGCGCTGGATCGGGCGGGGCTTGACCTCGTGGCCGAACACCCGACTGATTACTCGGTCGACAGCGGATACGGCGCCGCGCGCAGTCTGTTGTCCCGCGCCTCTCTGGATGCGCTTGTCTGCGCCAATGACGCCACGGCGATCGGGGCGCTATCGGCTGCGCGCGATCTGTCTCTGAACGTACCCGGCGATTTGGCGATTGTTGGTTTCGACGACATCGCCATGGCGAAATGGCCGACATTCCGCCTGACGACAGTCCGGAACCCCATCGACGCCGCCGTTGACGCGATCATCGCGTTGCTGGAGCGTAGGCTCGTCGATCCCGGACGTCCCGAAGAGAGTATCTTTTTGGACCCCAGCGTCATCGAACGCGAGACGCATTGAACAGCCGCGTCGATCGAGAAGCCTAGGCAGGGCCACCGGCGAACTGCTTGAGCTCAACCCCGCTCTTCTGCAGGGCATGGCGGACACCGGCCGCAATCGACACCGCCGTGGGCGTGTCTCCATGCAGGCAGATCGTGTCGATGCGGGTCGGGATATGCTTGCCGCTTTCGGTGATGATCGCCCCGGCCTTGACCATCTCGACCATGCGCGCGGCGGCACGGTCGGGGTCGTGGATCACCGCGCCGGGCAGGCTGCGGTCGACCAGAGTGGCGTCATCGTTGTAGGCGCGATCGGCAAAGATCTCGCAGGCCACCGGACAGCCCAGGTCTCGCGCGGCGCGCTGCTGGGCGGTTCCGGCCAGAACCATGATGATCAGATCCGGAGCCACCGACAGCGCCGCCTCGTAGCAGGCACGTGCCATCGCCTGATCCTCGGACGCCATGTTGGCCAGCGCGCCGTGCAATTTCAGATGGCGCACCTGTCCGCCGGCCGCCCGCGCCATCGCCTGCGCCGCGCCGACCTGATAGCGGATCAGGTTCTGCAGCGACGGCAGGGGATAGTGCATCCGCTGACGCCCAAAGCCGTGCAGATCGGCAAAGCCGGGATGCGCGCCGATGCCCACGCCGTTTTCGACCGCCTGCGCCATCGTCGTGGCCATCACGTCCCAGTCGCCCGCATGAAACCCGCAGGCCACGTTGGCCGACGTCACGATCTTCAGTAGCGCCGCGTCATCGCCCATTTTCCAGGGACCAAAGCTTTCGCCCATATCGGCGTTCAGATCGACTTGATGTGCCATGGCACAGGCTCCTTTTCTACAAAACGTCCTCTTCGCGGGCGATGGCGCCGCTGATCAGTTGATAGGATAGCAGGTCGGACATGCTGCGCGGATCGCGGATCAGCGGGCGCAGCGCCCGGGGCAGCGCGGCGCGAGCCTGGGCGGCGGCGCGCTCGGCGGCCACCGCCTCGTCCAGCGGCACGAAGCGGAACCGCAGGTCGGCCCCGGCCGGGGCCTGCGCCACCTTGGGCAGGTCGCAGGGCAGAACGGTGCCAATGCGGGGATAACCGCCGGTGGTCTGGCACTCGGCCAACAGCACGAAGGGCGTGCCGTCGCCGGTGACCTGGATGTCACCCGGAACGATGGTTTCCGACAGCACGCTGCGCCCGCCCGAGACATGAAAGCCCGGTCCGTCGCTTTCCAGCCGCACGCCCATGCGGTTGGCGCGCGCGTCCCGGCGGAACGTAGTGGTTTGCAGCCGCTCCAGAACGTCGCCGGCGAACAGGTCGGTCTGGAAACTGGCCACGATGCGGATTTCCCCGCCCGAGAACCGGTCCTCGGGGTCAAAGGTCATGCCGGTTGCACCGCCCGCGTCCAGGCCAATCGCCAGGCGGTCCCCCGCCTTTAGCACGGCTCCGATCCCCGCCGTCAGATGCGCCGAACAGGCGCCAAGAACCGGATCGCCCAGCATCCCGCCGCCGATGCTGAGATACCCATAGCTGCCCGCAACTGCCGGCCCGATGCTTAGCCGGGCACCCGCAGGCAGCAGGTGCGAGGCGTTCCAGACCGCGGTCGCGCCATCGATCTGCGCCCGCATCCGCGCGCCAGTCAAGGCGATGCGCAGATCCTGATCGGCCTGGAATTCGCCGCCCATGCCAGCCATTTCCACGGCGGCAAGACTGTCGGCCTGTCCCAGCAACGCCGCGCCCTCGGCCAATGCAAGCCGGTCCACAGCGCCACCGCGCGACAGGCCCATGTCCAGATACCCGGGCCGCCCCATGTCCTGCACCGTCAGGCCGGGCCCCGCGCGCAATATGGTCAGATGCGCGCTCATGCCAACGGCTCGCAACTGGCGCCGCCGCGCGGATCGCTGCGCATCCGCGCCAGCGTTTCCGGGTCGGTGGGGGTGAACTGCACCTCATCCCCGGGGCGCAGCAGGAAGGGTTGGGGCATATCAGGCTGGAACAAACGGATGGCGGTCTGGCCCACATGTTGCCATCCGGTCGGCGTGGTGACCGAGAACAGCACAAGCTGCCGCAGCGCCACCACCAGCGCGCCTTCGGGTACGCGCGGGGTCAACTCCTTTTGCCGGGGGATGTCCCAGGCGGGCGGCAACTCACCCAGATATGGCTGACCGGGAGCAAAGCCGATGGTCTGCACCCGTACCCGCGCCTCGGACAGCGACCGGACCGCCTCGGCCTCGGACAGGCCCGCCGCCTGCGCCGCCTGCCCCAGCTGCGGCGCCAGATCCGTGCCGAAGACGGTGGGCACCCGCCAGAACCTGCGCCCGCCCGGCAGGTCGGCCGCGTACCAGTCTCGCTGGTCCAGCAGCGCCTGCACCTGCTGTCGCAGCGCGGCATGCGTCAGGCGCAGCGGATCGAACCGGACGAAGGCCGACACCAGCGAGGACGAGGTTTCCTCGACCCCTGCCCAGCCCTCCGCCTCGAGCGCGGCGCGAAAGGCCAGCGCAGCGCGGTTGGCCGGTTCGCTGAGAGCGGCGGTAAAGCTGATCAACAGCGCGTCCACCCCGGCGGTTCGTATGATCGGAAAATCCTGCATCGCCCCTGTCACATCTGGTTCGGCAGAAAGGTCACGATGCCGGGGAACACCACGATGATCGCCAGCGCCACGATCATCAGGAAGAAAAACGGCAGCGCCGCATGGGCCACCCGCAGGATGTCGCGCCCGGTCAGCGATTGCAGCACGAACAGGTTGAAGCCGACCGGCGGGGTGATCTGCGACATCTCGACCACGATCACCAGGAAGATGCCGAACCACAGCGGGTCGATCCCCGCCTGCATCACCATCGGCATGATGACCGAAGCCGTCAGCACCACGACCGAGATCCCGTCCAGAAAGCATCCCATGATCACGAAGAACACGGTCAGCGCCGCCAGCAGCGTGAAGGTGGACAGGCCCAGCGACCCGATCCATTCCGCCAGAACACGCGGAATGCCGGTGAAGCCCATCGCCACGGTCAGGAACGAGGCCCCCGCCAAAATGAAGGCGATCATGCAAGAGGTCACCGTGGCCCCCATCAGCCCGTCGACGAAACTGGCCCGGGTCAACGTGCCCTCGCGCCAGGACAGCAGCAGCGCCAGCACCACGCCTACGGCGGCCGCATCGGTGGGCGAGGCGATCCCGGCATAGATCGAGCCGATCACACCGACGATCAGCAGGATCACCGGCACCAGTCGGCGCGAGCGACGCAGTTTTTCCGCGAAACTCGCCTGGATGTCCTCGGTGGGCAGGTTGGCGCGGTTGATCAGCGCCCAGATTGCGACATAGCCCACGAACAGCCCCACCAGCAGCAGTCCCGGCAGAACTCCGGCCACGAACAGACGGGCGATGGATTGCTCGGTCGCCACGCCATAGACGATCAGGATGATCGACGGCGGGATCAGCAGGCCCAGCGTGGCCGAGCCGGCCAGCGTACCGATGATCATCTTCTCGGGATAGCCGCGGCGCGAGAGTTCCGGAATCGACAGCTTGCCGATCGTGGCCGCGGTGGCCGCAGACGACCCCGACACAGCCGCAAAGATCCCGCAGGCAAAGACGTTCACATGCAGCAACTGCCCCGGCAGCCGGTTCATCCAGGGCGACAGGCCGGTGAACATGTCTTCGGACAGGCGCGAGCGGAACAGGATCTCGCCCATCCAGATGAACAACGGCAGTGCCGCCAACGCCCAGGAATTGCTGTGCCCCCACAAGGTGGTGGCCATAACCAGCCCCAGCGGCGCATCTGAGAACAGCGCCATCGCCGCGATCCCGACCCCCAGCAGCGAAAACGCCACCCACAGCCCCGACCCCAGAAAGGCGAACAGCAGAACAAGAAGAATGATGGAAAGCGTGGCAATCGACATCTGCTGACCCTATTCGCTCAGAAGGTTTTCGCCCTTGCCGTCCCAGCTGGGCGCGCGGCCCGCCAGCAGGCCGACAAGTTCGTCGAACAGGGCAAGAGTCAGGATGGCCAGCCCCAGCAGGACCGGCATCTGCACGATCCACAACGGCACCGAGACCATGCCCGGGCTGCGGTCGCCATATTCCAGCGACTCCAGAACCAGCAGGCCCAGATACCAGGTGGCATAGGCACTCATGGCCAGGGCAATCGTGACCACGCAGATCTCGGTCAGGCGGCGCGGTCCCTTGGGCATTCGCCCGATCAGAAGCGTCACCCGGATATGCCCGCCGGCGCGCAGCGCATAGGCCAGCGCCAGAAAGCTGGATGCGGCCAGAAAGAATCCGGTGAAATCGGCATAGGACGGGATGGTCAGGCCCACGCCCTGCCCGGTCAACGCGGCCCAGATCTTGTCGGCCAGGTTCAACCCAACCTGCGCAAAGACCAGCACGACGATGGCCAGAATGAACAGCGCCGCCAATCCACCGGCCGCACGATAGATGAAATCAAGACTGCGCCGCAGCATCGCCATCCCCTCCCCTTTTTGTCAAACCCGGCCGGACGTGTCGCACCCGGCCGGATCGGATCGTTTACTGCTGATAGGCCTGCAGCAACGCAGCGCCCGAGTCACCGGCCTCGGCGGTCCAGTTCTCGAGCATCTGCGCACCGATCGC
The DNA here is from genome assembly GCF_056536865.1 of Ruegeria sp. CI8. Classification (NCBI taxonomy): domain Bacteria; kingdom Pseudomonadati; phylum Pseudomonadota; class Alphaproteobacteria; order Rhodobacterales; family Roseobacteraceae; genus Ruegeria; species Ruegeria sp. CI8. The sequence goes on from NZ_JBQFQL010000003.1 coordinate 123,956, forward strand.
GCGCAGGCCAGCCATCAGTTCTTCGGACGGCTGCACTACGGTGATGCCGTTTTCCTGCAGAACCGCGGTCTGCTTGGCGGTCTCGGCCTGGCTCATTTCCCAGCCGCGGGCTTCGGCGGCGGCGGCGGCCTCCAACACGGCGGCCTGGGTCGCGTCATCCAGACGGCGGAAAGCACGCTTGTTCACCACGACGACGTTTTTGGGAATCCACGCCTGGATGTCGGTGTAGTGGGTCAGGAAGTCCCACGCCTTCGAGTTCACCCCGGTCGAGGGCGAGGTGATCATAGCTTCGACCCGGCCGGTGCTGAAGGCCTGCGGAATGTCCGGAACCTCGACCTGCGTGGGCGCGGCGCCCGCCAGGTTGGCGAATTCTTCCAGCGTGGCATTGTAGGTGCGGAACTTCAGGCCCGCCAGGTCATCCACGCTGTTGATTTCCTTGGTCGTGTACAGGCCCTGCGGCGGCCACGGCACGGCGTACAGCACCATCATGCCTTGCTCGTCCAGCAAAGCGTTTATCACGTCTTTCTGTGCCGCCCACAGCTTTTGGGCGTCGTCATAGTTGGTGGCCAGGAACGGCAGCGAGTCCGCGCCGAAGGCCGGGTTGTCGTTGGCCAGCAACGACAGGAAAAACTCTCCCACGGGCACCTGGCCGCTGCGGACTGCCTTGCTGATCTCGGGGTGCTTGAACAGCGAACCTGCGGAATGGACCTTGATTTCAAGGGCGCCGTCGGTGGCCGCGGTCACGTCCTTGGCGAAGTCGTGGATGTTCACGGTATGGAAGGTGGCGTCCGGATAGGGCGTCGGCATGTCCCAGGTCTCGGCCTGCACCTGCATGGCCAACCCGGCCAGCGCGGCAACCGCGCCACCGGCAATCTTCATCAGTTTCATTTTGGCTCTCCCTGCTTGAGTACTGGCGCAGAAGCTGACTCAACGTTAGCGATTTGTCAACGTTTTGTTATCGTTTTAACCACAACACTGCAGAGTCCAAAGGTCAGCACGTTGAAAACACACGCGCTTCATGCCAAAACACTGATAATTTCTCAGCGTTTTGCAGATCAAAAGGCCGCAATATGATCGATTCTTCCCCCGACACACGCCGCATCGTTTCCTCTCGCCACCTGGCCGAGGGCGAAGGTTGGGAACTTTCCGAACTCGAATTCGGCCTGATCATTGTCTACAATGCGTTCTCACGCTGGATGACCCGCTGTATGGCCGCAGCCGGGCAGGCCGATCTGGGACCGCTCGACATCCTGATCCTGCACAATGTCAATCACCGCGGACGCGACAAGCGTCTGACCGACATCTGCTTTCTTCTGAACATCGAGGACAGCCACACCGTGAACTACGCCCTGCGGAAACTGCTAAAGGCCGGGCTGCTGACGTCGGAGAAGCGTGGCAAAGAGGTGTTCTACCGCACCTCGCCCGAGGGCGTAGAGCTATGCGACGCCTACCGGAAAGTTCGCCAGCAATGCCTGTTGGAGGGGCTGTCAGCCACAGACCTGTCGGGCCCGGATCTGAGGGACCTGGCCCGCGACCTGCGGGCCCTGTCCGGCCACTATGACCAGGCCAGCCGCGCGGCGGCGTCTTTGTAGCGCCTCAGCATCCGCCCACGCAGCATGATCGGTAAGAAAGAAAATGGTGCGGGTGGAGGGACTTGAACCCCCACGCCTTGCGGCGCCAGAACCTAAATCTGGTGCGTCTACCAATTTCGCCACACCCGCAACACGGCGCCGACGCGCCGGATGGAAGGGCTGATAACAAACCTTTTGGACAAGCGCGAGAGGAAATCTTTCCGTCTGCGGCGGAATATTGACCCCCGTTCGGAAACAATGGAAATGACCTAGGCAAGGGAGAGATCGACCCGCGCAACGGCGCCAGAATGTGCGGCATCCGTCTTGCCAGTTTATTTTTATCGCTAAATGGAATTCTTAACGCTGAAACCCGTCGTTTTCGGAGCGAAACAAAACGCCATAATTGTTCTGTTTTTGGACACATTCCCAAATTTTCGAAAATTGCTAAATTCTCGCTGACGTTGTGGGCCGGATGGGGACGTCTCGACCAACCTCATCAACCCCACACTGAACCCACAACAATGCGGTCCCTCCGCCTTCTGACGAGACGCGCACTCAAACTCCGATCTGATTCCATTTTTTCCGATTGTTTTACAGAAGTCTAACCAACGGTCGAGACTATCACGCCTAACCCAATCGCACGCCAAAAAACACCCCGGATCCAAACCCTGCGGTCGTGCCTATTTTGACTAATACACCCTGAAGTTGCGGCATTGTCATGCAACGGTCACCATAATTGCGCCACATTTCAAACGCCAAAATATCTCAATCACGTCAAAATAACACCGTGATGAAGGTAATTCTGTCTACCAAGGAGTTAATGAGTCTTTTTCGCCTTTTCGGCACCATACGAGTTTTTTGCTCAACTCCAGTACAAGGGTCTCAGTCGTGACCAAACAGATCAACTCCGCTGCCACCGAGCAAGACGTCGTCTTTCTTGCAAGAGAAAGCTTTGTCGGCGAGCTCAAAAACCTCAACCAGCAATTCCCGAACACGGGTTTCGGCATCGCCCTGAAGACGCATGAGGGCAACGAATACCTGTTGGCTAATGCGCGGATGCCCCTTCCATCGGCCAAATCCAATGGGTTTCCAACCGGACGCCGGGTCGCACGCCTGGATAATGGAACGCGGTTCAGCTCGATCGAAGTGCTGGCGGATTCGCGGGCCTTCGATACCATCTCGCCCGGAACCGAGGCCGAGATGCTGGGCAACGCTCTCGAACTGATCGCCCGGATCGACAGCTTTTCAGGCATGGCGCCTGCCAGTTTGACGGAATCCGGGCATACCCAAATCGCTGCAACCGGAACCGGAGGCTGAACATGGCCCGCAACGACCACCTTTTGTCTGTAGGAAACGAGGCATTGGCGCCGATGTCGGAAGCCATGTCCGCACTGACGACACAGATCGACCAACTGACAGAGGTGGCGGATGCGCGCTCGACTGCGCGGCTGGCCACGCTCAAGACCCGTATGGAAAACTTCACCGCCAGCGTCACTTTCGTCGGCCAGGTGAAGGCGGGCAAATCTTCGATCGTCAACATTCTGGCCGGTCGGCCCGGTCTGCTGCCGTCGGATGTGAACCCGTGGACCTCGGTCGTGACCACGCTGAACATCAACACCCGCATGCCCGGTGAATACAGATCCAAGTTCACCTTCTTCGAGCAGGAAGAATGGGACAATCTTATGGTCGGCGGTGGCCGTTTGGGCGAACTGGCCAATCGCGCAGGCGCCGACGACGAGATGGAGGACATCCGCCGTCAGATCGCGCAGATGAAGGCCAAGTCCGAGGAACGCCTTGGCAAGCATTTTGACCTGATCCTAGGCCAAAGCCACCAATACGATTACTTCGACGAAGAGCTGATCCAGCGCTATGTCTGCCTGGGTGACGAAGACGATCCGGACATCAACCCGAAAACGGGCCGGTTCGCCGACGTGACCAAAGCCGCGGAATTGTACATGGACATTCCGCAGTACCCGATCGCGCTGAAATTGTGCGACACGCCGGGCGTCAACGACACGTTCATGGTGCGCGAACAGATCACTCTGCGCAGCCTGCGCGGATCGGAGGTCTGCGTCGTGGTTCTGGCGGCAAGCCAGGCGCTGACCACTATGGACATGGCGCTGATGCGGATCATCGCGCAGTTCGAGAACCGGCAGATCGTCCTGTTCGTCAACCGGATCGACGAGCTGACCGACCCGGTCAAGCAAGTCCCCGAAATTCGCGACCGAATTCAGGATACACTCAAGCAAAACGGAATCGACACAAGCACCAGCGTTGTTTTCGGCAGTGCGTTGTGGGCCGAGGCCGCGCTGACCGGCAACCCGGACATTCTCACCGACGATTCCCGCCAGGCCCTCAACACGTTCTATCTGGCCGCCGGCTTTGGAGATCAGGCCGCATCGCTGGACAAGATCTGGGCCCTTTCTGGTCTGCCTGACCTGCTGTTGGCCATGAACGAACGTATCGCCCAAGGCGCAGGAACGCGTCTTTTGGACCGTGTCCGTCACCGCGCCCGCAACATCGCAAGTCAGATTCGCGCCACCTCGGTCGCAAAGAGCCTGTCGGGCGGAGACGGCGTTGTTCGCGATCTTGACGGCGTGTCACCCGAAGATGCGATCGCCACCGTCGCGGCCGAATATGACAAGAAAGCTGCCGCCCTGACGACGTCCCTGCGCGACAAGGTGTTGGAACGTCTGGCTTCGGCCGAGGCAAACTTCGTCAAACGTGCAACGGACTCGTTGATCGCGCATCTCGAGCAGAACGGCGAACAGGGCACCTGGCAATACGACCCGGCCGGGCTTCGTACCCTTCAGAAGGCCGCCTATTTCAGCTTTGCCCGCGCAATGCGCAAGGACGCCAGCGCGCTGTATTCCGCAGCCGCAGCGGATGTCGAGGCCCTGTATCAGAAGCTTCTGGGTAACCACTTGGGCGAATTCAGCATCGAGGCGCCCATTGTGCCGCGCGTACCGCCGCCATTGGGCATTGGCAGAACGATCGCGCTGGACCTTCAAAGCACATGGTGGCGTCGCTGGTGGCAACGCCGGAAAGGGTTTGAAGCCTATGCGGCGGACTACACCCGCCTGATCGCATCAGAAGCCAATTCGATCACCAAGGATCTCGAAGAAACCCAGATCGCAGCCGTTCTGGAAAATGTTCGGGCCGTCCTGTCGGATTTCATGCGCGAGCAGCAGGAAACCCTTCTGAGCATCTCGCAATCCGCCGAAAAGGCACCGGGGACCGCCCCGGACCTGATGGCCGGGCTCGAGCCGAAGAAGTCACGTGACGAAATCCTCGGCGACATCCTCAAAGACCTCAGCAACGAAGCAGCGTAAGAAAGCCATGGCAAAAGATTCACAAATCCGCTTCGTCTCTCCTCGGGCATGGGAACGCATCGAGCAGTGGTCCCGCCGCAAACCGGTTTTTGCGCTGATGGGAGAGTTCAGCGCCGGAAAGTCCACGCTCATGAATTTCCTGCTGCGCAAGCAGGCCCTACCGACGCAGGTGACGGCCACCCAGCTGCCGCCGGTCTGGTTCAGTTGGGGCAACAAACCGGCTTACGTCCAGCGCCATGACGGGAACACTTCTCCAATTGGTTTGGACGAATTGGACAAGGTGGGCGTCAACGACGCGCAGTTCATCCGCATCTATCTTGAAGCGGACATTCTCGAGGCCGTCGACCTGATCGACACGCCCGGCATTTCGGACCCCAAAATTCAGGCCGATGTCTGGCGCCGTGCGGTAGGTCAAGCCAACGGGGTGCTATGGTGTACGCACTCGACGCAGGCCTGGCGCGAGACCGAACGCGCCACGTGGGTTTCGTTGCCGGAACGGCTTCAGCACAACTCGCTTCTGTTGGTCACGCGCGCGGACGCACTGGATCTGAAAGACCGCCAGAAAGTGCTCCGCCGCATCAACCGCGAAGCGGGGCACCTGTTCAATCGGACAATCCTGTTTTCCGCCCGTGACGCGATCATCGCGCGTGACAAAACGGGCGACGCCGAGCTGTGGTCGCGCAGCGGCGGCGGCAAGATGATCGACAGCTTTCTTGAGATCACCGAGCAGATCATGGACAGCCGTGCGGAAAAACTTGCCCGCTACCAGATCGACAAGAGCCTCGCCGGCACGCCCCCGGTTCAACCGGTGCGTCCCGAACGATCCGATCGCCAGACCGCAGCCGAAGAGCCCGCGCCTTTCAAGTTGACCAACCCGCTGGATCAGGATGATGGATTCGAGGCGGTCCGGAACTCGGACGATGTGATCGCAACCTTCCCGGTTCGACCGGCCCGGGTGGAGCGCCGCGGCGAGTCGACCGAACGCGAGCGGATCAACCCGGATGACGCCGACCGCTTGCGCGCCGAAATGACGCCGGTGCCCGATGACGATTTGCGGGCCTTGTTCCGGGACGAGGAGGAGGATCGGCTCAGTGTCGCGGCAACTTCGACTGCGGTGACTCAGCTGGACGACGAAGACTTTGACGAGGTCGATGACGATAGGCTCGATTTCGAGGACGACGAAATGCTGGTCGCAGATAGCGATGACCAGACCAACGATCAGGGTGCCCAGGACGAAGACCTGCTGGCCACGCTGTCTGAACGTTTGGTTGGCGAGACCTCCGCGCCTGCAGCGGACGAACAAGACGAGACCCCGGCACCCAGTGTCGAAGACTCGGTCTCGTCCATTGCTTCGCTGTTGTCCCAGCAACAGGGTGACGATGCCACGACCTATGAACCTGAGCCGGAATCGAACGGCTTGATTTCGGCCCAGACCCCTGAAGACCAGGAACCCGAAGTGCCTTGTGAGCAGGTCGGCGAAGGCGAAACCTCGCTGGAACACCTTTTGAGCGTGCCGGCAGGAGCTCCGCTTAGCGCGGCGGCGATGTGGCGGGAAATCGCGGCCAGCGAAGATATTCCCCAAGACGTGGACGGGCTGCACGCCGTGTTCCAAGCCTTTCTTGAGGAGTTCGACAAGATCGCTCACGAGCACACCGGGCGCGACGAACAGGACAGGATTCAACCGGTGCCAAATCCGAAAGACAGGGCGGAGTGGCATGTGTTGTAACCGGGCCTCAAGGGACACGCGGGAAACGATAAACCGTTTCCCGTCCCGAACGGCAATGCTACTCAGCGGCGCGACGGTTTCGAACCGCTGCGCCTTTGGGCTTAATAAGGGATAACAGAGCTTTAGATGACGATTGACGCCGCATTGACCACCGCCATGGAGACCATTCCCGACTGCATCGCAGCGGGATATGTCGACATGGAAACGGGCATGCTTCTGGGCATGTCGGCAACCGGCACCGAGGATGGCGCAGCCTTGGAAACCCTCGCCGTTGCGGTGGCAAATCTGTTTCAGGGTCGGGGCGTTCAAGCATTCGAAGCGCTGTTGGCCTCGGCCGGACTACAGGATCCGGAGAACCCGGGATTTGGGGAAATCTCGGTGTTTTCGAACGACCGGCTGCACATCTTCATGCGGACCCGGGCCTATCCGGAACACGTGGTCTGCTACATCTGCCGCGACAGCGCGAATATCGGGCTGACGCTTACAAAATCACATCTCAGCCTGGGGCCGGTAGCGGCCGCAGTTTAGACGGGACCAGAGGGGGTCACGGCATGATGGCGACAGACATAATCGACATGCTCGAAAACATCGGGCGGTCTGCGACGCCCCGTTTGTCGCCGGCCGTTCGGTTGACCGGGGACACGGCCGAGGCCCGGCGGGCCAGCATACTGAACCTGATCCGGGGAACGGTTCTTCCAAGACGCCTGGAGTTCAACGCCCAGAACGGAACGATCCTGGCGATCGAGGTGAACAGCTCACGGATCACGGATGTTTATTCGGCAAGCACCGGCGCCCTTCCGGATTTCGAAACCGAACCGCGCGAAGCGCTGATCAAAAAGCTGGCGCGGCTCGTGTCCGACCTAGCCGCGACTGCCCCACCGATCGAAGTTGTGTCTTTGAAACCGGACGGGCCGCTGGAGGCGGATGACGTCGGCATCACGTTCAGCGAAATGCAGAAAGCCTGTGCCGAGATCGTTCTACCGTCAGAGCCGCGGGTTTCGGTTGTCCCGGATCCCGTCGAGGACACGAAAGAGCAGGACAGCGCTGAAGGGCAAGAACCCAGCGTAGCCGCGGCTTTCTTCGACGGCGCCGAGCGGTTCGCCATGGGACGCCTGCTGACAAGTGCGGAGGGGGCGACCCACCAGTTCGATGGCGTGTGCGCCGATGGACAGCCTCTTCATCCTTCGGATGATCTGTTGACCCGGTTCGCACAGGATCTGGCGGGATGGGATGCCGACAATGCCGGGCTGCTCGAGCAGCCGCAACTGATCGTCATGCGGCCGTCAGGCGGCAAGGGCGCGGGTGTCGCTCTGGTTCGGGATGGTCGCAATACAGCCGCCGCCGTACATGACGCGCGCAAGCTGGGTGCCGTCGTCAACCTGTGGAAATCTCTGCGGGAGTCGGTCTGATGGCACCGCTTTCGCGACAGTTGAAGTTAAGTTTGAAGCAAACCTTGGGTACCAGTTTTTAGGGTAGTGTTATGAGTGAAACCAACCGCCGGGAATTGATCCGGATCGCCAGCGAAATGAAAGAGGTGAGCAATGACGAGACCTGTCAGTTCATCTCTCGCATCGTTGACGATCTCAGCGGCCTGAAACCGTCGATTGCATTCGTCGGGCAGATCAAGGCCGGAAAGTCCCGCCTGATCAACGGCTTTACGGGACAGGCAGAATTTCTGCCGTCGGACGTGAACCCGTGGACGACCGTGATCACCGACATGCATTTCGGACATCCCTCCGGGCGCACATCGGGGGCCGAATTCCATTTCTTCGACAACCGCCAATGGCAGGCGCTGATCGCCGAAGGCGAAGAACTGCGCAACATGTTCCCCGACGATGAGGACAGCTATAAGCGCGAGATGATCGAGGAGCAGGTCGAGGCGATGAAAAACCGCGCTCGTCTGCGCCTGGGTGACAGTTTCGAACAGCTGATGGGCCAGCATCACGACCTCGAAGAACTGACGTCTGATGACCTTGCCCGCTATGTCTGTGCCGGGGATGATCCGACCGACGAAGCCGAACATGATCCGGGATCGGACCGGGGTTTGTACAGCGACATCACCCGCAAGGCCGAGGTGTATTTTGATCTTGGACACTTCCCGTTCCCGCTGACCGTGACCGACACGCCCGGCGTCAATGATCCGCTGTTGATCCGCGAAGAGATCTCGCGCCAGTACCTCAAGGAATCCGACTTTTTCGTCGTGGTTCTGTCCGCGCACCAGGCCCTGTCGCGCGCCGATTTGAAACTGTTCCGGCTGATGCAGGCGCTTGAGCTGGGTCAGATCGTGGTTTTCATCAACCGGGTCGACGAATTGGGCGGCGGTGCGGAAGACGCGGCGAAAGTACGCGCCGACGTTTTGGACGGGTTGGAAAAGGCGCTGGGGAAGTCCAGCATCGACGTTCTGATGGGCAGCGCTCAGTGGGCGCATTACGCACTGACCGGGGACGAAACCGGCGTCAACCACGATCACATCCTCGCCTGGCTGCGGGCGCATCCCGAACAGATGAAGCAGTACCTTGCCGGCGTCGAAGAGATCAAACGCGGCCCCGGCCCCATCAGCCGCGAGGCGGTTCTGCGGTATGCCGCGATGATCGCCTCGGGCTTGCCCGATCTGCGCCGGCATGTCACCACCGCGCTGACTGACGGCCCGCGCAACGAACAACTGCGTATGGCGTGGCAACATCTGAACGGCTTTGCCCAGGGCGAGCTGGAACGCAGCAAGGCCCGCCTCCGCGCGCTGGAAGAAGATGGCCAACCTTCGGACGATGCGGCTGGCGAGAATGACAAGACCCTCGCCGAGTTGCGCAAGCTTGTATCGGACAAAACCGCAGAAATCACCCGCGACATGGATGATGTTCTGGCAAACTTGCGTGGTGTGATGGATGACACCGTGGCCGAAGCCGTCGTATCGGTTGTGCGCGGACCCGACGGGCAATCCCCGTTGCTTGCCAAAGGTGGCGCAACCGAACTGAACTTTACACCGTTGCGCGAACGCATGCGCGAACTGGTGCAGGGTGCGACTCAGGTCATTCGCCAGCGGATGCTTAGCGAACTCTATGCCATCGACATGCAGGCCAACGCGTCTCTGCGGTCCCTGCCGGGCTGGCAGGAGCCGACCGACAGCCGTATGAACACCAGTGCCGTGCGCTGGTTCCGTCCAGACACCACCGCTCTGACCCGGGGTATTACGGTCGAGTTGCGGGTGAACTGGTTGTCGCGTCTGATCTCGCGGAAATCCGTCGTCTCTCGCGCCGAGCGCATGATTGTGCAGGAATTCGAGATGATTGGAGATGACCTGATCGATACCGCGCGCGAGAACCTGCTGGAGCGCTTGAACACCGCTCTGGACCATTTCCTGGCCCTGCTCGCCGGGCATCTTGAAAACCGCACCGCGACGGGCGAGACATGTGAGCGCACCCAGGCGCAGGTCGATTTCGACCGCGCACGCCGGATCGCGGACGAATTGCAATCGACCTTTGGCGCTGAACACAGCGACGAACGACAAGCGGAGGCCGCCGAGTGATTGAATTTCCCGGAACCGAGACGGAAGTGCGTCAGCTTGACCGTTTTCTGACCGCAACCGAACGCCTTCCGTCCACGCCCGAGTTGGACGGCATGCGCGCGCGGGCACAGTCCCACGCCGAGCGGTTGTCAAACGCGGTCTCAATCGGTTTTGCAGGGGAATTCGGCGCCGGGAAGTCCAGTCTTGCCAACATGCTCGCCGGAGCTGACATCCTGCCCACGGGTCCGCAACATCTGAAATTGCCTCTGGTGATTGTCACCTATGCGGACACGCCTGAAACGACCGTTGGGTGGTGGGACCGCGAGCCAAAGGTTTATTCCGGCATCGCCCTGGAAAAGGCCGCGGCCGACAATCCTGATTTTATCTCGGTGGGGCTGAACACCCCTGCCCTGCGCGAAATCTCGTTGTTCGACCTGCCCGGCTCCGGTGCGCTGGACGACACTTACAAACAAACGCTTGATTTGTTGAAATTCGTCGATTGCGCCATCTGGTGCACGAACGGAACCAACGCTTGGCGCGAGACCGAGCGCCATTTGTGGGCACAAGTCCCGCAAAACCTGCGCGACAACAGCTTGCTAGCCGTCACTCACACGGACCTGCCCCCTGTCCGCGACGCCCTCGATCGCGTTCTGTCGCGGTTGGAGAAGGAGAAGTCGGGCATGTTCCGCGCGATCGTACCGATCGGGACACCAGTTGCCGTTCGCGCCATGGCGCAAGAGCCGGAACCGGACTTCGCCTTGTGGGAAACCTGCGGCGGCCAGAACCTTGCGGAGAAGGTGCTTGAAATTGCATCGCATCGCCGCCGAACGGATCTGGAGGCCGCGCGGCAGGACCTTGCCGCTGACTTCCTGCCGTTCTTGGAGACATTGACCGGCGCGGGCGAAGCCGCAGCCTCGGACACCAGAACGGTACAGCCCAGTCTGGAATCTGCGCTGCCGCCGCTGGACAACCCGATCCTCGAAGACTGGCTGGCGGCGATCGCCAGCATTTACGAAGACCTGCGCGACAGTTCGGACATCGAACCGGCCGCCTTCCTGCAAAGCTGTCAGGAAATTGTCGAGGATTTTGCTGAACGGCTGGAAAACGGGTCCGAGATCGATCCCGAAGCCGACTGGATTCCGGGCGAGTTCGAAAAGGCCACCGACCTGCTTCTGCTGCTTCAATTCGAGAGCGGCGAAGGGCCACTCAAGGATGCGATCAGCATACTGGCGCAGCTCAGCGACAACCTGGCGTGGGCCGGCAGCACGGTCGCTTCGGCCCCTCCGAAGACCGGAACCTGAGTCATTCCCGCAAAGATTGAGCCGCGGCGCGGCGAATCGTTAACACTGGAATCATGATTCCATTGTTTCGAATCCGTGGACCATGGGTCGTCTGGCGCCCGGACTGAATCCTTTTTGTTCGCCGGGAGACACTGCATATATGTACTCTATCAGCACTTACATCAATATATTGATCTGCACCCGAAACCGTTCTTAGTGAAGCCACGAGGCGGCCCCATTAAAGTCAAATTTGAAACGTCTAACCGTTCTCAAGTGTCCTGCGGTTGTGTTGGTTGTGTGTTCGCGGGCTGATTGCCCGGTTATTTTGGCCGCAAGTTTTTGGAATGATGGGCGGGAAGAAATGAACCACAATCAGGCTGTCGGTGCATCGCACGACGAACCTCAAATTCAAGGTCTGCAACCGGGCGCGAAACTGCTGCGCGGCCAGTACGAAATTCTTCGCTTCCTCAGCAATGGCGGGTTCGGCATCACGTATTTGGCGCGTGACAGCCTGGAACGCGATGTGGTCATCAAGGAATGCTATCCGGGTGCCTTGTGCCGCCGCAACGGTGACCTGGTCGAACCCAATGATCCGGCCTTCAAGGACGACCTGCGCGCGATCATCGACCTGTTCATTCAGGAAGCCCGCAACCATGCTCGCCTGGTCCACCCCAATATCGTCGACGTGCACCAGGTCTTCGAAGACAACGATACTGCATATATCGCGATGGACCTGATCCGCGGATGCGATCTGCTGGATTACATCGAGGACCCCAAGACCGAAACCGGCCCGGACTTTATCGTCCAAGTCACCGAAAAGATGCTGTCCGCGGTGTCGTTCATCCACCAAAGCGGGATGCTGCATCGGGACATTTCGCCCGACAACATCCTGATCGACGAAAACGGCGAACCGATCCTGATCGATTTCGGCGCCGCGCGCGAACAGGCTGCCAACCAATCGGCGGCGCTGTTGACGCTTCGGGTGATCAAGGATGGGTACTCGCCGCACGAGTTCTACGTGCGCGGCTCGGAGCAGGGTCCCAGCAGCGACTTGTATGTGTTGGCGGCAACGCTCTACCACGCGATCAGCGGCGAGCGCCCGATCGACGGCCAATCGCGCCTGAATGCCTTCAACAACGGCCAGAAAGATCCCTATCAGCCGCTGACCGGTCGCTTCCAGGGTTACCCCGATGGCTTCCTTGAGGCGATCGACAAGGCCATGGAGGTCCACGCGACCGACCGCCTTCAATCCGCACTGGACTGGTTGCGGATGTTCCGCGGCCCCGGTGTCGAATTCGACAGCTTTGCCTATCGCCCCGTTTCGGTAATTGTCGCCTTGGACCGCAAGGACGAAGAGGCCGAAAAGGCCCGTATCAAGGCGGAAAGCGAAAATGCCGAAGCGGTGGTAACAGCCCTGCTGGCCGGTAATTCCGATCTGGCTCTTGGGCATGGCGAAAAGAACGACGACGGTCCGGCAAGTTTTGCCCAGAAGGACGAGCCCGCAGCGGCAGTGGATACGGTCGTCCAAAAAGGATCGGGCGGCAACGGCAAGTTGATCGCGGGTGTCGCCGCAATCACGATTCTGGCCGCTGGTGGCTTCTTCCTGATGTCCGGCGGCTCCACCGAGACGGACCCGACACCGATCCAGACCGCGACGCCCACCGAACCGGCCGAACCTGCCGAAACGCAGACGGCCGAACCAGTGATCGCACCCGAAACGACCAAGGCAGAAGAAACCGCAGCAGCAACCGAAACAGAACAGCAGGTGGCAGAAGACCAGCCTGTCGAGCAGGCCGCAGCGGCTCTCACACCGCCGGCGGTGGAAACACAGGAAGAAGCGGCGCAGCCCGAAGAACCTATCGAAGTGGCGGCGGTTACACCGAGCGCTCCGGTCAATCTGGCCGAGACCCAAGTCAGCTATGCCCATTGGGATGTCAAAATCCCGTTCTCGACTTCGCAGCGGCGCGCCTCGACCGGAAACATCATCGCCATCACCGGTGTGGATGCCGACCAGGACATGTCCACGATCGGTGAATGGGTTCAGCGAGGCGCAGCGATCTATACCCTGAACGGCAGCCCTGTGCGCGCCGGAACGACGCTTGCCGCACAGGTTCTGGACAACCTCCAGGTTGACCCTGACGGCTATATCCGTGTCGCGGCGCGGTATCGCCCCATCGGACAGACCCGCGCGCAGAACGGCCTCCTGGCCCTGCCCGCAATCCGCGAGTTTGGGCTGGCCAACGGTTACTCGTTCGAAGCCCGCGGCGCCGATTTGCCCGAATGGCAGACGGTTGTTTCCGGAGCACCGGCCGCAACGGCAGGTGGCCTGCAGACCGGCGACATTCTTGTCCGCGAGACTGTCTCGGGAACTGAGATGATTGCTGCCGACAGTCTGGATACCGCGCTGAACGCGTTGGTTTCCGAAAACAAGCCCGAAGCACGGTTGGTTGTGCTTAGAAACGGGTCGGAAACAACCGCCGTGATGCCTTTGGCGCAGGAGTGATCATACCGGTACGTATTTGATCCGCCAGTTTGTGTTTGCTGAGGAGGATGCCGTGTTTTGGCCCTCCTGGTGGGGGCCGGCCCGCCGCGAAAGGTAAGAGTGTTTCAGGTTTCCAACTTCATAAGTGCCGCTGCGCCATGCGCAGAGGTTCGTAGCAGCCCCACGGGTCACCTAAGCCCGTGCAAGTAGTCAAAAGGTGTCGACACCATGTTCAAATACAAAAGCCCACTCAGCCGGCTTCTCGAGGGTGCCGGCAAAACCAAAGAAGCCGAAGGGTCGGAACCCGAAGTTGAAACGACCGACAAGGCCGAGCCGATTGCGGACTTCAATGCACTGCGCCAGGCTCTGGCTGGTGGAAACCTGAGCACGGACAGCTACGAGGAAACCGACGAGCTGATTCCGGAAGAGAAGATGCCCGATTTCGCCGAGACCGAACAGACGGTGGAAGAGGCAACAGAAAGCGAAGAAACAGCCGAAGCCGCGCCTGAAGCGCCGGAAGAAGCCGAACAGGTCGTGACGCTGCACGTTGCGGCAACCGAAGAAGAAGAAGAGACCATCCAGTCGGTCATGGCCGAAACTGCCGAACCCGATCTGGAGGAAGTCCGAGAGGAAGAGGCCTCGGCGCCGACCCCGTTCGAGTTGCCGGAACCCATTGCAATCGAAACTGCCCCGGACGAAGCAGCGGCAGATGCCGAACCTGTGGCCACCGAGCCCGAAGAACCCGAAGCCGCCCCGGAAGCCGCCCCGGAAGCCGCCGAAGCGCCGGCCTCGGATCGTCGGTCGCGCGTCAAGACCACCTTCCTCGGGTTCGAGCGCCCTGACACACATGTGCAGGAACTGATCGAAACAGCCGAGCCGGTGGCCAAGACCGAAACCGCAGGCGCGACATTCCCGGTCGGTTGGCTGGCAGTAACCAGTGGCCCCGGGCGGGGGTCCAGCATCACGCTGACCGAAGGGCTGATGCAGATTGGCCGCAACGATGACCAGGCGATCCAATTGGATTTTGGCGACACCGGGATTTCGCGGTCGAACCACGCCGTGATTGCCTATGACCCCGAAGACCGCAAATGCTATCTGGGCCATGGCGGCAAGGCAAACCTTGTGCGCCTGAACGGCAAACCCGTCCTCAGCACCGTGCCGCTGTCCAGCGGCGACCTGATCCGCATCAGCGAAACATCGCTGCGGTTCGTGGCCTTCTGTGACGAAAACTTCGACTGGCGGGACGCATAACGGATGCTGGCTACTCCGGCATATGACATTGCACTGATCCTGGATCAGGGTCAGCGCGACACGCAGGAAGACGCGGTTGCCTCGCGGGTCTTTGATGCCGCCAACGCCGGTTATGTCGTGGTGGCAGACGGCATGGGTGGTCACGCCGCAGGCGAAGTGGCCTCGGATCTGGTGGTCAAGTCCTGGTGCGAAGTGCTCGACACAGTTCTGGAAAATCCGGAATTGACCGAGAATACGCTGCTGGATGCGCTGCCCATGGCCGCAATGCAGGCCAACGCGGCCGTAGCAGGATATGGCGACGACCAGCAACAAGGCTTCAACATGGGCTCGACCCTGCTGGGAGTTCTGCTGCTGGGCAACAAAGTGTTCTGGATCTCGATCGGCGACAGCCCTTTGTACCTGTTCCGCAACGGCGTGCTGTCCCAGATCAACGAAGATCACTCGATGGCACCTGTCATCGACGCACAGGTGACCCGAGGGGAGCTGTCCGAAGCCGAAGCGCAGTCCCATCCCGACCGCAACCAGCTGACCTCGGTCATCATGGGCGCGGCGATCCCCAAGGTCGACTGCCCCGAAGACGCACTGGAACTGACGACCGATGACATCCTCATCCTCGGCAGTGACGGGCTGCAGTATCTGGGCAACCACGACATCCAGTCCATCCTTCAGGACAACGCTTCGGCCCTCTCCCAGGACATCGCCGACAGCCTCCTCAAGGCACTGATCGCCAAGGGTGATCCGGATCAGGACAACATTTCAATCGCCGTAATTAAAACGGCCCGACAATAACAAAAGCAAAGCAACAGGACCCATGAGAACACACCTGATCATATCCAGCATTGCCCTGGCGGCAGCAACGGGGGCAGCCTCGGCGCAAGAGGCATGCTCGACCTACGAGATCCAGCGCGGCGACAGCCTGCGTGAACTGGCCATCAAGGTCTATGCGACCGAAGACTATCGCATCATCTACGACGCCAACCGCGACACGATCGGGTCCAACCCCAACATCATCCGCGTCGGCGACGTTCTGACCTTCCCCTGCCTCGAGGATGTCGGCCGCGCCGCGCCTGAACCGGAAACCGAGGCCGAGCGCATGGCCGCCGAGATGGCAGCCGAACTGGTCAAGGCCGCGGAAGAACGTGCCGCCAAGGCCATTGCCGAGGCCGAAGCCCGCGTTGCGGAGGCCCAGCAGGCCAGCGACAAGGCTGTCATCGAAGCCAAGGCCGCCGCGAAGAAGGAAATCGAGGCCGCCCGCGCAGAAGGTGCCGCGTTGATCCGCAACGCCGGTGACGGCACCCGCCCCGAGATCCGCGACCGGCAGTTGCTGCTGATCACCGGGGGCAACTACGCGCCGTTTACGGACGAAGCCCTGCCCAATCGCGGTCTGTACACGAACCTAGTCGAAACCGCGATGCTGCGGGCGGCGCCGGAACAGGCCTACAAGATCCAGTTCGTGAACGACTGGTCGTCGCATCTGGACCTGCTGATGCCCACCCTGGCCTTCGATGCCACGTTCCCTTGGTCGCGCCCAAACTGCGAAGAAGCCGAGACACTTTCGGAAAGCGACCGGAACCGGTGCGAGACCTACAACTTCTCGAACCCGTTCTATGAAGTGGTCGATACGTTCTTCGCGAAGGATGGCTCAGGCTACGAAACCTCGCTCAGCTACGCGGAATTCGTCGGCACCACGATCTGCCGCCCCGAGGGCTGGTCAACCTCGCATATGGACGCTGTGGGTCTTTACGAGCCTGCGATCACCATCTTGCGCCCCGTCGATCCGGACGAGTGTTTCCACGCAGTCATGGACGGGCGGGCTGACCTGGTCGCCATCGAAGCGCATCTGGCCGTCGAGGCCATCGGTCGGCTGGGCTACGAACACAAGATCATCGAAAACCCCAACCTGGCGGCGATCAAGTCGCTCAACGTCATGACCCACAAGGACAATCCGGATGGGGAAGCGATCCTCGAGACGCTCAATCAGGGTCTGGCGATCATGCAGCAATCGGGCGAATGGCGCGACATCGTCTCGACCGCCCTGCGGTACCAAATGGAAAACGGATAAGGGCCGGCAAGGTCTGACAAAACAAACGTCTGGAGGAAGTGGACATGTTTGAAATCAATCTGAAGAAACTGGTGGCGGCAGCCACCGCAGCAACCGCCCTCAGCGCCGGCGCCGCCGCCGCTCAGGAGGCCTGTACCAACTATACGGTTCAGGACGGTGACACGATGGCAACCATCGCCATCGCGGCCTACGGCACATCGAACTACCAGCCGATCTTCAACGCAAACCGCAACGTCATCACCAACCCGAACTCGCTTGAGCCGGGCATCGTTCTGGCCCTGCCCTGTGAAGACGGCAGCCTGCCGAATGGCCGCAGCGCGCAGGAAATCATCGCCGCGGAAGAACAGCGCGCTGCAAGCGTGAAACGCTCGAGCGTCTATGAGCCGCCGATCAAACTGGTCACCGGTAACGGCTGGGCGCCCTTCGCAGATGAATCGCTGAATGGCGGTGGCATCATCCCGCGTCTGGCAACCACCTCGTTGCAACGGGGCGGCAACGCCCGCGACTATTCGGTTAGCTTTGTTGACGACTGGAATTCGCACCTGGAAACCCTGCTGCCGCTGGGCGCGTTCGACGTGTCGATGGCATGGAACATGCCGGACTGCACCAACCGCAGCTACGAATGGTCCTGGGAAACCGAGGTGCGCTGCACGCAGTTCGACTCGTCGGTCCCAGTCTATGACATCGTGGTCGGTTTCTACACCCTGCCCGAAAGCCAGTTTGCCAACGCGACCACCTTTGACGAGCTGAAAGGGTCGACCATCTGCCGCATGGACGGCTGGTTCATCCACGATCTGGAACAGCAAGGTCTGATCAATGGCGACACCATCACCTTGATGCAGCCGATCACCGCGCGGGAATGTCTGGATGCCGTGCTGACCGGCACTGCAGATGTTGCAACCTTCGAGGTCCAGCTGTTCTCGGACACCATGGTTGAAATGGGCCTGAACCAGAACGACCTGATCGAGAACCCCTTCGTGACCTCGCTGTCGTCGCTGCGTTTCATCGCGCACCGTTCGAACCCGTTCGGCAAGCAGTACCTGGCCATGCTGAACAAGGGCCTGAACGAAATGCGTGAATCCGGCGAATGGTACGCGATCGTTTCGGACTCGCTGCGCGAGCACAACGACAAGCTGATGGCCGCGTCGAACTGATCCCTCGGTTCCGCGAATGACTGGGGCTGGTCGACTGACCGGCCCCTTTTTTATTCTCCGATCAACTGATCCAGCCGACCCGCAAGGCCGCCTGCGGGGATCAAACCCTCGACCTTGCGCAAAAGTCGCGCGCCGCCAAAGTTCAGCCACTGAGACTGCCGCAACGCCCAGTAAGCGGCTTTGGCAGTTCCCAAGGCCACGAGTTGGTCCCGTGAAACCATGAATGACCGAGGTTCCACGATCTCGTAGGGATGCAGATAAACCTGCGGCGGTATGCCGGCCTGTTCAGACCGTTCGATCAATGTCCTCGCCAGACCCGAAGTCATGAACTTCAGATAGCTGCCTCCCAGACGCACCATCGGCCCCCTGCCCGCCAATGGCGTCATGAACAACGGCAAGATCCGGAGCGTGGTCAGCCCCATTTCCTGCGAAAACCGATCACATTCCTGCACCGAGGCGAAGAATGACGAACAGTCGTAGTCGAAATGACGTTCAATCAGGCGGTACTGTTCAGGCGTTGCGCGGTTCAATCGAAAACGCGGGGCGCGAAACCCTCGAACAGGGGTGTTCCCGGCCTCTTCCAAAGCTTGCCGCGCCTGACCCAGCATACGGTCTGTGGTCTCCGCAGACTGCAGGTCCATGCTGTCATGAAAATAGTAGTGGCAAGCAACCTCGTGGCCCCGCCTTGCGATTTCGGCCACCAGATCAGGCGCATCGCGTGCTACGACTCCCGTGCAGAAGAACGTTGTGGGGCCACCGGTAGATCCGCCATGTGAGCGAAGGAAGCCATCAATGGTTTCAAAGCTTTGCCACAGCTCTTCAACTCTGAGGGGTCCGGTTTCCCAGACCCCCAGAAGGCGTTTCAGATCATGCGCAAAGTCTTCGAAATCGACGCTGAGAAACAGCCGGGTCACGCGACAGCTTGGGCCCGGGCGCTGTCATCCTTCAGCGCTTCGCGCAGCACGACATAGTCACCGATCACCAACGCATCCACTCCCGATGCGGCAAATGTCGCGCAAGCATCCAGAGGCGAATAGACGATGGGCTCCTGGATATTGAACGAGGTATTCAACAACACGGGCACTCCGGTCTTTTCACCGAACCGGGTCAACAAGGCGTGGTACAGCGGGTTCGCCGATTGCGACACCGTATGTACGCGTGCCGTCTGGTCAGTATGGGTGATTGCCGGGATGTCTGCCGCCCGATCGTCACGCACACGAGCAACGATGTTCATGTAGGGGCTGGTCTGATCAATCTCGAAAAAGGTCGAGGCCGCCTCCTCCGCAACGCTGGGCGCAAAGGGCCGGAAATGCTCGCGTTTCTTGATCTTGACGTTCAGATCGTCGCGAATGCTGTCCTTGCGTGGGTCTGCAAGGAAGGATCGGGCACCCAGAGCACGCGGGCCAAACTCTGCCCGCCCCTGGAACCAGGCGATGATCTTGCCTTCGGCCAGCAGGTCGGACACACGGTCCAGGAACTGGTCAACAGGCAAGGCCTGCTGCGGTTCCGCACAATACTGATCCAAGGCAGCGGTGATGTCGGCATCTGCCCAATCGGCACCCTGATATGGGCTGCGGACCGAGGGCAGATCGACCTGCTCGCTCGGAATGCAGGCCAGCGCTGCGCCAACTGCACAGCCAGCATCATGTGGGGCCGGTGGAATGATGACCTCGTCAAACGTGCCGTCCGCGATCAGCGTTCCATTCGCCGTGACATTTAGCGCGCAGCCGCCAGAAATTACCAATTTGCGCAGGTCCGGATTGGCTTTGCGGACCGGCTCCAGAATATGGTGCAGGGCTGCCTCGAACGCGGCTTGCACGGATGCCGCCAGGTCCATGTGGCGTTCGTTCGGCGCGGTGCCGGGCTCGCGCCGGGTGCCGAACAGTTCTTCCATACGTGGATGGAACTCGCCGCGCAGGGCTGAGTGATAGTCGCACAGCGCGGTGTTCACGCGGTAACCGCCGTCATCGTCCAGGATCAGAATTTCGCGCAGGATGGCGTCGCGATAGATGGGTTTGCCATACGGAGCCAAGCCCATCATCTTGTATTCGCCTTCCAGCATCTTGAAGCCAAGAAAACCGGTGAAGGTCGAGTAGAAATGACCCAGCGAGTTCGGCCAGCGATGATCCGCCAGACCTTCCCGCTTGCCGTTCCGCACAACTGACACGATGGTCGAGCTTTCCTCGCCTCCACCGTCATAGGACAGGGAAACGAAGCTGTCCCAGTCACGCATCGCCTCGGCGTACAGTTGATGGGTCAGATGGTGGTTGATGTAGTGCAACTTGAAATCGGCCGGACCATGCACAGCCGTCAGGATCTTGCGGATGCGGAACAGGTCCATCCAGCCGCTGTCCTGTGACTCGTCCGACGAGGCATCTGACACGAACAGTGCCCCGATCCGCGCCGTTACGCTTTTGGCGGCTGAGGGTCGCTGCAAAATCTTGCGCATCGTGCCCATACCTCGGCCGACCATACGCCACGGCTGCCAATAGACCGCAACCTCGTCGATGTCCGAGAACTTCAGCCCGGCAATGCGCAGAACTTCGGCGATCGCCTGATGGGGAAATGCCCCGTCATTCTTGACCCGCGTCAGCCGCTCTTCTTCGATTGCGGCAACCAGCTTGCCGTCCTTGAACAGCGCAGCGGCGCTGTTGCTCATTGTAGCTAAACCCAAAATTACTGACATAACCTAAAGCACCCTTGGCCAAAAAACTTGCCTGATAACGCGGCCACGTTAACGGTCAGAGGCTGGTAGGTGCAACCCGGATGAAGGTGCTGCTCGATCAAATCTCAGCCTTTCACGGCCAACCGGAAGCCATGCAAGTGTGATTCACCGGACTTGTCAGCCTGTTGCACCGGTCTGGTGCCGGGCACTGCGCAGGGTACGCAACACCCACCCAGTGAACAATCGCGCCAAAAGTGCTCTTTCGTTCACGAATAGCCACTGCGTTAAGCCCGACGGCAGCCGGTTGCGAACTTGGGTTCCCCCAAACACCGAGCTTCTGCTAGGCTTAATCGTGGCATTTGTTTTGGTATTCGTGGAATGGATTTGCGGTTAATTCGATCCGTCAGCGCCCCGGTATTTTTGACCCGACGGACTGTCACATCTGTTTGCGAGGCACCTGGTCTTTGGACCGTGACTTGTCGAGGGAAGGGCTATTCATGAAAATCCTGTCTTTCAAATCCGGACATGACGGCACA
Source organism: Ruegeria sp. CI8 (assembly GCF_056536865.1). NCBI lineage: Bacteria > Pseudomonadati > Pseudomonadota > Alphaproteobacteria > Rhodobacterales > Roseobacteraceae > Ruegeria > Ruegeria sp. CI8. Next base: position 145,517 of record NZ_JBQFQL010000003.1, read on the forward strand.
GTTGCAGGTGTCGACAGCACCGACGGGCGTCTGCTGTTTTCCTACGAGGCGGAAAAGAACAGCTTCCCCCGGTATACGCCGGTTACGCCTGACACGTTCATTGACGCGGGTCTATGGTTCAAGGATTTGCCGGATGTCCTGGCCCTCAGCGGGTGGTCAAGCAACGGGGCCGACCACGTTACAACTTCGGGGGCCGGATACTTCGGTATCGGCGCGGGGTCTGAAACAGCTGGCAAACGAACCTTTTTTGGCAAGTCGGTCGATTATTACTCTTCAACTCACGAACGGGCGCATATCTGGTGCAGCTATGCCATGTCCCCCTTTCGTCAGGGCGAGCCCTGTTATGTACTTCTGTGGGAAGGCGCATTGGGAGATTTCTACGAGATCGACAGCGACCTGACCATTCATCACCGAGGGCAGGTGATGACGGCCCCGGGCACACGCTTTGCGTTTCTCAATGCCCTCGCCGACCCCGACTTTCCGGTCACGGGCAACTCACCCCGGCCACAGGATCCCGGCCGCCTGATGGCAGCCTGCGCATTTGGCGAAGACGGTCCACCAGATGCGGATGAGACGGAACTGATCAACCGGGTGCTTTCCTCGGACCTGGGCGGCGACGCACTTCGCAAAAGCGATTATGTGAATTCACCCTTCTTCAACATTGGAACGGACAGCCAAAAGCTGAAGAACATGGCCACCAAGTTGTCCAAAGCGATATTCCAGAAGTTTCGCGACTATGCGGAACAGAACCTGCCTGAAAAGCATCCGCTGCTGATCGCCGGCGGGTGTGGCCTGAATGGACACTGGAATACCGCGTGGAAGCAAAGCGGGCTGTTCCGTGAGGTCTTCGTACCGCCGACGACCGGCGACTCGGGATGTGCTATCGGAACCGCCGTGGACGCGATGCGCCACTATACCGGCCAAGCCAAACTGGAATGGTCGGTCTATTCCGGCCAGTCCTTCTGCGACGACCGCATCGACACGCAGGGCATGACCGCAACCGAACTGAACCTAAACACGATCGCCAAAGACCTGCTGGACGGAAAGATCATTGGCTGGACCCGCGGTAATTGCGAGATTGGGCCGCGCGCTTTGGGAAACCGGTCGATCCTGGCCGCGCCGTTTTCCCCGGAGACACGTACGCGACTGAACCGGATCAAGGGACGGGCCAGCAACAGCCCAGTGGCGCCGTCTTGCCTGGAAGAGGATGCTGCACTGCACTTCGACATCAGCGCGCCCTCGCCATACATGATGGACTTTTACCGCGTTACCAATCCGGACCTGGCCGCAGTAACCCATGTCGACGGTTCGGCGCGGGTACAGACAGTCAACCGCAACCAGAACCCCTATTTTTATGACCTTCTGGCCGCGTTCAAAGCGGTGTCGGGGGTTGGCGTGCTCTGCAACACTTCGCTCAATTTCAAGAATTCCGGCTTCATTAATACAACCCGGGATCTGGCACATTACGCCCGCCAAGTCGGGTTGGATGGATTCGTCGCGGGCAATACTTATTACACATTCGACAACCCGCGTTGTTGACCGAACAAGCTATCAACCGAGCAACCGATCATAGATCTCGCAAACCCCGTTCACATGAATATCCAAACCAAAGTTTGCACGGGCATAGTTCTTTGACGCTTGTGAAATCTTCTCGAACAACGCTCTATCCTGATGCAACTTGCGCACAGGTTCCACGAATGCCTGAGGGTCGTCAGGGTCGACCAGCACACCGGTTTCCCAGTCCGTGATCGCTTCGATGTTGCCGCCGTGACGGGTCGCGATGACTGGAGTTCCCAAATACATCGCTTCGATCAACGTACGGCCAAACGGTTCGTCCAAAGCGGTCACCAGATTGGCATCCATTGCAGCCATGTACCCATCGATCGGCTGACGGAAACCCATCATATGGATATGCTCGCTGATCCCCGCCTCTTCTGCGATGCGAAGGCAGGTCTGGCGCAACGGTTCGTCCCGCTCGGCCGCGCTGCCGAACAAAAGACCATGCACCGGAGTGTCAGGCATCGCATTTTGCACAGCGGCGATGACCCTTACAAAATGGTCGGGACGCTTGCGCGTGACGAAGTTTCCGAAATACCCGAGAAGCAGCGCGTCATCGGGCAATCCCATCTCGGCGATTACAGCTGCTCGGGCTTCGGACCTATCCGGTGGGTGCGGGTTGAAATCAAATGGGCTGCGGATCACGGTGAACTTCTTGTCGACCGACCGCACCGGGTTGCTGGGCTTCGAAAAATGCGAAACGCTGATGATGTGGTCGGAAAATAGCGGCGCCAGTTTGTTGATCCCGAACGCGGTCGGATCCTGCCGGTGGTGCCAGATGTGTTTCCTGCCCGCCAGACGGGCCGGCAGCACCCAGTTGGCATGCATCCGACCTTCGTTTGTGTGAACGATGTCGGCATCGATGCGCTTTAGGACACTTGCCAGCCTCCATGCGCTGGAAGTCAGATATAGCCCCGGGCCACAATCGCGCGGATAGCTGAGCCCGCCCGGAGACATCAGGCTGGGATCGTGCAGGGTTTCGACGTCCAGTCCCAGCGATCGGGCATAATCCGCCGCCGGGCCGGCCTCGTAGTGGACCAGGATATGGGGCACATATTTCGACCGGTCTAACGCCGCCGCAAGTTTCAAGGCTGACACGTGACTGCCGCCAATTACGGTGTCACCTTCGAAGGGAAATAGAATACGTCTTGGCATGGATGGTCTCAAAATACTCGTGACTCAAGGGATTTAGGGACAGGGCCGGAAGATCACCAACCCATCATGTTTCGTGTTTTCTGGCCAGATAAGACCGGATGGCGAATATGCAGCCCACCGTCCAGACCAGATTGAACAACAAATGGGCCAGAGCAATACCCTCAATCCCCATCCAATACAGCAACGGCAGAAATGAGGCGGCAAAGATCACCGTCGCAACAATCGTCGTGCGCACAAGCGCACTGTCCAGCCCCATGCTCAGCAAGGCAGGGTTCAACACCAAGCCCCCCAGATACACGATCGCGGCATACATCAAGATCGTCATGACGGGCGCTGCGCCACGGAACTCTGGCCCGAACAGCAGAACGGCCAAATCTGGCATCTTCAGCGCCAACGGAATGGAGACCAGGATCGACACCCCGCAAACCGAGAGCGACACCAGCCGTACAAGACGCCAGAACCGGCCGAAATCGCCGACGGCCCATAGGCGGGTCATCTCGGGGTACAGGACTTGCCTGACGGGGCCGCCAATCCGAACAACATTGGCCATGATGCGCTTGCCCACCTGATAGAAGCCCACCGATGTCACGTCCAGCAGGGCGCCGACGACAAGTATGTCCAGCCGCTGAGTCGATTGTCGCAGGATTACGTTGAAATTCGAATTCCAAAGGAACCGCAGATACCCGGGGTTATGGGCAAAAGCCCGCCGCAGCGGCTGGGACAAAAACCTGTGCAAGTTGCGTTTTTTCAATTCGGCCAGTGCCAGAAAGAACGCAACCAGCCCGGTCAGGATCTGATGCATCAGCAACAGAGCCACAAATGCCCAGATCCCCAAGTCCAGCAGAAAGGCGATGATGACTCCGACAAGCCGAAGGCCGGCGATTACCATGTCCGAGATCGCCAGCACGTCGAACCGGTCGAAAATTCGAAGAACTCCAATGCCGGTTGGTCGGAGCGATAGAAACAACCCAAAGGCAACAAGCGTGATATAGGACGCGCCTTCAGGTTCAGACAGCCCGATGAACGGAGCAAGCTTTGGCGCCAGCATTATCGCCACCGAACCAGCCAGCAGCCCGCCAAGGCAATCGGTCACCACAGACATCTTGATCAATTGTCGGAATCTGTTCGGATCCTCTTCGATCAGAGCCTCGCTGCCGTACTTGATGGTTGCCTGCCATGGCTCGAGCCGGAACAACCTGTCCATCACCTGAATGTACGCGTCCACCAGCGCCAGAATCCCAACCGCAGCCGGCCCGATTGCGCGAGCCGTAAAGATGAGGCTGGCCAAACCGAACAGACCAACCAAAATCTGCGACAAGAACATCCATGACATGTTCTTGGCCAGCCGCTTCAACAGCGGCTTCGAGCTTGGCTCACTCATCGGTTCACGCGAAACCACGCGGCACTATCCACGCGGCGTTCAGGAAGCGGGTCATCAATTCACCCATGCACTCGGTACAATTCAATACGTTTCCAAAATTTGTGGCGGGTTAAGTCATGTTTCCGGTTGTTTCCGTTTCTATCATTTAGTTGTCTTGGATTATATCGTTTTACGAAAGCGCAGTTTGCCGATTGAATCCAGTACTGATTGTTGAAAGGGCTTTTGAAGTTGCGACAGAAACCAATTCTTGTTCGGAGCACCTGTCGGGGTGCCAACCGGTCCGAGTCGGATGCCGACCGCGCCCGGAGCCAGACTGAAAATACCCGGTCCGAAGGTTGAATACCCCGTCATGACCCGTGCACCCGTTCTTGTCCATATCGGCTATCACAAAACCGCTACGTCGTCCCTGCAACAGCAGCTGTTCTCGGCGCAGGACGCACCGTTCGCGACTCCGCATGGCGATCGCAAATACATTCTTTCAAACCGGATCGTACTGCCGCAGCCGATGACCTATGATCCCGCAGAAACTCGCGAGATGTACGAGAGTTTCCTGAAAAAATCGCAGGATAGCGGGCAGGTTCCGGTGTTCTCTCACGAGAGATTCTCTGGTTACCCGGCCAGCGGCGGGTTCGACAGCACCATCATTGCCGACCGTCTGCAACGCACGTTTCCCGACGCCTACATCTTGGTCGTATTCCGCGAGCAGTTGTCGTCGATCCTGTCGATGTACAGCCAGTACATCACCGATGGCGGCCACGGATCGCTCAAGACATATCTGTCCGAACCTGAACCGAACCTGCGACGTGCGCCGATGTTCTCGGAGGAGTTCTACCGGTACCACCGCTTGTTCAAGTTCTACCAGGACAAGTTCGGCAAGGATCGTGTGCTTGGATTGGCCTACGAACAGTTCATTTCCGAGCCGGATTCTTTTGTGGAAACCCTGTGCAATTTCGTCGGCGTCGAGCACAAGAAGCGCGAATTTGAAGTCACTAACGAGAAGAGATCGGAGTGTTTTCAGATTCTGCAGCGATTTGTTAATTTCACACTCAGCGACAACCAACTGAGCAAGGGCGCATTGTTGCCATTTCCGAATGCTACGCGCAGATTCGGAAAATTGAGCCGACCGATCGGGCGCATCTTTCCCGACAAGCTGGATCAGATGCTCAAAAACCGGCTGGTCGGCAGAATTCAGTCCCGATTTGACGGTGCCTTTGCTGAGTCCAACGCTGAACTCCAATCCTTGACTGGCCTCGATTTAGGTCAGTTCGGGTATCAGCTGCCTTCGACCACAACCGCAGTCTGAACTGCGCTTTTCTGCCCCCAAAAAACAAAATGACCAGCACCCCATATGCTGGTCATTTGTCGAGTGAGTGGTCGGGCCAACGGCCCCACCGGTCGAATTTCGTTGTTAAAATAAGGTTAGCCAGTCTCAGGCGGCCTGGGAATTAGGGGTTTCCCGTAGTTTCTGCAAATTCTTTCAAATATTCCCGTTTATCATTAAATAACAAATGCTTGGCGGAGCCACCACCCCTCAATTTGCCTCATCATCCCGGGTTTTGGTCGAAAATCCCATCTTGCCGAGAAGGATCGCATTGATCCGACGGACATCGAACGAATCCTCGGCACGTTTCCGCGATGCCTGACCCATTCGTTCCACCAGATCAGGACTCTCGACAAACGAGGCCATGGCGCGGCTCAGGGCCTCGGGGTTCCGGACCGGCACGACGTAACCAGTCTCGCCGCTGATGACCGGATCAGCGCAACCCGGCGCATCCGACGTGATGATAGCCCGCCCCGACGACATCGCCTCGAGGATCGTGCGCGGTATCCCCTCGCGGTAGGCCGACGGCAGCACGAAGACCGAACACGCTGCCAAATAGGGCCGGACGTCCGAAGTTTCTCCCAAGTATTCGATCACGCCTTCGCGCGTCCATTCGTCGATCTCGCGTTGGCCGATGGAATCCGGGTTGGCGTCCATCGGACCAAGCAATTGGCATCTTGCTTGGGGGTGCGTTTCTTTCAGTAAACGGGCAGCCTGAACGAAATCAAACACGCCTTTCTCGCGCAGCAGGCGCGAGATCATCAGAAACACAGGCGGCCCAGCTGGCGGATCGGTAAATCCGTAGCGATCCAGATTTACACCAGACCCGGGCACGATGCTGAGCTTGGCATCTGGTGCAACAAGGCGCCTTTCTCGGAACTCTTCGGCATCTGCGCGGTTGTAGACCAGCACCTCGTCCACACCTTTCAGCGCAATACGATACAGAACCGATGACACAGCACGAACCGCACGCCTCCGAAAAGTCAGGCCATGGGTGCTGTAGACATAGCCCAACCCGGTGTTCATGGCATAGATCCGGTCCACTCCCGCCCATTTTGCAGCCAGGCAACCATAGATGATTGGCTTCATGGTGTAGGCAAAGACAATGTCGGGTTTGAATTCCTTGAAAACGCGCACAAGAGCACGCAGCGTGCGCATGTCCTCAACCGGGTTCATCCCGGCACGTGACAGCGGAAACTGCACGAACTCCACACCGATTTCTGCGAGCGCAGTTTCCGTCGCTTCATGGCGCTCGGGACCGCAGGCGACGACCTCAGCCCGCTCCGACAACTCCTTCAGCAGGTCATAGCGAAAATTCAGCAAAGACGCAGTCAGATTGGCGACAACCACGATCCGTGGTCGCGCCCGCGTGGGGAGGGAGACCTGCGGTTTCAACTTTTGCAACAATGCCAACTCCTGATGGCAGAGCAGGCGCTGCGGCCCGCCTGGTTTGGTTCAACTCTCCCGGCGGCAGCTGCTATGGCCATGTTCGACCCCCGCTCCAACCCTGCGATGAGCGGCATCGGCAATGATCCGGTCCCATTTCTCAAGAATACTGCCGGGAGCCAGCCAGTCCCTGTTGTGTTGGTATCCTTGACGCATCTTGTCCAGCAATTCCGGATCGTCGCTCAGCTGCAGCACTGCGCGGGCCAGTTCCTCCGTGTCTTCAGGCGCAACAAGCAATCCGTTCTCACCGTGTCGGATCAATTCTCGTGGTCCGTAGGGGCAATCAAAAGACACAACCGGCAAGCCTGCGACGGTCGCCTCTGCCACCACATTGGGAAACCCCTCGAAGCGGGAGGAAAACACCAGTATGTCTGCGCCATCCATCCACGCTCCGGGTGTGTCGCTCGCGCCCGGCAGGGAGATGACGTCCTGCAGACCCAACCGGTCCCTCTGCGCCTCGAGCGCGGCACGTTCCGGGCCTTCCCCGAAAATCGTCAGGCGCGCGTCCGGGTTATTCTGGATGATTTCCGACATTGCGTCGATCAACAGATCGAACCCCTTTTGCGGATCCAACCGCCCCACCGCGACCAACCGATTGCCACCCGAGCCAAGGAGCGTGGCTGCACCATCGATTGGCGCACAGGGATTTGGAATGACCCGCGCCTTGCTCCGCAATGATGGCGGCAGGTCCTGGCGCACCCGCTCAGTCTGCATGACCACGGTGCTGGCTCGATGTCCAAGGATGTTTTGAGCGTGGCGCCAGACAGGGTTGGCGTTTTGCACGATCGGGTTGTTCCGCTCTGAAACGATCACCGGAACATCCCGCCCCAGGGCTGCAGCGAGCGTCAGGACATTGATTTTAGTCAGAAAGGATACCACCACGTCGGGGTTCTCGTCCCGGAAGAAGCGACGAATCCGGCGCAGGCGGGCCAGCTGTTTCAGCCCCCTGAACCCGTCGTTTCCGCCTTCGGCTACCAGCAGGCTGACGCCGTCAGGGAAAGAAAAATACGACCCGTCCTCGGGCATGGTCATGCCCGCAACCGAGACCTGATCGCCAAGGCCGATCCGATGGGCTGCAAGAACCGAGACAATCTTTTCGGCACCGCCAGCTCCGAACCCACCCTGAACGATCAGTATCTTCACTGCGCCCGCTCCACCATTTGCGTGCTGTCGGCACGGTTCTGTTTCCCAGACGTGTTCAATTGTTCCACCGGGCCATTCAACTCGGTTTCGACCACGGGCTGGTTAAGGTTTTTGGCCTGCAGAAAAATCCGGCCGACATATTCCCCAAGGATGCCAAGGAACATCGCATTCAGGGTCATCGACAAGAGCAGCAGGATTGTCGTGGTTGCAAAACCTGCGGGCCAATCCTGGCCAAAGAACAGCTTGCCGACAAGGTAGCCGATCATCAACAGGAACATCGACAGCCCTACTGTAAGGCTGATCAGCGAAGCCAGGCGCAGCGGGAGCAGGGAATGGTTGATCAACCCGTCCACAGCCAGCGCCAACATCGCCCGGACCGGAAACTTGGATTCACCCGCTGTCCGGGCCGCGCGATCATATTCGAATCCGACCTGCGAAAACCCCATGCCGCTGATCAGTCCACGAACATAGGGCGAGCGGTCATCAACCCGGCGCAATTCGTCCAATATCCGCCTGTCAGTCAGACGAAACTCACCCGCGTTTCGCGGCAGATTATCGTTGCTGATCAAGTCGATCAGTGCATAGAACCCCCGCCGTGCAGCGGCAACGACAGGGCCATCGGGCAGGCTGCGGCGAATACCATAGACGACATGATTCCCCTGCCGCCACAGATCCAACATCTGAGGGATCAACTCGGGCGGGTCCTGCATATCGCAATCGAGCTGCACCGCGCAGGCCCCGGTCGCCGACCTGTATGCTGTCAGAACCGAAGCCTGGTACCCCATGTTCCGCGCAAAGCGGATCACACGGACCCGAGGATCCTCCCCCGCGATTTCGGACAGGATTTCAAACGTCCGATCCTCGGAATGGTTGTCGGTGAAGATGATTTCAGGCTCGTACCCATCCAGTTTGTCGAACACCGCCAGCACGCGCTCATAGGCCATACGGACGTTGTCTTCCTCGTTGTAGGCGGGGATCAGAATGGAAATGACCGTCATGCGTTTTGTCCTGCCATGTTCTTCCGCGCATCCAAAGAGATGGCCCAATCGACTGTATCCCGCAGGCCGTCCTCCAACCCGATCCGCGCGGTCCAGGGATAAAGGGAATGGATAAGTCCGGGATTGTTGACCAGGTGCATCGGCTCACTTGGCGGGTCGGCATAGTCGAGCTGACCGGGTCCGGAACCGGTCAGCTCAGCCAGGATCGCGGCCGCGTCACGGACTCGAGTAGCCACTCCGGTACTGACATTCACCAGCGGAACGTCATCCCGCGGTGCATCGGCCAACATCAGAAGGGCACGCACGGCATCGCCGACATGCAGAAAATCCCGGATATCATCGGGGCGTCCGATGCGCGCGGCATCCCCGTTCAGCAACGTGCGGATCAGATACGGGACCAACTGGGGCCCGGTCTGACCCGGACCATAAGTCAGCGAAAGCCGTGCCGTCATAGCCGTGAATGGCAGGCGCGGCCGAAGCATGGTCAAGTACTTGGTCCCTGCCAGCATAGATGCCCCATAGCTGTCGCGCGGCATTTCGCATTGGGTTTCAGTGTAGGGAGAAGGAACCTCACCGTATTCGGCAATGGTTCCAAGACGGATGAATACATCCGGCGGTGCGTCGCAGGTTGCAGCGGCGCCCAACACAGCCATCAATGGCACAAGATTGTCGCTCACGCTGGCTTCGGCATCTTTGAGGCCGGGGCGCGTTACAACCCGGGTGTTTGCCGCCGCATGAAACACAACCTCTGGCCGGGACATGTCAAACACGCGGCGCAAAGCATCCCTGTCGCTGAGGTCGACACGCTGCAGTTCGACATCGGGCATTCCATCAGAGAGGAACCCGGGTCGGACCAAGGCCACGACCTGATCCCCCCTGTCCAAACAGGCTCGGAGCAGATGCTGTCCGATGAACCCTCCGGCCCCGGTGATCAGAACGCGCCTCGTCATGACAAACCGCCCCCGGCCATGTTCTGGGCCGGATTGGTGAAAACCGCGCTTTGCGGGTCACCCGTATCATGATCAGTTGTCATCAGTTTCATTCCTGCGCCCTGGCCGGTCCCTTCGATACTATGGAATTTGGGACCATTGGGATAGTTGCGCCAACACCGATCACTCCGCACCCACCAACCGCAGACGGAAAGCGGCCACTGGAAGACCTCGGATCAAGACGCCTTGCGCGGCATCCCGGTTATATACGGCTTGAGGAATTCCTGCGTCTTTTCATGCATATAGTCGATATGAGCCTGAGTCAGCCCGTGATGGCATGCCAACAGAATGCCGCCGCGCATCACGGCATCGGACACGGGATAACCTGCGGTATCCGCACGATACTCAACATCTTTCATGGCCGGCTGGCGCAAAATGTTGCCGGTAAAGACCGGCCGGGTCTGGATGTCCGACTTCTCCAGGAAAATCTGCATCTCGCGACGGGTAAACGGAGCGCCTTCTCGCAGAGTCAGCGGAAACGCCAGCCAACCGGTGCGTGCGCCCGGCAGCTGTTCAGGCAGAATGAACCATTCCTCATACTGCGCAAAGAACGCGCGATGCGCAGCAAAGGCTTCCTCGCGGACCCGAATATTGTTCTCAAGCTTGCCCAGTTGCACCAGGCCGAAAGCAGCGCTGATCTCGGACGGTTCAAGATTGTAGCCGAGCGCCTCAAACAGGAACTTGGCATCATATTCGATCCCATCCAGCTGAACGTTGAAGCGGTTCTCGATGGCCTCGGATTCGACGAACAGCGACGAGCTGCGGCCCCACGACCGCATCAGCAATGCCTTGCGTGCCAACTCGTCATCGTTGACGCACAGCATTCCACCATTTCCTGCGCCGTTGATGACATGGCTGCCGTAGAAGCTGGTGGTCGAAACATCCGACCAGACGCCCGTGCTGGTACCGTCGATCGTGGCACCCAATGTATCGGCGCTGTCTTCGATGACCTTCAGGCCATGTGCATCGGCCAGTTCCCGGATCCGACGCCAGTCCGGGAGGTTGCCGATCAACGAGGGAATCATCATCGCCGAGGTTTTGGGCGATATCATCCGCTCGATCTGTTCGACATCTATGTTGTAGGTTCCCTCGGCCGCATCAACGAATGCAGGTACAAGCCCTTGCCGCACCAGCGGAGCGACCGTGGTAGCAAACGTCAAAGCCGGGGTGATCACCTCGGATCCTTTGGGAAGATCCAGGATTTCGACGGCCAGATAGTTCGCCGAGGACCCGGAATTGACCATGATCCCATGTGCCTTCGAAAACAGTGCAGCGACTTTCTGCTGCATCTCCCGGACTTTGGGTCCCATTTGGGTGGATGTTTTCAGAACCTCGACGACGGCGTCGATCTCTTCCTGGCCGTGGACTGTCTGTCCGTAATTCACTCTCATCAAATAATCTCCTGAAAATCTACTGCGCGGCCAGCCCGGTTTGGTCGCAACCCGTGACGGACATGAGGTCTTGGTATGCGGCGATCTGCGATTGGGTGACCTTACCCATGTCGTCGCCCGCCGCGTGTGCCTTGTACCAGTCGGTTGTCAGTTCAACGGCTTGAGACAGTTCAAGCCGAGGCCGCCAGCCCAAACGGGTCTGCGCCTTGGTGCTGTCCAACCGAAGGATGCCAGCTTCGTGGGGCGCCGTTGCGGACTCATCCGGGAACCGGAACCCGGGCGCGCCTGCCCCCCAGGCGCGCCACATCATACCCGCCAGATCCCGGACATTTACGGTGCCCGAAACGTTTGGCCCGAAATTCCATGCCCCGGCAAAACACTGTCCGTCGCTCAGAATCTTCTGGGCCAACAGCAAATACCCCGCGACCGGTTCCAGCACATGCTGCCATGGCCGAACGCTATCCGGGTTTCTGATGGTCACCGGCTGGCCATCATTCCATGCTCGAATGATGTCCGGTATCAACCGGTCTTCGCCCCAGTCTCCTCCGCCAAAGACATTTCCCGCCCGAACCGTCGAAAGCTGAGGGCCATTCGCGTCAGAAAAGAAAGAATGCGCATAGGACTGAGCCACAAGCTCGGTTGCCGCCTTGGAGGCACTGTACGGATCCTTGCCGCCCAAAGGGTCGTTTTCGCGATAACCCCACAGCCATTCCCGATTGTCATAACACTTGTCGCTGGTGATCACGACAACGGCCTTCAGCGATGGCATTCGACGCACGGCCTCCAGAACGTTGACCGTACCTTGGACATTGGTCGCAAATGTCTCGGCCGGTTCGCGGTAGGATTTGCGCACCAGAGGTTGCGCAGCCATGTGAAACACCACTTCGGCATCCAGACCCTCGGTCGCCCGGGCCAAGGCCGCCGGATCGCGGATATCGGCAAAGCGGCTGTCCATGGTCCGATCAAGTCCGCACGCCTGATAGAAGGAAGGCCCGGGCTCAGGCGGCAAGGCAATGCCTGTGACCTGCGCACTCAGCCGGTTCAGCCAGGTCGAAATCCACCCGCCCTTGAACCCGCTATGCCCTGTCACAAGCACCCGGCGGCCGGTGAATTGACCGCCGAAGATCTGATCGGACTGACCAGTCATTGGTTCCTCAGATCGCTATGGCGGGATAATCAGAGGAGGGCTTGGCATCAAATTGCAGCCAAGGCGGCGTATCATCCTCGCAAAGGGCCTCCAACGCGTTGCGGTCACGGATCGTATCCATCGGATGCCAGAAACCCTCGTGTCGATAGGCCATCAGTTCACCGTCGCGGGCCATCTGAGACAGCGGTGACTGTTCCAGCGGCTCCATATCGTCGACCATGTAATCCATGACCCCCGGCTCGAATACGAAATACCCGCCGTTGATCCAGGTTTCGCGGCGGCGCACCTTTTCGGTGAACGCGTCCACGCGGTCGCCCTTCAACTCGATGTTGCCGAAACGCGCGGGCGGCTGAACCGCCGTGACAGTCGCCAGCTTGCCGTGCGACTTGTGAAAATCGATCAGCGCGTTGATGTCGATGTTCCCCAGGCCATCGGAATAGGTGCACATGAAGGTTTCGCCCGGATCCAGCCATTCCTTCAGACGCCGGATGCGCCCGCTTGTCATAGTATGAGCCCCGGTATCGACCACCGATACGTTCCAACCGCCGGGCGCCGAAGGCACCAGCTTGAGCTCGCCCGTATCCAGAGCGACCGAGATATTGTTGGCGATGAGGTGGTAATTCGCGAAGAACTGCTTGAGCAAAAGCGCCTTGTATCCGGCGGCTACGACGAAATCGCGGTGCCCGAAATGGCTGTAGATATCCATGACGCGCGCGATGATCGGCCGGCCGCCGATTTCGACCATCGGCTTGGGGATCGAGACTGTTTCCTCGGCCAGCCGAGACCCCAGACCGCCAGCAAGCAGTATCGTTTTCATTCGTGCCACTCCCTCAAAATACTTGTTACTAAAATCTGCATGTCTGCGTGGGCCTCACACCGGCCGCTTGACGAACCGACCACCAGAGACCGCGGATCGAATTGGGCTCATTCCGTTGCTCCCGATGGCTTCAAGTATACCACACCTTGCCCGTAGCGGTTGCCCAATCCCGAAATTTCCACGGGCTGGTAGCCGTTTGTTTCCGCATAGCGCAACAATGGCTGCTCAAGAGCCGGATCATATCCCAGCAGGAAAGCGGAGGGAGGATTGGAATCAAACACTGCCTGCAACCCGGCCGCATCTGCCATCACGTATTTCGCGGCCAAGTCAGGTTCCGTGTAAGGCGCGATCCGATAGGCAAAGGGGCCAGTAGACAGTTCGGGATAGACCGGCAGTTGCGCTTCAAGCGGGTAGATCGGCATGATCGTCGCGACAGGTCCGTCCGGATGGGCACTCTCGGCAAGTGCGGTCTTCAAAGCCTCGGCACCCTGCGCCACTCGGGTGGTCGTAAAGCCGCTGGGATCGCTCAGCGCTGCCAGACCAGGAACGAGGCGCGGCGCGCCCAGCACTGCCAGCAGAACGAAACCGGCGGCAAGGACCGGGGTGACTTGCGAACGCTGCTCTGACCCGACCTTTCGGAAGACCAATGCGCCCAGCAGAGGGATCATGACCAAGGGCTGAATGTAGTACTGCGGAAACCCGGGCGACGGCACAAAGCTGAACGCGGCGGTCACGGTGATCAGAACCAAAACCAATAGAACCGCGCCGAGCCCGGAGAGCAGCATGCCGCCCGATCTGACCAAAACTGTCAGATAGGCAACGACGAACAGGCAAACCAGTGCCGCTCCACCCAACCAGACCGAATAGGCCAACTGAACTTTGCCCCCAAGGCCCAGAGCCAGATCGGGTTCAGAGGCGGCGTTGGCCTGCCAGTAGGCCACGTGCGGACCCGTATGGAACTTGAGGACATGCGCGATGAAAACCGCGGGATCAACGGCCATGTACCAGAACAGCGGCAAGGCCCCCAGCAGCCCACCCGCCAGCATCGGCAGGGTCACCCGTCGAACACGTTCTGCAAACGCCATATGCCCCGGCATCAGAAAAGTGGCAATCGCGACGGGCGGAATGAAAACCACCGCGCTGACTTTCATCCCCGCGGCGATCGACAGGCAGACTCCAATCAGTACAAAAACAACTGGCCGCGGATGGTCGCGCTGGGTTTCCAGCAGAAAACCCCCGACACCCCATACGACGAAGGGCAATGGTAGCAGGTTGTTGCTGGCGGCCATTCCGGCCTGGGCCAGAAGTGTTCCGTCAACCATCAAGACCATGATGAAGAATGCCGCAAGCAGAGCCGATCCGGACAGGCGCCAGGTCACCCAACCGGTACCGCCGATCAACGCAATCCAGCCAAGAAACACACCAAGGCGCGCTGAGCCCAGCAGACCCTCCTGACCCGTGATCAAATAGAGACCGCGGAAATACCACGCCGAATCCGGAACGTGATTGTAGAAGAAGTCCTGGTACAGGCGCCATTGGCCCAACAATTCTGCTGGTGCTACGAACATCAGTTCGTCCCGACGCAAACCAAACGACATGATCCGGCCGAACAGAGCCGCCAACATCACGGCCAGCAGCCCTCCAAACAAGAGCCACAGCACCGCGCGACGACGACCAGACCCGGCCTGAGAAACGGCCCGGTCACGCATATGTTCGGCCTCAGCCGTCATATCCCTCTCGCTTTGCCCGTTCGGACGGGCCCACCAAAATCTGCAGGTTGCCGCAAACCGCCAAGGTCGCAAATAAACATCAACGATATGCTCCGAAGAGCCCTTTTGAAATCGTAACCCGCGGCTGAAAATGCCGCTTACTTAAATGTACTTTTGACAAAATTTTAGCGACCGGCGTTGATCGTCTCCAGGTTTTTCTGCGGTGCGAAGTTTGCAATCCGCTTGGGCGTCGGCACAGGTTTGATCTGCGGCTTGCCGGTGCGCGCGGCCAGCTCTTTGCCATCGATCGGGCGCAGACCGTTTGCACCGTAGCCCGGCACCAGATCCTTGAGCAGCTTTTTGACCCCAAGATCATTGCCGTCCTGAGCAGCCTGTTCCAGCTTGAGGATCAGCGCCCGCAAACGCGCGGCAGAGACGCCTTCGGGAATAGCCGAGGAAACGCCAGGAATACCGCTTTCGCGACGCTCTTCGGTCACGTCGAACAGCTCTTCGTACAGCTTTTCACCCTGACGGATACCGATGAATTTGATGTCGATGTCCTGATAGGGCTCGAGGCCGGCCAGACGGATCATGCGCTCGGCCAGGTCCACGATCTTGACCGGCCGACCCATATCCAGAACGAAAATCTCGCCGTGGCTGTCTTCAAGGTTCAGACCCCGCGCGGCGGCAACCAGCGTCAGCTGCACGGCTTCACGGATGGTCATGAAGTACCGCTCCATTTTCGGATCAGTCACCGTCAACGGACCACCTTCCGAGATCTGGCGCTGGAACAGCGGGATCAGCGAACCGGACGACCCCAGCACGTTACCGAACCGAACCGAGAAGAACCGGGTTTTCTCGTCGGTCTCGTTGGTCACGCGGTCCTGCGCCTGAACGTAGAACTCGGCCACGCGCTTGGTGGCGCCCATGACGCTGGTGCTGTTCACGGCCTTGTCCGTCGAGACTTGCACCATGGCGATTGCACCCACATTGCGGGCCGCGTCCGCAACATTCCGGGTTCCGATCACGTTGGTCAGAACGCCTTCGCAAGGGTTCAGCTCAACCATCGGCACATGCTTCAGCGCAGCAGCATTGAAGACCAACTCGGGGCGGTGACGTTCAAAGATCGCGTTCACGCGGGACGCATTGCGGATGTCGGCCACGTAGATCCGGCGTGCAACATCCGGGAAGTTTTGACCCAGATCCATGTCGATGGAATAGGCGTTGTATTCCGTGTTCTCGATCATCACCAGCTCGGCCGGCTCGAACGAGGCGATCTGGCGTGTCAGCTCGCTACCGATCGACCCTCCGGCGCCGGTGATCAGGACGCGGCGGCCCTTGAACATCTCGCGCAGCATCGAACGTTCGACCGCTTTCTGCGGACGGTCCAGGATGTCTTCGGGATTGACGGTCCGGATGCCGTTGCTCTCGGTGCCAAGTTCTTCGAGGCCCGCCAGACGCGACACCGGAATGCTGTTGGCCTCAGCCCAACGAGTCAGCTTGCGAATGCCATCACTTTCAAAATGGGTAACGGGCTCAGTCAACAGCACGCGCTGCGGCAGTTGGTCATAATACTTCAGACGTTCGATAACGGCGTCTGCATCCAACAGCGACCCGATGATCTTCACATCGTGGAAATACAGGCCCTGCGTGTTCCGCGCATCATCGATGATGCCGACGGGTTCATACTTGGAATCCTGATTGTGCAGAGACCGCACGAACAGGTCGCAGCTGGCGCCGGTACCGACCAGAATAACCGGGATTTTCCCGTTGGACGCATCCGGGCAACGGCGCGCCGGATCGCTCGTCAGCTCGGTGCTGCGCGCCAGAACGCGCAGGGTACCAAAAGCGGGCACCAGCAGCAGGAACTGAATGACATAGACCGCCAGCGGCACTTGCGCGGTAACCGGCAGGGCAGCGCCCAGCAATGCCAGCAAAACAACCGACAGACCCGCAGCCCGGACGATCAACGTGACGTCGCGCAGCGAAGTCGACCGCGTATGGCGTTTGTAGATGCCGGAAAGCGGCAAAACCGCCAGTGCCACCAGGCAAGTCATCACCACCAACGGCAACAGAACGGACCCGAACTGTTCAGGAACAATGCCACCATTGGCCAGTACGACGGCCACGGCCACGGCTCCGGCGGATGCGAATACATCTCCGATCAGCAGGCGCCGGTTGGCGCTCATTTCGGTCAGCTTCTGTCGCAGCTTCGACTGGATGTCTCCAAAGGCGCGATCTTGTTCGATCGTGCTGTCTGCATCCGGTCCACTTTTGAGCTTAACCAACTCTTGCTCGTACATACTCATAAGAACCCCCGGCATAAATTGCCACTTACCACTCGACTGAAATGAGACGGGCCAAACACACCCGCTCCACCACTAAAAAGCCTCAATTCCCGATCGACACCACATGGCGCCGGCCGGCAAACACATTGCTTCGCTAAAAGTCCCCCACGCGATTCCGGGCGCCTAGAAACCTCCGCCCTGAACCAAACCCCCTTTCAACTCGTCAACTCGTTACACTACGCGTGGTCTGGCCCATCACACGGTCCCGACCACGAACCCACGTCTTCAACGCTACCACACCAACATGGGTATCAAAATCCCCTTTCCACCACTTGGACACCATAAAATCACAGAAATGCCATTTTTTGCAGCAGGTGATCGCTGTCGCAGTTTCAATTGTTGTATCCTCAGGGCCCGATCGTCCCGGTTGATCGTGCACGCACAAAGCCCTAGTGCGTTTTTGTTTCCTGAATGGAAACCAAATTCTGGCTTCGATCATGACATGGCCTGCGATTCGCTTCTGTGAACTGCATCCGAAACCGTCCAATTCCGGCAGAGTCCCGGATTGCGGCGGGAAAGCCATTCTACGTCGGCCGCATAGAACTCGGTCATCTTCGCCTCCAAATCGGGCGACAGGGCCGGGTAGGTCACCTTTCGAGCGACAGCGTTTCGGATGGACCGTACCGGCCAGGTGTGACGTACAGGGTCCAGAACAGCTCGAACCGGCTTCAGCACACGACGCAGCGACAGTGGCACCATGGGCGTATTCTTATCTTTGACTTTCTGCTGCACAGGCGGCTCCAGCTGTCCGTCATATCCAATATGGCCGGCCACCTTCTTCAGGTTCCCATGAGGGTTCACGCGGACATCCTCATAGGCCAAGAGCAGGATCTGGTCCTCTGGGAACAAGTCGTAGAACCGCTTCAGATGGTGGCCATATCGCCCATCGGACAGAAAACGCTGGTCGGCCGCGACCGCCGGATCCAGATAATCTTCGATCCTCCCCGAGACCTCGCCGCGGCGGAACAACATGCAATAGTCGGAATAGGCGCGCTGAACCGGGTCCCGCATCTGCAGGATCAACCGAGTTTCAGGAAAATGCTCCCGAATGCGTTGCGCAGCCAGGGGTTCGGTCAGGTACGAATTCGATTTTTCACCGATCAGATCTGCGCCATCGCAGTCTCCGAACTGGTCACGATACCAGTCCAGTCCGTTTGCATAATTCCGAGAAAAGAAATGCAACTCGGGACCCGGCATATGGATGGCCGGCGTCTGCATCAGCGACTTTTGCAACCAGGTGGTTGCACATTTCGCGGCACCGAAAATCAGAAAGTCGACCGGACGACCGTCAGGGAGAGACATGGGAATACTCGTGACCTTGCGAACAGACTAAAAAACAAACCCGGCAAACCCCGCGCCGGAAAACTCAATTCGACGTGACAATGGTTCTTCGTACGACTTCTATGGTGTCCCCGGGCTGAACCGCCTCGGTCCCGTCCATCTTGCGTGGCGCCGTGCCACCTGCCCGTGTGACGATATAGTCAATCACAACTTCACTGGCGATATCATCGTCGCTGAGCAAACCAGCGGCAGCCAGTTCTCCGTGCAGGCTTGCCGCGGTATCAAGACGCGTCCGAAGCGAGGCCAACTCGCGTTCGACCGCGTTCAACTGGACCAGAGCATCCGAGCGCGCCTTGTCATCCAGTTCCAACTCGTCGCGCTCGGCGCGGTTCAGCTCCTGACGAGCCAGCATCAGCGCAACCTCCTGATCCAGACGCTTGGATTCCAGATCGTTCAGAAGATTGGTCATGGTCGTCACCCGGTTCGATACGGTCAGACCCTTTTCCTTGAGCTGGTTCAGGTTCTCCAACTCCCGGCTGACATTCTCGATCTGGGTTTTGCGAAGCTCCAACTGGATGGTCAGGCTCGAGATCTGCTCTTTGAGCATCTCCTGCAGATCCCGAATTCGTTCACCCAAACCCTCGCGGGCGTTCATCGTCGCCTCGAGGATTTCACCCTCGAGCCCTCCTGGAGCGTCAGGCGCCGCGTCGGTGCCGGTCTCAATCCCTTCTTCCTGCAGGCTCGCAAGGTCAGCTTTCAGCCTCTGCCTCTCGTCTTCCAACTCATCGATCTGAGTGGATAGCAGCCGCATTTCGCCGCCCATCCGCATGATCTGAAAATCATTGTTTGCACCAAACTGGATCGGAGGACGGATCGGACCACCTGCAAGGGCCAGAACCTGCTGGGCGGTCATCCCGGGATGGTAGGCATAAGCGCCCGGCGAATTGACGTCTCCAAGAACAAAGACCGGAAGGTGGCTGATCACTTCAAGCGCGACCTTGGGCGGCTCGGCCATGCCGGTCTGGCTGCTGAGCTCAAGCTCCAACATCTGCGACAGTTCCAGCGTGGTTAGCCCGGCCGCCTCAACCTGTCCTACCAGCGGAAACATCAGCGTTCCGTCACCGGCCAGAGCGAACTCGCCGGACACGCCATCCCAAATCATGTAACTTGCGGACAATGGGTCCCAACGCATGGCACGAACCGACAGGCGATCCTGCGGCAGCAGGCGATAGCTTTCGGCCAGGGCCGGCAGAGCGGCCAGCGCAAACAACAGCGTCGCCAGAATTACTCGAAAGAAGCTGCGCAAAACCTTGCCTCCCAACTCTTAAACACCAACAAGCCGGGCGTGGGTGCCGGGCACGATACTCAAATCTCGAAAACACAAACCGCACCCACAGCGCAAGTCGGTCGTCAAAAGCAATTTCGGTCATCGGCGGGACAGAAACGATCCCGCTCGGCAAATCATAGGCGCTTGGCCTCAGGCTGACAAGCAAAGCCAATGGCGCGTCGCCTTTGGCGCTGGCTTTCCTGTCGACACTGACCTGTCAGCGCCTGGGCCACCGCGTCGGCCGCGTTCGCAACCCCCTGTGATTGCAGCCCGAAGGCTGGGTGTTTTGCGCGAAACACCCGATAAGAAAACCCCGCCTAGTTTCGCGGCATTCACGCCGCGGCTTTGGCTCCTGCTTTTCCTGACCGGCAACAGTTCACGGCTTTGGCTCGAATCGTTTACGCAACACGGAAGGCAAATCAGCGTCAGCGTCTAGTCAGCCCTGCATTCTCAGCCCCTGCATCCCGCGGCGGCATCGACGGCTTGCAAACAGAATCCGTTTCGACCAATCTTGCTGCATCGCCGCTTGTCGACCCGGGTTGTCGGTATTTCAGTCGCGGTTGCTCGGGTGGCGTGTCGCGTCCCTTTGTATTGGTTGATTTTTTGTGTGTCGCGGGACCCCGCGTGTTGCGAGTTGGATTTGATTTGTGAACCGGTTGCTTGAAATCCTGATCTGCCTGCTTCTGGGCCTGCTCGCGCTTCCCTTCTTTGTCATTGCGTGCGTCGTGGTGCTTTTGTCCATCGGCCGTCCATTGATGTTTTCGCAGATCCGAGCTGGACGCGAGGGTCGCAATTTCCGACTCTACAAACTGCGCAGCATGAAAGAGGCACGCGCGGCGGATGGATCTTTGCACCCCGATGCGGATCGCCAGACGCGCGCCACCGCAATGATCCGACGCCTGCGCCTCGACGAGATCCCGCAACTCCTTCTGATCCTGCAGAACAAAATGGCCCTGGTTGGGCCTCGCCCCTTGCTGCCTGAAACGATCGAAGACTTCGGACCCGCCGGACAATACCGGTGTTCCGTTCGGCCGGGGCTGACCGGGTGGGCGCAGGTCAGCGGCAACACCAATCTCAGCAACAGCGAAAAACTGAGCCTTGATCTATGGTATGTGGCGCATCGGTCACTGGCGCTGGACCTGCAGATTCTGGGCGAAACAGTCGGTGCGGCCCTGCACAACGAACCCCGCCGCGACGACCGGATCGACGCGGCCCGGAAATGGATGGACTCGAATGGCCCGCTGGCCCAGGACATGCAGGAGATGAACGCGTGAATATCGTACTTGTCGGCGCCGTCGAGACCACGCTTGCAGCCCTGATGTCGATGTGCGGTGCCGGGCATGTGCCGGCCCTTCTGGTAACCTTGTCGCCGCGCCTGTCTG
Source organism: Ruegeria sp. CI8 (assembly GCF_056536865.1). Taxonomy (NCBI): domain Bacteria; kingdom Pseudomonadati; phylum Pseudomonadota; class Alphaproteobacteria; order Rhodobacterales; family Roseobacteraceae; genus Ruegeria; species Ruegeria sp. CI8. The sequence goes on from NZ_JBQFQL010000003.1 coordinate 166,909, forward strand.
CACGGCATTCGGATTTCGTCGACCTGTCACCGGCGGCCGAAAAGTATGGTGTCCCGGTTCTGCATATCGAGAAAACCAACGACCCCGCGACTCTCGAACAGATTGCCAAGGTCAAACCCGACCTGATCCTTGTGCTCGGTTGGTCACAGATCTGCGGCCCCGAGTTCCGGGCGTTGGCGCGGATTGGCTGCATCGGATTTCACCCATCGGCCCTGCCCCGCTTGCGGGGGCGCGGTGTCATCCCCTGGACGATCCTGTTGCAGGAACGAAACGTCGGGTCCTCGCTTTTCTGGTTGGGCGAAGGTGCCGATGACGGCCCTATTGCCGCTCAGGCCATCTATGCGGTCGATCCCGAAACCGTCACTGCACGCGAGTTGTACAATCGGGCTTTGCGTGCCGTCTCAGGACTGCTGCCGCCTCTGTTGAACCAGATCTCCAATGGCGACATCCCGGCCGAACCACAACGCACCGACGGAATCAGCCTGTGCGCCCGCCGCCGCCCCGAGGACGGCCTGATTGACTGGACCAATCCTGCTGCGGACATCCACCGCCTGATCCGTGCCTCGGGTCCGCCCTACCCCGGCGCCTACACCTATAGCCCCGACGGCGTGAAACTGGTTCTGACGGGGGTCAGATATACCGAGCCGGAGGGCTACTTCATCGGCCTGCCCGGCCAGATCCAGGCCATCAGCAACGGCGGCTTTACGGTGGCCTGCGGCGACGGGCGTTGTCTGGACATAACTGAATGGTCAGGGGCCGACACACCCCCTGCCCTTCACGCGAAACTGAGGACACATCCATGATCGCTTCCGACCTGACCACTGGCCACGCCGGCCCCGCGCTGATCGTCGCTCCGCATCCCGATGATGAGGTTCTGGGTGCCGGCGGCACGATGGCCCGCATGGCCGATGCTGGGCGCGAAGTGCATGTGGTTGTCGTCACTCGTGGCAAACCCCCGAAGTTTACCGATGAACAGGTCGCAACCACACGGCGCGAGGCACGCAATGCGCATGATCTGCTGGGCGTCACCGAAACACATTGGATGGACTTCAACGCGGCGGAGTTGTCGGAACATGCCCATTCGGACCTGAACGGTGCGCTGGGAAAGCTGGTCCGCGACATCGCCCCCAGCCTGATCCTGGCTCCGCATCCGGGCGACATCCATATGGATCACCAGCTGAGTTTTCTGTCTACGCTGGTGGCAAGCCGCCCGCATCAACATGACTATCCAGCCAATATTCTGGCCTACGAAACCCTTTCCGAAACAAATTGGAACGCCCCTTATCTGACCCCGGCCTTCGTGCCAAACGTGTTTGTCGACATCTCGGACACGATCGAGCGGAAGCTGGAGGCGTTCGGCAAGTTCGAAAGCCAGGTCAAACAGGCACCGCACGAACGATCGGTCGACAGCTTGTGCGCACTGGCCACCCTGCGCGGCGCGACAGTGCACCGGTCGGCGGCTGAAGGCTTTGTTCTGATCCGATCGGTGATTTGACAGGAGGTGCGAAATGCAGATGTGGCCCATCTATGATCAGGAACAGATCGACGCCGTAGCGCAAGTTCTGGCCTCTGGCAAAGTCAACGCTTGGACCGGCCCAGATGTTCGCGCATTCGAGGCCGAATACTGCGCATATACCGGAGCCAAACACGCGATCGCCATGGCCAACGGGACAGTGACGCTGGACGCCGCGATGCTCGGGCTAGACCTGCAACCGGGTGACGAGGTCATCGTAACCCCGCGCAGCTTCATCGCCTCGGCCAGTTCGGTGATGCTGGCGGGCGGTGTTCCGGTCTTTGTCGATGTCGATCCTGAAACCCAGAACATAACGCCCGAAACCATCGCCCCGGCGATTACGCCGCGCACCCGGGGGATCTTACCCGTGCATCTGGGCGGTTGGCCCTGTGACATGGACGGCATCATGGATCTGGCCCGCGCTCACGACCTTTGGGTCATCGAGGACTGCGCCCAGGCCCACGGCGCGATGATTGGCGACCGCCATGTCGGAACCATCGGGACCTTGGGCTCGTTTTCCTTCTGCCAGGACAAGATCATGACCACAGGCGGCGAAGGCGGTCTGCTGCTGACCGACAATTCTGATCTTTGGAGCCGCATCTGGAGCTACAAGGATCACGGCAAAGGTTATGACACCGTGTTCAACACCGAACACCCGCCCGGCTTTCGCTGGCTGCACGACTCGGGACCCGGCACCAATCTGCGGATGAACGGCCCTTCGGCGGCACTTGGTCGAATACAGCTGAAACGCCTGGACGCATGGCGCGCGCACCGGACGGCAAATGCGGATATCCTGCACAAGGCCCTTGCGACCTGCCCGGCCTTTCGCGTGCCAATGCCACCCGACGGCGCTACCCACGCTTTTTATCGGTTCTACGCATTTGTGCGGCCGGAAACATTGGCGCCCGGCTGGAGCCGAGACCGCATCATCGCCGAGATCGCCGAGGCCGGCTTTCCCGCCTTTTCCGGCAGCTGCTCGGAGATTTACCTCGAGAAAACCTTCACCAGCCGAGGCCTGGGACCCAAGGAACCGTTACCCGTGGCGCGCGAGCTGGGCGAAACCAGCCTTGCCTTCCTGGTCGACCCCGCCTGGTCCGCCGAGAACGTCGCTCGTCTGGCGCAGGTCATCGTTGATGTGGGCCAAAAGGCGACGGCCCGCCACATGGCGCAGGGCTGAGCGCGAACTGGTGATGTGTGGCCGATCAACATACAGCTTGAGTCGAACACCCACCGGTGAGCTGCGGAGGGTGACCCGATGATCTTGCATGTCACCACTGATTTCTCAGGCCAAGGTGGCGCACAAGCCATGTTGGCCCGACTTTTGGCCCATTCCGGCGAACGGGCCTGCGTCGTCGCCCTGACCGAGGTTTCGGACCGCTGCCGCGCAATGGCGGCGAATGACAAGGTCGAATACGTTTCGCTGCGTGCCAGATCGCCGTTGGCCCTGTTGCGCGCGGTTTGGCAGATCCGACGTTTGATCCGGACCCATCAGCCGGATGTGGTTCTGTGCTGGATGTACCATGCGATGGTCCTGGGCCTGATTGCCGGCAAACTTGCCGGGCGGCGCGTTCCCGTCGTTTGGACCGTGCGGCAAGCGCTGGACGACCCGGCTGCCTTCACCCGGAGCACCCGCGCTGCGGTGGCGCTGTCGAAGGTGCTTTCCCGGTTCTGTCAGGGGATCCTCTACAACTCGACCCGCGCTCAAGCTCAGCACGAGAAATACGGCTTTGCCGGGGACCATTCCACGGTGATTCCAAACGGGTTTATCCTTCCGCCCGATCCAACGGCGCGGCCGGGACCTGCCCGCGTGCTTGGAGTGGCGGCAAGGTTTCATCCGCAGAAAGACTTCGAAACCTTCTTTCGCGCTTTCGCGATTGCGCGCCAGTCCGTCCCGGACCTGCATGCCCGTCTGGCCGGAGACGGCGTAACGCTGGAGAACCCCGAGATCCGCGCGATGCTGGCCGACAACGATCTGCCCGAAGACAGCGTGACATTGTGCGGCGACCTGCACGATATGTCCGAGTTCTACGCGAGCATTGACCTGCTGGTTTTGGCCTCGCGCACCGAAGGCTTTCCGAATGTGATCGCCGAAGCCATGAGCCACGGCCGCCCGGTCGTGACGACTCATGTCGGCGACAGCGCCAGAGTGGTGGACTCGTGCGGCTATGTCGTGCCGCCACGTGATCCGCAGGCATTGGCAGAGGCACTGGTCCAAGCTGCCAACTGGCCGCCCGAAACCTACAAATCCCATAGCAATGCTGCCCGCGACCGCATCGCCACACACTACTCCCTCGACGCGATTGCCCGCGCCTATGATCAGGCCCTGAACCAAGCTGCCAACCCGGCGCCACCCACAGCGCCTCAAGTCGAATAAAGGACCTGACCCATGTGCGGTATCGCCGGATTTCTGACTTTTCAGCCCATGGGCGCCGCCTCGGGCCGCACCACGCTGCAGGCCATGTGCGACGCTATTCAGCACCGGGGTCCCGATGCCGACGGATTGTTTGTCGATCCAGACGCCGGTGTAGCTCTGGGCCATCGCCGCCTTTCGATCGTCGACCTGTCGGAGACCGGGGCGCAGCCAATGACCTCGCCCAGCGGCCGGTTCACCATCGTCTACAATGGGGAAATCTACGGCTTTCTGGCCCTGCGGCAAACGTTGCTGGACAAGGGCGTCACGTTTCGCGGCACATCAGATACCGAGGTGCTACTGGCGGCTATGGACCTCTGGGGCATCCGCAAGACATTGGAACAGGCGCACGGCATGTTCGCCTTCGCGGTCTTGGATCGCAAGCTGAACCGGGTGGTTTTTGCACGCGATCGGTTGGGCAAGAAACCCCTGTATCTAGGCCTCAAGTCCGGCCAGCTTTTGTTTGGTTCCGAACTCAAGGCGCTGCGCGCGAACCCCGCATTTGGCTCACCGGAAGCCGACCGCCGTGCTCAGGCGCAGTACGCCCGCTACGGATATGTGCCGGCACCACTCTCGATCTATCGCGAAGTTATGAAGTTGCCCGCCGGATCAATGGTCGAAGTCCGCTTGGACCAACCGCCCGGGACGGCTCAGGACCTGGTAGATGCCATCCGGACGTTCTGGGACCTTCGCGACTGCGCGAAACAGGGACTTGCCGCACCAATCCAAGACGAAGACCGGGCGCTGGCTCGTATTGAAGAGGAATTGCAACGCGCCGTGCAGGAGCGCATGGTCGCGGACGTCTCGGTGGGGTCCTTCTTGTCCGGCGGGATAGACTCGACCCTGATCACTGCCATGATGCAGGAACAAACCAACGGCAAGGTCACCAGCTTTACAGTCCGTTTCCAGGAAGAAGGGCTGAACGAAGCAGACCATGCCGCCGCAATCGCTGCACATCTGGGCACGGACCATCACGAGGTCACTGCGACACCCTCCATGGCGTTCGAATTGCTCGATGACCTACCACACGTCTATGACGAACCTTTTGCCGACCCGTCCGGTGTTCCAACCCTGCTGGTGTCCAAACTGGCCCGCGATCAGCTGACCGTCGTCCTGTCGGGTGATGGCGGCGACGAATCCTTTGGCGGGTACGAACGCTACGCCCGAATGATGGCGATGGAACGCCTGGGCCGAAAACTTCCAAGGCCGGCTGCGTCAGTCTTGGCAGCATCCCCTGATGCCCTGCGTGCAGCCGTTACGCCGATCCTGCGTAAATTCGTTTCAGACACCATGCGCGACCAGATCACAGCCGACAGGATCTCCAAAGTCGCCTCAGTCATCGCGCAGCCTGATTTCAGAAGCCGATACAATACCCTGTTCAGTCTTTGGGACCCGTCCGCAGCGCTGAAGGACGTGAATGACGGCGGGGTTTATCAAACACTCGGATTGCCCAACGGCCTTGATGAAATCGACACGATGCTGCTGCTGGATTCCTGCCTGTATTTGCCCGAAGGCATTCTTGTGAAAGTCGACCGAGCGTCGATGGCCGTCGGTCTTGAGGCGCGCGCGCCCTTGTTGGATGACCGCGTCGTCGCCGCCGCTTGGCAGGCGCCCCGATCCCTGCGTTTCGACGGCAAACAGGGCAAGGTGGCCCTAAGGCGCCTCGTGGACAAGCGCGTACCAAAGGCCTTGTATGATCGCCCAAAACAAGGGTTCGGAATTCCCGTCAACGACTGGTTGCGTGGCCCGCTGAAGCCTGTGGCAAACGAGGTTTTTTCAACAGGACAAGGGGTCGAGGACGTATTCGACACAGCCACCTTGGCGCAACGATGGCGCGAGCATCTCAGCGGGCGTCGCAATTGGGGGCCCCATCTGTGGACGGTTCTAATGTATCATTTCTGGCAGAAAAAATGGCTGGTCTGATCCTCGAAGCGCGGACTTCTGTTCACCAAATTCGCACAAAAGGAAGCAATTCAGCCGATTGTCATGCGAAACAGAGGTGCACGCCCCTATTGTTTGTCACGCGCCGCACCGACGTGCCTAAGTCAGTTCATGACTGAACTGATTGCATCCTGCTCGGGCCTTTGGCGCGATATCCGGTCCGAATTTCGGTCTCTACACTCTCCTGCAACGAGACGTCGGGCGGGCCTCGCGCTACTGCTTCTGTTTGGCGTGGTCTTTGCTTTTTTCTATTTCCGGCTGGAATTCGCGCGGCAGTTTCTGGACATGCCCGCACCACCGGGCAAACCGTTCTACAACGACGACTGCATCCTTGCCTCGGACCCTGGCCGTTACTCGCATGGCTTGTTTCAGGGGCACTACCTGGCTTTCCACCTTGCGCGCCACCCGCTGGTGGTGATGCTGAATGCCGCCATCGCCGAGCCGTTGACTTGGCTGGGCATCCGGCAGCCTGTCGCGATTTCGATCAGCCTCGGATTCTGGGCTGCCATGTCGTCTGTCACGATTGCACTATTCCTGCTGCGCCAACACCTGTCGCTCTCCGTTTCCATTCTGGCGACGCTTGCTGTTCTCCTGACCTTCGGAACCGTCACCACGCTCAGCGTTGTCGAGACCTACAGCGTCTCACTCTGGGCGATCGCCATGTCAGTGTTGATCATGGCCGAGATGGCCAGACACTGCGCCAAGTACCCGGCCCTTACCAGCGTGATCGCTGGCCTGGCTTGCGGTGTGCTGGCCGGATGGTCCCATTTGCCAGCGGCTGCATTCTCTCTGGTTTATGCTGGATTTGCATGGGCGTCTCTCAGCGGAGGTGTCGGGCGGAAATTGACGTTCGGAGTGGCGGTTCCGTCGGTGATCGCCGTAATCTGCATGATGGCTCCGGTCGTTTTTCTTGGCATCGTTCTGGACGGTGATCCTTTCATGGAACCGACCGAGATGGTTGGCCGCTACGCGGACGCCGCGAACTTCACCAACCCGAAAATCATCAAAGACTATGCCGCTGGCTTCTTCCTGTTTTCCTGGGTTGCTCCAGCCGAAACGGTTCAGTGCCGCTTTTTGCTGGATCGACTATGGGAGATTCTCCGCGATCCAAGCCGCTTGGCCCTGACAATTCTGGCGACAATCCTAGTTGGATGGGCAATTGTTTCCGGCGCAAGAACACCTGGCCGCGCCCCGCTTGTGCTGGCAGTGTGGGCGTTGGTGGGCACGTTCTTTGTGTTCTACCTGTTTTTCAACCCGCTCGAAGTACTGCTTTACAGCTCTCACTGGACCACGGCCCTTATCCTGGGTTCGGTCATTCTGCTAAAAGAAAAGCCGGGACTAGTCTTGCTGTTGAGTGGAATTGTGGCGCTCAGCCTGTATGTGAATATACCGCCTCTTGCGGATCCGGCTTCGTTCGATCCGGTGCAATGCTGTCCGCACGGAGGTCGAAACTAGGCCGGACAGAGCGGCGGCTGTGGATAAACTTGACAACAAAAGTGACCCTACTTAGCGTTTTGGGTCATCGTCTCCGCCGGTGAAAAATTAAGGATACGCCGAATTCGCAAACTGCTACTTGCGCCGTTCGGAAGTGTTTCACGCTGTTGGTTGTAAAAGTGTTTTTTGGGTTGAATTCATGCGGCAGTCCACCGAACTGAAGGTCTTTTTCTTTTTCCTCGTTGCCTGTGCAGCCGGGCTTTTTGCGGCCGGCACATGGCACGGAATCGGAATGCGTCCGGATTCTATGGCCTATCTGGGGCTGTCCCCTGACCGGTTTCAACAGGCGCCAACCTATACCGCGCTGATTGATCTGCTGGCCGGAATGGGTGTCCAGCCCGTGCTTGCGGCCACGGTGCTGAATACCTTCAGCCTGGTCCTGAACATCGCTTTGATGTTCTTGATCCTGAACGACTGCAAGGTTCGGCCACGGATGATCTTTCTGGCAGCACTGATCATGGTCCTGAGTCCCCAGTTCATGTACGCGCATGTCACGATCCTGTCGGAACCGCTCACGACAAACTGCTTGCTGGGCACCTATTTCTTCATGTCCCGTTACCTGCGCGGCGACAACGTGTCCGCCTTTGTGTTGGCAAGCTGTCTGGCCGCCCTGTGCGTGCTGACCCGGTTCGCACTGGTCCCTCTGATCGCGGCCTGCTCGCTGACAATCCTTGTTTATGGTCACGGCGACCTGCGCCGTCGACTGGTTTCGGCGATTGTGTTCGGCCTGATCGCATCCGCAATCATCATCGGGTGGTACCTGTACAATCAAACCTCTGGCGGGACCGGCATCGGGCGTCAAGCAGCGTTCCTTGGGGATCCCGACACCGAGACCTTCCGCGCGGCACTGACCACGCTATCAGCCTACGTGCTGCCAAGCTCTCTGCCGCCGATTATCACGTTGACCGCTTTGGTTGTGGTTTTGGGATTCGTCATTGCTCTGATCGGCACAGCTTTGAAGGTTCAGACCAACCCTGATGACCTTCCCGGTCTGCCAGTTGCGCGTACGATCTCATTCTTTTTGCTGGTCTACGTTCCTTTCCTGGTTCTGGCCCTGTTTATCGAGGCCAATCTGACCATCCATGCCAGGTACCTGTTGCCTGTGTTCATTTCGACTCTGGTTCTGGGGTTTGCTCTGGTTGGTGGTCAGCCAGGAACGGATATGATGAACCGGTTGCGTCCCGTAGCTCTCATACTTGCGCTGGCGTTGACCGGAACCTATGCCGTACGTACGGCAGCGATGACCCGCACCCACATGACGGAGGGGAATTTCTATGCCTCACCGGTCTGGAAGAACTCTCCGACTTTGGCGCATCTGGACAATCTGCGGGACGGTGTCGTGGTCTATTCCAACGGCTATGATGTCATTCGGCTGGTCAAGGGCGTGAATGCGCTCAAGTCCCCTGAGTTGTTCGAGCGCAGAACCGGCAGGCCGGACCCTGGTACATCGCCAGAAAAAGAAATTCAGGAGGTCCGCAAACGCGTGGCAGACCAAAACGCGGTTGTCGCCATCCTGAACGAGGTCAACTGGCGGTTCTATCTGGTCGATGAGGAACGGCTGATCCGCGAAGCTGATCTGACGCTACTCTATGAGGAGGCCGACGGGCGGATCTATGGATCTCCCGCCAGTTTCAAACCGATCGAATGAAGGATCGAATGTCATGAAGCTTGTTCCAACACTCGGGGCCGAACAATGATAGGATCGATGATATTCAATCGGGTGGCACCGCATTCACGCCCTGAAGGATTGATTGATGAAGTTTGAAGACCTCAAACACGTCTCGGTTCTGGTCGGTCGCTATTTCGTGACCGGGTGCACGGCCGTCATCATCCATTTCTCGGCGATGGCGTTCTCGGTCGAGGTCTTGGGCATCTACGAAACGATCGCTTCGGCAATCGGGTTCCTGATGGGGGCCACATTCAATTACTGCATCCAAAGACTATGGGTGTTTCGGTCCAGCGTTCCACATCGCAGTGCCCTGCAGAGGTTCATTCTGGTCACGGCGACGACCTCGGCGATAAACGTGGCGCTGTTCTCTCTTCTCTTTGCGTTGTTGCCTTTCCACTACTTGATCATTCAGGCGTTCGTGACCGGGTGCATATTCCTTCTGAATTTTACCCTGAACTGGAAAATCACCTTTCGCGAGCCTGCTGCTGAACCACCGGAAGCCCGGGCGCAGGACGCCGGAAGGTAGGTATGCCGGACCAAACCCACTGTATCGGCCTTGGAAACAACGTCGGCAACCAAGCGCATTGTTCACGAATTTAAAACCTCAAAAAGGCAGCTCTTCGCCCGACGTCAGAATGGCCAAAAACTCTCTGCTCTCGGATTTGCATCGCTTTTTTTGCCCGCCAAACGCACAGGGACGGCCTTTTGGCCTGATATGGCTAGATAAATCTATCGAGCCGATCAAAGTACAGGTAAAACAATATGATAAATAACAGTTCGATTCTGACGCCGATTTTAAGCCGTATTCACGGTCCGAAAAAAATGGAGAACACTCGTGCAATCCGGTGACGACGTAATTGCCAACCAGCATGAAACCAACGATTTCATCAATATCTGGTTGCTACTGCGCCGGAACCTTCTGGTCATCTTTCTGTTGGTCGTCGGTGCGGTCTCGGCAACAGCCTTCTACATGTCGACCATCCCCGACCAGTATCGGTCGGACGCACAGATGGTTTTGGCTCTCACGGAAACACGATTCAGCGAGTCGACCGGACAGCTGGAAACCTATGAACTGAACCGGTCGAGCGTGGAAACCGAGTTAGCCCGACTGCGGTCTCGCGACTTTGCCGAGCAGGTGGCAGACCGCCTGGGTCTGTTCGACGACCCCAGCTTTGTGCGCCGTGCGCCCGGCGCGGACAGCGAGGCGGATGAAGAGATTCACCGCGCTGCGGTCACCGACAAGGTTCTGGCCTCTTATTCTGTCTCCCGCGCGGGAGAAAGCCTCGCCATCAGCATCGAAGGCCGATCCACATCGCCGGTGCTGGCTGCAGCCCTGCCCAATACCGTCATTGCCGTCTATATCGCGAACGAGCGCGACGCACGGGTCAATCGCTTGATGACATCGATCGACAATCTCAAACGCCGGGTCGGTATCCTCGGCGAAGAATTGACCCAGGCGGAATCGAATTTGGCCGAGTTCATCCGTGAGGACAATCTGGATGACGAACAGGTCGTGACCCGGCTGCGGGCCGAGGTGGAGCGGCGCAAGGCCCAGCTGCGCATCGGCATCGAACGCAACCTGCCGGAAGACGAAATTCTGGCCCTCCAGGAACAGCTGGTCACATCCGAGCAGGAGCTGGAGGCCCGCACCCGTCTGGAGCTGTCGTTGCTGCGCCGGGAACGCGAAGTCGAACTACTGCGAACCCGCTATCAAACCACGATCGACAACCTGACCTTGCTGGAAACTCGCATCGGCCAGCTTGAGGACGGCACGATTCAGGTTTCCAAAGCACGAATTCCGGTTGAACCCTATGCCCCCAGCAGGTCATTGATCACGGTGCTGGCCGGCCTGTTCGCAATGATCGTTGGCTTCATCATCGCGCTGGTGCGCGAGGGCCTGGACAGAACGGTGCGCAGCGAAAACCAGATCTTCCGAATGACCGGCCTCAGCAACCTGGGATATATCGCCCGTCAGCGACGCAGCAAAATGTTCGCCGGTGAGAACAAGGCGATCGAAAACCTGTTGCAGAGCCAGAAATCGCCCCTGGCCGAAGCCGCCCGGGGCATCTTGACCAATTGTATCAAGTTCCAGCATTCCAAGGTGATCCTGATCACCTCTGGCCTGCCGAACGAGGGCAAATCCTTCGTCAGCAGCGTTCTGGCGACCTCGGCGGCGGTTGACGGACTGAACGCTCTGCTGATTGATCTGGACACGCACCGTCGCGGCGCGACGAAGACGTTCATTCCAGACATGGATGAGGTGCAACTTTCGGAAATCTATTCTGACAGTGTAACCCTGCAACATGCTCTGACCACCGAAACCAAAGGGTCACTGGATCTGATCACCGCAGCCTCGCCTACGCACGAGCTGTCTGATGCCGCGTCAAACAAGCTCAAGCAACTCAAAGAAACGCTGCTGGATCAATACGATATCATTATCGTGGACACACCCCCGGCACTGGTGATGGATGAAGTGTACCGCAACGACATCCTCGCCGACGCCGTTCTGCTGGTCGCGCGCTGGGGAAAAACGCCACAGCATGCGTTGCAAGCCGCGGCAAAACGGCTTCAGTCATCCGGCTTCAATGTACTGGGTACGATTCTGAATGACGTCGACCCCAAGAAATACCGCTGGACCACCTACGAAGGGTATTACGGTACTTACGACGACTACTAGAAAATCCGGCGACCGCGCCGTTCCGGCCACCGGGGATGTCTGGTGGCCGAGTCTGTGCTACCATGCAGGCACCGAATGCTGCGCGCGGGTACTGACCGACGTGCGGCGCGGTCGGAATACCTGACTTTGCTTGGAGTGGGTTTTGGGGAAAGCTTCTTCAAGGGCAGATGAAAACGGGGGGCTCATAATCATCGCGTTGGCACTGGTCCAGGCGGTGATTCAGACGGCTATTCCCTTGGTTGACGTGAACTTCTCCAGTGACTCGGCGGACTACGTTCAAGCCGCAGCATATCGCGGCTTTGCATATCCTTTTTTTCTGGACCTTTTCGACGGGTTCGCGGACCCGCTGCGCGCCGCTGTTGTAGGCCAGATCTGGGTATTCTCGGCTGCTGCATGTCTGTTGTCGGTCACGCTGGCCCGGGCCACTGGCCACTCCGGTGCCGGTCTGGTCCTGCTTGGAATTCTGATCATCAACCCGATGACGATCTACTTCAACTACAGCATCCTGTCCGAGTCTCTGTTCCAGAGCGCGACATGCGTCTATCTTGCCTGTCTGGTGCAAGCGATCCACGGCCCCAAGCCCTGGCACTTTGCAGCCCTGGGCATGACAGTCGGCGCCATGATTGCGATCCGTCCAGTTGGTTTTGCTCTTTTGCCCATCCTTATCGTGGTGGTTCTTTGCGCGAGCTATATCAATGGCAGGCGCCCGTGGGCTGGGCTGGCTCTGGCAGTTCTGGGTGTCACCTTCGTGCTGCTTGCAGACCGCGCCGCTTACGATCTTCGCCACGATGAACCTCGCGAAAGCGTGCTGGGGAACGTCTTATTCGCAAAAAGCGCCATGTTCGCTGCAGGCCCAAGCCCCTATGCCCCCGATGACCCACGAACCGAAGTCTGGATTATTCTTGAAGAAGAGGGTCCGGCAGACGCACGCGAGGCGATTTCCCGGGCGCCATTTGGACCGGTCTCCTTCTTTCTGATGCACAGCTACGAAGCCAGCTTGATATTTCTGTACGAGAAGGACCGGTTGCAGTCCATTGCCGACCGAATTGGCATTCCAAAGACTGAACTCATGGCCGAAATCGGTTCAAGACGAATTCTGGCGAATCCAACGGGGTTTCTGCGGTTGCCGCTACAACACTATGCCGCCCTCTGGCAGCCCTTCTACCATGCCGTGACCGCGAACGACATCACCGCCTACATCGCGCAGAATGGGCCGTTCCCGATGGACAATGCGCTCGGCTACATCAACCGCGATGTATATGATCCGCCGCATGCACGTCTTATCCATTCCGCGCTTGCGATAGGTTGGCTGGCTTCGATCTTGATCCTGGCGGCCTCAATCCTTTGGCTGCGCCGAAACTGGCCCGGACGTCAGATGCTGACCCTGGCTGGGTTGGGGGTGCTGAGCCTGCATGCGTTATTGTTTCTGTCTGCAACACTATCCATTGCGTCGGTAAGGTATCTTGCAGCACTTTGGCCTATCGTCGCAGTGGTCATATGTGCTAGTTTCCTTGTGGTTTTGAAGCTTTTTGATCGCCGGAAGAAGCACGCAAGGCGCAGTCTGGAAATCTGACATGCCGCCCGTATTGTTCTGTTTCCCGCCTTTTCGGGTCCGGCAAATGTTGTTGTGTCGGTGAAAGTGGTTGCAATGGTAAAAGCCGGATTCAAAGACTATCTGTCCATTGCGCGCATCGACCATTGGTTCAAGAACATCTTCATTCTGCCGGGTGCCGTTCTTGCGGTCATCATGGGTGCCGAGTTCACCGGTCGGTCGGTAATCGACCTCGCCGTCGGGATCTTTTCGATCTGCCTGATCGCATCGGCCAACTATACCATCAACGAGTGGTTGGACCGTGAGTTCGACCGACACCACCCGAAGAAGAAAGAGCGTGCCTCGGTCGTGACCGAAATCGACGGCCGGATCGTCTGGTTGCAATGGCTGGGTCTGGCGATCATCGGTCTGGGACTCGCGCTGCTGATCAATACGCCGTTCTTCCTGACGGCGCTGTCCCTGCTGATCATGGGGATCATCTACAACGTCAAACCAATCCGGTCCAAGGACCGCGCCTATTTGGACGTTCTGAGCGAGGCCATCAACAACCCCATCCGGTTCTTTGCGGGCTGGTTCATTATGGTTCCGCCGATCGTGGCACCATCCAGCGTGTTGATCTCGTACTGGTTCGGGGGCGCGTATCTGATGGCGATCAAGCGCTTTGCCGAATATCGTACCATTGACGACCCGGCGCTTGCCGCGCGGTACCGCGCATCTTTCAAAGACTACGACGAGTCGAAGCTACTGGTTTCGGCGCTGGTCTACGCAATCTTGTCCACCGCTTTCCTGGGCGTTTTCCTGACCAAGTACAAAATCGAGCTTCTTCTGTCTCTGCCCTTCGTGGCGATGTTGTTCGGGCGCTATCTTGCCGTCGGGCTGGCGCGGGACTCGATCGCACAGGCCCCCGAAAATCTGTACAAACAACGCGGCCTTGTTTTTCAGGTTATTCTGCTGGTGGTGGTCATGTTCGTTCTGCTCGAGATCAAGCTTCCGTTCTTTGAACAGTTGCTTGAAATCCGGCCAGTCGGGTCATAGGTGCCGGGCAACGGACCGGCTTGCTGCCAGACTGGAGGTGATGCGCGCATGGTGAACCAGCCTTCAGATGATGTTGTTTCCGCACCGGCCCGGCGATGCTGGTTGTGCGGCACCGGCGGCCTCAGGAGGATAAAGGAAAGCACCCTGCGCGGGGATCCGACGTCGCGGAACTTTGAAATCTCGAATGCCGACTACGGTACAACCGCCGCGATCGACCAATGCGTCCGCTGCGGTTTTTGCCAATGCACGGATATGGTCGATGTCCTTAAATTCTACGAAGACCTCGAAGACCCGGCCTATGAGATGACGCGCCCCCAAAGGGCGCGGCAGAAGCGGGTGCTGCTGAACAGGCTGCCAAGACCCACTGCCGGCGCGAACCGGCTGCTGGATGTGGGGGCCGGAACCGGTATTCTGGTCGAGGAGGCCATCGCCTGTGGTTACGACGCGATCGGGGTTGAGCCGTCGCGGCGGTTTTGCGCACGCGCAAAACACCATGGCCTGCCAGTGGTCCAAGGCGTTCTTCCACATCCCGATCTGACCGGCCCCTACGATGTAGTCACTCTGGTAGACGTGGTTGAACACGTTCCGGATCCGCTGGACCTGATCACTCAGGCTGCGCGGTTGCTGGCCGATGATGGAGTACTGGTCGTCGTTACGCCCGACCGCTCGTCCCTGTTGGCGCGTATCATGGGAGACCAATGGTGGCACTATCGTGTTGCGCATATCGGCTACTTCGACCCTGAAACACTGCGCTTTGCCTTGGCCAAAGCTGGCTTGCAACAAACCGAATTTCATCGGCCGACGTGGTATTTTCCATTAGGATATCTGGTTGAAAGAGTGCATCGTTATCTACCCAGATGGGCGCGCTTCAAGGTTCCGGCACGGCTGTCTGACCTGGTGATTCCAGTGCACCTGCGGGATTCAATGATGGTCTGCGCGACCAAAACTCAAACCCGGGAAACCGCGCCCTAGACCAAAGACAGAAGAATTTTGACAACAGCCAAGGTTTTCAGAATGCCAATTGCAAAAAGGCCAAGACTGCTCGCCGTATTACATGGTTCGCTATTTGCGACTGTTCTGGCGATTGGCAGCAGCCCCGGTACGCTGCTGGCCGAGAACGCGAACCGGTCCTTTTCGGCGCAATTGCCGGATGGCTCCCAAAGAGCATTTCCCAGCGCCGAAGGGCATGGCGCCGCGGCCAAAGGTGGGCGTGGCGGGCGAGTGATTTATGTCACCACTACCGAAGAATTCGGGCCCGGCTCCCTGCGAGCATGCATCGACGCCAAAGGTCCTCGAACCTGCATCTTTCGGGTCAGCGGAACGATTACACTGGAAAAGGCGTCTCTGATCGCAAACAGTCCTTTTCTGACCATCGCCGGAGAAACCGCTCCGGGCGGCGGGATTGCGATCCGAAACGGCCCACGTCAATTGCGCCCATCACTGGAAATCCGGACGCATGATGTCATCGTGCGCCATGTTCGGTTCCGGCCCGGGCCGCACGACGTAGAGTCCTGCTGTTCAGGGGCCATTGGCGTCTACACCAAAGCCGCGCGTGACGTGATCTTCGACCACATTTCCGCCAGTTGGGGCAGCGACGAGACCATTGACTCAGAAAACGCCGAACGGCTGACCTTTCAGTGGAGCATCGTCAGCGAGCCCCTCTTGCATGGCGGACCAGGCAAAAGCAACCGGGCCCGCAACATGCTGCTGACAAAGGGCGGAGACTTCAGCATCCATCACAACCTGTTCTCTCACGGGATGTTCAGAAACCCGCAAATCGCGCCCCAGACTCCCGGGACCACGACCGAAATCGTAAACAACCTGATGTACTCACCGATCTGGCAATATGTCGTTTCGCTGGACAATCGCTGGACCGAGCTGGACGCCAATATCATTGGCAACCTGAAGCTGTCCGGTGAAAGCATCGATTCCAATCTACTGGTGCACCTGTTCGACGGCTTCAAGAATGGCTACCGGCTGTACCTTCGGGACAATCTTGATGAAGACAACCGCAACAGCCTGGACCTTCCCGAGGAACTGGTCCTTGCCCCCGAACATCGTGTCTATGTGGTTGATGAGCCGGTCACCCCACCTCTGGTCCAGGCCGATCCGGTTTCGACAGTGTTCGAAACGGTCCTGCAAAACGCTGGCGCGACACGCCCGTCTCGCGACGCGGTGGATCAGAGGGTTGTTCAGGAGGTCCGTGACCGTTCCGGCAAAATCCTAAAGAAGAACCCTGAAAAGGTCGGCGGTTGGCCCGAGCTTGAAAGCGCCCTGCCCTATGCAGACAGCGATGTCGACGGGATGTCTGATGAATGGGAAACGCAATGGGGCCTGAATCCCACGGACCCGACGGATGCAATTGCGGATTCGGACGAAGATGGCTGGACCAACCTTGAGGAGTTCCTGCACGAATTGGCTGGCGACGGGAACGGCATGGGAAAAAGCAACCCGTGACGTGTAACGCTAGCGGCGCCGGTACCGATCGGACGCAGCCAACAGCCCCAATGCCACGATCCACGGGATCAGCATACCGCGCTGGTAAACATGGGTGTAGTTCATTGACAGCGCCGCAAAGGTCAGCGTGACGGTCACCACGGTCGCGCGCCCGTACACCCTGTTCGGCACATTATGCCGGGCCATTACGGCGTAGACGATGGCGGACCCCAAAACGAAGCACAATCCCAGCAAGGCTAGAATGCCCCCTTCGTTGGCCAGCAACAGGTACAGGTTGTGAACGGGAATGCCTTGACTGCTCAGTTCGCGATACTGTCCCGCGCCCATACCCACCAGAAAGTAATCCGGCAGAAACCGCCAGGCCTCGATCATGAGATCGGCGCGGTCTTCAAATGTACCCGCATGACTCAGGTCCCCCTCGAGCAGAGGTGACAATACCCGGTTGCGGAACGTCGGCGGGAAGATGAACTCGGCCCATTGGATACTGATCCAAGCCATCGTCGTCACAGCTGTTCCCCAGATCATCAGCACGCGCTGATTTCCGACCAGCAGCAGGAACAGAGCACCGCAGATGACCGCACCGGCAAGGCTGGAATTCGAACTTGCGTAGATCAAAGTGATGGCGAGCAGCCCGAAGAGGGCCAAGAATGGCAGTTTTCTTAGCGCACCCGTCAGCCCAAGATACCACAATACCGGGAACCAAAGCACGATCAGTCCAGCCAACCCGTTTGGATTATCCACCAGCCCCGCCACGCGGTAGTTGCCGCTGACCAGCATGAAATACCGGGATTCGCCACCGGAATAGCCCACGCCATATGCGATCATCCCGACAAGACAGTTCAAGGCAATCGAGATCACGCCGACCTTTGCAAGAGTAACCGCCTCTTCATACGGGCGGCCCAGGATCGCCAGAGGCAAAAGCACGAACGAAAAAAAATACTGCACGATGACCACGAAGGCCGACACCGGATCGCCGTGCGCGATAGAGCCGATCGACAGTCCCGCCACCATCATCAGCATGCCGATGAACCAGACCGAGGACGCGGATTGCAACGGAAACAGCGGCAGGCTGCGGTTGCACCGCAGGATCACGGCAACCGTCAAAAACATGTCGCTGGCCGTGAACAGAACCGCCGGATGGCGAAAGGCAGTGAACGTGCTGAACAGCAACGCAGTCATCAGACACGCGAATTCGATCTGCTCCAAAATCGGCTTAGGCCGGCTGATACTGTTGACTGGCACCATATTCTACAATCCAAACGGCGGTGGGTTACCTGGCCCGCAGACTGGTACCCGGAATACAAGGGTAACACCCAAGATACCTTCAAAAAACATGTTTCCGGCTCCCATCGCCCGGCTGCCGGACCGGGTCATGCCGCTCCCGGCAGCAATTGGCCCCTCAACGTCATTTCCAGACCCGTTGCAATGTCCACAACCGGCGCATAGCCGAATGCTGCCCGGGCTGCGTCCGAGGACAGATCGAAGCGGGTGAATGGCGGACTGTCTCCGGGTCGGGTTTCGTTCACACCCCGGCCACCTGCGACGGACATGACCTCCTGCGCCAGATCCGCCAAGGAAACCGGACCTCCGCCGGAGATATTGAATACACCGTAAGCTTTGGCATCGGCCGATTGCAAAATCGCCCGGCTCAGGTCATGCGCATGCACGAAATCAATGCTGTTCTTTGGACCTGTTACTGTGATGTTTTGCCCCGCGGCCGCATCATTAAGCATCCGCACAAGAAACTTGTCATCAGGCAGCCCATGACCATAGAGCGCCGAAGGTCTGAGCACGGTCACTCGCGCTCCAGAAGTCTGGGCAAGCTCAGCCAGCCCCGCTTCGGCCAAACGCTTGGTTGTAGCGTAATCACCCCCAAGCGGCCCCGGGGCGGTTTCCGCGCTTTCGTCGATTCCGCGGGCATGAGGATCGCGATAAACTGACCCGCTGGACACAAAGATGAAGTGCACGTCACGATCTGCCGCCCAACGCGCCGCATTCAACGTGGCTCGCACATTGCTGTCAAACAGCACCTGCCAAGCCGAGCCGTCATCCGCAGGCCCGGCAAGGTCAATCCGGGCCGCGCAGTGCACGAATACATCCGCACCTTGCGCCAGTTGATCCAGCCTGACATGGGTGATCGCGTCCTGCAGATCCCAGTTCGACCGGTCGATCCGCGCAACAGGAATGTCACGTCGGCTTAGCCAGGCCACAAGATGGCGACCCAGCAGGCCGGTCGCCCCTGTCAGGGCAACTTTCATGGCGTCCCGCCATAGAGGCTGAACTGGGCCGGGATCTGAGGTTCCAACTGGCCGGCCTGATCCAATGTGTCTGTCATTGAACGCGGAACGACCAGCTCGCTCCAGTACCGCAGAACCATGCTGTCCCAAGCGATTTCCGGCTCATAGGGAAGGCCGCGATCGGTCTTGAGGTAACATTCGACCGGATTGAAACCCAGTTGAGCACAAAACGGTGTAGTGCCCGAGAACCGGGCATTGATTTCGAACACCTTGGGTACTCCGTCGTCGCCAAGGCGCAGCTGAAAATTGCAGGCCCCTTCGACGTCCAGCTTGCGCGCGATAGCTGTGACATAGTCTTCGATCACCGGGTTCCGCTCGGGAATGGCCCGATATGTATCGCCCGACCGAAGCACTCGGCGCAGTGCCAGAACCGGCGACAGGCTCCCCTTCGCCCCGACGATCGTGCACGTAAACTCGCGCGCGTCATCGCCGATCAGTTCCTGTACGATGGTTGCTGCTAGATCACCAGGGTAGTTGGCCAGCTCTTCCCGAGAATTCACCCGCTCGACCCCGATGGACCGAAACCCGACCGCCGGTTTGGCAATAACCGGGTAGACCAGATCATCCATTTCCAATGCCTCGGCCATAGGCCAAGTGCGCGGATGGGGCAGCCCGTTATTCGCCAAAAAAGCCGAGGTCAGTCCCTTGTCATCGGCAATTCGCACCGTCTCTGGACTGTTGACCACGACCTTTGTCCCGAAATGTTCCGCAATGCGATCCCGGTTTTCGGCACACAATGCCAGTTCGATATCCGTTCCGGGGAAATAGTAGTCCACGGACTCTGACTGAAATATCCGCGCCAGTGAGTCGAGATATCCCGGCGAGCGGCACCCTTCGACCAGAAAGGCTTTGTCGCAAGCATAAAGGCCGGCAGATAGGGCGGACATGTCGGCTCCAAGAATACGCAGCGGCAAATCAGAAATCAGCCTGAGCGACTTGATGATGCCCTGGCCCACTCCGCCACCCGCACCTGTAACCAAAACCGTGATCAATTCATTTCTCCATGAATGAAATAAGCCGTTCCTTTGTCCCCTGACTGAGGTCAGTGGCCTGAATATCCGCGCGGATATGTTCCAGATCGAAGCTGATCGACGGGATGTCGATTCTAACCCGGTCGCCATCCAGCTCGAGGGTCAGATAAGACATGCCCGTGCCCCGCCCCTGCCCGACCGCTCCGGGATTCAGCAGTAGCACAGACCCTTTCGGAATCCTTATCCACTTGCGTTGATCCGCAGGTGTCGGTCTTCCGGCTTCGTCGATCATGACGGCAAAGGCCCGGTGCGAATGCCCAAAGACCCCGACCGTCTTTCCCATGTGTCGCAAGGCCGCTGCCGCTGGTGCCCATTGTTCCGGTTTCGAGACATAGGACCAGTCCCCATAATCGTAAGGGTTGGCATGTGAGAACAGGATCGGCCCCATGCTATGGCGGTCGGCCCATGGGTATCGGTCAGCCAACGGTGGGTCGCCCCGGACCTCACCATGCGTCCATTCGACGGACTCCAACACAAATCCTGCAATGTTGTCGTAGAAGGACGGGTTACCTTTATCCAGATCGAAATAGAACTGGTCGTGGTTGCCGCGGATGAACACGCAGTTTTGGCGAGCCATCAGTTGGTCGGTCAGTTCCAACACCTGCCGAGGGCGCACACCATATGTCAGCAGATCGCCCAACATGACGACGACATCCGGCACAAAAGCTTCGGCCTTTTGGATCGCGGTCGCATACGCCGTGGCGTTTCCATGTATGTCGGACAGTACCGCGATCTTCAGCGTACTCATGACCACTCTCCGCCGACCGTGTCCGGCAATCCAAATCCAGCGCCAGCCCTGGTTCCAATTACTGGGAACACAGGCGCTCTGAAACACCCTTTAACAAATCAACTGCACAGTCCGGCCGAACCGTTTGACGGTGCAAACTTTCTGGGATGATACCGGCTGAGAACCGTGCCGCAACTCCCTTTGTCCAACCCAGGTCGTGCTAGAACTGTTCAGGTCCGGCCAATCAAGCAAAAGCAAACAATAGCTCGGAAAATAAATAACTGTCGCCTGATCCGACGAAATAAAAGGCCGGGCTCATTCGCCCGGCCTTCTGTAGTCAGCCAATGATCGCGTTCAGTGTCGCGCTAGGGCGCATCACTGCCGCAGTTTTGGTGCGATCGCCGTGGTAATAGCCGCCCAGATCTGCAGGTTTGCCTTGAGCGGCCAGCAGTTCGGAGAGGATCTGCTCTTCCTTCTCCGCCAGTTCTTTGGCGATCGGAGCAAAATGCGCGGCCAGTTCAGCATCATCCGACTGCGCGGCCAGCGCCTCGGCCCAGTAGCGGGCGAACCAATAGTGGCTGTCGCGGTTGTCCGGCTCGCCAACTTTGCGGCTGGGCGAGCGGTCGTGGTCCAGGATGCCCTGCGTTGCGGCCTCGGCCGCAGCGCCCAGAACGGCGGCCTTGGCGTTCCCGCGGCTGTCGGCCAGGAAGTTCAGCGCTTCACCCAGCGCGCAGAATTCGCCCATCGAGTCCCAACGCAGGTGGTTTTCCTCGACCAGCTGCTGAACGTGCTTGGGCGCCGAGCCACCTGCACCGGTTTCGAACAGGCCGCCGCCATTCATCAGCTTGACGATCGACAGCATCTTGGCCGACGTGCCCAGTTCGAGGATCGGGAACAGGTCGGTCAGATAGTCGCGCAGCACGTTGCCCGTGATCGCGATGCTGTCCTTGCCGGCGGTGATGGTTTCCAGCGACTTGCGGGTCGCCTCACGCGGCGGCAGGATCAGGAACTTGTCGGCTACGCCCGCAGCCTCGAGCGCCGGCTTGATGTATTTGATCAGCTCGGCGTCATGGGCGCGGTTCGCATCCAGCCAGAAGATCGCCTCGGAGCCAGTCAAACGCTGACGGTCCATCGCCAGTTGGATCCAGTTCTCAATCGGGGCTTTCTTGGCGGTGCAAGCGCGCCAGATGTCACCCTTTTCGACCTCATGCGAGTGCAGGGTTTCGCCATTGGCCAGAACGACGCGGATCGTGCCGTCGGCGGGCGCCTCAAATGTGGTCGGGTGGCTGCCATATTCCTCGGCCTTCTGGGCCATCAGGCCCACGTTGGCCACCGAACCGGCGGTCGCCGGGTTCAGCGCGCCGTTGGCTTTGAAGAAATTGATGGTCTCGTCATAGACCGGCGCATAGCAGCGGTCGGGGATCACGCAGTTGGTGTCGCCCTTCTTGCCGCTCTCGTCCCAGCCCTTGCCGCCCGCGCGGATCACGGCGGGCATCGAGGCGTCGATGATCACGTCCGACGGCACGTGCAGGTTGGTGATGCCCTTGTCACTGTCGACCATGTACATCGAGGGTCGATCGGCCTTGATCGCTTCGATCGCTGCCATGATCTCGGCATCGTCCTTGACGCGGTTCAGCAGATCGCCCAAGCCGGAGTTCGGGTTGACGCCCAGCTGTGCCATGCGGTCGCCGAATTTTTCGAACACCGGCGCCAGCCACGACTTGACGGCATAACCGAAAATGATCGGGTCACTGACCTTCATCATCGTCGCCTTCATGTGCAGCGAGAACATCGTGCCGTCTTTCTTGGTGTCCTCAATCGCGGCATCCAGGAACTCCGACAGGGCCTTGACCGACATGAAAGTGGCGTCCGCAACGGTGCCCTCTTCCAGCGCCCAGCCGTCTTTCAGGACGGTAACACCACCATCCTTGCCCACGAATTCGATCCGCGCATCACCGGCCTGATCAGCAGTGATGGTGGCCGATTTCTCGTTGGCGTAAAAATCATTGCCCGGCATCGACGACACCTTGGTCTTGCTGTCGGCCGACCATTCGCCCATCGAGTGCGGGTGCTGTTGCGCATAGCGCTTGACTGCCTTGGCTGCGCGACGGTCGCTGTTGCCCTCGCGCAGAACCGGGTTCACCGCCGATCCCTTGATCGCATCATAGCGGGCGCGGATCTCTTTCTCGGCGTCGGTCTTGGGATCCTCGGGGTAGTCCGGGATGTCATAGCCCTGCCCCTGCAGTTCCTTGATGGCAGCGACCAGCTGCGGCACCGAGGCCGAGATGTTGGGCAGCTTGATCACGTTGGCCTCGGGGGTTTTCACCAGCTCACCCAAGGCGGCCAGATCGTCGGGCTGACGCTGTTCTTCGGTCAGGTTTTCCGGAAAGGCTGCGATGATGCGGCCAGCCAGCGAGATGTCTTTGGTACCGACGCTGACACCCGCGGCCGAGGCGAATTTGCGGATGATGGGCAGGAACGAGGCACTGGCCAGCTCCGGCGCTTCGTCTACGATGGTATACAATATGTCGAAGTTCGATTTTTCTGCCATGTTCCCTTACCTTTTTTAAGCCTTTCAGGGGCGTGCGATCCGAGAGTTGTGCCGCGTGCAGCGCGGCGTGCGAGGAGCGTGAATGCTGTTCCGCTCCGGGGTGACTCTGATTTGACAGGGCCTCCCTTAAATCACCCGAGGCCCGGGATCAATCGCATCTGAACGCGCATTTTGACCCAGTTTGCGCAAAACCGCGCATATGCCCGTATTTTCAGCCCGCCGACGATACGCGACGCCTTTCCCTTGGCGCGGGCGCTGGCTAAGACGGTCCTCCAACCCGAGATCAAGGAGGCCCCGTTGGACCGCATCGCCCGCACCATCGCCACGGAAATCAATGCCCGCCCCGAACAGGTGGACGCGGCGGTCAAACTGCTGGACGAAGGCGCCACCGTGCCCTTCGTGGCGCGCTACCGCAAAGAGGTGACGGGCGGGCTGGACGACAGCCAGCTGCGAACCCTGTCCGACCGGCTGGCCTATCTGCGCGAGCTTGAGGCACGGCGCGAGACGATCCTGAACTCGATCAAGGATCAAGGGAAGCTGACCGACGATCTGGCCAAATCCATTGCCCGCGCCGAAACCAAGGCACAGCTGGAAGACATCTACCTGCCCTACAAACCCAAGCGTCGCACCAAGGCGATGATCGCGCGGGAAAACGGGCTGGAGCCGCTGGCCGACGCGATCCTGGCCGACCGCAGCGCCGACCCTGAGGGTCTGGCCCAGGCCTATGTGACCGAGGCCGTGCCCACCACCAAGGACGCGCTGAATGGCGCGCGCGACATCATCACCGAGCGTCTGACCGAAAACGCCGCCCTTCTGGGCGAGCTGCGCAGCTTCATGCAGGCCGAGGCGCTGCTGACCTCGAAGGTGATCGAGGGCAAGGAACAGGAAGGCGCCAAGTTCAGCGACTATTTCGACCATGCCGAGCCCTGGGCCAAGGTGCCCTCGCACCGGGCGCTGGCGATGCTGCGCGCGTCGAAAGAGGGGATCGTGACGCTGGACATTGCCCCCGACCCCGAAACCGGCGCCGCCCGGGCCGAGGCGATCGTGGCGGCGCATCTGCAGACGCGTGGCGACGGCCCGGGAGACGCCTGGCTGCGCAAGGTCGCGGGCTGGACTTGGCGGGTAAAGCTGTCGCTGTCGATGATGGTCGAGCTGATGGCCGATCTGCGTAGCCGCGCGCAGGAGGAGGCCATTCAGGTTTTTGCACGCAATCTCAAGGACTTGCTTTTTGCCGCCCCTGCCGGACCTCGCCCCACTCTGGGGCTGGACCCGGGCATCCGCACCGGCGTCAAGGCCGCAGTGGTGGACGCGACGGGCAAGCTGGTGGCGACCGACACGCTGTATCCGTTCCAACCCAAGAACGATCTGCGCGGCGCACAGGCCACCATCCTGAACCTGATCGCCACCCACAAGGTTGAACTGATCGCCATCGGCAACGGCACCGCCAGCCGCGAGACCGAGCGGCTGGTGGCAGATACGCTGAAACTGCTACCCAAAGGGGTGCAGGCCCCCACTAAGGTTGTGGTGTCCGAGGCCGGGGCCTCGGTCTATTCGGCCTCGGAACTGGCGGCGCGCGAGTTTCCCGATCTGGATGTCTCGTTGCGTGGCGCGGTGTCGATCGCCCGCCGCCTGCAGGACCCGCTGGCCGAGCTGGTCAAGATCGAACCCAAGAGCATCGGCGTCGGCCAATATCAACACGACGTTGATCAACACCGGCTGAGCCAGTCTCTAGAAGCCGTGATCGAGGATGTGGTGAACGCCGTTGGCGTCGATCTGAACACCGCTTCGGCGCCGCTGCTGGCCCATGTCTCGGGCCTGGGCCCCGGTCTGGCCGAAGCCATCGTGGCGCATCGCGACCTGAACGGCGCGTTCCGGTCGCGGCAGGATCTGCTGAAGGTCGCGCGCCTCGGCCCCCGCGCCTTTGAACAATGCGCGGGCTTTTTGCGCATCCGCGACGGGGATGAGCCGCTGGACGCCTCGGCCGTCCACCCCGAGGCCTATGACGTGGCCCGCCGCATCGTGCAGGCCTGCGGCCGCGACATCCGCCAGATCATGGGAAATGATGGTGCGCTGCATGGTCTGCGTGCCGAACAGTTCGTGGATGACCGGTTCGGCCTGCCCACGGTGCGCGACATCTTTGCTGAATTGGAAAAACCCGGCCGCGACCCGCGTCCCAGCTTCGTGACCGCCAGCTTCAAGGAGGGTGTCGAAGAGATCACCGACCTCAAACCCGGCATGGTGCTGGAAGGCACCGTGACCAACGTCGCTGCCTTTGGCGCCTTTGTCGATATCGGCGTGCATCAGGACGGGCTGGTGCATGTCAGCCAGTTGGCCGACCGGTTCGTGAAAGACCCGCATGAGGTGGTCAAGGCCGGTCAGGTCGTGCGCGTCCGGGTCGTTGAAGTGGACGTGCCGCGCAAGCGGATCGGGTTGAGCATGCGCAAGGATGGCGGAGCTTCTGCCCGGCAAGTTCGCGACGTCAAAGGCCAGAACGCGCGTGAAAAGAATAAAGGCATCCCGAAATCACAACGCGCAAAATCTTCTCACAATGCGCAGCACAGCGCGATTGGGGATGCGCTGCGAAATGCACTGAAAAATCAATAAGCCCCCTGCCCCGCCTGAGCCTCAGGCGGGGGTTTCCGTCTGGAACGCGTCGGGCTCCAACTCCTCCCAAAAGGCAAAAATGGCGTTGGCGTTCAAACCTGATCGCCATCCGTGTTGCCGGAAGTTCTCTCGGTCTAGCTCGTCCGACAAAGTCGACATGAACAAGCGTTTGTCGGCATCCCGTTGAGTGGGGTTTCGCCGCGAAACCAGGTCTTCGACGATGGCCAGCTTGCGGGCACGCTCGGCGCGCTCCGCCACGCGCGCGGCATAAGCTTGATCTTCGCGTGCCTTCTCTTCCTCCCGCTGCTTGGCTGCGGTCAGCGCCTCGGGACTAGGCGGTTTCACGGTCTCTGCCGCGGGGGCCTTGTAGTCATCGCGCAGGGCGGCCGAAAGATATCCCAGCGTTGATTTCACGTCCCCCTGCCCGGCTACATAGTCCAGCTTCTGCTGTACGTAATCCTCACCATGCTCAGAGATCCACTGACGCGCCAGCCGATCGGACACCCCTTGTTTGCGCAAGGTCTTGTAGACCGCCAGGTTGCGCACCCCATCGCTGTCGTCGATCTCGAACATTGCCTTCTGCGGGTTCGCCTTGATCAGGAACCGAATGTCGGTGACGCTGCGGCCCTTCTTGCGGAACTCGGGTTCGATCAGAATATCGGAGCTTTTGTTCACCTCAGCCACTGCGGGTTTGATGATCTTGGCATTCAGGTGTTTGAAGCTCGTGTAATAGTCGCTGCCGTCCACACCCATCAATTTGCGGAACACCTCGAGCGCCCACCACCCGGTCGACCCGGTGCGCACGAATCGATAACAGTTTTCATACAAGGCCAACCCGTGCCCCGAGCTGAAATTGCGCTGGATATGCACATTGATCAACGCATAGATCTTCGGATCGTACAGCTTCTGCGCCAAGGCCGGGGAATAGGCGTATTCGCAGATCCCGCCCTTGAGCTTGGCGAAACTCAGCAACGACGACACGCCCCACTCTTGCCGCCCTTTTTCATCGAGCATGTCCCATTCGGCCACTGTCTCGGCAAGCGCTCTCAGGCTGGCGCGCAAAGTGTCGAAGTCGTTCGAGTTGTAGCCCACCATCATCGCCAGGGTGCGGGCATCAATCGTATGGGTCTGCGCCGTGGTCAGAGAGTCGTAGGCATTGAGCAGCAACACGTTGGACAGCTTGCGCTGCAACAGCGTCAGCTTGCCGCTAATATGGATCGCGGCCACATTCTTTTTCACCGTTTCCCGACGCAAAGCGCCTGAAAGGTGATCCGTGTCCAGTTGTGTATCCGGCATGATTCTGCCCGGCTGCTCGTTTCCCAAGTTTGTGACACAAAAGGTACCCGTGGATCAACCAAATTTGGGTCCCCATATGCAGGATGGAGTGAATCCCGTAGACAGGTACCTATCCGAATCGGCGACCCAGTTATCCACAGAAGCGGGCGCCAATTGGTTCAAACTTGGAGTCGTGACCCGCGTAAGCGGCGATCAACGCACTCGGATTAGACCCTAAATAGTCCACGATAGAGCCGAACCGCGAATCGGTGCCCTTCTCCCCGGATTCGGGACCCTTTGATCCTGTATACAGGTCCCTTTTAACCCGAAGCCAGGAACCCTTGGTCCTGTATCCGGGTGCCGATGCGACCACAAATATATGATTTATTTATGGTTTCTGTCGTCAAAGAATCTAAAACCCTTAAAGAAAATAAACTCTTTGGTGTGCCCTTTTCTGAGAATAAATGCCGGTTTCGTCGCGAAACCGAACTCTTCGGCATTCTTCTGTGGAAAACTGCTTTTTCGAGGATAGCGCAGAAGGAAAATGTTCGGTACATTTCCTGATATACGCCGGAAAGGCGAACATTATTCGAGGCATCGACAGTGACAAAATCTAAACAACCTGCTCTACCGCCGTACTTCAACCTGGATCCGGCCAAGGCTGCATCAAAGTTACCCGATCCTATCGGGACATCACGATTCGCAAAAGCTGCAACCTTCTGTGCCAAAGGGCGCGAAGATCTAGCCCGCCGCGGGTATGCGCCCGATGGCGAAAAGCGCCTCCGCCGGTTTTCGATTTGGGAGATTACCAAATACCTGATCCCGGTGGCTCCGGCCCACCTGCGCCGCGTCCTCAAGGCAAATCCTGACCTCCCGCAAGGCGAAGGCGAAGCAGGATCGAAATGGTTCACCCTCGAAGAAGTTCTGACCTTGAGGCGCCATTTCGCGGCCGAAGGTGTAAGCACCAAGGAATACCTGCCCTACCGGCCAGAAAATCTGCCGGCAAAAGTTGTTGCCGTTGCCAATTTCAAAGGTGGCGTGGGCAAGACGTCCACCGCTGCTCATCTGGCAATGTCGGCCGCGTTGGACGGTTATAAAGTGCTGGTGATTGATCTTGATAGCCAGGGATCCATGACGTCGATCCTGGGTGGTCGCGTCGCGGATGAATGGCAGACAGTCTTCCCCTTGATCGCAAAAGACTATGCGCGCGCGGTTCAGGAAGAGAACAGGGTCCGCGCCGCTGCCGGTCAACCCGAAATCCCATTGGATGAAACTCTGCAAGAGGCACTGAGAACCCAACCTCAAGATGTCATCCAGAAGACCCATTGGCCCAACATTGATCTCATTGGTGCTCAACTGAACCTCTATTGGGCTGAATTTCAGATCCCGGTCTGGCGGATGGGCCTTCGCAGTTGGCCGCTGTGGGACGGGCTCACCAACTTTTTGCAGGACGAGGCCGTATTGAATGATTACGACATCGTGTTCCTCGATACTCCTCCTGCACTTGGGTACCTAACGATCAATGCGCTGGCCGCAGCGGATATTTTGCTGGTGCCGCTCGGAGCTTCATTCCTGGAATTTGATTCCACCGGGCGCTTCTTCGACATGCTATACACCACATTCGCCAGTATCGAGGATGGCGAGAACGCGGCACAAAGGGCAGCCGGGTTGCCCGAACTCAAGTTCGAATGGGATGTCGTGCGCGCGATCATCACCCGGTTCGACGCCAGTCAGCAGACAGACATGGCCAACGTGATCCAGGCGTATTTCGGAGATTTCATGAACGCCTATCGGCAGGATTACACCGCTTTGGTAGGGCAGGCCGGAGAACAGGTGAACGGAATCTACGAAGCAGACTACCGTGACTTTAACCGCGACACCTATGTTCGGGGGCGGGAGACCTTCGATCGGACCTACGCGGAATTCAAAGAAGTGCTGATCGGGTGTTGGTGGCGCGACGCCCAGATGGGAGGACAGGCAGATGGCTAAACGCAGAAGACTGACGGCGCCGGATGCGGCGGAGCTTGAACAACTCGAGGCTGGTTTCGCCGCGAAACCCTCGATCAGTCCGTTCGAGGCCAACCCGTCAACTCCGCCAATCGCGCAGGTCGCGGCCGAGGCCGCGACGCTGAATGGCATGGCAGCAGTGACCGACCGTGCAACCCTTGCAAAAGACCAAGGCGACGCTGCGCGTTGGCGGGATGCCCAGGACGCCGGTCTGGTCGCAGAGATGGTGCCCATAGATCAGATCGATGCCGATTTCTTGCGGCGCGACCGCATGGTCGATGACGAAGAGGCAATGTCCGAACTGCTGGAATCTCTGCGCTCCAACGGGCTGCGGACGCCGATCGAGGTGACCAAAACCGAGGATGGCTATGGTCTGATATCGGGCTATCGCCGGTTGGACGCCTTCCGCCGTTTGGCCGGCGGTGACCCGAAATTCGCCAAAATTCCTGCGTTCGTGCGGCAGGCTGGCGCAGGGCAGGACGCGTATGTTTCGATGGTCGAGGAGAACGAACTTCGATCAAACCTCAGCCCGTATGAACGTGGGCGCATCGCTGTCCTCGCTGTGGGGCAGGGTGTGTTCCCGTCGACCGAAGCCGCCGTGGATGTTCTGTTCGCCGCAGCCTCCAAGGCCAAAAGGTCCAAGGTCCGCAGCTTTGCGGTGGTTCACGAGGCCTTGGGCGACTTACTGCAGTACCCGGTTGCGTTGTCGGAAAAGGTAGGTCTCAGGATTGCCGCGGCTATCCGGGATGGCGCGCAGGCCAAGCTGAGGGAGGCCTTGTCCCGGGGTGAGGCCACGGACCCGAAATCGGAACTGACCGTGATAGAGGCTGCGTTGAAAGACGCGCCTGCACCGACTCAGGAAAAGCCGCGTGGGGGCCGCCCGAAACAGATTCAACGGCTGCCTATTCAGACGCTGCCCAAAGGCGGAGAATTGCGAGCAGAGGTATCAGCGGGCGAATTGCGGATACATCTTCGCGGCCGGACTCTGAGCGTAGACGAAGCCGCGCGGTTGTTGGAACGGCTCGTCGAACATTTGGGCTGACCATTTTTAACCATTGGTTTGGCCTGTGCTTCCACGGGCCAAACCTTCCTGTAAACAGGTACCTTTCCGCCACTTCCCCTGTAGTATGCAAAAAGGCATGATTATGATCATTATGACGGACGCTCGGTTTTTTTCCAATACGCCGGCGTTTGACCATTTTGACGCCGAACCGCCACCGCTATGAGTAGCGGAGAGACAGACTGAAACTTGAGTAGTGTGAACGTCGGCTGGGCCAATTCTGGCTGGATGCGTTCTTGATTGAATCCCGCTTGGCCCGAAGGTGCATTTTGCCAGCCAGTAGACGCAAATTCCGACTTGGGATAGGTTCGTGTTGGGGCAACAATGCGGGCGTTCCGCCTTGCATTGGCAATTAATACGCAACGCGCTGACTATAAGGGCCGGTATACGGTCGGACATATTTTAGCTTCGTCAGAAACCAGGTCTCTCTGACTGACGCCGATTGGACAAAAGGCAAAGCACATTGAAGTAATTTCGACCGAGGACTGAAGATGGCTGACATCAAGGCGTGGTTGGAGAGGTATTCCCTTGAGAAGTACCATGATGTGTTCGCCTCGAACGCGATCGAATTGGATGTTCTTGCCACCCTCACTGAAAATGACCTGGTCGAGCTTGGACTGAACCTCGGGGATCGCAAACGCATGATGCGGGCGATCGAGGCGCTTCGCTCGGAACAAGGTGGCGTTTCACATTCCGAGATTGCTCTCACGTCATCGCAAACTGGGCCTCACGCGCCTCAACCCACGGCATTGGAAGGTGTCCCCGAGCGCAGGTATCTGACTTTGGTCTTTGTCGATCTCGTTGGATCGACTGAATTGTCCAGTCATCTGGATCTTGAGGAGTACCGCTCCGTTCTGCACGACTATCAAGCCCTTTGTTTTGATGTCGTGACCCGGCACCAAGGGCACATTGCCCAATTCATCGGAGATGGAGTGGTTGCTTATTTCGGTTATCCGACGGTCGAAGAGAACGATGCGGAAAGGGCCGTTGCCGCCGGACTGGAAATCTGTGGCTCCATTGGTCGTATCAAACACGGCAAGGGTGAGGTCATCGGGGTTCGGGTCGGGATTTCTTCCGGGGAAGCCGTGGTCGACAATCACTCGACTTTGGGAGGTCTGGTGGTCGGTGAGGTTCCGAATTTGGCGGCCCGTATCCAAGAACTGGCGGACCCTGGGACGGTCGCCATCAGCGAGCACACCAAGCTGCTGATCGGGAGCAACTTTCGCTGCGAGTGGAAGGGGAAGCAAAGCCTCAAGGGGTTTGAGAACCCGATCGGCATCTGGAAAGTTCTGAGTGCGGAAGAGCCGATGCTGCGGTTTCAGGCGCGTCCCGGGGTTCAAGGCTCGCCCTTCGTCAACCGGGTCGATGAGATCGCGACGATCAAGAAGCATTGGCAGGCCGCGCTGAATGGGGAAGGGCAGGCGGTTATGGTGTCCGGTGAGGCCGGCATCGGAAAATCGCGTCTTGTCGAGGAAGCGACCCGCGGATTCGAAGAGAAGCAATATCTGCGGCTTGGGTTCCAATGCTCGCCCAACCACGAGCGAAGTGCCCATTTCCCGGTTCTCAGCTGGATCAGCCACATGGCCGATTTTCGCAGAACCGACTCCGACCAGCGGAAGCTGCGCAAACTCAGGCAACTGTTTCAGGAATGGTCGGAGGTTCCGGAAGACTATCTTCCTTTGTTTGCCTATGCCATGTCGTTGCCGGTGGCGGCCGAGGAAGACCTGCTGAAACTGCCCTTTGACCGGCTCAAGCAGCAGTTTCAGGAGGCCTTGGTGCAGACCGTTGCTGCGCTGGCGCGGCATCGACCGGTTCTGTTGCTGTTTGAAGACCTGCATTGGATCGATCCCTCGACTGAGGAAATCATCGCTTTGTTGATCGAGCGCTTCAGGTCCATGCCCGTTATGATCATGTGCACGTTCCGCCCGTCCTACCATCCACCGTGGGAAGGCCGGGAGGGTGTTGTCCCGCTGACGATTTCCCGCCTCGACCGGGACCACGTCCACCAGATGCTGGATGCGCTTTTGCAGTCCAAGCAAGTGACACAGACCATGAAAGACCGGATCGCGAACAGGACGGATGGCGTCCCTCTGTTTGCGGAAGAGATGGCACGAATGATCCAGGACGGGTTCTTCGACCAGACGGACGCGTCCGCAATGCAGATGCAACAGGCATTGCCATCGACGCTCAAGGAACTGTTCTGGGCCATGTTCGACCGGCTGAGCACGGCCCGCGATATCGTGCCGGTCTGCGCCGCCATTGACCGCAACATCCTGCCTGCGATGGTCAGTTCGGTCAGCGGTCAATCGTACGAGGCAACCCTGCGCATGTTGGACGAGTTGGTCGAAGCGCAAATATTGGTGCGGCGCGGGGTCAATATGGGAGGTGCCTATGCGTTCCGCCACGCTTTGATACGGGACGCGGCCTATGACCTGATGTTGCCCAGTCGGGCGCGGGCGGTGCACAGCCGGATCGCCGAGGTCCTCGACACTTCGTTCAGTGACCTTGTAGGTCAGAACCCTGAATTGCTGGCCCAGCACTATGCCCGCGCGGACATGCCCAAACAGGCCCGGGACGCGTGGCGCCGGGCGGCAGTCATCTCGGGCGAGCGATTTGCCAACGAAGAAACCATCCACCATCTTAATGAAGCCTTGACCGAGAACGACAAAATCACCCCAAGCCCCGAACGGGATCGAGAAGAGATTTCGCTGCGCAAGATGCTGAACGTGGCCCTCAGTACCAGGGCGTTCGGGTCGAAAGAGGTTTTGGCCAATCTGGACCGGTTCCGCCACCTGCTTGACCGTTCCTCCGCCAGTGTTACGGATGCGTTTTTGGCCGTGCATGTGCAGTTCGGTGCTCAGTTGACTCTGGGCGATCCGAGGGGCGCGTTGGCTTTGTGTGATTACCTGGAGGAGGTCGCACGGCGCGCGGAAAACCCGACGATGGAGGCGCTCGCGGCGCACAATATCGGCATGAGCAACTTCATGGTCGGCCGTCTGGAGGTCGCCATTTCTGCTTTCGACCGAGCGATTGCGTTGCGCGGGGCAACTGATCCGGACGATCTGCTGAATTATCACGAGGCAGACATATACTTGGTTGATCAGGCGATGCGGTGCTGGGCCGTGGCGCTGCAAAGCGGAGACGGCGAAACGTTTCGCGCCGAGCTAACGGAACTGGCTGAGCGGATCAGTCGTGAACCACACGATTTCACGCGTTGCTACGGGCTGAACATCCTGGCGACCATCTATCAGATATTGGGCGACACAAGTGCATTGCTGAATATGGTCAACCGGGCTCTCGAGATCAGTGGGCAACGGGAGTTCCACTACTGGGATGCCTGGGGCCGCATCCTGCACGGCTGGGCGCGGGCATCAGAAGGTCACCCTGCCGAGGGGATCGCCGAGATCTCGGCCGGGATCGACGCCTATGTTGATACAGGTTCAACTCAGATCGTTCTCTACGCTCAGACGTTGCTCGCAGACGCGCACTTGATGGCCGGAGAGATCGCTGAAGGCTTGAAGGTGATCGAATTTGTGCGAGCGGGTGAGAAATCCTGGAGTGTCCGGTACCAGCTCCCATTCACCGACCGGGTCGAGGCGGCCTTGCGCAATGCGCAGTCCGAAGTCGCAATGAAGTGAACCACCCGGTTCGACGCAGTTTTTACGCCAGGTTTTTGGTCTGGACATAACTTCAGCCGAACTGCCGAAAGGTGCGATTATTGAAACATATACGAAAATTTGATAGTGTTTGATGGCATTGTTTCGATTTTTAGATCAAAAAACTGGGGATAATCATGCTCAGACTTAAGGCTTTAGGCGTTTCAATTCTTGGCGCAGCGATGGCGCTTGCAATCCACGGACCAGCAAAGGCCCAGGAGATTTTGTCCGAAGACGGAACCGTAAAATTTGAAGATGGGATACCGCAGTACTCCGGCGGCACCGAGTTGTTTACCTTTCAGTATCATCAAATCGTCGATGAAAATGATCCTGAGAACCTGCTGTTTTCAGCTGACCGTCAGTTGGTTTCCTTGGATCCCGTTGAACTTTTCCGCGAATACGGAGATTCCACGCGGGTTTTGGAGGCCCCCGGAATGTCGGCGCTTATGGCGCAGTCCCTGGAAGGCGGTTTTGCGTCGTCCTTTTCGGACATGGTTCTGACGGAACTTGCGGTGCTGCAGAAAAATTGTGTCGTCAACGGTGCTCCGATCCAAAGTGCCACCATCAAGCCGGTTTACAGCGTTCTGAGGCTTCACACGAACCCGATTAGAACAAACGCCGTGCTGAACATTTTTTCGTACAAGTTGCTGGAATGCAGTGAAGACGGAGTTGATATTTCCATCCCTCTCAAGCGTCGGTGGGTTATCTCGATTGGTTCCGGGTTGGAACAGGGGCCGATCGACAAGACAATCGGTGGGGTCCAGATGACCTACAAGATGTTCGCACAGGGTAAATCGATCAAGCTGATGGCTTATTACTCCAATCTGACACTGCATGGCGAAAGATGGGGACCGAATATGCGTCTAATATCCGGGTTTGACCAACTCGGCAATGTCGATCCCAGAAACAAGTACTACACTCCGAAGGCGGCAAGTTGCCTGGATATCGACTTCAAGAACAAGCCGCCGAATGATGTCGACGTGTGGTCTGTTGCGCCCAGTGACATGAGGTTCTGCGCCCGTGGGTGCATCCCCGGAGATGTCAGCGCCACCAAGTAAGGCTGCTTCTGTTCCGGTTTGACCAAACGCAGACCCCGCGCCTGTTTGCCAAGACAGGTCGATCGGGATGCCGCCACGTGGATACCAGTGCCTTCCAATCCGCAACCACCGCTGCGTCGGAAACCTGACCCGGCGCCGGGCAATGGAAACGGTGCAGTTCTCTTGGAAGGAGCCGTGGTTTCGGAACGATCCCAGGAACAGTTTCAGCGACTTCGACCTGACAAGCCAGCCCCCCGAATTCAATCGATCACCAGATGACCATAGTCAGCCTGTCCATTCATCGGGCAGAGCGAAGTGAATTCGGGCGCGGTGAACCTCACGCACTATTCGAAATCGGCTTGTGGAATCTGAACCCTTGTTTTGCAACTCGAATACGCTGCAACCGGGATGCGCAGTGTGTAACGGTGGGCAAGCTACTGCCAAGCCGATCTGTTTCGTGGTCTCTGAGTTTCCTGCCGAGTTTTACGCATTTCGAGGTGGCCGGCGGGTCAGCGCATGACAAAAGGATCAGGAATAGGGTCGTCGCTGGTGCGCAGCCAAACGGACTTGATTTTGGTGTAGTCCAATGCAGCCTGCAGCCCGCCCTCGCGCCCATGCCCCGACAATCCATGCCCCCCAAACGGAGCGATCGGACTGACTGCGCGGTAGGTGTTGACCCAGACAATGCCGGCTCGGATTGACCGAACCATCCGATGGGCCCGCGTGAGGTTTTGCGTGAACACGCCCGAGGCTAGGCCAAACCGGGTATCGTTTGCGATCGCGATGGCCTCATCCTCTGTTTCGAAGGAAACGACCGACAGGACGGGGCCGAAGAATTCGTGCGTCAAGCAATCAGCATCGCGCGCCCGACTGCAATCCAGAATGGTCGGTGGAAAGTAGAATCCCGCGCGATCAAGTGGCTGGCCGCCAGTAATCAATTGCGCGCCTTGGGCCTGCGACCGGGTGACAAGTTCGGCGGCCCATTTCTGCTGCCGCTGCGTGCACAGGGGCCCGACTTCGGTCGCCATATCATCCGGTGCGCCGATCACGACCGCTTCGGCCTTTTGCCGCAGACGGTCCAGGACCGCGTCCTTGATCGATGCCTGAACCACAAGCCGCGACCCGGCAACGCAGCTTTGACCCGACGCCGCGAAAATTCCGGAAACCTGAGCGTTGACCGCACTGTCCAGATCCGCATCCTCGAACACGATAAAGGGCGACTTTCCACCCAGCTCCAAAGAGGTAGACGCCAGATTCTCGGCCGAGTTTCGCACGATATGCCGAGCCGTTTCCGGCCCACCGGTAAAGGCGACATGGGCAATTCTTTCGTGCCGGGTCAAGGCAGCGCCGACATCGGGCCCACCCGTCAGAACATTCAGAACGCCTTCGGGAAACCCGGCCTTGTGAAAGATCCGCGCGAACTCCAGCATTGGGGCAGGGGCCTCTTCCGAAGCCTTCAGCACCACTGTGCAACCGGCCGCCAGGGCCGGGCCGATCTTGACCGCCGACAGGAACAATTGTGAGTTCCAGGGCACGATCGCCGCGACAACCCCCACGGGTTCTCGCCGCAGCCAAACTTCCATTTCTGGCTTGTCGATGGGCAAATGGGCGCCTTCGATCTTGTCCGCGAGGCCCGCGTAGTAACGATAATAATCCGCGACATAGGCAATCTGCGCCGAGGTTTCGCGGATGATTTTTCCAGTGTCGCGGGTTTCCAGCTCGGCCAGTCTCGGTGCGTTTTCAGCAATCAGATCTGCCAACCGGTATAGCAGCTTGCCCCGCGCGGTTGCGGTCAGTGACGCCCATTCCGGGGATCTGAAAGCCTGGTCCGCTGCCATCACGGCCTGGTCCACATCAGCTTGGCTGGCGGCGGGTATCTGCGCCCAAGCCTCACCTGTGGATGGGTCGACACTTTCGAACCAGGTGTCGCCATCGCGGAAAGTGCCGCCGATATAGTTCTGAAACCGTTGCATCCCGAATTCCCCTATTGAAAGGCCGGCATCACATCCTTGATGAAACGCTCCAACGAGGCCTTTTTGCGTTCAAACGGCATGCTGGAGTCGATCCAGAATGAATACTCGTCATACCCCAGTTCCTCGCTTCTCCGAAGCCGGTCGATCACGGTATCGGCTGTTCCGATGACAAGGTCGCGCTCCATGTTCTGGGGCGAATAGAACGGATGCTCGGCGATATCGGCATCACTCAGCGGGGCAATCAGCCCCTGGGTAACGTCACGCTTGTTCATGAACCATGCGCCGAAATAGCAGTAGAACCGGTTCAACTCGATGGCGGCCTGTTTTACGTCGTTCTGATCTTCGGCCACGTAAGTGTGGCGCAGCAACATGATCTTGGGGCGCGGCATGTCAGGAAACTTTGCGCAGGCGGCATTGAACTTGGCCATCAGGTCGATGACTTCGTCGTCGCCGTTCCACAATGGCGTGACCTGTACGTTGCACCCTGAGCTTACGGCGAATTCGTGGCTGTTGGGGTCGCGTGCGGCCACCCAGATGGGCGGCCCACCAGGTTGCAGGGGCAGGGGCGACGAGGTGGTCTTGGGAAATTGGTGGAATTCGCCGTCATGGGCGTAATCTCCCTGCCAGAGTTGTTTCACGGCAGGGATGAGTTCGCGCATGCGCTGCCCGGCTTCCCACGCATCCATGCCAGGCATCATGCGCTCGTATTCGTAACTGTAGGCACCGCGGGCAATGCCCAGATCCAGCCGTCCGTCGGTGATGATGTCCGTCATCGCGGCCTCACCGGCCAAACGGATCGGATGCCAGAAGGGCGCGATCACGGTGCCGGTGCCCAGCCGGACATTCCGGGTGTGCCGAGCCACGTCAATCAGGCTGAGAAACGGGTTGGGTGCGATTGTAAAATTCATCCCGTGGTGTTCGCCCGTCCAGACGGCATGCATCCCGCCGTCGTCGGCGATTTTGCACAGTTGGATGAACTCGTCATACAACTGCTTCTGGTCCTGCTCTGGCGAAATCCGCTCCATATGCGCAAACAGCGAGAACTTCATCTCAACTCCCCCGAACCAACGGTTTGACCCGTCCGCTGGTTTCATCTCCGTAGTATATGCCGAAATTGCCCATGCGGCTTTCCCGGGCGAAACGTTCCAGCATCGTACAGATCGCCGGGTCCGCGACATCCATCAGCGTCGACTCGACGATTTGCGCAAAAGCCCCGTTGGCTGGGGTGCCGTCCTCGGCTTGGCAAAGGAACGAGATATGCTGTCGTCGCGACTTGTCCTGATAGACCGAATAGATGAAGCCCGGTTCTGCCTTGATCCCACATTGCGCGATCAACTGGGCCAATGCAGTATCGGCGCCGTTGGCCATGTCCTCGGTCGCCGGAATGGTCAGCCCGCCGTTGCCATCGTCCAGCAGTAGGATCTGGCCGTCCCGCTCGATCAACGCGGAAACCACGACGCCCGCGCGACGGTTGAGCGCCAGGGCTTCGGCGGCAGGCGTCACATAGGCGCCGCGGGCATAGCCCAGGCCAGGTGCGATCGAGTGGTCGAAGGCCTCGACCCGACCGATCAGGATCAGGTGGTCGCCGGCTTCGACTGTCTTGAAAACCGAGCAGTCAAACCAGGCTGAAACCCCGTCAAGGATTGGTGCGCCGTTGGGTCCGGGCTTCCAATCGACATCGGCAAACCGGTCCTGTGAAGGGCGTGCGAAGGTGTTCGAAACACTGATCTGATCCTCCGACAGGATGTTGACGGCGAATCCGGTGGCTTCAGAGAATGTGTTGAAATTGCTGGATGTATTGGCAAGACAGACCGATATCAGCGGAGGGTCCAGCGAAACTGAGGAAAAGGAATTGGCGGTGAAGCCGATCGGTCGGCCGGATTCGTCATGGGTCGTGACCACCGTGACACCGGTGAGAAAGGTTCCGAACGCGCTGCGCAGAACGCGAGGGTCGAAATCGGTCATGCGGGCGACCTTTCGTGCGTTGCGGTCTTCAGCCATTGAACAAGGGCCGCGTTGACAGTCTTTGGATCAGTGAGGTTCACCATGTGCCGATGACCCTCGACGACAACCGCCTGCCCCTTGGCGGCCGCGGCGATGGCGCGGGTCATGTCGGGTGTGGAATTCGGATCCTCAGCACCTGTCAACGCCAGCAAGGGGCAAGAGATCCGAGGGTAGCGATCGGCGTAGACCATGTCGCCCCGGGCAAAGGCATCGTAGGCCGTCGCATAGCCGTTTATGTCGACCGCAGCCAACCATGCGGCGACCCTATCGCGAGCGGCGCGGTCGGCCGGACCGTTTGCGAACCAGCGTTGCAGCGGGGTTTCCAGATCAAAGGTTCCGGCGCTGATCAAGCCGGCGCGCGCCAGCACAGAGTCCCGGGCCTGATCGTCCCGCCGAAACACTCCGTTCAACAGGGCAACGCGTCGAACCCGATCGGGATGTTCGACCGCAAACCCGCCGGCAATCAGTGCGCCCATCGAATGACCGACAAGGTTCACGTGATCCAGGTTCAAAGCGTCCAGCGCCGCCTGCAGCCACTCCACAAATGCTGGTAACTGTGCCCCCACAGCGATCGGGTCGGATTGGCCATGCCCTGGCAGATCCAGTGCGTAGACCGCGTGCAAGTCGGACAAGGCATCGATCTGCGGCGCCCAGGCCTCCGACTGCATACCGACCCCGTGCAACAGGACCAGAGGTTCGCCATCGGGGGGGCCGGCAAAGCGCAAGCCAAGGCGTCCGAATGGTTCAGACAGCTGCCGGATTGTCGACGTCATGTCCCAAATCCTTCAGATCCTGATAACGATCTCCGATGCGGTGATGCGGGCGCCCTCCTATCGAAGCACCCAAAGCGATCATGATCTCATCCGGGGCCGGAGCGTCGGCGACCTGCAGGTGGATGGTCAGATAGTGGCTGCGCCGCCCACCATCATGCTTGTCCATCAGGGGAATTTGCATGGCCGCATTTGCCGGTCCGCGCGTATTGGTGAAGGCAAGG
This sequence comes from Ruegeria sp. CI8, assembly GCF_056536865.1. NCBI lineage: Bacteria > Pseudomonadati > Pseudomonadota > Alphaproteobacteria > Rhodobacterales > Roseobacteraceae > Ruegeria > Ruegeria sp. CI8. The sequence goes on from NZ_JBQFQL010000003.1 coordinate 206,873, forward strand.
TAGGATTTTGCGCCCACCGCCTCGCGATAGGCATTTCCGAACCTCAGGGTATGGATCAGGGCCGACCCGTGCTCGACCTCACCATTCACTCCGACAACGGCGGCTTTGCCATAGGCTTCAACCCGTTCACCGCCGCCGGCCGCCTCGAGAACCATCTCGGTCAGCATGTGGCCCAGCCCCGGAGCACAATCGTGTATCTCTGGACGAAGATCTTCGACAAAGCCGCGGCCGGCCCAGGGGTTGGTGATGACGGCGACCGCCGCGATCAAGGTCAAAGGGCGCTCGGCGGCTTTGCAACCTTCGATCAGCGTGTTTTCGACATGCAGCAGTGTTTTACGGATGGTGGCGGGCATCGCAAAGGTCCTGTGATTCCGTTTCCGGCATGATGGTATACCATAAGACAGGATGTCAATCATACCTTGCTGAGGCAACGCGCGACCGATAGATTCCCGTCCATGACATCGCCAAGACTGACCAAGATCGATCATCCCCCGGCTACCCTGCGCGACATGGTGCAGGAGCGCATGCGCGAGGCCATCATCGAAGGTGTTTTCCAGCCCGGCGAACGGCTGGTGGAACGTCCGCTATGTGATCAGCTTGGTGTCAGCAGGACAGTCATCCGGGAAACGATCCGCTATCTCGAGGCCGAGGGGCTGGTCGAAATTCTGCCCGGGCGCGGGCCGATCGTGGCTTCGATCACACGGGACGAGGCACGGCAGATCTACGATATCCGCCGCATGCTGGAAACCGCGGCCGCCGAGAACTGCGCGCGCAATATCACATCAGACAGGGCCAGCAGCCTGCATGGGGCGCTGGTGCGGCTCAAGCAAGGTTTCGTGGACAAGACACCGGGCTCGATCTTCCGCGCCACTTCCGATTTCTACTCAGAGATTTTCGAGGGAGCAGGGCATCATGTGGCCTGGGATGTGGTCCAGCGCCTGAATGGTCGGATCAGCCGGTTGCGGATGATGACCTTGACGGCAACAGAACGCGACCGCCCCGGGATCGAACATATGGAGGCCATCTGTTCTGCGATTCAGTCCGGCGACCCCTCCGCTGCGCGCCGAGCCGTCGAACGGCATCTGGACGATGCGGCGTCGGTTGCCGAAACCCTGTTCGATGCAGAAGAGGGCCTGGGCAAAGCCGCACACAGCTAAGTCATGCACCGGTCAGGTTTGGTCGCCCAGATACGTCGTCAGGGCCTGGCGCGCTCCCTGATCCCAGATCACCCTGAGCCACCGGTCAAACGCGTCGCGAAACGCGCCGGATTGTGACAGGTCCTGATAGTACTGGGTCTGCTCAAGCCAGGTGGTCGGGTTGTCACGGGCCGCGTTGGCCGAGGTGACCAGATCGGACCAGTTGGGATCGTTGGGTTCGATAATACTTCCATCCTCGCGAGTGCCGGCACACATGCGGGCCCACAGCGCCTCGACCAAGGCCAGCCCATTGATCGGCGCGCTGGCGGCCAATGCATCATAGACGGTGGGAAGCACAAATCCCACATGCCGGGATGATCCGTCAAAAGCAACGCGCCGCGTGGTGTCGACGATGGATGGATTGCGGAACCGCTCCTCGATCAAGGTTATGTAGTCCGCAACCGACTGATTGGGCACCGGACGCACGAAAGGCGCGATTTCTTCGACCAAAACCTTTCGGAAGAATGCAGAAACCAGCGGATCGGCCATGCAGTCTGCGATCGTATTCAGGCCCAGGATCTCGCCGACATTGGCCAGAACCTGGTGGCCCGCGTTCAGAATGCGCAGCTTCATGACCTCATAGTCATGAACGCGGTCGGTAAATGTGGCGCCGACCTTGTCCCAATCCGGGCGACCGGCGCAAAAGGCATCCTCGATCACCCATTGGCGGAAGCTTTCATGGGTGACGGGGGCGGCGTCGTCGATCCCCAGCGCGCGCACCAGCTCCAGTTCGGTCGGGCCGGTGGCGGGCACGATGCAATCGACCATCGAGTTGGGAAAGGTGCATTGCGTGGCGATCCAGTCGGCCAGATCCGGGTCCGACAGTCGCGCCAGCCCAACCACCGCCTGACGCAGAACCTGCCCGTTGCCGATCAGGTTGTCGCAGCTCAGCCCGGTCAGCGGACCCATGCCCGCATCGCGCCGCCGTCGCAGGCCCGCGACGATGGCACCGAAGGCGGTGCGCGGACGGTCGGGATTGGCGGCATCGTGGCGGATGTTAGGGTGGTCGGTGTCCAGCCCCTTGGTCACAGGGTGCACGAAATAGCCGCCCTCGGTCACGGTCAGCGACACGATGCGGATCGCCGGATCGGCCAGTTGCGCGATCAGCGGGCCGTTGTCCTCTTGCGGGGGCAGGTAGTCGATCATCGCGCCGGTCACCTCGGCACGGCGCTGGCCCTCGGTCAGCTCGACCAGCGTGGTCAGACAGTCCTGCGCCAGCAGCTTGCGCCGCATCTCGGCGTCATAGGCGCGCACGCCGGCGCCGATGATGGCCCAATCCTGCGCCGCGCCCTGCTGCATCAGCCGATGCAGATACCAGGCCTGATGCGCGCGATGAAAATTGCCCACTCCGATATGCACGATCCCAGGCGTCAGCGCCGCGCGGTCGTATTCCGGGCGCAGCACGCCCTTGGGCAACGCGCCCAGATTGGCCTGACACAACCGGACCGGTCGGGTATCCGCGGGGCGCTCCACCATCAGCTCATCCAATTTCCACCATCCACGTTGTATGTCTGGGCCACGATGTAATCGGCCTCGGACGAGGCCAGAAAGACCGCCATTCCGGTCAGGTCCTCGGCCCGGCCCATCCGGCCGAAGGGCACCGCTTCGCCCACTTCCTTCTTTTTCTGACCCGGCGCCTTGCCCTCGTATTTGGCAAAGAAGGCATCGACGCCGTCCCAGTGCTCGCCATCCACCACGCCGGGGGCGATGGCATTCACGTTGATCCCGTGTTTGATCAGGTTCAGCCCCGCCGATTGGGTCAGGCTGATCACCGCCGCCTTGCTGGCGCAATAGACCGCCACGAGTGGCTCGCCCCGGCGGCCGGCCTGGCTGGCCATGTTGATGATCTTGCCGCCGGTGCCCTGCTCGATCATGTGGCGCGCGACCGCCTGTATCGTGAACAGGGTGCCGGCAACGTTGATGTCGAACACGCGCTGGTAATCCGCGCGGGAGATTTCCACGATCGGGGCGGCGGTGAAGATCGCGGCGTTGTTGATCAGGATATCGATCCCGCCCATCCGCGCCACGGCGTCGGTCACGCCCGCCTCGATGCTGTCCTGCTGCGAGACATCCATTTCGACCGCAATCGCCTGCGGCCCGATCTCGCGCGCGGCCTTGCGCGCCTGCTGCACGTCGATGTCGGCCAGCGCCACCTGCGCGCCCTCGGTGGCATAGGTTTGGGCAAAGGCCAGCCCGATGCCCCGCGCCGCCCCGGTGATCAGGGCCCGTTTTCCAACCAGCCGGTTCATGCGATCCGCAGCCCCGCCGCGTCGAACCGGTGGATCTTGTCCTCCTCCGGCGTCAGATGGATCGTGTCGCCGTGACGCAGGCCGACCTCGCCGCCGGCGCGCACGGTCATCGGCTCGGCGAAGCCGTCCACATGGACGTGAAAGAACGTGTCCGAACCCAGATGTTCGGACACCCCGACCGTACCTTTCCACAGGCCCTCGCTGGGCGAGGCGGCAATGTGCTCGGGGCGGACGCCGATCGTGTGGGCGCCATGTTTATCGGCCTCGGGGCCTTCGATGAAATTCATCTTGGGCGAGCCGATGAAGCCGGCCACGAACTTGTTGCGCGGCGCGCGGTACAGTTCGAGTGGCGAGCCCACCTGTTCGATCACGCCTGCCTGCAGGACCACGATCTTGTCGGCCATGGTCATGGCCTCGACCTGGTCATGGGTGACGTAGATCATCGTGGTTTCCAGCCGGTTGTGCAGCTCGGAGATCTCAAGCCGCATGCCCACGCGCAGCGCGGCGTCCAGGTTCGACAGCGGCTCGTCGAACAGGAAGGCCGCCGGTTCGCGCACGATAGCGCGGCCGATGGCGACCCGCTGACGCTGGCCGCCCGACAGCTGGCCGGGGCGGCGGTCCAGATAGTCTGTCAGGTTCAGAACCTCGGCCGCCTGTTCGACGCGGCGGTCCTGCTCGGCCTTGTCCAGCCCGGCCATCCGCAGCGGAAAGGCGATGTTCTTGCGCACGGTCATGTGCGGATACAGCGCGTAGGACTGGAACACCATGGCCAGGCCCCGCTTGGCCGGTGGCACCGCGGTGGCGTCCTGATCGTCGATCAGGATGCGGCCGCCGCTAACGTCCTCTAGCCCCGCGATCAGGCGCAGCAGGGTGGATTTCCCGCAGCCCGAGGGGCCCACGAACACCACGAATTCGCCGTCGTTGATTTCCAGATCCAGCGGCGGAATGACTTCCACGTCGCCAAAGCTCTTGCTGACTTTCTCAAGTACGATGCGTCCCATGTGTCTTTCCTTACTTCACGGCGCCGAAGGTCAGGCCGCGGACCAGTTGTTTCTGACTGAACCACCCAAGGATCAGGATCGGGGCGATGGCCATTGTCGATGCCGCGCTGAGCTTGGCGAAGAACAGGCCCTCTGGGCTGGAATAGCTGGCGATGAACGCGGTCAGCGGGGCCGCGTCGACGGCGGTCAGGTTCAGGGTCCAGAACGCCTCGTTCCAGGCCAGGATGAAATTCAGCAGCACGGTCGAGGCGATGCCCGGCACCGCCATCGGCGTCAGGATGTATAGGATTTCCTCTTTCAGCGTGGCGCCGTCCATGCGCGCGGCTTCCAGGATGTCGCCGGGGATTTCACGGAAATAGGTGTACAGCATCCAGACGATGATCGGCAGGTTGATCAGCATCAGAACCACCACCAGCCCGGCGCGGCTGTCCAGCAGGCCAAGTTGGATGAACAGCAGGTAGATCGGGTACAGAACCCCCACCGCCGGCAGCATCTTGGTGGACAGCATCCACAACAGGATGTCCTTGGTGCGCGCCGAGGGCACGAAGGCCATGGCCCAAGCGGCGGGTACCGCGACGATCACGCCCAGAAGGGTGGACCCGCCCGCGATGATGATCGAGTTCCACAGATACCGCATGTAGTTCGACCGCTCCTGGACCACGGCATAGTTCTCCAGCGTCCAGTCGAAGTTCAGAAAGATCGGCGGGCTGGCGATGGCCTGAGCCTCGGTCTTGAAGCTGGTCAGGATCGTCCAGAGGATCGGGAAGAAGATCAGCAGGCCGACAGCCCAGGCAAAGGCGGTGTTGATCAGCTTGCGTGGTGTGGTGACGGTGCGGGCCATGATGTCGTTCTCCTCACGCGTCCAGGTTTTTGCCGACGATGCGCATCAGGAAGATGGCGACGATGTTGGCAAGGATGATGGCATAGACCCCGCCGGCCGAGCCCAGCCCGACATTCTGGCTTTCCAGCACACGCTGGTAAATCAGGTAGGTCAGGGTGCGGGTGCCGAAGGCGCCGCCGGTGGTCACGAAGATCTCGGCGAAGATCGACAGCAGGAAGATCGTCTGGATCAGGATGACGATCGTGATCGCACGGCTCAGATGCGGCAGGATGATGAAAAAGAAGCGTTTCAGCGGTGGCGCACCATCCATTTCGGCGGCCTCCAGCTGTTCGCTGTCCAGCGACTGGATCGCGGTCAGCAGGATCAGGGTGGCAAAGGGCAGCCATTGCCAGGACACGATCATCACGATCGACGGCATCGACGCCTCGGACAGCCACGAGATTGGCTCGGCCCCGAAGAACCGCCACAGATGGGCAAACAGGCCGTTGACCGGATCCATGAACATGTTCTTCCAGACCAGCGCCGAAACGGTGGGCATCACGAAGAACGGGGCGATCACCAGAATGCGCACCACGCCCTGGCCCCACATCGGCTGATCCAGCAGCAGCGCCAGCAGGATGCCCAACACCACGGTGATGGCCAGCACGCCGCCCACGATCACCAGCGTCGCCTGAACTGCGGGCCAGAAGGAACTCGAGGTCACGAACCGGACGTAGTTGTCGAACCCGACCCAACCCAGATCACCGCCGCGCAGCGGCAGGTATTTCTTGAAGGAAAAATAAAGTGTCATCGTCAGCGGAACCAGCATCCAGCCCAGCAGCAGGACCACGGCGGGCGCCATCATCAGGCGTGCGACGGATCGGGAGTGTTGAGTTGCCATGACGCAAGACCTCTCTGTTCAGGCGACTTGTTGCCTGCGAGACTAACACGGGTTGTGGAAGGGGGAGAGCGGGGGACAGAAACCTGCCCACCCGCCGGGAGGAGGCCTCAGTACCCTGCGGCTTCCATTTCTTCGGCCGTGAAGGCCTGTGCCTTGGCCAGAGCTTCGTCAACCGACTGCTGTCCGGCATAGACCGCCGAGAATTCCTGGCTCACCTGGGTGGCGATGCCCGCGAATTCGGGGATGGCGACGAACTGGATCCCGGTATACGGCGTCGGCTTGACGCAGCAGTTTTCCGGATCGGCCGCAAGGATCGACTTCAGCGTCATCTGCGCGAAGGGGATGTCCTTGTAGTCGGGGTTCTCGTACAGCGAGGTGCGCGCACCCGGCGGAACGTTGGCCCAGCCCTCGTTCTCGGCAACCAGTTCGATGTATTCCTTCGAAGTGGCCCATTCGATGAACTGCTTGGCGGCGTCCTCTTTCTGGGTGCCGGCCGGAATGGCCAGGGCCCAGGCCCACAGCCAGTTGGCGCGCTTGTCAACGCCTTCCGAATTCGGCGCCAGAGCAAATCCAACCTGATCGGCGACAGTCGAGTCGTCGGGGTTGGTCACGAAAGATGCGGCAACGGTGGCGTCGATCCACATGCCGCATTTGCCCTGCTGGAACAGCGACAGGTTTTCGTTGAAGCCGTTGGTGGCATACCCGGCGGGGCCGGATTCGTTCATCATGTCTACGAAGAAGGTCAGCGCCTCTTTCCACTCGGGCTGATCGAACTGGGGTTTCCAGTCTTCGTCGAACCAGCGCGCGCCGAACGAGTTCGCAGTCACGGTGATGAAGGCGCCGCCCTCACCCCAACCGGCCTTGCCGCGCAGGCAGATGCCGTTGATGTCGTTGTCGCGGTCCGTCATCGCAGCCGCCGCTTCGCGGATGAACTGCCAGGTCGGCGCCTCGGGCATCTCCAGACCGGCCTTCTCCATCAGGTCGGTGCGGTACATGATCATCGAGCTTTCGCCATAGAACGGCGCCGCATACAGCGTACCGTCGTGGCTGAGGCCGCCGCGCATGGCGGGCAGGATGTCGTCCACGTCATATTCCGCGGACATTCCGTCCAGCGGCACAAGCCAGCCGTTCGCGCCCCAGATCGGCGTTTCGTACATGCCGATGGTCATGATGTCGAACTGGCCGCCCTTGGTCGAGATGTCGGTGGTCACACGCTGGCGCAATACGTTCTCTTCCAGAGTGACCCATTCCACCTCGTGGCCGGTCGCTTCGGTGAACTTGTCGGTGTATTTCTGCATTCGGATCATGTCGCCGTTGTTTACGGTGGCGATCGTGATCGTCTCTGCAGTTGCGGCGCCGGCGGTCAAAGCCGCTGCGCTTGCCGCCCATAGAACGGATTTCAGGTACATTCTTTCCTCCCTGGTGTCGAATTACCTGGAGGAAAGCATCACGAATTATTTGGCGCGCGTCAACTAAAATTTTACGCGCGTAAAAAAGGTGTCGAAAATCAGGCCGAACTCCGCAGTATCAGACGTGCAGGAAACAGGGTTTCGGTGCGGGCGCTCAGCCGCCCACCGGATTCGACCAGTTGCGTCAGCGTCTCGACGGAGCGATTCGATACTGCGGTGTAGTCATGCGCCGCGGTGGTCAGCGACGGGCAGGTGAACTTGGAAAACGGATGGTCGTCATGCGAGGCGACGCGCAGGTCGCAATCCTCGCCCAACCCGACCCGCAGGCCCTTTTCATAGCAGGCCGACAGGAACCCGATGGCCAGCCGGTCATTGCTGCACAGGATGGTGCGAGAGGGCAGGCTGGGCTGTTCCAACAGCTTGAACGCGCCCTGACGGCCGATTTCCTCGAACCCCCAGCCGCGACCGTCGACCTTGATCACCTGCGGCTCAAAGCCCAGGCTCTCCATTTTTTTGATGTAGGCGATGCGGCGTTTGTTGGCGTTGGGGTTGGCGGGGTGCCGCATCTCGAAGAACGCGGGCGGTTCGCCGCTGCGGCACAGGTAATCGACGGTCTGTTCAATGAAGCTCGCGTTGTCCGACCCGACAAAGGCTGCGCCCATGCCGTCCAAGTTGCTGTCGAACAGGATGGTGGGGATGTCCTTGCAGAATTTCTCGATGAACGACCGGTCGGAGTCGCGCCCCAGCGGTGCCAGCAGCACGCCCGCCGGCTTCAGCGCGCGCAGGCTGTCGAGGATCTCGGCCTCCTGCGCGGGGTCGCCATACGCGCTGTAGAGCGTCGGGCGGAATCCGGCCTCGATGCATTTTTCCTCGATGTTGCGGGCGATCTCGGCAAAGAACGGGTCGGCCAGATAGGGCACCACGATGCCGACATTCTTGGTCAGCTTGCGGTTCTGGTTCATGGCAAAGATGTTGGGGCGATAGTCGAACCGCTCCAGCGCCTGCTCGATCCGTTCGCGGGTCGACCGTCGGACGCTGTCGGGATCGTTGAAATATTTCGATACCGTCGGGCGCGAGATCCCGCTGACCGCCGCAAACTCCTCCATGTTCCGGATTTTTCTGGGTGCCATGCCTTGCCTCTGGCGCGGGGCCAGGCCCGCGCCGCTCTGAATTTGTCGCTGTTTTACCTTTTCTTATCGCGCGACAAATTTCAACGGCAGAGTTCCGGGACGGTCATTCCGGTCAGATCGGCATCTCGAGCCGGGCCTCGGGGAAGCGTTGCAGAACCGGCGCGATCCGGTCGGCGGGCAGCAGGCACAGCGCGGTCGAAAGCCCGTCGGCCAGCGCCGCGTCAGGGGCCGAGACCGAAACCGCCCGATGCCGGACCGGCTGACCCTGCGGGCCCAGAATGTGGCCATGACGCCCGGCCAGCTGTGTCGCATCAGGGGCCGAGGTCGCCACCGCCCGGTCGCGCAGTTCGATGCGCCGGGTCACGCCCTCGGGGCCGGCCAGGCCGACGCGCCAGTCCGACCCGTCGGCGCGGCTGCCGATGGCGGCGATCTCACCCATGTCGACCAGCACATCGGTCAGCCCTTGTGCCCGCAGCAGCGCCGAGATCCGGTCGGTCACGGCGCCCTGCGCGATGCCATTCAGCGTCAGCGCCGAACGGCCCGGATGGGGCAGGCGGATGCCGTCGGCCGAGACCGAAACCCCCTGCCAGCCGACCAGCGCCCGGGCCTGCGCCACTTGGGCATCCGGCGCGCCGGTGGCCAGCGCCATCCACAGCGGTTGAACGGTCGGGTCGAACGCACCGCCGGTCGCGTCGTGCAGGGCGGCGCTTTGGGCCAGCACCTGTAGCAGCTCCGGCGCCGGGGCGGGCAGGGTGCCGTCACGGTTCAGGCGGCTCAGCTGCGAATCCGGGCGGTACAGGCTGAAGATATTCTCCAACCGGTCCAGTTCGGCCTCGAGCGCGGCGATGATCGGCGCGGCCTGCGCGTCACTCAGCCCGACCAGCTGCAGGCTGGCGGGTGCCCCCAGCGCGGTGCCGCGCCAGCCGGCCACCGGTGCGGCGCGCGCCACGGTCGGCAAGGCGGCGCAGGCGGCCGAGATGGTCAGGAAACGGCGGCGGGACAGGGTGGTCATGCGGGTGTCTCCAGGGATTGCGTCAGATCGACGGGCCCCAAAGCGGCATCGTCGGGAATGTCGGTCAGGGGCAGGGCGGTGCCGCCATAGGTTTCGATGAACCGCGCGGCGGCGCCCGGCGTTGCAAAGGGCACGATCTCGGGCGCGCCCATGCCGCCGGCCACGCCGGCGCCCACCACGAAGGTGGCCTGATCGGCGGCGATCCAGTTCGAGATGCCTGGCTCGTTCCAGCTGGGGGCCGCGCCCATGTCGCTGACATAGACCGCGGTGATCTCGGCATCCCGTTCGGGACTTTTGAGATAGGCCACCATGTCGCGCACCTGGGCAAAGAACAGCGGCGCGGGATAGCCCTCCAGATGGATCTGCCCCTTGGGCCCGCCGTGTTCGGCCAGGTTCATCTGGCAGAAATAGCTGAGCGCGGTTTCGGTCAGATCGACCGGATCCGGCGGGGCGGCTGCCTGCTCTTCCTTGCAGGCCGCCAGCGCGATAAAGGCAATCAGGGCAAGGCGTGTCATGGCTCGACCCTCCGGAACGCCAGCCGTGCAAGGGCAAAGCCCAGAATCGGCCAGACCAGCAGCGAGGCGGGCGCCGCCCAGGCGGGCAGGGCCTGCGCCGCGCCGGTCATGCCGGACGCCATGGCCACACCCTCGGTCGCGGCGATGTTCCACAGACGGAAAGCGTCGGCCGGGTTGGCCACCATCACCCAGGGAAAGACGGATTGGGTGAAGACGCCGCCCTTGTCCATGACGACGGCTCCCAACAGCCCAAGATCATAGAGGACGACGAAGACTAGCCAGAGCCCGGCCGACAGACCTGCCGCCGCCGTTGCGCCCCTCGCCAGGGCGGACAGCAGGTATCCCAGCGCCAGAAACACGGCACCCAGCAGGATCGAGGTGACGATCAGCCGGCCAAGCGCGAACAGGCTGTCCGCGCCCGCGCCGCCGAACCACGCGGCGACCGCCCCGGCGGTGCCGAAACCGACCGTCATGGCAAAGGCCAGCGCCGCCAGATGGGCGGTGAATTTGCCCAGCAGAATTTCTCCGCGCCCCGCCGGATAGGACAGCAGCAGCGACAGGCTGCCCCGGTCCACATCGCCGGCGATGGCGTCAAAGGAAATCATCAGCGCCAAGAGCGGCGCTAGATATACCGACAGCGTGGTCATCGAGGCGACCGACACCGTCAGCATGTCGACCCCCAGCGTGCCGGTGGGCGCGCTGCCGGCAAAGGTCAGCGCCAGCGCGAACAGTACCATGATCAGGGTGGCGACCAGCAGCCAGCGGTTGCGGCGCAGGATCAGCATTTCGGTGCGGGTGATGGCAAGAAAACGGGTCATTGCAGCGCCTCCTGAGCATAGTGGCGATAGAGGTCTTCCAGCTTTGGCGGGTTCATTTCTACGTCGGCCACCGCATCGCCCAGCCCGGCGATGCGGCGCAGCGCCTGCATCTTGTCGGCGGGCGAACACAGCAATTCGACCGAGGCGCCGTTGATCCGGTTGCCGCCCAGTTCGGCGGCCAGCGCATCGGCATTGGCGCGCGCGCGGACCCGCAGACGGATCGGCAGCCCGGCCAGCGCCGACAGGTTGGCCAGCGTGTCATCGGCCACCATCCGGCCCTTGCGCATGATGGCGATGCGGTCGGTGCGGGCCTCGACCTCGGTCAGGGCATGGCTGGCGATCAGCACCGCGGTGCCCTGCGCGGCCAGCTCGTCGATGATGGCGTACAGGTCCTGGCGCGAGATCGGGTCCAATCCCGAGGTGGGTTCGTCCAGCAGCGCCAGTTTCGGCTGGCCCAGCAACACCTGCGCAAGGCCCAACCGCTGCCGCATCCCCTTGGAATAGGCGCCGATCCGGCGGTCCATCGCGTCGCCCAGCCCGACACGGTCCAGCAGGGCGGGCACGTCAACGTTTGCGCCTGACAGCTTGGCGAACAGGGTCAGCTGCTCGCGCCCGGTCAGGGCTGGGTGGAACGAGACCGCCTCGGGCAGATAGGCCGTGTCGCGACGCGCCTGCGCGCTGCCGGGGGCGGCGGTGCCGATGCGGATCGTGCCGGCCTGGATGGGCGTCAGGCCCAGGATCGACTTGATCAGGGTGGATTTTCCGGCGCCGTTGTGGCCCAGCAGCGCCACGCGCTGTCCAGGCTCGAGCGTCAGGGAGATATCGCTCAGAACGCGGGTCTTGCCGCGATCCTTGCAGACCGTTTCGATGGTCAGGGCCTTATCCGTCATGAGGCACCTTTTTCATGGCTGGGGGTTGAGGGGCTTGCATCAAGGGGTGGCTGTCGATCACGCCGCCCGGCAGCAGCGCCGGAAAGGCCGATTGCGACCAGCGCACCAGCTGCACGGCGGGCGAGCCGAGCAGCAGCTTGGCTGCGGGTTGGGTCCACAGCACATGGTCCATGCTATCGTTGGGGCGATAGGGGGCGTCGGCGATGCCGTCGCCGTTCACGTCATAGGCGGCAAAATCGGACCAGTAGTTGCCGCGGCCGTCCTCCGACCACTCGACCCATTTGGTCGAGACGTATTTTACCTGTGTCCGGTTGCCGACAAAGGCGTTGCCGACGATCCGGTTGCGTTCGCTGCCGGCGGTGAAATGGATCCCGATGCCGCAACCTTGGAACCAGTTGTCGGTGAATTCGTTCTTGTTGGAATTGTACAGAAAGGTGCACTTTTCCTTGGCGCCTTTCACCACGTTGCCCGAGATCACGCTGTCATTGGCATAGTTCAGCATGACCCCGTGTTCGCGGTCGCCGACCGAGACGTTGTTGGTCACCTGCACGTTCGAGGTGAACATCACCGCATAGCCCAGATCGTTGCCGATCGAGACATTGTCGCTGACGATGGAATCGTCGGCATACATGTAGTGCACGGCAAAGCGCAGATCGCGGAAGGTGTTGCCGATGAAGGTGTTTTTCTTCGACGAGTTCACGAAGATCCCGTCGCGGCCAAAGCGGATGTCATTGCCTTCGACCACAGCGCCGGGCGCGTTCCAGACATAGACCCCGTTGCCGCGGTCGTTCATCCGGCGGTCCTGCCGGCCCTCGATCCGGTTGCCGCGCACGATGCTGTCATCGGCGCCGTGGATGTCGATGCCGTAGAGATTGCCCAGCAGCACGTTGTTTTCCACCACGGCCACGCGGGCCGTCTTGGTCAGCTGGATGCCGCTGTCGATCTCACCATGGTCCGATCCCGACCCGATCACGGTCAGGCCGCGCAGAGTGACGCCGGGCCCGGTCACGGTGATGACGCTACCGGTGCCCTGACCGTCGATGGTGGCCTGGCCCTGTCCGTCGATGGTGACGGGCCGGTCCAGAACCAGGCGTTCGGCATAGACGCCGGGGCTCAGGCGGAGGGTGTCTCCATCCGCCGCCTGCGCCAGTGTCTCGGTGATGGCCCCCGCCCGGTTGGGCACGTCCCAGTCCGCCGCCCAAAGCGGCGAGCCGAGCAGAAGCGGGATGAGCAGGGGCCAGCGCATGGGTCAGGCTCCTTGCGGTTCGACCAGCATCCGGCCGCGCATTTCCATGTGCAGCGCGTGGCAGAACCACTGGCAATAGAACCAGTGCACGCCCGGACGGTCGGCGGTGAAGGTGATCGAGGCGGTGGCCTGCGGCGCGACCTCGAAGGCGATGCCGTAGTTGCCCAGGCAGAAGCCGTGGGTCACATCGTCCACGTCATCCAGGTTGGTGACGTAGATCGTGACCTCGTCGCCCTGTTTGACGGTGAACTTCTCGAGGCTGAAGGTCGGGGCCTGCGAGACCATGTAGACCCGCACCTTGTTGCCGTCGCGGATGGGCTCTTCGGCACCTTCCTCCAGATCGACGCCATCGGCCTCGGCCTGTTTGCGCGCATCTTCCCAGGTCGGGTCGTTGCGGTCCCAGACGTTGACCGGGTTGACAATGTCGCGGCGCACGATGATCGAGTCATGCGGCTCGGCGAAGGTCGGGCCGTCATGAACAACCTTCATCTCGTCGGTCGAGATGTCGATCACCTGCTCGTTCTCGGGCTTGAGCGGACCGGTGTTCAGGAACCGGTCTTTCGAGAACTTGTTCATCGATATCAGCCACTTGCCGTCCGCGTCTTTGGTCTCACCCATCGAGGTCGAGTTGTGGCCTGGCTGATAGTGCACGTCGACCTTCGAGATGATCGGGTCCACGTCCTCGCCATTGTAGGCGCGGATGGCTTTGTCAATGTTCCATTTGACGATCTGGCTGTCCAGGAACAGCGTGGTGAAGGCGTTGCCCTGACCGTCATAGGCGGTGTGAAGCGGGCCAAGGCCCAGCTGCGGCTCGCCCACGATGCACGACCGCGGATCGGCGTCGCTTTCGAACAGCGCGTCCAGCTTGGTCACGTCCATGATCGACACGGTCGGCGACAGCTTGCCGTTGATGCAGACGTGTTTGCCGTCGGGCGCGGTGTTGATGCCGTGCGGCGAGTTCGGGATCGGGATGTAGCGGGTGTATTTCTTGTTCGACCCCTTGCGCCCGTCCAGAACCTTGACGCCCTTGATCTCCTGATAGTCGCCCGCGGCGATGCCGGCCTCGATTTCCTTGAGGTTGAAGACGACCACGTGGTCCATCTCGCTCTCGGTCATCTCGGCCAGGTTCATGCCCATTTCCGAGTTGTACGAGGTCGAGAAGGCGTATTTGCCCTGATAGTCGCAATCGGTGTTGTCGAGGTTGCCCGACACCATCACCTGCCAGGCGATCTCCATCGTGTCACCGTCGATGGCGGTGAAGATGTTGACGTATTGCGACGGATCGTCCAGCACGCTGCCGTCGTTGATCAGCGGGGTTTCGTCCTCGCCATTGGCAAAGACATAGCCGGTGCGCGGGAATTTCTGCGGGCGCAGACCGTGGATCGCCTTGGCGTTGGGGATCTCGATGATCTTGTCGCATTTCATCACGTCGCAGCGCACGCGGGCCACGCGTGTGTTGGCCTTGTCGTTCATGAACAGATAGCGGCCGTCATAGGTGCCGTCGGTGAACGACATGTGCGGGTGGTGCAGGTCGCCGTTGTCATAGGTTTTCATGCCGCGCTTGGCCAGGAACTCCTTGGTTTCCGGCAGCAGGCCCTCGGTCAGGATCTTCAGCGACTCGTTGGTCTGGCCCCAGCCGGTGGCCGAGCAGCGGTTGAACACCGGTACCCGCATCAGCTCGCGCATGGACGGGAAGCCCATGATGCGCAGCTCGCCGGTCTGGCCCGAGGACCAGAAGCCGTAATATTCGTCCAGCTCGCCGGGGGCCAGTTCGACCTTGGCGGCGGCGCTGGCCTGTTTGGCGGTCATCAGCGTGCCGCCGACGCCCAGCCCGGTTCCGGCCAGCACGGCCCCGGTGGCCGAGGCCCCCAGCAACCCGCGGCGGGTGATGTTCAGTTTGGTGTCATGATCCGACATGATCGTTCCTCCTTTTAGGAAACGGTTTGCGGTTTGGCGTTCGGATGGTTCGCCGGTGGTTGTCCGAGGGGGGTCTTGAGTTTGACCGACCCGGTCTTGGCCCGCCGTTTAAGCTGGCGGATGACGACGGGACATTTGCTCTCGGACTGGTAGAGCACCTGACAATGCAGGCAGGTGACGCACTCGTTCGGGTTGATCTCACCGGTGGGGTGGATGGCCTGAACGGGGCATTCGTTGGCGCAGGTCTGACAGGGGTTGCCGCAATCCTTGTAGCGGCGCAGCCAGTCGAACATGCGGATACGGGCGGGGATCGCCAGCGCCGCACCCAGCGGACACAGATAGCGGCAATAGAACCGTTCGATGAACAGACCGATCACCAGCAGACCCACCGCAAAGACTACGAAGGGCCAGTCGCGCATGAATTTCAGGATGATCGCGGTCTTGAACGGCTCGATTTCGGCGTATTTCTCGGCCAGCGGGATCGACACGATGCTCAGGCCGAACAGCGCCAGGAAGATCATGTACTTGATCGGCCACAGGCGCTCGTTCAGGCCCCAGGGCAGGGTCCATTGCGGGACTTTCAGCGCGCGGGCGATCTTGTTTGTCAGCTCTTGCAGGGCGCCGAAGGGGCACAGCCAGCCGCAATAGGCCCCGCGTCCCCAGAACAGCAGCGCGGCGGCCACGGCGAACCATTGGATGAACACCAGCGGGTCCAGCAGGAAGGCATCCCAGGTGAAACCGCTGCGCAGGCTGCCGGCCAGCGCCATGATGTTCACCACGCTCAGCTGCGCATTGGCGTACCAACCGATGAAGAACAGCGTCATCGTCAGGAACCCGATGCGGAACCAGTAGAAGACCCGCGCGTTCATCGTGGCGTGGAACTGGAAGAAGAAGGTGATCGTCAGCACCAGCAGCATGGCTCCCAGCACGGCGATCTCGATCTGGCGGTCCTTCCAGATGCGCTGCCACAGGGCCGATTTGGCGGCGGCCTCGCCGGTGGCATCGTTCACCACCTTGGGCGCGGGCGCGACCGGCAACAGGTACTGTTCGGGCAGCTTGTAGCCCAGGTCGAAGGTTAGGAAGGTCTTTTCCACCGCGCCGATGGCACGCTGCACCAGCAGTTGCAGGCGGAACGGTTCGGTCGGGTCGAACTCGGCATCGGCAGGGATCTTGAAGATGTCCAGCTCGGTAAAGCTGGGCGCATCCTCGGCGGCCACCGTGCCCAGGCGACGGTGCTGGCGGTCGAAGAACCGCACCGAATTGTCGCCCTGGATCAGCTGGATCCGGTCGAAGATCCCGCCGCGCACATAGCCCGAGCCCTTGAAGCTGTACTTGCCGCGACCCAGCACCAGGATGGCGTGTTCGCCCTCGTCCAGCCAATTGGCCAGGTTCTTGTACTCGGCCTCGCCCAGCAGCGACTTGCCGATCGAAGGCACCGAGACCAGCGCCACATGCATGTCGATGAAGGTGTCCTCGGGGTTGCCCTTCTCGGGGCGCTCGATCGCGCGCTGGTCGCCGGTGGCCTCGAAGGCGGCATTCACCTGACCCACGTCCAGCGTCAGCCGCCGGATCGAGCCGTCGCCCGAGAGCGTGGCCCAGTCATGGGTGTCGGCCTTGGCCATGTCGACTTCGCGCTTGGGTCCGTCCGCCTGAACCTCGGACAGCCCACCCAGACCCATGGCACGGGCCACCTTGATCCCGGCGCGCACGACGCTGTCGTCGATGACCATCACCGTCACCGTCGCACCCGAGATGATGTCCAGATCGTGCCCCTCGCCGCCGGTCTCGACCTCGCGCTTGAGGTCCAGCCCGGCATAGCCTTCGGTCAGCTCGACCATGCGCGCGTTGGGAATGCCGATCAGAACGATGGGTTCGGAATGTTTGACCAGCTTGACGCCGGTCAGCACCGCATCACCGTCGATGGCGGCGACGACGTGAATGGGCTTGCCGGAATAGCCGGTGGTGCCCACGAAATCGGATGTGAGAAAGGCCCAGGCGACGGTTTCACCGCCCTTCAGCACCGGGGCCACCGGCACGTCGTCGCGGACCGGGCCAATGGCATCGGCACCGGGCGCCAGTTCGGCGGGTTCGATCTCGGGCAGGAAGCTGGCCAGACTGTCGGCCCGCGCGTCAAACGCCAGCAGGCAGGACAGGACAAGGGCCACAAGGAAATGGGCTGCGCGGGTCACGACCACGGCGCACCTCCTTCAATTCGGGTTGACGCCATGGACGCGCGCGGCGCGCGTTCGGTTCTGATTTCGGGTGCGGCCGGGGGGCCGCGGGTTTCGGGCCACAGCCGTCGGGACTCGTACGGTTCGATCAGATCGGGAAATTTACACCGTGTGATCTGTACAAATTCGGGCTGCTGCAGCTGCGGCAGGTCCGGGACCGGTGCCGCCGCCGCAATTGCGCACAGGGCGCAATCGGCACATTTCGAACAGGGCGCGGTCGGGTCGCCGGTGTCGTCTTCCAGGTCCACCTGGACCCAGACCGCTCCTGCCTCCGAGCAGATCTCCATCCAGGTGCCCTGGCCGGGACTCGCCAGCGCTGGCCCAAGCACCTGCAACATCAAAAGAAAAATGCCCGCCAGCCCGGCTGCCACGCGTGTCGCGCGGACAGGGAGGCTGTGGTTTTGGCGGGCGGCGGGCATGGAGACTCCGACTCGGATTTGATGTTGCCCGAGTCGTAAGGGATCGCGGATACCGGCTACTTGACTTCGGTTAGGCGCCGCGAAATTCCGGCCTTGCTCAGCCCTCGGCCTCATCCATCAGCCGCCGCACCCAGCGCCCCGCCAGCCAGCTGGCCGGAACCCCAAGGGGCACACACCAGATCAGCGCGGCCACCGGTGTCACGGCGCCGAACCCCAGCGCATGGGCGATCAACCCGGCCAGAAACAGGTTGATGGCGACGGTCAGCGCCGTCGCCGGATACAACAGAATGGCAAGTTTCCAGACCGGCCAGCGCCCGTCAGTGGCTGGTGCCTTCCGAGAAAGTGATCTTGTTCCAGACATTGTATTTCCCCGAAGGTTTGCGCATCGGCAGGCGTTTGATTTCCTCGAGCGTCTGCGCGTCATAGACGATCACCGCGCCGTCATCCTCCCAGATCGACACCAGCGCATGGGCGCCGTCGCGGGTGAATTCCACATGCGCCACGGTCTTGCCCGGCGCGGGCCGCAGGGTTTTGAAGATCTCGAGGCTCTGCTTGTCGATCACATGCATCGCATCCTTGTTGGGGCCAAAGAACACGTCGGCCCAGACATAGGGCGAGTTCTCGTGGCTGCGCATAAAAAAGCCCGGGCCTTCGGTCTCGATCCGCTTGATCGTTTCCCAAGTGCTCATGTCGATGACCGAGATGGTGCCTTCGGTCAGGTGCGGCGTGGCCATCACCGTGGTGCCATCGCGCTGCCAGGTGATGCCCGAGCCCAGATGCGGCATGCCGGGCAGGTCCAGATCCGCCACTTTCTGCCCGATCACGAGGTCGATCACCTGACCGCCCTTGCCATCGCGCGACGCGCCCATGACGTATTCATAGCTCTGGTCGAAAAAGAAATCGTCCAGATAGTCGGGCGTGGTGATCTTGCGGACGGGGAAGGGGTCGGGATTCTTGATCTGCCCTTCGATCCGGAAATCATGACCCAGCCCGAATTGCGGCGGGTTATCGCCATAGAACACTTCCCAGATCTCGGGAACATCCTTGAGCGCCAGCACGAAGCTTTCGCGCGGGGGGGCCTGGTACACGGCCGAGACCCGGCTAGGCTTGCCCTGTTTGCCCTTGACCTCGACCACCTTGGCGACCGACAGATCCTCAGTCGACAGCAGGGTCAGGCTGTTGGGCAGATAGTTTGCCACGGCCAGCCACTTGCCGTCGCCCGACATTGCGATGTTGCGGCTGTTCAGGCCAGCGCGGATGCGGCCCACCTGTTTCAGCGCCCACATGTCGTATTTCTGCACCCAGCCATCGCGTGACATGATGAACACATAGCGCCCATCGGGGCTGAACTTGGGGCCGCCATGCACGGCAAAGGGGGTTTCGAACCGGTCCAGAATATCGAACGTGTCGCCGTCCAGAACGCTGACATGGTGATCGCCGGTTTCCACCACCAGCGTGATGTTCATCGGGTCGCTGTCCCAAACCGGCGCATCGACCGGTGCGTAATCGGCATCCAGCGTGCGGCTGGCCATGATCTGTTCGGCATCCCATTCGGGGTCCACCTCCAGCGGAGATTTCAGCCAGCCCGCCAGTTCCTCGATCTGAAGTGAGTCCAGCTCGTGCGCGAAGGCAGGCATCTGGGTCGCGGGGCGCCCTTCGGCGATGACGGCGGCCACGCGGGGGCCGCGCATGCGTTTGAGTGTTTCGGGGATCAGCGCTGGGCCGACGCCGCCCAGCCGCGCCTCGCCATGGCAGCTGGCGCAATGCTCGGCGTAATCCGCCGCCGGGTCGGCCAATGCCAATCCGCCCGCCAGAACCGAGCACATCGCGGCGACCGTCGTGGCGCGGGTCATGCGTCCGCGCGCGGCATTGTTCGATGGGTCAGGGCAGCGGTCGTCAGAAGAACTGATGCGCCGGATCATGGCTTTTCCCCCGGAAAGGCGTGACCTGCAGGCGCTCGCCCGCGCTGTCCACGCCGATTTCGTCATTGGTCAGGTAGCAGGCCGGATCTTCGGCCCACGGATCGCCGGTCAGTTGCAGAGCGCGAATGCGGGTGTTGCCGCCGCAGACATCCTGCAACCGGCAGGCGCCGCACCGCCCCTTCAACGGGCGCGGCCGTGTGCGCAGCAGGGCCAGCATCGGGTCATCCCCGGTCCACAACTCGGAAAACGGAGTGAGTTTGACGTTGCCCACCGTGTAGTCCGACCAGTAGGTATCGGGATGGACGCGGCCAAGATTGTCGATATTGGCTACGCCCAGACCGCTGGAATTGCCGCCCCAATGGGCCAGGTGCTCGCGCACATGCGCGACGGTGTCGGCGTCGAACCGGGCGGCGGCCCAGTTCAGGAAATACCCGGCATCGGCGTCATTGTTGCCGGTCACGATGTCCAGCGGGCGTCCGCCCGATGCGGCCTCCCATGCGCGGTCCAGCAACAGGTCGAGCCCTTGCCGGGTGCGCTGATGTTCCGCGTCTTCACCCCGGTTCTTGTCGCCGCGCCCCGCATAGACCAGATGCGAGAGATAGAACTTGTCCACCCCCTCGTCGTCGCACAGTTTCAGCAGGTCGGGCAGGTGGTGCTGGGTGCCTTCGGTCAGGCAGAACCGCAGGCCCACCTTGATGCCGCGCTTTTTGCATTCGCGCACGCCGCGCAGGGCGTCATCAAAGGCGCCCTCGACCCCGCGGAACCAGTCATTCGTCGCCCCGATTCCGTCAAGCGAGATGCCGACATAGTTGAAGCCCACGTCGGCGATCATGTCGGCCGTTTCGTCGTGGATCCGCGTGCCGTTGGTCGATAGCGCCAGCATCGGCACCAGCTGGCGCGCGCGCCGGGCGATGTCGAAGAAATCGAACCGGTCCAGGGGCTCCCCGCCCGAGAGGATCAGGGCCGGGACGCGAAACTGGCCCAGATCCTCAAGGGTGACCATGGCTTGCTCATGGCTGAGCTCGCCCGGGAAGGCCACATCCGCAGACACGGTGTAGCAATGGCGGCATTTCAGGTTGCAGCGCCGGGTCAGGTTCCAGATCACCACCGGTTTCACCGGTCCGGTGCGGCGTTTGCGCACCGGCGTCGGGTTGACCAGCTGCTGCATGTATTCGGTCAGGCGGAACATCGGTCTCAGCCTTTCGCTTTCAGGCGCAGCCCGGTCTTTTTCAGGATGCGCGTGGAATAGAGGATGTTGCTGCCCCGGCAGGCCGATCCCAGGATCGCGGCGATCTGGCCGCGTTTGTCTTCGACCTCATCGGGCGAGCTGCCATGAACCATGGCGAACAGGTTGTAGGGCCAGTCGGGCAGGGCGCGGGGCCGTTCATAGCAATGGGTGACGAAGGGCAGTGCTCCGATATGGGCGCCGAGTTCGGTGATCAGGTCGTCCTGCACGTCCCAGACGGTCATGCCGTTCGATGTCATGCCCAGCTTGTAGTGGTTGGGGGCCGCGGCGATCCGCCGGATCACCCCGCGCGCCTTCAGCGCCGCCAGCCGGTCCAGCAGGGTGGCTTCCTCAATCCCCAGATCGTCGGCGACCTGCGCATAGGGCGCTGGCACCAGGGGCAGCCCGCCCTGCAGCGCCTCGATGATCCGTCTGTCGGTTGCGTCGATCATGCTGCCACCCGGAAGCCGATGAAGAATTCCTGCAGTTTCGGGAACCGGTGAACCGTGATCCCCGTCTCGCGTTCGATCGCGTCGGCCGTGGCGGTGATCGCCTCGGGCGTTTCGGTCGCCAGAACAAACCACATGTTCAGCCGGTGCGTACGCTCATAATTATGCGCCACCTCGGGATGCGCATTGACTTTGGTCAGGACGGTTTCAAACTCGGCCTCGGGCACCGCCATGGCGCACAGGCAGAAATCCCCGCCCATGGCGGCGGCGTCGAAGAACGGGCCGAACCGGGTGATGATCCGGTCGGCCTTCATCCGCGCCAGCCGGTCCAGCAGGTCCTGCTCGGTGATCCCCAACTCGGCCGCCACGTCGGCATAGGGGCGGGGGGTCAGCGGCAGGTCCTCCTGCAGGCGGTTCAGCAGGCGGCGGTCGGTGTCGTCCAGTGGGGTCATGCGGCGGCCTCTTTCGGTTTGATCAATGCGCCGGTCTGCTTGAAGCATCGGGTCGAGAACAGAACCTTGTGCGCGGCGCCTGCCAATTCAGGCAGGGCGGCGGCGCCGGCCAGGATGCCCCGCGCCTCGGAGCGTGACCGGGCGTGGATCATGGAATAGAGCCGATAGGGCCACACGCCCTCGACCGGCTGGCGTTCATAGCACAGGGTCACGCCGGGATGCGCGGCCAGTGCGGGGCCCGCGTGGTCGATCCGCTCGGCGGGCAGGTCCCACACGACCATGGCGTTGGCCGACCACCCCAGCGCCCGGTGCCGCACGATGACCCCCAGGCGCGAGATGACACCGGCCTTGTGCAACACGTGGATGCGGTCCATTACGTCTTCGGAGGTGCGGTTCAAGGACTGGGCCAGCGCCGCGTAGGGGTCGGCCATCAGCGGCAGCCCCGCGCTGAGAGCCTGCAGGATGTCGCGGTCGCCTTGGCGCAGAACGCTCCGGTCGACCGCCCGCGGCCGTGGCACGCGCCGCGAACAATCCGACATGCGGAAACCCAGATCGACGTTGAACGGGCGGACCAGACGCAGGTCTAGAACGCGCAGCCCAGTGCGGTCGCTGATCCGGGCCAGGGTGGCGTCCACATGCGCCCGGTCGGGGCCGGTGGCCACGAACCACAGGTTCCAGTCATCCTCGCGCTGGTAATTGTGGTTCACACCCGGCTCGGCGTCGATCAAGGCGGCGATCTGTTCCACCTTGTCCTCGGGCGCGGCGACGGCAGCCAGAGTGCTGGCCGAGGCCACGCCGGGCGCGACCGTCGCGCCGACGCGGGTGATGCGCCCGGCGGCGCGCATGCGGGCCAGGCGGTCGATCACCTCGGTCTCATCCAGCCCCAGCGCCGCGGCCAGCACCTGGAACGGCCGGTCGGCAACCGGAAAATCGCGCTGCCAGTCATCCAGCAGCCTGCGGTCGATCGGGTCGGTGATATGGCACATCGCTTACAGCCCCGTTCTGTGCGCACGCGCGGTGAAAAAGATGCCCGAGGGGCTGTCGGCTGGGATTTCCCTCAGCTTTTCAAAGCTGTGGGTGTCATAGACCATGATCTTGTTGGCATCGCGCACGCTGACCCAGACCTCGTGCCCACGCGGGGTAAACTCCATGTGCAGCACCGCCGGGCCCGGTTTGAATTCATGGATGATCTGTTTGCTGACCGTGTCGATCACCTGGATCGTGTCGTTCAGCGGGTGGGCGAAATTCACCCAGACCTGCCGGCCGTCGGGCCGCGCCATGGCAAAGACGGGCTGGCCGTATGTCTGGGTGCGCCCGGTTTCCGTGAGTGTGTCGGCATCGACCCAGAGCACCTGGTGATGGCCGACGGCCGGCAATACGAATTCGGCGCCCGTATGCGCCCAGCCTTCCAGATGGGGCATCTTGTAGACGGGCATCTCCTGTTGGCCGCGCCCATAGCCGGGCAGCACCCGGATCGGTTCGGGGGTGTCTGCCCACAGGTCCAGCGCGGTCAGCCCGTCCTGCCCGAACAGACCGGTGATGTAGGTGCGGCCATTGGCGGTGATCAGCGCGTCATAGGGGTTTTTGCCCATGTCGGTGATCTTGGTGATCTGCGGGTCGGTGCCGCGCGCGAAATCGGCGATCCAGGTCTCGCCCGTATCCCACATGGTGAACACGAAACGGCGGCCCGGCGCATCGACCAGGCCGATGGTCTTGCTGCCGGTGGGGATGTCGGCCACCAGATCCAGCGTGTCGGCGTCAAAGACGTGCACCCCGCCGGGTTCATAGTTCGACACCGCCACCAGCGTGCCGTCGTCAGAGATCGCCCCGCCGATGGCGTTCCCGGCCTGCACGACGCGCTTGGCGATCTGACGGGTCACGATATCGACCTTGGTCAGCCCGCCGTCGCGCCCGAAGACATAGGCAAAGCGTTCGTCGGGCGAATAGACCAGGGAGGCATGGGACAGATCGCCCAGCCCCTCGATCTGGGCCAGCGCGGCGCGGTCGGACTGATCGACCAGCAGGACCGAGCCGGCGGCCCGTTCGATCACCAGCCCCAGGTCTCCGGTGGCGGTGGGTTCGGCATGGGCTGCGGTCATCAGCAGCGAGGCCGCGAGGCCAAGGACAAGCTGTTTCATTGCGCCTCCGGTTTCAGCAGATAACGGGCGATCCATTCGGCCTCTTCCTCGCTGATGAGGGGCCGCCACGGCGGCATGGCCGTGTCGGGGATGCCGTCCAGGATTACGCCGGTCAGGATTTCGGGGTCATAGTGCTGCAGGTTTCCGGCTCGCAGATCGGGGCCCAGCCCGCCTTTCAGGGTCAGGCCGTGGCAGGACCCGCAATCCTGATGCACCAGACGTTTCAACGCGTTGGGGTCCAGCGTGTCGGCGGCGAAGGCCGAGGTGGTCACCAGCACGGCGGCGGTCAGCACCGCGCGCCCGGGCCAGTCCCGGCGGGCCGGTTCAATGGGCAGAGTCCTAGCCATGAGCGTGCTCCAGCAACTCGGCAACCGGCCGTTCGGGATATAGCGATACGACCTTGCCGATGATGAACAGGGTGGGGGCGGCCAGACCGGCCGCGCGCACGTCGGCGGCGACACGGTCCAGACGCGAGACAAGGCGGCGTTCGTCCGGGGTGGTCGCCTTGCCGACGGCCAGGACGGGGGTCGATCCCGGCAGGTTCTCGGTCATCAGGCCCATGGCGATCTGGCCGATATTGGCGACGCCCATGTAGATGACCAAGGTGGTGTCAGGGTCCGCCAGGCGCTTCCAGTCGAGGTCCAGCACCTTGTCGGCCTGACGATGGCCGGTGACATATTGCACCGATGTGGCCAACCCGCGATGGGTCAGCGGCACGCCGGTCGAACAGCTTGCCCCCTGCGCCGCGGTGATGCCGGGCGCGTATTCCACGGCAATGCCGTGGTCCATCAGAAACGCCGCCTCTTCCGAGCCGCGGCCAAAGATCATCGGATCGCCCCCTTTGAGGCGGGCAACCCTGTGGCCCGCGCGGGCCTGTTCCAGAAGGATCTGGTTGATCCGGTCCTGCGGCACGGTATGGCATTTGGGGGCCTTGCCCACGGGGATCAGCCGCGCGCCGGGGGCGTGCATGGCCAGAATCTGATCCGAGACCAGACGGTCGTAGACCACCACATCCGCCTCGCGCAGCATCCTCAGGGCGCGCAGGGTCATCAATTCGGGGTCTCCGGGTCCGGCGCCGATCAGAAAAACCTTACCGCTCATGGTGCAATCTCGCTTGGTCTGAATGTCATCGGGACCCGGGTGTTCCGGTAGGTTCCGAGCGCGGACAGAGCGGCGGATCGGGACGTTGCTGGGGTGGCCGGGCGTGTCATGGCCGCAGACTGGCGCATTCGCAAAGGGGCCTCCTTGACATAAGTTAAGGAGCGCGGGATTTGCGCCCGCGCTCCTGTTGGTTGCCTGTATGTCTGCCTGCGTTCAGGGTTCGACGGTGACCATGCCGACCATGTTCTGCGTTTCCCAATGCGGGCCGCACAGATAGTCCTGCGGGCCGGGTTCAAGGAACGTCATCTCGACCGATTCCTCGGGGAAGATGCGGTCGGATTCGGGCTGGCTGCCATCCTTCAACAGCACCGAGTGGCTGGTGCGCTTGTCCACGTTGACCCAGCGCACCGTGGTGCCGGGCTTGACCGTAATCTGGGCCGGGCAGAAGTGATACTTGTACATCAGCACCACCTCGGCATCCTGCACGACGTCGGAGGGTTCGCCGAAGAGTTCGACATAGCGTTCCTCGGCCTCGGCGCAGATCTGGTCGGCTTCATCGGCCAGGGCCGACTGGCTCGCAACAAGGGCCAGGACAGCGGTCAGAAGGGGCTTGGTGGTCATGGTCGCGTATCTCCTCGGCTGTGGAAAAGGGGCCGTATCGCCGGCCCCTTTTCGTTACTGTTTGACCACGTTGATGTCGGCGCTGTCGTCATCCAGCGCGAGGCTGGTGTTCAGCGTGACGTGGTGGAACCGTGCGGCCGAGTGGTCATCGTGGATGGCAAAGCCCACCGTGTAGGTCTTGCCCGGCTCCAGCGGCACGTCGCCCGTTGCGCCAGAGTTCAGCGGCCGCGAGAACACCACCGTCCACATGCCGCCCGACAGGCTGGCCGAGGCCGAGATCTCGCCATCGTTGACCACGCGCTGTTCCAGCAGATAGCCATTGGTGGCGCTGCCGTCGGCATAGACGCGCATCAGGTCAAGGAATGTGCCGTCCTGCAGGTATTGCGCGATCTGCTCTTCGGCCTGCAGCTTGTCCCAGCCGCCCAGCGGCTTGCCGCGCCGACCTTTGACTTCGACCTCGGTGCGGCTTTCGCTGATGTACTTGGTGACGGTGTCCTTGGCCGTCAGGCGTGCGGCCACGTCCGGGTTGGCGGCGATGGTTTCGGCATCGGGCGCAAAGGGCATGTAGGTGTTGTCGGCGTGGCACGAAGCCCAGCACCCCACCTGTTCGCCCAGCTCGATCCCGGTGCCGGTGATCATCATGGCGACCTTGATCGGGTTGTCCGGGTCCATCTTGCCGCCGTCGACGAAGGGCACGGGATTGTGGCCTGCATCCGCCCATTGCAGCCGGATATACAGGTTTTCGTCGTCATGTGCGGCCTGAACCGTGGCGTCGATCACCCCGCGCTTGCCGGGGATCGGGGTCGGTTCGAGATCTCCGCCGGCGACGATCTTGTTGCCGATCGCGTCCAGCTCCTTGGCGTGGCAGGTCGAGCACTGGTCGCCACCCTTGGTCAGAGGGCGTGCGCCACCGTGGGTCTTGCCGTTCTGCACCCATTCGAACGAAGCCTGTCCCGGATAGAACAGTTTCAGATCGGTGCTGGCCACGGCGTTCCAGTCGATGTTGCCACCAACGTCGCTGCCGCCCGAGGCCGCGGCGTCGGTTGCTGTGCCATCGGCCTTGGCGCGTTCCTCGGCCAAGGCGGTGTCGACC
This sequence comes from Ruegeria sp. CI8, assembly GCF_056536865.1. Lineage (NCBI taxonomy): Bacteria > Pseudomonadati > Pseudomonadota > Alphaproteobacteria > Rhodobacterales > Roseobacteraceae > Ruegeria > Ruegeria sp. CI8. The sequence goes on from NZ_JBQFQL010000003.1 coordinate 233,628, forward strand.
GCTGCAGCGATCTGCGCCTGCACCGCCTCCTGCTGGGCTTTGCGGGCGGCTTTCTCGGCTTCGGCCTCGGCAGCCTCCTTGGCTTCGATCCGCTCCAGGCTGGCCAGGTATTCCGGCGGGATCGGACGGGCGAAGGCCGGGTTCGGGGCTTCGAGCTCTTCCAGAAAATCTTCGGGTGCGCGGTCACGGATGTTCGAGTGTGCGATACCCTTGTGGCAGTCGATGCAGGTCTGGCCCACCTCCATCGCGTTCAGGTGCTGCTGCCGCGCGCGTGGCTTCTGGAACTCGGGCATCATCGACTCGAAATCGTGGCAGTTGCGGCACTCGCGCGAGTCGGTCTTTTTCATCCGCTGCCATTCGTTCATGGCCAGATGGATGCGCTTGGCCTCGAATTTCTCGGGCGTGCTGATCGAGCCAACCATCTTGCCGTACAGCTCTCTCGAGGCTTTGATCTTGCGGATGATCTTGTGCGTCCAGTCCTTGGGCACGTGGCAGTCCGAACAGACCGCGCCCACGCCCGAGCGGTTCACGTCATGGATCGTTCCCTTGTACTCGGTGTAGATATAGTCGCGCATCTCATGGCACGAGACACAGAATTTCTCGGTGTTGGTGGCTTCCATGGCGGTGTTGAACCCGCCCCAGAAGATGATGCCGGCGACAAAGGCCGCGGCGATGCCGGCCACGGGCATTCCCCACAGGAAATACCGGCGCCAGATCGGTTTTTTCTTTTCCGGTTCGGACTGGGTCATGTCCAGGCTCCGTTTTGGCTGTCATGTCTGGCCTTGGATTTCAGGCCGGTTGGAATGGCGGTTGGGATGCCGGGCAGGGCGCCGCGGACAAACGTGGAAAGGGCGGGCGAGGGGCCCGCCCTTTCCTGTGCTTGCTGCCAACCCGTCAGGTGACGTGGTTCGAGCGGTTGTAGACGTTGAACTTGCCGGTCGGCGCATAGAGCCCGTCGATACGGCCGATCTCTTCCAGCGTCTTGGCGTCGAAGATCACGATTTGACCGTTGGGCTCCTTGGAGTCCGACAGGTTCCACTTGGAGACCCAGACCTCGGTGCCGTCGGCATTGAATTCAAAGTGAACGGCGGCACTGCCTTCGTCTTCGGTGATCTGGATCGTTTTCACGATCTCGCCGGTCTCTTTCGAGATGACTTGCACCGACTGCTGGATTTCCGGCTCGGGGTGTTTGGTCTGGTCAGCCCAGATGTAGTCTGAGTTCGGGTGGGTGCGGACAAACAGGCCGGGGCCGTCCGTCTCTACTTCGTAGCAGACCTTCCAAGCCTGATCCGGGTGGCCTTCGGGGTCGTTGCCCCAAACGGTCACGGTACCCACACCCAGGTGGGTCGTGCCGGCAACCGGTCCACAGTTCGGATCGACCCAGTTTGCGCCCGGTCCGGGGTGCGGCAGGGCAGCGGTGTCGATCATCGCCTCCAGCTTGTGGGTCTCGGTATCGACGACCACCATTTTGTTCGACGCGTTCGCGGCGATCTGAAAATAGCGGCCCGTCGGGTCAAAGAACCCGTCATGCAGGAACTTGGCGCTGTCGATCTTGTCGATGCGCAGGTTGTCGAGGTCTGTGTAATCGACCTGCCACAACTGGCCCAACTCTTTCACGGCGACGATCCAGGTCGGTTCGTTCGGTGTCGTGTAGATCGCGGCCACGCGGCTTTCTTCGACATAGTCGCCGTCCACGTTCACGCCGCGGGTCGAAACGACCTTGAGCGGTTCCATGGTTTTGGCGTCAACGATCGCGAAGTGCGGCGGCCAGTAACCACCACCGATGACGTATTTGCCATCGCCGGAAACTGCGACGTCGCGGGCGTCATAGGCGATCTTGACCTCCGAGACCAACATCTTGTCCGGCGTCTGCCAGAGGTCGATTTTGGTCATCTTGCCGTCGCGACCCATGGTGTACCAGAAACGGCCGGGATGTTCCGGTTCGGTCAGGCTGTGGTGTTCGGACGCTTTCAGAACGTGCACGGCATAGCCGGTGGGGATGTGGGTCAGCACCTCTTTGGTGTCGCCGTCGATTACGGCAACCTTGCCCACGTCACGTTCGATCACGACGAAGAAGTTCTCCCAATTGCGACCATGCAGAGGCTCGGTCGGATAGTCTGCCTCTTCGACATAGACCTTGCGGGTCGCCTTCATCTGTTCCAGCGACATTTCCGGCGGCTTGGGTGGGTCCATCATGATGTAGGTCGCCATGTCGCGGATCTGCTCCTCGGTCATGATGTCCGAGAAGTTGTTCATACCGCCTTCGGTGCCCCACGCGATGATCTTTTCAAGGCGCTCCTGGCCCAGTTGCAGGGTGCCGCCTTCGGTCACGGTGCCGTCGGCTGCGGTTTTCTTCCAGTGTGGCTCGAGGTTCTTGCCGGTGGCGCCCTTGCGCAGCACGCCGTGGCAGCCGGCACATTGTTCGAAGTAGAGCTGTTTCGAAGCCTCGAAGGCCTCGTCGCTCAGGGTTGGCTCTTCGGCGAATGTCGGAGCAGCGACGCTGCCCAACAACATGGCCAGACCGACCCTGAAGGCGCGGCCGGTGGTGTAATGGCTGATTCCAAGTGACATGATCACTCTCCGTTTGCTGGTGAGGCAGGCCGGACACTGCGCCGGGACGGGCGTCTTCTCCTTGACGAAAGTCAACGGAGGGGGTGTTCAGACGGAAATGACGCGGAAAAAAGCCATGAAAATAAGTGCTTTTTGGGGTCATGTTTTCGCCGACGCTTGATTTTGGTTAAGGGGCGCGGGTCCGCCGGTTGCTAGTGCTTGGCCATCGAACAGCTTGGCCAAGGAGAGCAGGCATGCCATCGGCAATCACGCGCGTTATGGGTGAGGGGTTCCGGGTCTTTTTTCTGTTTGCAGGTCTTTACGGCGTGTTTGCCGGTCTGGCCTGGGGGGGGTGGCTGGCAACGTTGGCCGGGATTGAAATGTGGACCGAAGCGCCCTCTGCCATGAGCCCGCCGATGTGGCACGCGCACGAGATGATTTTCGGCTATGCCAGTGCCGCACTGGGCGGGTTCTTTCTGACCGCCGTTCCCAACTGGACCGGTGCCCCTGAGGCGCGGCGTTTGTTTATTGCCGCTGCGGCGGCGCTGTGGTTGGCCGGGCGCGTGGCGCTGTGGTTTTCGGGTGTGATCGACCCGGTGATTGTCGCGGTGCTCGATCTCGCCTTCGTGCCGGTTCTTGCGGCCAAGATCGCCACCCAGCTGATCCGGCGACCAAAACCGCAGAACATGATCTTTCTTCTGTTGCTGGCCTACATCTGGGTGTCCAACCTGTTGACCCATCTGGACTGGATCGGTGTGACGGTCGGAACCCTCGATGTCGGTCTGCGTACAGGACTGCTGGCCTTGTGTTCCATGATCTCCATTCTGGGTGGTCGGATCACTCCGGCCTTTACGCGCAACGCAATGAAGCGCGCAGGCGTGCCCGAAGCTGAGTGGCCTGTCAGTCGCGATTGGATGGAAAAAAGCAACATGGTGCTGGCCCTGCTGCTGCCCGCTGTGATGCTGATCTTCGGGGCCGGGCACGCGGTCGCGATTTTGGCGCTGGTCCTCGGAGCGATACAGGGCTTGCGCCTGTCAGGTTGGCGGGGGGCTTGGGCTGTCCGGCAGCCGATTCTGTTTGCGCTGCATCTGGCCTTGGGGATGCTGGGCCTTGGACTGGTTCTGTTGGGAATGGGCTTGTTGGGCCTCGGCAGTGAACTTGGTGCGCTGCATGTGTTGGGCATCGGCTGCGTCGGTGGCATGACCCTGGCGGTCATGAGCCGCGCGGCGCTTGGCCATAGCGGACGGGCGCTGGTCGCCCCCGCGCCGGTGGTCGTCGCCTACGGTGCGATGGCTCTGGCTGCGATTTTGCGCTGGATTGGGTCCGGGTTGGACGCGCAATTTCTGACCGCCATGCTGGTCGCTGACGGCCTGTGGATCAGCGCGATGGCGCTGTATGTGGTGGCGATGTGGCCGGCCTTGGTGGGTCCGCGTGCGGTACCGTCCTGAGCGGCTCAAGCCCGGTCGATCAATGGTCGCGCGTTTTTGACATGCCGATGGATCATGTGCCGCGCACGCTTGCCGGTTTCGGGAATGGGCCGAGCGGCGATCGGGACATGATCCGGGTCGTCAAGCTCGGGGAAAATCTCGAATATCTCGTCTCGGGCATCGCGGCCGATGCTTTTGAGTGCTTCGGGCCCGGTGTACAGGCTTTCCGACGGAGCCCCCTCGGCGGTCACGATTTCATGGCGGTCGAACAGAATGTGGTAATACGTCACGCTGCTGGCGGTTTCATCGACATGAACGCGGGGAACGCCGACCAGCTTGTGGGCTGGGATCAGCACCTCTTGGGCGTCGAACATGCGCACGGCGATCGCCGAGCGAACCAGCATCCGGTGCTGCGGAGAGACCCGCAGGTCGCGCCGCGGCAGGCCGGCCCCCAGCGCTCCGGCTAATACACAGATCGGACGCAGGCGTGGGTTGGCCTGCAAATCGACCGACGTCAGGATGCGCGAGCCGATCCAGCGAATCGGTTGCGGGCCGTGATCGAGCGTCAGCACCAGATCGCCTTCGGCCAGATCTTCTATCGCCTTGGCGCCGGTGGGTGTTTCGATCAGCGTACCGGCGGTAAAACAGGGCACGTCGACAATGGCTGTGGGATCGGTGGTGTCCGGAGCGTTTGAAGGGGTCACATTCGAACGAATGAAGGAATAGGCGGTACCGGGTACCAAAGGTTCGGACGTGATGTATCCGACAAGATTCCCTTCAACCTCGACCCGGAAAACATCGATCGTACCGCCGCCCGGTTTGGTCAGGGCGTAGGATTCTTCCAGATAGATAGCGCCGGAATCAAAGGTGGTTGATCCGTCAAGGCTGGTGACGACGCCTGTCTGTGTCAGGTCATCGCCGACTTCGTTGTTGAAACGGTCGCCGTTGAAATCAGTTCCGTTGTCCGGATCTCCGTTCACGAGCGTTCCACCGGCCGCGTCGGTTACGTCAAATACCCGGCGATCGGTGTTCGGATCATAGCCTGAACTCAGAGTGATGGTACCGGAGTTAAACCCGGTAAAACTAAGTGAAATCACCCCTGGCGCGTAGCCGATATAGGAATAGTTCGCCATCTCTTACTCGTTCACTCGCTCAATCAAAGACACCGGAACAGCACATCACGGATCCGGAAACTCCATCTGACTTCGCACCCTGATAACAGCGGTTCAAGGCGATTTCGGGGCATTTCACGCTTATTTTAAGGGAATGTAGCCTATTGGCCGTGTGCCAGGACAGAGTCTTGACTTTCGTTAAGGCGGCAAACCGCCCATCCCGCCATTGTCCCCCCACCAGCAAAGCGGCGCAAAGGAGAGCGCAATGCGAGAAGTCATGACCAAGAGCATGGCCCGCAACATATTCTATGGCGGGTCACTGTTCTTCATTTTAATCTTTCTGGCCCTGTCGGCCCACTCACACCTGTACATCGTCAATTCGCCGAACTCGGCGAAGCTGGATGAGAGCGTGATCCGGGGCAAACACGTCTGGGAAAAACACGCCTGCATCAACTGTCACTCGATCATGGGTGAGGGTGCCTATTTCGCCCCCGAAGTCGCCAACGTGATGACCCGCTGGGGCGTTCTGGACGACCCGGAATCGGCCTTTGAATCCCTCAAGGGCTGGATGGAGGCGCAACCCACCGGCATTCCCGGTCGCCGGCAGATGCCAAGGTTCAACCTCAGCGACGAAGAGATCCGTGATCTGGCCAACTTCCTGATCTGGACGGACAATATCGACGCTCAGGACTGGCCCCCGAATGACGCGGGTTGAGAAGGGAACGGAGCAATGAAATACGAATCCCAAAAAGTGGCCTATGCCTATTTCGCATTCGCAATGGGCCTGTTCGCGATCCAGGTGATCGGCGGTCTGCTGGCCGGCTGGATCTATGTATCCCCCAATTTTCTGAGCGAGCTTCTGCCGTTCAACATCGTGCGGATGCTGCACACCAACGCGCTGATCGTGTGGCTGATTACCGGCTTTTTCGGCGCGGCCTATTTCCTGATCCCCGAAGAGGCCGAGCGCGAGATCCACTCGACCAAGCTGGCCTATATCCAGCTGGCGATCCTGATCTTGGGTACGCTGGGTGTGGTGCTGACCTATGTCTTCAACCTGTTCGAAGGCAACTGGCTGCTGGGCAAAGAGGGGCGCGAGTTCCTTGAACAACCCAAATGGGTCAAGGCCGGCATCGTCGTGGCGGCGCTGATCTTCCTCTACAACGTGTCGTTGACCGTTCTGAAGGGCAAGAAGACCGCCATCACCAACATCCTGCTGCTGGGCCTCTGGGGTCTGGCGCTGCTGTTCCTGTTCGCCTTCTACAACCCGGGCAACCTGAGCCTCGACAAGCAGTACTGGTGGTACGTCGTTCACCTGTGGGTCGAAGGCGTGTGGGAGCTGATCATGGCCTCGATCCTGGCCTACCTGATGCTCAAGCTGACCGGAGTTGACCGCGAAGTGGTCGAGAAATGGCTGTATGTCATCGTCGCCGCCGCGTTGTTCTCGGGCATTTTGGGCACCGGCCACCACTACTACTGGATCGGTACGCCGGGTTACTGGCAGTGGATCGGGTCGATCTTCTCAAGCCTCGAGGTGATCCCGTTCTTTGCGATGATGGCCTTTGCGTTCGTCATGGTCTGGAAGGGCCGTCGGGACCACCCCAACAAGGCCGCGCTGCTGTGGTCGCTGGGCTGTGCCACGCTGGCCTTCTTCGGCGCCGGCGTCTGGGGCTTCCTGCACACGCTGCACGGGGTGAACTACTATACCCACGGTACGCAGATCACGGCGGCGCACGGGCACCTGGCCTTCTACGGCGCCTATGTCTGCCTCAACCTGGCGATCTTCACCTATGCGATGCCGATCCTGAAGAACCGTGATCCGTACAATCAGGTGCTGAACATGGCCTCGTTCTGGCTGATGACCGGCGGCATGGTCTTCATGACCTTCGTGCTGACCTTTGCCGGCACCGTCCAGACGCACATGCAGCGCGTGGTGGGTGACTACTACATGGATGTGCAGGATCAGGTCGCGATCTTCTACTGGATGCGCTTCGGCTCCGGTCTGGTCGTGGTCATCGGTGCGCTGCTGTTCATCTACTCGATCTGGGTTCCGCGCAAAGAGGTCATCGAACCCGGCGTCGCGGAAACTCCTGCGGAGTGATGGATATGGACGGCTCCATGAAACTGGGAACGGGGGCGGCAGACGCCCCCTTCTACCTGCCCCAGGGCGACGAATGCGACGTGTTCGCCGCCGCCTATACCAACAAGCTGCCGGTCCTGCTGAAAGGCCCGACAGGTTGCGGCAAGACCCGCTTCGTGGCCCATATGGCCGCCAGCCTGGGCCGGCCGCTCTATACCGTGGCCTGCCACGACGACCTGGCCGCCGCCGACCTGATCGGGCGCTACCTGCTGAAAGGCGGCGAGACGGTCTGGGTCGATGGCCCTCTGACCCGCGCCGTGCGCGAAGGTGCGATCTGTTACCTTGATGAGGTGGTCGAGGCGCGCAAGGACGTGACCGTGGTGCTGCACCCGCTGACCGACGACCGGCGCATCCTGCCGATCGACCGCACCGGAGAAGAGCTTGAGGCCGCGCCCGGCTTCATGCTGGTGGCGTCCTACAACCCCGGCTATCAGAACATCCTGAAAACCCTCAAACCCTCGACCCGGCAGCGGTTCATCTCGCTGGAATTCGACTTTCCTTCGCCTCAGTTGGAGGCCGAGGTGGTCGCGCAGGAAAGCGGACTGCCGCTGGACCGCTGCAAACCGCTGGTGCGGCTGGCGGGAAAGCTGCGCGGGCTCAAGGGTCAGGACCTCGAGGAAGGCGTGTCCACCCGCCTGGTCGTCTATGCCGCGACGCTGATCGCGCAGGGCATGTCCACCGACCGCGCCATCCTTGCCGCCATGATCGAACCTCTCACCGATGACGAGGATATCAAACGCGGGCTCCTCGATCTTGTCACCGCCGTCTTTGGGTGAGGCCGGCGATGGTCAGGATCGACTTTGAGCCATGGGAACCCGAAGAAACCATCGGGAAACTGTGGCACAGCCTTGCCAGCCGCCTTGATGCACCAGAGGTGCACGAAGGAGCCGCGGTCGACCTGTCGCAGGTCGCGGGGCGGCTGGCCGTTCTTTTCCGGGGGCTTGGGGGCAGTCCGGGCGTCGAACTGCGCCCGGTTTCGCCCGAGCTCTCGCGTCACCGGCTGGGCTGGCGGCGCAAGCTGGCCACCGAGGCCGAACTGATCCCGCGCGCCAGTTTCGACGGCGAGGTCCTGCGCCTGCCCGACCGGCTGGCGGTGTTTCCCGCGCGCGAAGCCAATGGCGCGCTTTATGTCTGGTTGGCGGCGGTGGCCGCCCATGCCGGAACCCGCATCGACGAGGACGATCCTCTGCGCGCCGACATCCGCGCTCTGCAGGCGGCCCGCGCGATGGTCGCCGCAACGCTCGAGGACGCGCCGGGCCTGCGCCCGCTTTACACCGAGCTGTGCAAGGGCGTGCTGCATCAGCGCGACCTGCCCGACCTGCCCCCGGCCGAGGCCGCCGTCGAGGACCTGATCCGCCGGATGCTGGGCGACCCGGCCCCCCTGTCCGCCCGCGCCCGGGCCTACGACGCCCTGGGTGACGACGTGGCCGCCCCGCGCGGGTACCAGCCGTTTCGCCCGGTGCCGCTGTGGCCCGAACTGCGCGCGGTCGCCTTTTCCGAACACACCGAGGTCGAAAGCCGCGACACCGACGGCCCGCCCGAGGAATCGGGCGAAAAGACCCATCGCGCCCGCCGCCGCAAATCCGACCAGGCCGAGCGGCAGGACAGTTTGATCCTGCACAAGTTCGAGGCGATCCTCAGCTGGGCTGAATTCCTGAACCTCAACCGCCGGATCGACGATGACGACCCGGACAACGCGAAAAAGGCCGCCGACGATCAGGACGAAATCGGGCTGGGCCAGATATCGAAGGCGCCGCCGACGCGGCTGAAGCTGCATCTCGATCTCGCGCCCGAAGACGTGAACCGCGAGCGCCTTTCGGGGCGTGTGCTGTACCCGGAATGGGATGTGCGCACGGGGCAGTATCTGCCCGATCACGTCAACGTTCTGACTTCGGATGCCGAGATTCGCGAGGATGCCGCCGATTTCGGCAAGGACCCGGCCACCGCCCGCCGCATCCGCGCCGTCAAACGCCAGTTCGAGGCCCTGCGCCCGGGCCGCGTGATGACCCGCGGCCATCTGGACGGCGACCAGCTGGATATCGAGGCCGCCGTGCGCAGCGCCGTGGACCGCCGCGCCAATGGCGAGGGCAACGAGCGCATCTGGATGCAATCCCGTCCCGAGGCGCGCGACCTGGCGGTGTCGATCCTGCTGGACGTAAGCCGCTCGACCGAAAGCGCGGTCGCGGGGCGTGCGGTGATCGATATCGAACGCGAGGCACTGGCGGCGCTGGCCTGGGGTCTGAACGCCTGCGGCGACGATTTTGCCATCCACGCCTTCAGTTCGCTGAAACGCCAGCGGGTCTATGTGCAGCGCTGTAAAAAGTTCAATGAGCCCATGACCGCCACCGTGGAGCAGCGCATCGCGTCGCTGCGGCCGGGCCATTACACGCGGCTGGGGGCGGCGATCCGTCATGCCTCGGCCGATCTGGCGGCGCAGGCGCGCAAACGCCGGCTGCTGCTGGTGATCACCGACGGCAAGCCCAACGACCTCGACCATTACGAGGGCCGCCACGGCATCGAGGACACCTGCATGGCGATCCGCGAGGCCCGCCGGGCGGGGCAGTCGGTCTTTGGCGTGACCATCGACAAGACCGGCAAAAGCTGGTTCCCGCGCATGTTCGGGCAGGGCGGGTTCGCGGTGATCCCCGACCCCAACCGCCTGACCATGGCCCTGCCGCAGATCTATCGCCAACTGGTCGGCGCATGAGCGATGCTTCGCTGATCGACGAGCTGCCCGGCGAATTGCTGATGTGGGTTCTGATCGTCTCGGAACTTTTGGTGTTCGGGGCCGGTCTCATCGCCTTCATGGGCGTCCGCCTGACCGACCCGGCGGGCTTTGCCGAGGCGCAATCACATCTCTACCGCACCGGGGCCGCGCTCAATACGGGGGTTCTGGTCACCTCGGGCTTTCTGGCGGCGCAGGCGCTGCGCTGGCGACAGGCGGCGCGCCGCGGCGCCGCAAGGCTGGCCCTGATCGGTGCAGCCCTGCTGGGCGTGGTATTCCTGATCATCAAGGGCGCGGAATATGCCGGCAAGGCCGCGCAGGGCATCAGCTACGAGACCCATCCGTTCTTCCTGTTCTACTACCTTCTCACCGGGTTCCATGCCGCGCATGTGCTGGCCGGGGTCGCCATTCTGCTGCTTGTCGCCCGGCGCGACGATCCCCGCAATATCGAGGCCGGCGGCCAGTTCTGGCACATGGTCGATCTGGTCTGGATCCTGCTGTTTCCGGTGATCTACCTGCTGGGGTGACGCAATGCCGAGTTTTTCTTTTGCCCGATACACCCATGCGGATCGTCTGACCCACGCCTGGGCCAGCCTGATCGCGCTCAGCCTGGCCTCGGCCCTACTGACCCTCGTGCCCATTGAGCCCCGGCTGGTCGGGGGCGGCATCCTGCTGCTGGCCCTGTTCAAGGCCCGCATCATCCTGGCGCGGTATCTCGATCTTGAACGCAGCCCGGCCTGGCTGCGGGGCTTCACGCTGGTGCTGAGAACCTTTGCGGCACTGATCTTCGCGCTCTACCTGGTCTGAGGCAAAAAGAACCGCCGCGCACAGGGGCACGGCGGCTTGCCAGTTCAGGGACAGAAATCTATTGCGCGGCCATCGGCATCCGGGCGATCTGGCACCGTTGCCACAGCGCCGAGAGCGCGCCGACTAGATGGTCGATATCGGCATCGGTATGTACGGGCGAGGGCGTGATGCGCAGCCGCTCGGTGCCTTTGGGCACGGTGGGATAGTTGATCGGCTGGATGTAGATGCCGAACTCCTCCAACAGCGTGTCCGAGATGAACTTGCACTTGACCGGGTCGCCGACCAATACCGGGATGATGTGGCTGGGGTTGGGCAGATGCGGGATGCCCACGGCGTCGAGCCGGGCGCGCACCTGGGCCACGCGCGCCTTCTGCAGGTCGCGTTCCGCATTCGATTGCTTCAGATGCCGGATCGAGGCCGCCGCCCCGGCGGCGATTGCCGGGGGCAGGGCGGTGGTGAAGATGAAGCCGCTGGCAAAGCTGCGCACGAAGTCGCACAGCGCGGCCGACGCGGCGATATAGCCGCCCACCACGCCGAAGGCCTTGCCCAGCGTGCCCTCGATCACGGTCAGACGGTGCATCAGACCCTCGCGCTCGGCGATGCCGCCGCCGCGGGGACCATAGAGGCCGACGGCATGGACCTCGTCCAGATAGGTCATGGCGCCGAATTCATCGGCCAGGTCGCAGATTTCCTTGATCGGAGCGATGTCGCCGTCCATCGAATAGACCGATTCAAAGGCGATCATCTTGGGCGCCTCGGGGTCGGCGGCGGCCAGCTTGGCGCGCAGGTCGTCCAGATCGTTGTGCTTCCAGATCACCTTCTGCGCCCGCGAATGGCGGATGCCCTCGATCATCGAGGCATGGTTCAGCGCGTCCGAGAACACGATCAGGCCGGGGATCTTTGCCGCTAGCGTCCCCAGCGCCGCCCAGTTCGAGACGTAGCCGGAGGTGAACAGCAGCGCCGCCTCTTTCCCGTGCAGGTCGGCCAGTTCGTGTTCCAACAGGACGTGGTCATGGGTGGTGCCGGAAATGTTGCGGGTGCCGCCCGCACCGGCGCCGCAGCGGTCCAGCGCATCATGCATCGCCGCCAGAACCGACGGGTGCTGGCCCATGCCCAGATAGTCGTTCGAACACCAGATGCGCACGTCCCGTGCCGCCGCGCCATCGGTCTGGCGGGCATTGGGAAAGGCGCCGCATTTGCGCTGCAGGTCGATGAAGACACGATAGTTGCCCTCGGCCTTCAGGTCGCTGAGGCTCTGGCTGAAAAAACGCTCGTAATCCATGTCTCGATCTCCCCGGAAAACTGGCTGTTGGCGGGCAGACTATGGGTGCGCGCACGCCGGGAACATGACAATAGTCAAGCGACGCCGGGAAAAGGGTGGTGCGCGGCGCGCGGGTTTGGCATAGGCTGGCGCAGGGATGGATGGGCCGGGTTTTCGGCCGGACAAAAGGGGATGCCTTCGTGGCGCATGAAGCACAAAAAGCCATTGCGCGGCAGTCGCTGCTGCTCAAAAGCCTGCCGGATCAGCATGTCGAAACCCTGCTGAGCCACGCGATCTGGCGTCAGTATGACCGTGGCGAGACGATCTTTGTGCAGGAAGAAAGCGCCCAGGCCGTGCATGTGGTGCTGGCCGGATGGGTCAAGCTGTTCCGCATGTCGCCCACGGGGGCTGAGGCCGTGGTCAGCGTCTTTACCCGCGGCGAAAGCTTTGGCGAAGCGGTAGCGCTGCGCAACGTGCCCTATCCGGTTTCGGCCGAGGCGGTCTCGGCCTGCGAGATCATGCACATTCCCAGCCCGGTGCTGATTTCCTTGATGAAGACCGACCCCGAGATCGGGATCTCGATCCTGGCTTCGACCTTCACCCATCTGCATTCGCTGGTGTCCCAGCTGGAACAGCTCAAGGCCCAGACCGGGGCGCAGCGGGTGGCCGAGTTCCTGCTGAACCTGTGTGATTGCGACGAAGGCGCCTGCGAAGTCGAGCTGCCTTATGACAAGATGCTGATCGCCGGGCGTCTGGGCATGAAGCCCGAAAGCCTGAGCCGTGCGTTTTCACGGCTCAAGGCGGTGGGAGTAAAGATCAACCGCAACCACGCGGAAATCTCGAACATTCCGCAGCTGCGAGACTATGCCGACAGCGACCCGGCCGACAATTGGGGTCGCTGAACGCGCCCGGTCAAACCCGCAACCCGTCCTCTCCGAAGGTCAGTGCATTGGCCGGATCATAGTCGATGCCGACCTGTGTCCCCGGGGACACCTGATGCTGACCAAAGGCCCGAACGGTAAAAGGCTTTTCGGTACCGATATCGACCAACACGTTGGTATCTGCGCCAAGGTTTTCCACGTGAACGACTGTGCCTGACAGCGGACCCGTCTGCCCAAGGCGAGCGTATTCAGGGCGAATGCCGATAAGTTGCCGGCCAGATCCACCGATCCGATCGGCGGGCAAGAAATTCATCGCCGGAGATCCGATGAACTCGGCCACGAACCGGTTGGCGGGGTTGTTGTACAGCTCCATCGGGCTGCCGATCTGTTCGACTCGGCCGTCCCGCAACACGACGATCTTGTCCGCCAAAGTCATCGCCTCGGTCTGGTCGTGGGTCACGTAGATCATGCTGGCGTCGATCTGGCGGTGCAGGTTTGCGATTTCGACCCGGGTGTTCAGGCGCAACGCGGCATCCAGGTTCGACAGCGGTTCATCGAACAGGAACAGTTTGGGGTTGCGCACGATCGCGCGGCCGATCGCGACGCGCTGGCGCTGACCGCCGGACAACTCGGCCGGGCGACGTTCAAGATAGGGATCCAGCGACAACATGCGGCTGGCTTCGGTGATGCGGCGCGCGATTTCGTCCTTGGGATGCCCGGCCTGCTTCAAGCCCAGTTCCATGTTCCCCCGAACAGTCAGATGCGGATACAGCGCATAAGACTGGAACACCATTGCGATGCCGCGCTTGGCGGGTGGGACCTCGTTGACGGTCTGGCCATCGATTTCGACCGTTCCCGAGGTCGCCTCTTCAAGCCCCGCGATCACGCGCAGCAGGGTGGACTTGCCGCATCCCGAGGGGCCTACAAAGACCACGAATTCGTTTTCCTCGACGGTCAGGTCGATGTTTTTCAGCACGTTTACCTGTCCGAAGGACTTGCACACATTGGTCAGTTTCAGGGCGGTCACGTCACGTCTCCTTCAGGTCGACCGGCTGGCCGGATCGAATGCTTTGGTCGGCGGCAAGGCAGATCCGCAGGGATTGCACCGCGTCATTCATGTGGCGGGTCAGGTCGATGTCCTGCGCGATGGTTTGCAGCATGTAGGCTTGTTCGGCGTCGCACAGTTCCTGGTGGCCGGGTTCGCCATCCATCTCGATCAGGGTGTCGCCGCTGGCTTTGTGCACCAGAATGCCGCCTACCTTCGTGTGGCCGTCCACATCGTCGGATGCGCCCTTGTTGCCCTCGGTTATGGAAACCGCGCCATTGGGTGAAACGATATCTTTCACGAAGAACGCCGTTTCGGACATCATAGGACCCCAACCAGCCTCGTACCAACCAACCGAGCCATCTTCGAACACCACCTGGAACTGGCCGTAATTGTACATGTCGGGTGCGATCTCATCCGACAAACGCAGGCCCATGCCGTTGACCCGAACGGGCCGGGCATCGGTAATCTGGCACATGACGTCGACGTAATGCACACCGCAGTCCACGATGGGTGAGGTGGTTTGCATCAGCGCCTTGTGCGTCTCCCATGTCGGGCCGTCGGACTGCTGGTTCAGGTTCAGGCGAAAGACATAGGGGCCGCCCAAGTCGCGCGCCTCGGATATCAGCCGCATCCACGAGGGGTGATGCCGAAGGATGTAACCAACCACCAACTTGCGGTTGGTGTCAGTGGCCTTTTCTACCACACGGCGTGCGTCTGCGACCGTGGTGGCCAGGGGTTTCTCGACAAAGACATGCGCACCGGCGTCCATCGCGGCACAGGCATAGTCAGCATGGCTGTCGGAATAGGTGGCAATCACGGCCAGATCAGGGTTGGTGTCTGCAAGCGCCGTATTGAAATCGGTGAAGACCGGATACCCCTGAAAATACGGGTGATCCACTGTCCCGGATCGGTTCACCAGACCCACGATCTGGGCGTCGGGATGGTGATGATGCGCCAGCGCGTGGCTGAGGCCCATGTTTCCCAAACCTGCGATCAGAACCCGGATCATTTGACCGCCCCCGAAGTGATCCCGCGGATCAGTTGCCGCGAGAAGATGACATACAGAACCATGACCGGCAGGATCGCCATGCTGAGCGCGGAAAGCACCGCGTTCCAGTCGGTGACGAACTGACCGATGAAGACCTGGCTACCGAGGGTCAGGGTCTTGGTCTCTTCGGCCGGGGCCAGGATCAGCGGGAACCACAGGTCGTTCCAGATCGGGATCATGTTGAACACGGCCACGGTCGCCATCGCCGGACGCACCAGCGGCAGAACAAGGCGGAAGAAGATGGTGTATTCGCTCAGCCCGTCGATGCGGCCTGCGTTCTTGAGGTCGTCGCTGACTTGCCGCATGAACTCGGACAGGATGAATACGGCCAGCGGCAGGCCCTGTGCGGTGTAGACGAGGATCAGCGCCATCAGCGTGTTGACCAGACCGGTCGCCACCATCATGTCCAGGATCGCAACCGTGCCGATGCGGATCGGAATCATGATGCCCAATGCAAGGTACAGGCCCATCAGCGTGTTGCCTTTGAACCGGTATTCGCTGAGCGCGAAAGCCGCCATTGCGCCGAACAGCAGGATCAGGAACAGCGACACGACGGTGACAATCATCGAATTCTGGAAATACAGGAAGAAGTCGCCTTGTTTCATCACCGTCTGGTATCCGATCATCGAGAACGAGTCGGCATCCGGCAGCGCCAACGGTTCACGGAAGATCGCCTTTCGCGATTTGAAGCTGTTGATCACGATCACGAAGACCGGAAACAGGGCGATCAGCGTATAGAGGATCAGCGCGCCATGCATGGCGGCGATGTTGAAGGGGTTTCTGCGGGCTTTGTTCATTCTCCTCGGGCCCCTCAGAACTGATACCGGCGGATGCGGGTCTGGATCAGGAACAGATAGATGCAGACCCCCGTCAGGATGATGGCGAACATGCCCGTTGCGATGGCCGATCCCATATGCGGGTCACCGAGCTGCAATTGGAACCCGAAGAAGGTCCGGTACATGAACGTGCCAAGGATGTCGGTCGAGAAGTCCGGCCCCGCCAGAGCACCTTGGGATGCGTAGATCAGGTCGAACGCATTGAAATTACCGACAAACGTCAGGATCGAGATGATGCCGATCGAAGGCAGGATCAGCGGCAGCTTGATCTTCCAGAATGCGGACATGCCGGTGATGCCTTCGACTTCGGCAGCCTCGAGGATCTCTTCGGGGATCGACAGCAGGGCGGCATAGATCAACATCATCGGAATGCCCACGAACTGCCAGACCGAAATCAGGGCCAGCGTGGTCAGCGCGTATTCCTCTTTGCCCAGCCAAGGCGCGAACAGAGATTTGAGTCCGACCGCGGCCAGCATATCGGGGGCGATGCCCCAGATCGGCGACAGGATCAGCTTCCAGGCGAAGCCAACGATCACGAAGGACAGGATCGTCGGAATGAAGATGGCCGATCGGTAAAACGCCGCAAAGCGCAGGCGTGGGTGGCTGAGGATCGCCGCCAGTGCGATCCCGATCGGATTCTGCACCAGCATGTGGATGAAGAAGAACCAGAAATTGTTGCCCAGTGCGTTCCAGAACGCATCCGACCAAATAGGGTCGCCGAACAGGGTGCGGAAGTTGTCCAAGCCTACGAACACACGGGCCTGATCGACCTCGGTGTAAAGCGCCAGCCGCAGCGTGTTGAACAGCGGAAAGACCATGACGGCCGAGTAGACCAGCACTGCGGGTGCCAGAAACACCACGATGTGCCATTTGATCCGGCGATTGCCCATGTTGTTCCTCGAAAGCTCAGGGTGGCTCTGGCCGTCTGGCCAGAGCCGTTTGCGTTACGAAAGACGGTTTACTGGTGCGGGGCGTACCAGCTGGCCAACCCGTCCTGCAGGCGCTTGCCGGCGTCCTCGGGCGATTCCTCGCCCTTGATCACCTGAGCCGATGCGTTCCAGGTCTCGTTCTCAAGGTTGGGCGTTCCACGCGACAGGATCTGATAGGTGGACCGGATGGTCGAGTTGCACTCGTTCCGCCAGCTGACGAATTCCTGTGCCAATGGGTCCTCCATCGCCACATCGAAGCTGGAGAGAGAAAAGAAGCCGGGCAGCGCGTTTGCATAGATCTGCGCGAATTCCTCGGAACCGACCCAGTTCAGGAAGGTGCGTGCCGCATCGGCGTTGGGCGACGCCGCGTTCAGACCAATGGCGATGTCGGTGTGATCCGAGATATAGCACTCGTCCCCGGCATTCTGGACCGGCGGCTTGAAGGCGCCCATCTCGAAATCGGCCAGGTTGTTGAAGCCGCTGATCTCCCAGCTGCCGGCCGGATAGATGGCGGCGCGGCCCAGTGTGAACAGGTTCTGGCTGTCGGGATAGGTCTGCGCTTCGAACCCGTCGCCCAGATAGGCGCCCCATTTGGCCAGCTGGCGGTAGGGGGCGACCCACGGCTCGTCCGTCAGTTTCTGAGAACCTTCGATCAAGGCGAGGCGACCTTCTTCGCCCTTCCAGTAGTTCGGCCCGATGTTGTTGTAACCCATGGTGGCCGCTTCCCACTGGTCATTGGTGCCCATGGCCATGGGGATATAGGTGCCGTCTTCCTTGATCTTGTCCAGAACGGCAAAGAACTCGGCTTCGGTTTCCGGAACCGACAGGCCCAGCTCGTCGAACGCGTCCTTGTTGTAGATGAATCCGTGGATCACCGAGGCCATCGGCACGCAGAAGGTGGCCGATCCGTCATCGGTCTGCCACGCCGATTTGGCGACGTCCGAGAAATTTGCCATGCCTTCCAGGTCAGAAAGATCGGCCAGTTTGCCTGCCTCGTACAGGCCAAGTGAGGTGTCGAAGGGACGGCAGGTAATCAGGTCTCCGGCCGAACCGGCATCCAGTTTGGCGTTCAGGGCGGCGTTGTATTCCGCCGGGGCCGACGGGGTGAACTTGATCTTGATGTCGGGATGCTTGGCCTCAAAGGCCGGGATGATCTTTTCTTGCCACAGGGCCAGGTCGTCGTTGCGCCAGCTCTCGATGGTCAGCGTGGTTTCGGCCATTGCCGCACCGGCCAGGGCCGATGACGCCAGTAGCACGGCGGTCAGTGTGGTTGTTCTCATGATGTATTCTCCCTTTGGTCTTCTTCTTGGTTCAAATCTGGTCCAACGCAGGGCGCAGATGGCCGCCCGATGCCGTCAGCAGTTCACGGGCCTGCGCCCGTGTTTCGGCGCCGGCGGCCAAAAGTACGGCAAGCTTCAGGTTGCCTTCGGCGCGATCGAGGGCATCAGCGGCGCGCTGAGGTGTGGCGCCGGTTATGTTCCGGATGATTCCTTCCGCGCGCTGACGCAGCTTGGCATTGTCGGCGACTACGTTGACCATCATGCCGTCATGCACATGTCCCAACCTGACACCCATGAGTGTCGAGAGCATGTTGAGCGCCGCCTTTTGCGCGGTTGCGGCGCCCAGTCGGGTCGATCCGGCAATGACTTCGGGCGGGGTGTTCAGGCAAATTGCGCAATTGGCGTGCTCGAACAGCGGAGCGTCGGCGTTGTTGGCGATGCAGATGGTTTTGGCGCCGCGGGACTTTGCAATTCCGGCAAAGGTCAACGGGTAGGGCGTGGTGCCGCTGGCGGATATCGCGATCACCGTGTCCGTGGGGCGGAGGTCGGCGGCGGCGATTTCGGCCGTCCGAGTGTCATCTTCGGTGTGGCCCGGCATCTCTGCCCCGGTTGGTATGCCGCCGGCCATGCAGATGGCGATTGAATCTGGCGACAGGCCGAATGTCCCCGGTATTTCCGCCCCATCGGCCAAGCCCATCAGCCCGGACGACCCGGCGGCGGCATAATAGAGCCGCCCGCCGGCGCGGATGGTTTCTGCCATCAATGCCGCACCTTTCGAGATATCCGGAAGGCAGGCATCCAGCCCGTTCAGCGCGGCTTTCTGCGCATCCAGCAGCAGGCGCAGAACTTCGGTGTCCGGGCGCAGATCCAGCCCCTCGGATTCGTCGCGCAGCATTTCGGTTTGCGGCAGCATGTGCGGCGTCATGTGATTCCCCCTTGGCACCGAAGATAATACCTATATAATACCTTTTGTCTACCATTCGTTTCAAATCGCCAAATAACCACCAAAAAGCGCAAAAAATAGCGAATCTTGACCACAAGAGGTCTTTTTTTCAGCCAAAAGGTATTGTAAAGGTATCTATATGGATGAGTCCCTCCCATATCTCATTGCAATTGACGGTGGCGGTACGCGCTGCCGGTTTGCCATGGCCGGCCCCACCGGGCGGCATGATCTGGTTCTGGGAAGCGCCAATGTCTATTCGGATCGCGCGGCGGCTATCTCAACGCTGAATGCCGGGCTGCGGGCTCTGGCCGAGCGTGCTGCGATGCCCGAAGCGGCTTTGACCGGGATTCCGATCTACGCAGGGCTTGCTGGCGTGACCGACGCGGACACAGGCGCTGAAATCGCACGGCACCTGCCATCGCGCATTGTGCAGGTCGAGGATGACCGCCGCTCGGCCGTGGTTGGGGCGTTGGGGCCGGTCGATGGATGTTTGATCGGGATCGGCACCGGATCGTTCCTGGCGCGGCAAAGAAATGGCGAAATCCGGTTGATTGGCGGATATGGGGCACTCATCGGTGATGATGCGTCCGGGTATTGGCTAGGACAGCAGCTGCTGCGGCGGGTGTTGCTTGCAGCGGATGGAATAACCCCTGACAGCGCGCTGACACGATCCGTACGCAGACGTTTTGACGAAGACCCGATGCAGATCGTGCGATTTGCGGGGCAGGCGCGGCCAGCCGAAATCGCAGACTTCGCACCCGAAATCATTGCGGCGGCTCAAAAAGGCGATGTGGTGGCCGTGGCCCTGATGCGCGAGGGCGCCGACTATGTCGCTGCAGGGCTTCAGGCCCTTGGTCGCGATGATGCCGAGCCGGTCTGTGCAGTGGGCGGGGTGGCATCGCATTACATCCCCTATCTTTCCGCCGAGGTGCAGAGCGTGATGATCGAACCGGCGGGCACCCCCCTTGACGGGGCGCTCCAGCTCGCCGCACAGCTGGCCGAGCGCGCCAGATTGGGGGCAGCATGACCGCCGAAACGATCGAAACCTTCCTCGGGACCGGTGACTGGATGCAGCAGGCCGTGGGGCCGCGGTACGTTCGGTTGCGCAAGCGGATCGAAGAGGGCATCGAGAATGGTCTGCTGGCGGAAAGTGCACCGCTCCCGGCCGAACGCGAGATCGCAAACCTCACGGGCCTTTCCCGCGTCACCGTGCGTCGGGCGATGCAGGATCTGGTAGATCGGGGAATCGTCATTCAGCGCCAGGGCTCGGGCAGTTTCGTGGCCGACGGCACGCCTCGGGTCGAGCAATCCCTGTCACGGCTGACCTCGTTCACCGAGGACATGAATCGACGCGGTCTTGAATCCTCAAGCGAGTGGCTTGAGCGCGGTGTGCACACTCCGTCGCCCGAGGAGGTGATGGCGCTGGCCCTGTCCTCGGGTGAAGCGGTTGCGCGCATCTCGCGTCTGCGTATGGCGAATGATCGGCCCATGGCTATCGAACGGGCCTCGCTGCCGATCGACATTCTGCCGCGCCCGCAGGAGGTTGAAGCCTCGTTGTATGAAGTCCTGGAGCGGGATGGAAACCGGCCAGTACGGGCGCTGCAGCGCATATCGGCGATCAATCTGGACAGCGCCGACGCGGGTTTGCTTGGGGTCGAACCCGGTGCGGCCGGACTGCGCATCGTTCGAACATCATACCTGTCCAATCGGCGGGTCGTTGAATTCACTCGGTCGATCTATCGCGGCGACGCCTATGATTTTGTCGCCGAATTGCGGTTGGCCAACAGCTAGGACACATCATGCAACAGCAGATCACCCGGATGCGCCGGGAAATTGATGAAATCCCTGTGGCCGTAGAGCGGCTTTTTAGCCGGGGTCAGGCAGATATTGAGGCGGTCGCCTCGGTTGCCCGCGAACTGGACCCGACATTTATCGTGACGGTCGCACGCGGGTCTTCCGATCACGTCTGCACCTATCTCAAATACGCCTCGGAAATCCTGTTGGGTGTGCCGGTGGCCTCGGTCGGGCCGTCGATCGGATCAATCTACGACTCGGTTCTGCGCATGCGCCAGGCGATGTGCCTGTCGGTGTCGCAATCCGGCAAAAGCCCCGACATCGTGGCCATGGCCCGCAATGCCCGACGCGACGGCGCATTGACAGTAGCGTTGACCAACGACGCGGCTTCACCGTTGGCCGAAGTCAGCGATCACGCCATAGATATACAGGCAGGGCCCGAACTGA
Organism: Ruegeria sp. CI8; assembly: GCF_056536865.1. NCBI lineage: Bacteria > Pseudomonadati > Pseudomonadota > Alphaproteobacteria > Rhodobacterales > Roseobacteraceae > Ruegeria > Ruegeria sp. CI8. The sequence continues at coordinate 254,853 of NZ_JBQFQL010000003.1, forward strand.
GTGTTGCGGCCACCAAGACATTCGTCACATCGGCGGTGGCCGGCTTGTGGCTGTTGGCAGAGTGGGGGCAGGATGAGGCGTTGCTGGCGGCGTTGCGCGACCTGCCCGAGCAGCTGGATCAGGCGGCCCGGATCGATTGGCCCGAAGTGCGTGACGCTATCGGTGCTCACCCGTCATTGTTCACGCTTGGCCGAGGTCAGGCACTGGCCGTATCGAACGAAGCTGCGCTGAAGTTCAAGGAGACCTGCCAGTTGCACGCTGAAAGCTATTCCTCGGCCGAGGTTCTGCACGGGCCGGTGTCCATCGTCGAGGACGGTTTTCCGGTACTCAGCTTTGCAGCGGCAGATGCGGCGGAGCCTGCGTTGGCGGAGGTGGCCGACGCAATCAGCGCCAAGGGTGCCCGTGTCTTTGCGACCACGGACAGGGTTACTGCCGCGACCCGCATTCCTAATGTCCGCACGGGGCATTCCCTGACTGATCCTCTGAGCCTGATCGTCTCCTTCTACGCGATGGTCGAGGCCTTTGCCGCCTCGCGCGGGATCGATCCGGACGCACCGCGGCATCTGAACAAGGTGACGGAAACCGTATGACCAGCGAACTGCAGGCTCTGGCGGGCGCGGACATTCTGACCCCTGCAGGTATCCTGCAGGATCATGTCCTTCTGTTCGCGGAAGGGCGTATCGAGGGCGTGACGCCTGTCTCGAACACTCCTGGCACAGCGAGGGTGTCGCAGCTTGACGGTGGCCTGCTGGTTCCGGGCTTCGTCGATCTGCAGGTCAATGGCGGCGGCGGGGCAATGCTGAACAACGCCCCGGATCTGGAAACGCTCCGCACCATGTCGGTGGCACATGCGTGTATCGGAGCAACGTCGATCTTGCCGACGCTGATCACGGATACGCCTGAGGTCACGCGCCGGGCCATCGCGGCCACGATTGCAGCCGTGAACGAGGGTGTTCCCGGCATTGTCGGGCTTCATCTGGAAGGTCCGCACCTGTCCCAAGCCCGCAAGGGTGCACATGATGCTGCCCTGATCCGACCAATGGCGCAGGCTGATCTGGATTTGTTGCTGGACACAGCCGCACGGTTGCCGATTCTCAAGGTTACGGTGGCGCCGGAAAGCGTGACGGATGATCAGATACACGCCATGACCCAAGCGGGGATCGTCGTCTCGCTGGGCCATACGGATGCGAGTTTTGAAACCTGTCAGAAAGCGGCTCAGGCCGGGGCGCGTTGCGTCACACATTTGTTCAATGCTCAGAGCCAGATGGGTAACCGAGAGCCCGGCGTCGTAGGCGCTGCGCTGGCGCTTGGCGAGCTGTCTGCGGGCCTGATCGCTGATGGAATTCACGTCCACCCGGTTTCAGTGCGCAATGCCATCCGGGCAAAAAATGGGCCGGGTAGTGTCTTCCTTGTCAGCGACGCGATGGCGACCGCCGGATCGGATATCGACAGCTTCCTGCTGAACGGACGGCAGATCTTGCGCGACGGCAACCGGTTGACCCTCGCCGATGGAACGCTCGCCGGTGCGCATCTCGAGCTGTTGGACGCGGTTCGCAACGTGGTTGCATTTGCGCAACTGCCTTTGCAAGCTGCTTTCGACATGGCGACCCGGTTGCCTGCGGACTTGATCGGTAGATCGGATCTTGGCCGTTTGGCGGCCGGTGCCCGCGCCAATGTGCTGCATGTCTCCGATCATGGGCTTCTCCGGGTCTGGCAGGAAGGTCAGGCACTGGACTGACGGTGTCCACGGCGACCCATGGTCGTCTGATTTTCCTCGACATGTCGGACCCTGGGCCGTTCATGTCGGGAATCTACATTGTGCACATCTTGTATTTTTCTTAGCCTTGGTGTCGGGCGCAAGCTTCACGCGTGCCCGGCAAGAGGATTGAGATGACGCCCGTGTTCAGATTTCAGGGGATCTATACCCCGGTGGTGACGCCCTATGCGGATGATTATAGCGTCGATTGGGATGCCTTGGCCGAGGTGATCGAATACCTGGTCGAGAATGGCGTGCACGGTCTGATCTCGGGCGGATCCACCGGCGAAAACTATGCCCAGACCGTCGATGAAAGGCTGGAACTGGCGCGTTTTACCCACCAACGACTGAAGGGTCGGCTGCCTTTGGTGGTCGGGACCGGCGCGATGTTGACGCCGGATTCGATCGCGTTGGCCCAAGGCGCGCGCCAGATCGGGGCCGATGCCATCCTGCTGGCCAGCCCGCCCTATTCGGTGCCGACCGACCGGGAAAACGCCCTTAATGCGCTGGTCATCGACAAGGCGGCCGATCTGCCGGTGATGCTGTACAATTATCCGCACCGCACCGGCACGATGATGGGGGCTGAGTTCCTCGACCGTGTCGGGCGCAGCCGCAATTTCTGCGGCATCAAGGAAAGCTCGGGCGACATCAACCGTGTACACATGCTGGCGCGGGACTATCCGCATATTCAGCTCGGCTGCGGCATGGACGATCAGGCGCTGGAATTCTTCGCTTGGGGCGCGCCGTTCTGGGTCTGTGGCGGGTCGAATTTTCTGCCGCGCGAGCATGTGGCGCTTTATGAGGCCTGCGTGTTGCAAGGCGATTTCGCCAAGGGCCGCCGGATCATGTCGGCGCTGATGCCGTTGATGCGGGTCCTCGAACAGGGCGGCAAGTTCATCCAGACCATCAAGCATGGGGTCACGATGAACGGCATCCCGGCAGGCGCGGTTCGGCCGCCTCTGAAGGGGCTGAACAAGGATGACAAGCGCGCGCTGGAACAGGTGACCCGCGTGCTGAAACGCAAGATCGCAGACATCATGACGGAGGGCTGAGGCATGGGCTTGTTGACACGGGACGAATACGCATCCATCGCCGCCGGGCTGAACCTGCCCACCGGCGCCTTCATCGACGGCGGCTATCGTCCGGCGATCTCGGGCGCGGTGTTTCCCACGGTGAACCCGGCCACAGGCGCGGTGCTGACCGAGGTCGCGGCCTGCGCCGCCGCCGATGTGAACCTGGCCGTGGAGAAGGCGCGCGAGTCCTTCGACGACCGCCGCTGGTCGCGCCTGCACCCGTCGGCGCGCAAGGATGTGTTGATCCGCCTGGCCAAGCTGATGACCCGCAATGCCCGTGAACTGGCGGTGATGGAAAGCATCGACAGCGGCAAGACCATCTTTGACTGCGAAACCGTGGATGTGCCCGAGGCGGTCCACTGCCTGAAATGGCACGCCGAGGCGATCGACAAGATTTACGATCAAGTCGCGCCTGCAAGCGACGACCACATCGCGATGATCCTACGCGAACCGATCGGGGTGGTGGGGCTGGTGCTGCCGTGGAACTTCCCCTTGCTGATGCTGGCCTGGAAGATCGGCCCGGCGCTGGCGGCCGGGTGCTCGGTGGTGGTGAAGCCGGCGATGGAAACCCCGCTGACCGCCCTGCGTCTGGCCGAGCTGGCGGCCGAGGCCGGGCTGCCGCGCGGGGTTTTGAACGTAGTTCCGGGTGGCGGCGCCGAGGTGGGTGAACCCATCGGGCGGCACATGGATATCGACATGGTGTCCTTCACCGGATCGACCGTGACGGGCAAGAAATTCCTGTCCTATGCGGCCGAAAGCAACGCCAAGGAGGTGGTGCTGGAAATGGGCGGCAAGAACCCGGCCATCGTGATGGAGGATGCCGAGAACCTCGACCGGGTTGCCGCCCATGTGATGAACGGAGCGTTCTGGAACATGGGCGAGAATTGCTCGGCCACGTCGCGCCTGATCGTGCATCGTGCGGTCAAACCCGAGTTGCTGGAGCGCATCGCCCATCACGCCCGTCAGTGGACTGTGGGCGATCCGTTGGACCCTGCAACCCGGCTGGGCGCGCTGGTCAGCAAAGACCATTTCAGCAAGGTCTGCGGCTATCTGGACAAGGCGCCGTCAGTCCTTCTGGGCGGCAAGGCCGAGAACGGGTTCGTCGAGGCAACCGTGGTCGAGCTGCCGGACAATGACGCGCCGCTGGCGCGCGAGGAGATCTTTGGCCCCGTTCTGTCGGTGATCGAGGTCGCGGGGTTCGATGAGGCCATCGCGATGGCCAATGACACGCCATATGGGCTGTGCGCGTCGCTGTTCACGGCCAATGCCAAGCGCGCCCTGCGCGGCGCCCGCGCGATCCGGGCCGGGACCGTGACGGTGAACAGCTTTGGCGAGGGCGACATCTCGACCCCGTTCGGCGGCTACAAGCAGTCGGGCTTTGGCGGGCGGGACAACGGGCTGCACGCGCATGACCAGTACACGCAGCTGAAGACGCTGTGGATCGACCTGTCTGATGATGCCGACGAGGCGGTGGATTGACGCGGTTCACCGCTTGCCGCCTACCGCTGCAGCGCGGCCCGGCGGCGTGGAATGCCCTGCTGGGCCCGCAACCTCCCGCGCGGCAGCTTTCGGACAATATCACCGCAGATTTCACCATCGTGGGCGCCGGTTTTGCCGGGCTGTCTGCGGCGCGGCGTCTGCGGCAGCTGGTGCCCGATGCGCGGATCGTGGTGCTTGAAGCCGGGCGTGTGGCGGAAGGCGCGGCGGGGCGCAACTCGGGCTTCATGATCGATCTGCCGCATGACCTGGCCTCGGACGACTATGCCGGGGCGGGCGATGACCGGGCGATGATCAGGCTGAACCGGCAGGCCATTGCCTTTGCCCGCGCGGCAGTCGAGGACTACGGCATCGACCCCAACTATTTCGATCCGGCGGGCAAAGTGAACGGCGCGGCCAGCCCGGCGGGACATGCGCACAACCAAAGCTATGCCCGCCATCTGGACAGCCTCGGCGAGCGGTCCGAGACGCTGGACCGGCAGCAAATGCAGGACCTTACCGGGTCCGGGCACTATGTCTCGGGGCTGTATACTCCGGGCACGGTCATGCTGCAGCCGGCGGGCTATGTGCGCGGTTTGGCGGCGGGGTTGGCGGCCGATGGGGTACAGATTTTTGAACACGGCGCGGTCACTGGGTTCCAGCGCGACGGGGCGGGCTGGCGGGTGCAGACGGCGCGCGGGCAGGTCTCGACCGGCCGGCTGATCCTGTCGGTGAACGGCCATCTGGAAAGTTTCGGGGTGGAACGTGGCCGGCTGATGCAGCTGTTTCTGTTCGCGGCGATGACGCGAGAACTGGAGGCCGATGCGCTGGCCCGGCTGGGTGGCCGGCCGCGCTGGGGCGTGACTCCGTCCGATCCAATGGGCACCACCATGCGCCGGATCGACACCGGGCAGGGCGGCAACCGGATCATCACCCGCACCTGTGCTGTGCTGCGCCCGGGCATGGAGGTGCGGGCATCGGACCTGCGGCGCGCAGCTGCGGTGATGCGGCGCAAGTTCGACCGGCGCTTTCCACAGCTGCGCAGCATCGCGATGGAGTACGAATGGGCCGGCCATCTGTGCCTGAGCCTGAACGGTGTCTCGGTCACCCGCGAGATCGAGACCGGCGTTTATTCCGCCTGCGTCCAGAACGGGTTGGGCACCGCGCGCGGCACCCTGACCGGGATCGCCGCGGCCGAGATGGCCTGTGGCGTGCGGTCCGGGATCAGCGATCATTTCGGTGCCGAGGACCGTCCCAAACGCCTGCCGCCCCGACCGTTGTCTGAGGTCGGCGCCAACATGGTGCTGCGCTGGAAGGAATGGCGCGCGCGCAACGAATGAAAAAGGCCCGCCTGACAGGCAGGCGGGCAAGTGGAGTGTTGCCTAACAGTGCTGGTTCAACTCGTCGGCGGCGGGGATCTCCCGCTCGCGCCGGGCGATGTAGTCGCGCAATGCCTCGTCGGTGGCCGGGTCCAGGCGGGGCTCTTGATACTCGGCCAGCAGCTTGCGGGCGTGGTTCAGGGCGCGCTCGGTGATCTCGACCTCGCCCTCGGCCACCCATTGTTCGATCGAGTTGTTGTCGAACAGTTCGGGCATGAAGAACGCCTCCTGGAAATTGTCCTGCGTGTGCGGATGGCCCAGGTAATGCCCGCCGGGGCCGATATCGGATACGGCCGCAACGGCCTCGTCGAAATCGTGCCACTTCGGGCCCTCGGCCATGCGGTAGGCCATGGCGCATTGCTCGGCATCGACAACGAACTTGGCGGTCGAACAATGCATCCCGGCCTCGTTCCAGCCCGCCGAATGCCAGATATAGTTGGCCCCGGCATGGATCACCGCCGACAGCGTGGTGGCGGATTCATATCCCGCCTGCGCGTCGAACGTCTTGGCCCCGCCCAGCGTGTTCGAGCTGCGCCAGGGCACGCCGTAGTGCCGGGCCATCTGGCCGATCATGAAGTTCATCAGGCTGATCTCGGGCGTGCCCGCCATCGGCGCGCCGGATTTCATGCTGACGGTCGACAGGTAGTGCCCGTAGATCGCGGGACAGCCGCGCCGGATCACCTGCGTATAGGCCAGCGCGCTCAGCGCCTCGGCGTTCAGCTGCGCGACCGTCGCCGGCACGCTGGCCGGCGTGTTGGCCCCGCCCAGCACGAAGGGCGAGCACAGCACCGGCTGGTTGCGGCGGCAGAAGGCGCGCATCGCCCCCAGCATGGTCTCGTCCCAGACCAGCGGCGAGTTGCCGTTGCAGTTGCCGGTGGTGACCGGGTGATCCTCCATGAACTTCTCGCCGAACAGGATCGCGCACATCTCCATCACGTCTTCGGCGTTTTTGGGCGAGGTGGTCATGCCCATGAAGGTCTTGTCGGAATACTTCATCGACGAATAGGTGATGCGCAGGTGGCGCTGGCTGATCGGGTGATCATAGGGTTCCACGATGTGGTGAGCCGAGGAATGCAGCGCCGGCAGCATGTGGCTGAGCTTGTGGAACATCGCCAGGTCGTCCAGTGTCGGATTGCGGCGCACGTCCTCCAGATCGCGCAGAAACGGCGCGCCGGTCATCGGCACGAAGATCGCGTGCGGACCGCCCAGGCGCACATTCTTGCGCGGGTCACGGGCGTGATAGATGAAGTCCGAGGGGATCGTCGCGATCAAGTCGCGGACCAGCCCGCGATCAAGATACACCCGCTCGCCGTCAACCTTGGCACCGGCCGCCTTCCAGTCGGCCAGCGCAATCGGGTCGCGGAACTGCACGCCAACGTTTTCGAGGATGTCCATCGAGGCTGCGTCGATCCGCTCGACCTGTGACCCGTCCATCACTTCGCACAGCGGGATGTTGCGGGTCAGGACCGGCAACATGTCAAAGCTGGGCGCGGTGCGCAGGGCGCGGCGGGCGGCGCGGCCTCCGGAGCGGACGCGGGTGGCGGTCTGGGTCATTCTGGGCCTCCTTTGACACCAGTCTGACCAGCAACTGGGGGCGCGACCTGCAGGATTGCGAAATACTGTTGCGGAATGCGACATCGAGCCCGTGCATTGCCCGCAACAGCTGCTAAGCTGCGCTCCGCAGGATCAGGAACAATGCACAGAGCAGACCGAGAATGAATTCCGCCACATCTGAAACCGCCCGGCTTGAGGGCGAGTACGATTATATCATCATAGGCGCGGGTACCGCGGGCTGCGTGCTGGCCAACCGGCTGACCGAGGACCCCAAGACACGGGTTCTGCTGCTCGAGGCGGGCAAGTCGGACAACTACCACTGGGTCCACATCCCGGTGGGGTATCTGTACTGCATCGGCAATCCGCGCACCGACTGGATGATGAAAACCGCGCCCGAGCCGGGGCTGAACGGGCGGTCGCTGGTCTATCCGCGCGGCAAGGTGCTGGGCGGGTGCAGCTCGGTCAACGGGATGATCTACATGCGCGGGCAGGCGGCCGACTATGACCATTGGCGGCAGCTGGGCAACACGGGCTGGGGCTGGGACGACGTGCTGCCCTATTTCCTGAAATCCGAAGATCATCACGCCGGCGGCAGCGAAATGCACCGGGCCGGCGGCGAGTGGAAGGTTCAGAAACAGCGGCTGAGCTGGGAGATCCTGAAGGCCGTGCAGGACGGCGCGCGCGAGATCGGCATCCAGCCGCGCGCCGATTTCAATGACGGCAACAACGAAGGCTCGGGGTTTTTCGAGGTCAACCAGAAGAACGGCGTGCGTTGGAACACGGCCAAGGGATTTCTGCGCCCGGCGAGGAAACGGCCCAACCTGCGGGTCCTGACCGAGGCCGAGACGCTGGGCCTGATCCTCGAAGGCAAGACCGTGCGTGGCGTGCGCTTTGCCCGTGGCGGCACCGAATACCGGGCCTTGGCCGGGGCCGAGGTTCTGCTGGCGGCGGGGTCGATCAACTCGCCCAAGCTGCTGGAACTGTCGGGGATCGGCGACCCTCAGGTGCTGGCGGCGCAGGGGATCGCGGTTCAGCATGAAAACGCGGGCGTGGGGGCAAACCTGCAGGACCACCTGCAGATCCGAACCGTGTTCAAGGTGCAGAACGCGAAAACTCTGAACACCATGGCCAACAGCCTGTGGGGCAAGGCGCGCATCGCGGCGCAATACGCCCTGACCCGGTCGGGTCCGATGGCGATGGCGCCCAGCCAGTTTGGCATGTTCACCAAATCCGACCCGATGCTGGCCACGCCGGATCTGGAATATCACGTGCAGCCGCTGTCGACCGACCGGCTGGGCGATCCGCTGCATCCGTTCCCCGCGATCACCGTCTCGGTTTGCAATCTGCGGCCCGAAAGCCGGGGGCACTGCCATATCACCACGCCCGATCCGAAGGCCCAGCCCGAGATCAGGTTGAACTACCTCTCGGCCGAGCGTGACCGGCAGGTGGCGGTCACATCCGTGCAGCAGGCCCGACAGGTGATGGCTGCGCGGGCGCTGGCACCCTACCACCCGCAAGAGGTTCTGCCGGGCCCTGAGATCAACGACCAACAGGGCCTGCTGGATGCGGTGGGCGACATCGCCACCACGATCTTTCACCCGGTCGGCACCTGCCGCATGGGCAGTGACGCCGCCGCGGTGGTCGATCCACGGTTGCGCGTTCGGGGGCTGGAGGGGCTGCGGGTGGTCGATGCCTCGGTCATGCCGAAGATCGTGTCGGGCAATACCGCCTCGCCCGTGATCATGATCGCGGAGATGGCTGCCGACATGATACGCGGACGGGCATGAGCACGGCACACGGGGCTTGCGGCTTGGCCTGCCGAACATAAATGACCGCCAGCCTCATCAACCGGAAAAGCTGAACCGATGCAGGACCCATTGATCTTTGAACGCCGGTCGCTGAACGCGGCAAAATGGGCCAGCCTGTTCATGGCGGGTGCCGGGGTTGTGGCCGGGTTGCTGGCAAACTCCGATGCGCTGTTGCTGGACGGGCTGTTCTCGGGGCTCAATTTCGCAACGGCTGTGGTGGCGGGATGGGTCGCTGCCTCGATCCGCCGCGCCCCGGACCAAAACCGCCCCTTCGGATACGAGATCAACGAATCCGTCTTCGTGATGTTCCGCAGCCTGCTGCTGTTCGGGATCATCGTGATGGCGGCAGGTTCGGCGGTGAACCGTCTGCTGGCCTATGCCAAGACGGGCGAAGCCGCGCCGGTGGTTCTGGAATGGATCCTGATCTATGCCGGGTCGATGGCGGCGATCTGCCTGACGCTGTTCGCCTATCATCGCTGGAACTGGCGCCGCACCGGCAAGACCAGCGATCTGCTGCGGGTCGAGTCCCGGGCCGCGATGGTCGACGGCGTGCTGAGCCTTGGGGCCGGGGCGGCGTTTTTTGCGATCAACCTGCTTGAGGGCGGGCCGCTTGCCGGTCTGGTTCCGGTGTCGGATGCGCTGGTGGTGTTGTTGCTGTGCCTGGCGCTGTTGCCGCAGCCGATCAAGGTGTTTCTGGGCGCGCTGCGCGATATCGTAGGTGTGGCGCTGCCGGCCGATGCCCGGGCTGAGATCATTGAGCAGGCCCGCCGGATCTGTGCAGACAGCCCGTTTCAGGTGCTGGACGTGGCGACGGTGCGCAGCGGGCGGGCGCTGTTCCACCTTGTCTATCTGAAACCCGCCGAACCCGTGACGATCGAAGCCTTCGAGGCCGTCCGTGACCGGCTGGCCCAGGCCGCAAGCCCGGGCCGGGTCGCGTTGACGCTGGCCTCGGATCCGCCCTTCGGTCCGGCCCCGCGCGCTCAGTAGTCGGCGACCAGCAGGAATTCGGGCGCGGTGTCTTCCTCGATCGTGGCAAAGCGCGGGATCGGCTGCTCGAACACGTTGTCGGTGCGGTCGTCATTGACGGTCGAGACTTCGCCGATCAGACAATCGCCTTTTTCCGCCCAGAAGGCGTGCCAGATACCGGGCATCAGCGTGACGCTTTCGCCCGGTTTCAGGCGCAGATGCTCGCCGGGCTGGATTGTCACTGGGCAGGCGTCGCTGGGTACGGTGACGGTGGTGTCGCGGTCGATGCTGCCATCGGGTGCCGAGGCGTAGATCTCCATCACCAGATCGCCGCCGCCGCGGTTGATGATGTCTTCGGCCTTGACGATGTGGCGATGCATCGGCGACAGCTGTTTGTCGCGTGAAATCAAAAGCTTCTCGGCATAGAGCATGCCTCGGCCCGCGCTCAGGTCCTTTTCGTCGCCATTGCGCAGGGTGAACAGGAACAGGCCCAGTTCGTCGAACCTGCCCTGGCCATAATCGGTGATGTCCCAGCCAAGGCCGCGGGCGCGGATGCCGGCGGCCTGCGGGCTGCGCATCTGCTCAGGCGTCCAGTCGGCAAAAGGCGGCAGGGCAAAGCCGAACGAATTGATGAAGGCTTGCGCCTCGGCTTTGATGCGGTTGATCTCGGATCGTTTCATATCGGTGCTTCCAATGACTTACAGCTCGTGCGCCCAGGGCGGGTTGGCCCCGGCGCGGGATACGGTGACGGCGGCGACCTTGCCGCCCAGTTCCAGCGCGGCGCGCAGGTCGTCGGGCGAGATCGCACGGAGCGCCTGTTTGGTCAGCAGCCCGGCGCGGTGCAGTTGCGCCAGAACCCCGGCGTTGAACGTGTCGCCCGCGCCCACCGTGTCGACCACCTGAACCGGCGTGACCGGCACTGAAACCGTGCGGCCATCGGCCAAATACCCGGTCGCGCCCTGGCTGCCGCGCGTGACGATCACCACGGCGGGGCCGGCCCGCAGCAGCAGCGGCACCTTTTCTTCCAGCGTTTCAGGGCCGGGGACGATCCAGTCCAGATCTTCGTCCGAGACCTTGACGATGTCGGCCTGCGCGATCATCCGGTTCAGCCGGGTGCGATAGCGGGTCTGGTCCTGGATGAAGCCGGGGCGGATGTTGGGGTCGATCATCACCGCGCGCTCGGCCCCGTGACGGTCCAGCAGGGCGGCATAGGCATCGGCGCAGGGCTCGCAGGCCAGGCTGATGCCGCCGAAATACAGCGCCGAGGTCGCGGTCAGCTGGTCCGGCATGTCCTCGGGGCGCAGCATCCGCCCGGCCGAGTTTTCATCGACGAAGGAATAGGTGGCGTGCCCGTCCTGCAGTTGTACGAAGGCCAACGTGGTCGGACGGTCCGAAAGAACAACCTGCGAGCCATCCACATGACTGTCTTTCAGGGCCTGCGCCAGTTGCTGGCCGAACATGTCGCGCGACAACCCGGTCAGCATTCCGGCAGGCGCACCCAGCCGGCCCAAGGCGATGGCGGTGTTGAACACCGCGCCACCCGAATGCGGCACGAAACCTTGCGCGCCCGAAACCGTCGGTTCCGCGATCATGTCGATCAGGGCCTCGCCACAGCACAGGATCATGTCCCGGCTCCTTCCTTCTGCAAAGATCTGGCGGTGAGTTTACCGCGCGAGCGCATTTTTGCAGAAGTTGTTAGCGCCAACAATGCCAAATTCAGCCTGTTCCGACACATAAACGCCAAAGCCTTGCCGCAGCGCGTCGAACCGGCCGCCGGCGTTGAAGGCCGCCAGGAAGTCGTCGCCGAACAGCCAGCGGTTCTTCTCGGCCACGCCGCCCACAAGGAAGACGCCGCCGGTGGGCATCACGGTGACGGCCATGTCGCCCATCACGGCACCCAGATGGGTGGTGAAGATCTGCGCGGCGCGCATGGCGAGCGGATCGGACCCGTCGCGCGCGGCCTGCAGGATGTCCCTGGCGGGCAGGGCGGGCGTGTCGGGCTGGCCCGCGGCCATGCCCACGGCGCGGTACAGGATCGGCAGGCCCGTGCCGCTGAGGAACATCTCTGCCTCGAGCGTCAGGCTGTCGCCAAAGAAACACTCGGACGCGATCCGGCGGGCGGCTTCGAACACGTCCACCTCGTCGCGGGTGCGGGGCGACAGGCCGACATGGCCGCCCTCGCCCGAGACGGTGTGATAGTGGCCTTCGGAATACAAAAGCGCGCCGACGCCCAGCCCGGTGCCGGGGCCGACCACCAGTCGGGTGCCCTTGGGCGGGGTCGGGTCGCCCTGCAGGGCCTGCACGTCATCGCCGGTGATCTCGGCCACCGACCATGCGGCGGCGGTGAAGTCGTTGATGACAAAGGTATGGTCCGCGCCGGTGGCCGTGGCGATGTCGGCCTCGGACAGGTCCAGATTGGCATTGGTCAGACGGATCGTGCCATTGCGCACCGGGCCCGCGCCCGCGGCGACCACGGCGCGCGGCGGCGTTCCGATCTCGGCGCACAGGTCGTGCAGGGCGGCCAGAAACTCGGGCAGGGTGCCGGTGGGTGATTTGCGCAGATCGGTGAGGGTGCCTTTGGTGACGACCCCCAGCCGCGTGTTGGTGCCGCCGATATCGGCCACCAGATTCCAGTGGTCGTGCATTGCGCCCCTGGGCTGCGCCATCGGAACCGAGACCGGATCGCCCTGGGCCAAAGCGGCCTGCATCGCGCGGAACGAGGCCTTGGGGCGGCGTTCCAGCGTGTCGAAATCGACATCGACCAGGCCGAACCGCTTTTCGTATCCCAGCGCCCATTCGTAATTGTCCAGCAGCGACCAGATGAAATAGCCCTTGACCGGAACGCCCTGATCCAGCGCGTCCTGCACCGCAGCCAGATGCTGATTCAGATAGTCGATGCGGTCGTCATCCTGCTGCCGCTCTGGGCTGGCCATGCCGTTTTCGGTGACATAGATCGGCAGATCGCCCGTATAGTCCCGGGCCGTACGGGTCAGAAACCGGGTCAGCGCGCTTGGCTCGATCTCCCATCCCATCTGCGTCTTGGGCAGGGGGCCGGGGATCTCTTGGAGGCTGGGCCAGGGCGTGTCGGCGGGCGCGATCAGCTTGCGGGTATAGTAGTTCAGCCCGCACCAGTCGACCGGCGTGGCGATCGTGTCGAAATCATCCTGCCACCCGTCGGGCAGGTGGGCCTGCAGCCCCTGCAGGACATTCTCGGGGTAGGCCTTGTTGAAAACGCCGCCCAGGAAGAACCGGTTGTAGATGCCGTCGTACAGATCGGCGGCTTCGCGGGCCCCGGGGGTGTCATCGCCAGGTTCGGCCCATTCAAGGTTGAACACCGCGCCCAGGTTCGACATGCCAAGGCCCCGCATCGCCTGAATCGCTCGGCCGTGGGCCAGAAGGACGTGATGCATGGCGCGGGCCGTGGCGCGGATGTCGCGCAGGCCGGGGGCGTGGTGGCCTTCGAAATGGCTCAGCCAGCTGACGCACCAAGGCTCGTTGATCGGGGCGACGCTGTACATGCGGTCGCCGATGCGGCCCATGATGATCTCGGTGAAATCGGCGAACCAGTGGGCGATGTCGCGGTTGCGCCAACCGCCCAGATCAGCCAGCGGCGAGGGCAGTTCCCAATGATACAGGGTGGCGCAGGGGCGGATGCCGCGTTCCAGCAGGGCGTCGGCCAACCGGTCATAATAGTCCAGCCCGGCCTGATTCACCGGCCCGCGCCCTTCGGGCAGCACGCGCGCCCAGCTGGTGGAAAAACGATAGCAGTCGAACCCGGCCTCGCGGATCAGGTCGAAATCCTGTTCGTACCGGTGCAGGTGGTCGCAGGCGAGATCGCCGTTTTCGGCGCGCACCACGTTGCCGGGCGTGGCTGCGAAACTGTCCCAATGGGTCGGGCCGGCGCCGCCCTGTGCGTGGCCTTCGATCTGATAGGCAGAGGTTGCGACACCAAAGAGAAAGTCTTTGGGGAAATCAGCGCGGGTGTATTTCATGTTCAGAACCTGTTGGGGGCGGGACCAGTCGAGCCGCCGACTACCAGTTCGGCTTCGAGCAATCTAGTCTTGGCCGGGTCGTGGGGCGCGCGGATGCGCTCGATCAGCATCTCGGCGGCCAGTTCGCCGGCGTGGCGCACCGAAGACCGGGTGGCGGTAAAGATCGGAACGTCCTGCCCGTTCTTCAGATAGGACAGGTCGTCGTCATGTGCGATCACCGACACGTCGCGGCCCATTTTCAGCCCGGCCTCGTCCAGCGCGCGCCGCACCCCGATCGCCGAGATCATCGACGAGGTCAGGATCGCGGTCGGCGGATCGCCCAGCCGCAACATGTCACGGGTTTCGTGATGGCCATAGACTTCGGTCATCTCGGCGCTGCGCATCAGGGCCGGGTCGGGCGACAGACCGGCTTGTTTCAGCGCCTCAAGATACCCGTCGCGGCGCCTTTGGGCAAAATCCATGTCTTCCAGACCGTTGATCAGCGCGATCCGCCGGTGGCCCAGGTCGATCAGAAAGCGGGTCGCACGCAGGAACGAGCTTTTGTTGTTCACGTCGATCCAGTCATAGGGCACACTGACGCCGGTCGACCGGCCATGCACGATGAACGGCACCTGCATCCGAGTCAGAACCTCGATCCGCGGCTCGTTCACCTTGGGGCCCTGCAGCACCACGCCGTCGACCGCACCGCGTTGGAACAGGCTGCGATAGGCGTCTTCGATCGAGGTGTCGTCGGCATTGGTGAACATCATGTCGTAGCCGTGCTCGGCATATTTCTTGACCGCGCCGGCGACGAAATCGCCGAAGATCGGGTTTACCATCTCGTGGCGCGACGAGCTGGGGATCACGTGGCCGATCACCATCGAGCGACCCGTCGCCAGCCCCTTGGCGCGGGCGTTCGGCCGATAGCCATGTTTGGCCGCCGCCGCCTGAACCCGCATGCGAGTCTCTTCGTTCACCTCTGGGTAACCGTTCAGCGCGCGGCTGACCGTTGTCTGCGACAGACCCAGGATCTGAGAGAGCTGTTTGAGGTTCATAGCGGTTTCAAAAGGCTTTCAATGCTTGTGTGCGCCCTGTTGTGTGGGGATTTGCGGCTTGCGTCAAGTTGTTTTGCCATTCTTTGCTATATGTCAAGAAAACATGGACACGGACGGCCCATGTCAAAATCTAGCCATTGACAGGGCCAACATGTTAGCGGATAACGGCCGCATTCAAAGCGCTTTGAAAACTGAGTCTCACACGCGCGGATACAGTTGGGAGGAAAATCAATGAAACACTCGCTTTTGGCAGGTGCGGCCACGTTTGCCCTGATGGCGGGCGCGGCCCAGGCCGAAAAGGTCACCGTGTTCGGCCCATGGCTTGGTCCGGACCAGGAAAATGTCGAAAAGGTTCTGGACGGATTTGCCGCTGCCACCGGTCATGAATATGCCTATGTCGGGTCGGACAGCTTCGAGCAGCAGATCCGCATCGACGCCGAGGCCGGGTCGGCCCCGAACATCGCCGTGTTCCCCCAGCCGGGTCTGGCGGCCGACATGGCGAAAGCCGGGTTTCTGACACCGCTTGCTGACGGGACCGCCGACTGGATCCGGGACAACTATGCCGCGGGCCAGTCCTGGGTCGACCTGGGCGCCTATGCCGGACCGGACGGCCAAGATCATCTCTACGGCTTCTTCTACAAGGTCGATGTGAAATCGTTGGTCTGGTACGTGCCCGAGAACTTTGAGGACGCTGGCTATGAAGTTCCGACCACGATGGAAGAACTCAAAGCCCTGACCGACCAGATCGTCGCCGATGGCGGCACCCCCTGGTGCATCGGCCTGGGGTCGGGTGGCGCGACCGGTTGGCCTGCGACCGACTGGGTCGAGGACATGATGCTGCGCACCCAGTCCCCCGAGGATTATGACGCGTGGGTTGCCAACGAGCTGAAGTTCAACGACCCCAAGGTCGTGGCCGCGATCGAGGAATTCGGCGCATTCGCCCGCAATGACGACTATGTCGCCGGCGGGGCCGGTGCGGTTGCAACCACGGATTTCCGTGACAGCCCCAAAGGCATGTTCAGCTCGCCGCCGCAGTGCTACATGCACCGTCAGGCCTCGTTCATCCCGGCTTTCTTCCCCGAAGGCACGGTCGTGGGTGAAGATGCCGATTTCTTCTACTTCCCGGCCTATGAAAGCAAGGATCTGGGCAGCCCGGTTCTGGGCGCGGGCACCCTGTGGGCGATCACCAATGACAGCCCCGCAGCGCATGACCTGATCGCCTATCTGCAGACGCCCGAGGCGCACGAGACCTGGATGGCGCTCAGCGGCTTTTTGACCCCGCACAAGGGTGTCGATACCTCGGCCTTCTCGGATCCGACACTGAAGAAGATGAACGACATTCTTCTGGGGGCGACCACTTTCCGCTTTGACGGGTCCGACCTGATGCCGGGTGCGGTTGGGGCAGGCACGTTCTGGACGGGAATGGTCGACTATGCCGGTGGCAAACCCGCGCAAGACGTGGCGGACGAGATCCAGGCGTCTTGGGACGCGATCCAGTAAAGCCGTGAAACCGGGCAACCCGGCCTTCGGGTTGCCCGACCCATTGTCGCCAGGGAGGGTGACATGCATCCCGCATTGCAAGGTCTGCTGACGATCGCCATCGGCGTATCCGGCTGCGTTGGTTACTTCTACTTGTCCAACCAGTTTCTGGACAAGATTCTGTTCCCGCCGCGCGGCCCGAACGCCGGACGCAACATCAATCGGGCGAACATGGTCCGGCCATGGTTGTTTCTATTGCCCGCTCTGGTCGCGCTGGGGCTGTACCTGGCCTATCCTGTGGTGGAAACGCTGCGCCTGTCCCTGACCGACCGGGTGCCTGGCGGCGGATACGAGTGGGTGGGTCTGGACAACTACTCCCAGATGATGGGAGAGCCCAAATTCTGGGAAGCGATGCGTAACAACATGCTGTGGCTGATCGTGGTCCCGGCGCTGTCGACAGCATTTGGCCTGTTGGTCGCCCAGCTGACCGACCGCATCCGATGGGGCAATGTCGCCAAATCTCTGATCTTCATGCCGATGGCGATCTCGTTCGTGGGCGCATCGGTGATCTGGAAGCTTGTCTATGACACCCGTCCGGTCGAGCAGGACCAGATCGGCATGCTGAATGCCCTGTACATCTTCTTTGGCGGAACCGACCCGCAGACCTGGCTGACGATCCCGTTCTGGAACAATTTCTTCCTGATGATCGTGCTGGTCTGGATTCAGACGGGCTTTGCCATGGTGATCCTGTCGGCGGCCCTGCGCGGCATTCCCGAAGAAACGGTCGAGGCCGCCATTCTGGATGGCGCCAGCCCGTTCCAGATCTTCTTCAAGATCAAGGTGCCGCAGATCAAGACGACGATTCTGGTGGTGTGGACCACGATCACCATCGTCGTGCTGAAGGTGTTCGACATCGTTTTCGCCATGACCAACGGCCAGTGGGAGACACAGGTGTTGGCCAACTACATGTTCGACAAGCTGTTCCGCGCCAATGACTGGGGCGTGGGTTCGGCCTCGGCCATGGTCATCATGCTGCTGGTGACGCCGATCCTTGTCTGGAACGTGCGCAACGCGCGCAAGGAAATGGAATAGGGGGTGCGTCATGAGTGAGATCGCAGGAACCCGCCCGGCGCTCAGATGGGCCGTACATGCCTCGGTTCTGTTTCTGGTGGTGCTGTGGGTGGTGCCCACGCTGGGCCTGTTCATCTCGTCGTTTCGCACGGCGGACCAGATCGCGACCAGCGGCTGGTGGCGGGCGATTTTCCCGTCCGAGCAGAACCTGACGCTGCGCAGCGCCGCGCCCGACACCCAGATGCAGAAAAACGGCCTGTATGTGATCGAGGGCAACCTGTTCGACGCCGGAACCAAGGCGCGCATCTCGAAATGGGGCATCAGCTCGCGCGAGATCGATGCGTTTGAGCCGGGCCAGACCGCCGAACTGCGCAAGGGCGGTGCGATCACCGTTCAGGCCAATGGCGACTACCGGATGGAGAACACCGAGGAATTCACCGGCAGCCGTGGGTCGCGCGTCTTCGTGACCGCCGAGTTGCCGCCCGAGTTCACGCTGGACAACTACCACAAGGTCCTGCTGGCCGAGGACAGCACTGACAGCATGGCCAAGGCGTTCTTCAACACGTTGACAGTCACGATTCCGGCCACGATCATTCCGATCCTGGTGGCGGCTTTCGCGGCCTATGCGCTGGCCTGGATGGATTTCCCGGGCCGTGCGCTGTTGATCGCCGCGGTGGTCGGTCTGCTGGTGGTTCCCTTGCAGTTGGCGCTGATCCCGCTGCTGAAATTCCACCTGAACATAGGCATCGGCAAAGGGTATCTGGGCGTCTGGCTGGCCCATACCGGCTTTGGCATGCCGCTGGCGATCTATCTTCTGCGCAACTACATGGCCGGGCTGCCCCGCGACCTGATCGAGAATGCGCGGGTCGATGGCGCCACCGAATTTCAAATCTTCACCAAGCTGATCCTGCCGCTGAGCTTTCCGGCGCTGGCCTCGTTCGCCATCTTCCAGTTCCTGTGGACATGGAACGACCTGCTGGTGGCCAAGGTGTTCCTGATCGACGCATCCGGCGAGACTACCGTGATGACCAACAGTATCGTCGAGCTTCTGGGCACCCGTGGCGGCAACTGGGAAATCCTGGCCACGGCCGCATTCGTGTCGATCGCGGTGCCGCTGGTCGTCTTCTTTGCAATGCAGAAATACCTGGTCCGCGGATTGCTGGCCGGTTCAGTCAAATAAGGGCGTGTGATGAACGTGCAGAACAACGTGGACCTCAAGCACTCAACCAAGACGGCGTCCGACTGGTGGCGCGGCGGCGTGATCTATCAGATCTACCCGCGCAGCTTTCA
The DNA here is from genome assembly GCF_056536865.1 of Ruegeria sp. CI8. Classification (NCBI taxonomy): domain Bacteria; kingdom Pseudomonadati; phylum Pseudomonadota; class Alphaproteobacteria; order Rhodobacterales; family Roseobacteraceae; genus Ruegeria; species Ruegeria sp. CI8. The sequence goes on from NZ_JBQFQL010000003.1 coordinate 273,731, forward strand.
GGACAGCAACGGCGACGGCATCGGAGACCTGCGGGGCATTACCCAGCGGCTGGATTACATCGCTGGTCTGGGGGTTGATGCGATCTGGATCTCGCCCTTCTTCAAGTCGCCGATGAAGGATTTCGGGTACGATGTCAGCGACTATCGCGCCATCGATCCGATGTTCGGCACGATGGAGGATTTCCAGACGTTGCTGGACCGCGCCCATGGTCTGGGTCTGCGGGTGATGATCGACCTGGTTCTGTCGCATACCTCGGACCAGCATCCGTGGTTCGTCGAAAGCCGCAGCAATCGCGAGAACCCCAAGGCCGACTGGTACGTCTGGGCCGACCCCAAGCCTGACGGGACCCCTCCCAACAACTGGCTGTCGATCTTCGGCGGCTCGGCCTGGCAGTGGGATACGCGCCGGCAGCAGTACTACCTGCACAACTTCCTGACCTCGCAGCCGGACCTGAATTTCCACAACCCCGACGTGCAGGACGCGCTGCTGGACGTGGCGCGGTTCTGGCTGGACATGGGCGTTGACGGGTTCCGGCTGGACACGATCAACTTCTACTTCCACGACGCGCAACTGCGCGACAACCCGGCGCTGCCGCTGGATCAGCGCAACGCAACCATCGCGCCGATGGTCAACCCCTACAACCATCAGGACCACCTGTATTCCAAGAGCCAGCCGGAAAACATCGCCTTCCTTGAACGGCTGCGCGCTCTGACCGATCAATATGACGGCCGCGCCTGTCTGGGCGAGGTTGGCGACGCACAGCGCGGGCTCGAGATCATGGGCGAATACACCCGTGGCGACAAGCGCATGCACATGTGCTATGCCTTTGAATTTCTGGAAAAACGCCGCCTGACGGCCGAATACACCAAGCACGTGTTCGACCAGCTTCTGTCCAAGGCCGGCGACGCCTGGCCGTGCTGGGCGTTCTCCAACCACGACGTACAGCGCCACGCCTCGCGCTGGGATCTGGACGAGGCCGGCATCCGGCAGCACGCGGTTCTGATGATGTGCCTGCGCGGCTCGGCCTGCCTGTATCAGGGCGAAGAGCTGGGCCTGCCCGAGGCCGACGTGCCCTTTGAGCACCTGCAGGACCCCTATGGCATCGAGTTCTGGCCTGAATACAAGGGCCGCGACGGCTGCCGCACGCCCATGGTCTGGGCTGCGCAGTACGAACAGTCGGGCTTTACCACCGGTGCGCCCTGGCTGCCCGTCAGCACCGCGCAGGCCGAGCGCGCCGTGGACCGGATGGACGCCGACCCGCAGTCGGTGCTGAACCACTATCGCCGTGCCATCGCTTTGCGCCATGAATATCCGGCGCTGATGTCTGGCACCCAGGCCGACATGCGCGAAACCGGCCCGATCCTCAGCTTCCTGCGTGAGGATGACAGCCAGCAAGTGTTCTGCGCCTTCAACCTGGGCGATGGCGCCGCGGAAATCGACCTGCCAGACGGCAACTGGCGCTGCATCGGTCAGGATCTGGGCGCAGTTGAGGCGCAGGGCTGCGCTACGCTGGCGCCCTCGCAATTCCGCCTGATGGTCCGAGAGAAAGGGTAACCCATGTCCGAGCTCAAGCTGACCGATGTCGCCAAGACCTATGGCAATGTCGATGTCCTGAAGGACATCAACCTCGAGATCGAGCGCGGCGAATTGATCGTGTTCGTCGGCCCCTCGGGCTGCGGCAAGTCCACCCTGCTGCGGATGATCGCGGGGCTGGAACGCATTTCGGGCGGGACGCTGGAGATCGAGGGGCAGGTGATGAACGACGTGCCCCCGGCACAGCGCGGCATCGCCATGGTGTTCCAAAGCTACGCGCTGTATCCGCATATGACCGTGCGCGAGAACATGGCCTTTGCTCTGAAAATCGCCAAGATGCCCGCCGATCAGATCGACGCGGCGGTGAACCGCGCGGCGCAGATCCTGCAGCTTGAACCGTTTCTGGACCGGCTGCCCAAGGCCCTGTCGGGCGGTCAGCGTCAGCGGGTCGCCATCGGCCGGGCCATCGTGCGCGACCCCAAGGTCTATCTGTTCGACGAGCCACTGTCGAACCTGGATGCCGCCCTGCGGGTGGCCACGCGGATCGAGATCGCGCGCCTGAAAGAGGCGATGCCTGACAGCACGATGATCTATGTCACTCACGACCAGGTCGAGGCAATGACCCTGGCCAGCCGGATCGTGGTTCTGGCCAACAAGGGCATCGCGCAGGTCGGCACGCCGCTGGAGCTGTACGAGACGCCCGACAACGAATTCGTGGCCCAGTTCATCGGCTCGCCCGCCATGAACCTGCTGCCGGGCACGATCACCGGCACCGGCGCCACCACGACCGTCGCGCTGGATTCCGGCGGCACGGCGGTGTCGGCCATCCCGACACGGGACGCCGACGCCGGCAAGAAGGTCAATGTGGGCGTCCGGCCCGAGGATCTGGTGGTCGCGGAAGGTGACCCCATCCTGACCGGGACCGTGGACTTTACCGAAGCATTGGGCGAGGTGACGTTGCTCTATTTCGCGAAAGCCCCCGGCGCCGAGTCGGTGATCGGCAAACTGCCGGGCATCCATCGTGGCTTGCGTGGCCAGACGGTTTCGGTGACTGCCGCGCCGGAGAAGATCCACCTGTTCCATGACGGTCGGTCAATGCGCAAATAGCTCGGACCTCGTCGTGATTCTGGTCTGAATTTGTCGCAAATCGTTTTTTGCGGCTGAAATGATGCGCATAGATTAGGCGGATGCGCAAAAAATTCGCGTGATCTTCCTGTGTGACATGAGGCCAGTTCCGATGCGCCGCTAGGTATCGTCGGCCCTTTTGATATATGATCCTCGCGCGAATTCCAGCAGAGTCGCGCCCTGTTTGGGCGGGCTCCGGGCTTAGTCTTCCAAGGGAACTGGACCTAAGAATTTCGCAAACTGTCACTTTTTGGACTGACGGGGCGACCGCAAAACTCTAACGTGACGCACGGATAAAAAACAAAACTCAGTCCAAACACGGGAGAAACACGAATGACCAAATCGTCAAACTTCAGCCGTCGTACGGTGTTGAAAGGGGCCGGCGCCGCAGCGCTGGCGGCACCTCTGTACAGCAAAAGCGCCCTGGCATCTTCGGGCGAAGTCAACATCCTGATGTGGTCGGATTACCTGCCGCCCAGCTTCATCGAAGAGTTCGAAACCCTGACCGGGATCAAGGTGAACTACACCGGTATCGGCTCGAACGAAGAGATCATCAACAAGATGAAGGCCACCAAGGGCCAGGGCTTTGACATCGTTTCGCCGACCAACAACCGGTCGCTGCAGTGGGAGCCGCTGGAGCTTCTGCAGCCGTTCGACATGAACAGGGTTCCGATCGACAAGGTCAACCCGGCGATGGCCAAGATCGGCACCGATGCCTGGAACTTTGGTGACAGCGGCGCGCATTGGCTGCCGCATATCTGGGGTACCGAAGGCATTGCCTATCGCACAGACCTGTGGCTGCCTGAAGGCGACGCTCCGTCCTATGGTGACGTCTGGTCGGAAGAAAACGCCGGCAAGACCATGGGTCGCGCGCATTCGATGATGCTGGGCGCGGGTCTGTACATGGAGCGCATCGGCGAGATGGAGCCCGGCTCGGTCTGGGCCGCATATGGCGACGAAGACACCATGCGCAAGGTCTGGGGTCAGATCACCGACTGGTGCATCGCCCGCAAGGACCGGATCAAACTGATCTGGAACGACGCGGACACCCAGAAGAACGGCCTCCTGAACGAAGGAGTTGTCGTCGGGCAGACTTGGGATGGTCCGCCGCTGGCACTGAAATCCGCGGGCGAACCGGTGCACTACCAGGCTCCGGTCGAGGGTGCGATGGCTTGGGTCGACGGTATGTCGATGCCGACCGGCGCAACCAATATCGATCAGGTCTACGCCTTCATCGACTTCGCCTATCAGGCCAAACCGGCCGGTGTCGCGATCGACAGCCACGGCTACAACTCGCCGGTTCTGGGTGCCGACCAGTATTCGGGCGACACCTACAAGAAGAACTTTGCCGAGGCCTATCCGGGCGACTCGCTGGCCAACCTGAACCCCTGGCCTGCCGAAGCACCTTGGTACGCCGAGACCCGGACCGAGTTCGTCAACAAGTTCAAGAGCGCCTGATCGCCTTGAGATCGCGCCCCTCGCGTTGTCGCGCGGGGGGCCTTTGGACCCCGCACGCGTTTGCCCCGCGTGACGGACAACGATGCGGTGCGGCCTGAGGCTGCATCACAGGGAGATACCAAAAATGAGTGCAGGGATCGGAGTTGATCTGGAAAACCTGTGGATCCGCTTCGGCGATTTTGTCGCTGTGCGAGATGCGAACGTGAACATCAACGGGGGCGATTTCTTTTCGTTCCTGGGGCCCTCGGGCTGCGGCAAGACGACGATTCTGCGCGCGGTGTCCGGGTTCCTGGAGCCCAGCGAAGGCAATGTGCTGATCGGTGGAAAAAACATGAAGGGCATCGGACCGAACAAGCGCCCGACCGCGTTGATATTCCAGAACCTTGCGCTGTTTCCGCTGATGAAGGTCTGGGAGAACATTACCTTTTCGATGGAGATCAAGGGCGCCAGCGCCGCCGAGCGCCGCAAACGCGCGGATGAGCTGCTGGACATGATCGCGCTGCCGGGCCAGGGCGACAAGCTGCCCAGCGAATTGTCGGGCGGCCAGCGCCAGCGTGTCGCCATCGCGCGCGCCCTCTGCGCCGAACCGGACGTGCTGCTGCTGGACGAACCGCTATCGGCGCTGGACCTCAAGCTACGCCAGCACATGCGCACTGAGCTTCGCGAAATTCAGCAGCGGGTGGGCATCACCTTCATCTACATCACCCATGACCAGGGCGAGGCCCTGACCATGTCGGACAACATCGCCGTGATGCGCGCTGGCGTGATCGACCAGATCGCCGATGGCAAGACCATCTACAACGACCCGACAACCGCTTTTGCCGCCTCGTTCGTGGGCGAAAACAACGTCTTCCGCGGCAAGGTCAAAAGAGTGATGGGCGAAGAGGCCCTGATCTCGACCAACCGGTCCGGCGATCTGGTGGCGCGGATATCGACCGCCAATCAGGGCAAGTTGGCCGAAGGTGACGACGCCATGATGTTCATCCGACCCGAGGCGTTCTCGATTGCACCCGAGGGGACGAGCGGCGATCACTTCGTCACGGCGCGGGTAACCCACGAGGAATTTGAAGGCAACGTCTTCAACATCTTCACCGAAGGAGAGGGCGGCAAGGAGATCAAGGTCTCGATCCCGAACCACGGGCAGTCGTTCAAAGATCACACCGGGCAGAACATCACGCTGGAATACGAAACCCGCAACGCGGTTGTCGTTCCGGCGGGTGAACTGGCTGCGGAATAAGGAGGCCCGACGATGCCTGGCTTCCTCAGGGACTTCTTCAACCGCAACGGTTTCGGCATGGGGCTCGCGATTCTGGGACTTGTCCTGTTCTGGACGATCGGCCTGATCATCCTGCCGCAGCTGTCGATGCTGGACTTTTCCTTCCGTCCGAACCTGCCGCCCCCGGAAATCGGCGGCCCCAAGGACGTGTACACGCTGGAGAACTACAAATATCTGATCTACGGGCCGGAAGGCGGTAGCCAGTCCTACAACGCCGTTGATCTGCGCGTGTTCTTCCGGACGTTGATCGCCGCGGTCTGCGTGACGATCTTCAACCTGATCATTTGCTATCCGATTGCCTATTACCTGGGTCAGTCCAAGGGCAATCACATCCGTATCTTCGCGATCATGCTGATCATCCCCTATTGGATCAACGAGATCCTGCGTGCCTTTGCGCTGCGCATCATCTTCGGAGAAACCGGCGTTCTGAACACGCTGTTCGTCGGATTGGGAATCTGGGACACGCCGTTCGATTTCATCCGCAACGACATCGCGCTCTATGCCGGCCTCGGCTACGCGTACATCCTGCTGATGATCTTCCCGATGTACAACGTCATCGAAAGCCTGGATGGAAACCAGATCGAAGCCGCGCGCGACTTGGGCGCTCCGTGGTGGCGGATTCACTGGAGGGTGGTCATTCCCTATGCCAAGCCTGGCATCAGTTCCGGCTGTACGATGGTGTTCATGCTGTCGGCCGGTGCGCTGGCCGCACCGCAAATCCTGGGTGGGCCGTCCAGTCTGTGGTTCACGCAACTGATCTATCAGCAGTTCAATGACAACAACGACTGGCCACAAGGCGCGGCCTACGCCATCGTTCTGCTGGTCACCTGTATCCTGTTCGTGCTGGCAATGATGCGCCTGTTCAAGGTGAACATGGGGGATATCGGGAAATGAACATGTCCTTCCTCCGTATCAGCATCTGGGTCTATCTGGCGATCTTCTTCGCCTACCTGCTGGGTCCCTTGGTGATCATGTCGATCACCGCCTTCAACTCGTCCGGTTTCCCGCGCATGAGCCCGTGGGAATGCCTGACCTTCCAGTGGTTCGGCGAGTTGTTTCAGGACCAACGCATCCTGAACGGCATCAAGAACTCGTTGATCATCGGCGCGGGAACCGTGGTTCTGTCGGTGGCGATGGGCTTGGCCGGAGCGCTTATGCTGACCCAGATCTGGCCCAAGCTGCGCGCCACCTACTATACGATCATCATCGCACCGATCCTGATCCCGGGCGTTGTTCTGGGTATCTCGACGCTGGTCTTCTGGGACCGGATCAACCGGATGCTGGGGCTGGGCGCCGACAGCTTTTTGTCGAACGGCATTCTCCTGACCGTGATTGGCCAATCCACCTTCATCGCGAGCTATTGCATGTTGGTTCTGGTGGCCCGGCTGCAGCGATATGACCTGGCGCTGACCGAGGCGGCACTGGACCTTGGCGCAACGCATGCACAGGCGTTTCGCAAGATCCTGCTCCCGTTCATGCGCCCGGCGATTGCTTCGGCGGCGGTGCTGGCGTTTCTTGCCTCGTTCGAGAACTACAACACCACCACCTTCACGTTCGGAGAATATCCGACACTGACAATCGAACTGGCTCAAAAGGTGCGCTACGGCATTACACCTGCGATTTCGGCGCTGGCCTTTATCATCGTGGCGCTGACCGTGTTTTTCGCCCTGTTGAACGAAGCCAAGTTGAAGCGTCAGGAACTGGTCGCTGCCGCGCGCAAGGAAGCCACGGTCGAGGAGCTGGCAGGCAAGATCAAACTGCCCAGCTTTTTCTCGGGGAACATGGCGGCCGTGCTGCTGGTCATGTTTGCCGTGGCAACGATCACTGTCGTCGGGACGGCCATGGCCTACAACCCGGCCCAGTGCATCGCGGACGTCAAGGAAGAAAAGCGTCTGGAAGCCGAGCAGCGCATTCAGGAATTGCGCAAGCAACGCGAGGAGCAGCGCAAGGAGCGCGAGGCCGAGCAAGGCGACGCGCAGCAATCCACGCCCAAACCGTCGAACAACAGCGGTTTTGGCAATGTGTTCGCTCCGAACACATTGGGTGGTCAGGACGACGAAAGCTCAGCCGAGCCTGACGATCAGCCTTCGGGCAACAGTGGGTTCGGCAACGTCTTCGATCCAAACAGTCTGAAGACCGACGAGTAGGAAGAAGCGCCTACCAGAGCACCACATCCGCCCGGTTCAGGTTCATTCCTGGCCGGGCGGATTGCGTTTCAGGATGGCGACCCCGCAGGCAGCGATGCTGTGGCCGTTCCAATCCACCGGTGTGGCGTTGTAGTTGATCAGGAAGTCATGGGTCGTGGTTTCGCGCCGCCGCAGGCCGGGCGGCATCGGATGCAGGGTCAGCCCGACCTTCTGCGCCGCCATCTCAACGATCCGGTCCCACAGGTCTTCGTCCGGGAACCCGGCCAGATACCAAAGCTGGTCACTGCCCTTGAGCGCCGGAGTCCCGTCTTCGAAAGTCAACAGATCGGGCGCGTTTCCGGTCAACCGCTCGACCCAGTGTTGCGCCGCTCCGCCGCCCTGAACCGGGCGGGTGATCTCGGGCGGTAGGGATTCCACCAGCGCCACGTCGCAGTCCAACGCCTGCAGGCCGGGGCGGCCTTGGGCCGGGATCTGGAAATCAGCCGTGATTGCTCCGGCGCGCGGGCCCAGAACCGTCAGTTTCGCAGCCGCCCGCAGGCGGTCGGCCAGCGCGTCGTCCAGCGTGGCCAGCCCGGGGGCGAGGATCAGATCATAGTCGGCGTCGCAAAGGCCCGAGGCCGGCACGACATCGACCGACAGCCCGGCGCGGCGCAGTGCGCGATAAGCGGAAAACACCAGCCGAAAATAGTTGAACCCAGCGCCCTGCGGCTGGGTCGCCCAGGCCCAGTCCGACGGATAGTCGAACATGATGGCCGCCCGCGCCTGCACCGGTTCGACCGGTCCCAGCGCGGCCAGATCTTTGGCCGTCTGCTGCGCCTCGGCCAGACCGGGGGCGGGTTGGTTGTTCGGCGTCAGCAAGCCCGCGTGCATCTGTTCCTGCGCAAAAGGCGCCTGCCGCCAGCGGAAATAGCTGACCACCTCGGCCCCGTGGGCCACGGCCTCGAGCGACCAGAGCCGCACCATGCCTGGCAGGGGGGCCGGGTTGTAGGGCGCCCAGTTCACCGGTCCGGGCTGTTGTTCCATCACCCACCAACGGCCGCGTCCGACGGCGCGGTACAGATCGTGGTGAAAGGCCTGCATGTCCGGGTCGCCCTGCTGCAGAAAGGTCGCCTTGTGCGCCGCGTCGGCCTCGAGCCGGTCGGACAGGAACCCGATCGGGTAGCTGTCCCAGGTGGCGATATCCAGATCGGCGCCCACCTCGAAATGGTCGAAATCCAGGATCCGGCCCATGTAGTTGTGCAGCAGCGGCGCGTCGGTCAGGGGCCGCAGCGCCTGAACCTGGGCCCGGTTGAAGGCCGCCACCTGATCCGAGCTGAACCGGCGGAAGGCCAGCACATGCGCGGGGTTGGGCTCGGTCACGGTCAGGTTGGGCAGGTCGATCTGATCGAAGTCGCCGTATTCCATCGACCAGAACACGTTGCCCCAGGCCGCGTTCAGCGCCGCGACCGAGCCATAGCGTTCGGCCAGCCAACGGCGGAAGGCCTGCCGGGCAGGCTCGCCGTAGCTGACGGTGGTGTCGTGGCAACCATATTCATTGTCGATCTGCCAGCCGGCCACATGCGGGTTGCGGCCATAACGTTCGCCCATGATCCGGGCGATGCGGACGCACTCATCGACGTATCCGGGATGGCTGAAACAATAGTGACGGCGCGAGCCGAACTTGCGCGGCTGCCCGTTTTCATCCACCGCCAGCATGTCCGGGTGCCGGTCCAGCATCCAGCGCGGCGGCGTGGCGGTTGGGGTTCCCAGCACCACCTTCAGCCCAGCCGCACCAAGGGTCTCGATGGCCTGATCCAGCCAGTCGAATGTCAGCCGGCCCGGTTCCGGCTCCATCCGGCTCCATCCGAATTCGCCGATCCGGACCCAGCGCAGGCCGGCTTCGACCATGCGCGCGGCATCTTCGGCCCACATCGACTGGGGCCAATGTTCAGGGTAATAGCAAACGCCAAGTTCGGGGTTCATAGGATGACTCTGTGTTCCGCCTGACCTTGGCCCGCGTTTTCGGCGGCAAAGGTCATTCCGTTGGTGGGGTGTGACGCGATGGTGTCCGCATCCAGCCCTTCGCGGGCCGAGGTGCAGAACAGCGTCGTCAGATCCGGCCCGCCGAAAGCGGGGCATGAGGTATGGGCCGCCGCGAAAGGCACCGCGCGCAGGAAGGTTCCGCCGGCGTCATAGGCCGCAACCCGCGCCGCGCCCCATTGCGCGACCCACAGATTGCCCGCGGCATCGACGACCGCGCCATCGGGGTTCAGACCTTCGGCGCGCAGGTCCAGAAACACCGCGCTGTCGCCCTCGGGCCAGCCGGTTTCAGGGTTCAGACCCCAGCGCCGCACCTGCCCGGTGGCCGTGTCGCAAAAATAGGCGCAAGACCGGTCAGGCGCGAAACTGATCGCGTTCGAGATGGTCACGTCCGGCACCAGCTGCCGCAGCTCACCCCTCCAAAAACGATAGATCGCCCCCGCGCCCCGTTCCGCGCGCTTGCCCATTGTGCCGATCCAGAACCCGCCCCACGGATCAGCCCGCCCGTCATTCGAGCGGGTCACCGGGTTGTCGGCCTCGAGCGCGACGATGCGGTCCTTGTGACCGGTCTCAAGCCCGAACCGCCACAGGCCGGTTTCCGACGCGATCAGCAGCGTGTCGCGGTCGATCCAGCCTGCGGCCGAGACGTGCTCGGCAAAATCCCAGCTTTGCGGGCCACCCGCGTCGCGGGTCATCAGGCGCTTGTTGATGATGTCGAACCAGAACAGCTGTTGCCGTTCGGGGTGCCACAGCGGGCCTTCGCCCAACGCGCACGGGCGGTCGTCAAAGACCTGGCTCATCGCGCGGCCTCGTCAAAGGCGGCGACGATCTGGCGGGCGTTTTCGGCGATCTGGTCCACGGACATGCCGGGTTTGAACAGGGCCGAGCCGATGCCGAAACCGTCGGCCCCGGCCTTGAGCCAGTCGCCGAAATTCTCGGGCCCCGCGCCGCCCACGGCATAGACCTGCGTGCCCTTGGGCAGGATCGGGCGCATGGCCGCCAGCCCCACCGGTCCGGCCATCACCCCGGGAAACAGTTTCAACCCGGTGGCTCCGGCGCGCAGGGCGACGAAGGCTTCGGTCGGGGTATAGACCCCGGGCCAGCTTTGAAGGCTCAGATCCACCGTGCGCGCGATAACCTCGGCATCGCAATTTGGCGACACGATCAGCTTGCCGCCAACGGCGGCCACCTGTTCGACTTCGTCCACGGTCAGGACGGTTCCGGCCCCGACCAGCGCGCGGTCGCCGATCGAACGGGCCAGACGGCCGATGCTGTCCAGCGGGTCGGGCGAGTTCAGCGGCACCTCGATCCGGTCGATGCCGGCGTCCAGAATGGCCTGGCCGACGGCCTCGGCCTGCGCCGGGTCAAGCCCGCGCAGAATGGCGATTATGGGGCGGCTCATGCGGTTTGCCTCGTGAGGGTGCGGGCTTGCAGCAGACCGGCCAGCGTGGCCTGGGTCGCGTCGGCGGTTTCGACGAACGCGCCCTGTTGCTGCAGCGCGGTGGCATAGATGTTCGACAGGGCCTCGGCCCCGATGATGGCCAGTTGCTGGCCCAGCCAATAGGGGCGGGTGGCGGCCAGTTCGGCACCGATCAGAGCGCCCGACAGGCGGGCGCGGGCGGTGGCCGGATCCTGGCCGTGCAGCAGGTCGGCGGCGCGCAGCCCGAACAGCCGCCCGGCCAGTTGCTCGGGCTTTGACAGCGTGTCCGCGACGGCCGTGGCAAAGGCGTTGTCGTCCCAGCCTTCACCGACCGAATGTTTCAGCACCGAGTGCTGGCCCAGCAGATCGAACAGTTCACCCGTCATGAAGGTGCGGAAGCTGACGACCTCGCCGGCGCTGACCTGCACCCATTTGGTGTGGGTGCCGGGCAGGCAGATCACACCATCCCAATGCGGGCGCGTGGACAGGTAGCCGGCGATCTGGGTTTCCTCGCCACGCATCACGTCGGCGGGGTCGTCCTGTTTTAGGCCGGGTACCACGAAGGCGCGGATGCGTGGATCGGTGCCGGGCACGCGGACCGGAACGGTCGAGATCGGCTTGGCCGGAACCGCCACATAGGGCGCCTCGACCCAGCCTTGCCGGGCACCGACCATGCCGCAGGCGACCACATCTACGGGCGCCGCGCCCAGCCAGCCCTGGACCAACGTCAGCAGCGCGTCCTGGAACTGATCCCGGCGCAGCGTTGCCATGCCTCGGTCGCATTGGGCGTGGTCCAGCACCGTGTCGCCCTGCATCGCCCAGGCGCGCAGATGCGAGGTGCCCCAGTCTACTGCGATCCACTCGGTGTTCATGTGCTTACCCCGTTGTGACCACGCCACCATCGACGACCATGCATTGCCCGGTCATGGCGCGGCTGGCCGTTGATGCCAGGAACAGCGTCGGTGCGATCATGTCGTCCGGGCTCAGATGCTCCTTCAGGCATTGGCGTTCCATATGCGCGGCCAGATCTTCGGGCGTGGCCCACATGTTCAGTTGTTTCTGCGTCAGCACCCAGCCGGGCGCCAGCGCGTTGACGCGGATGTTCTTCGGCCCCAGCTCGCGCGCGAGCGAACGGGTCATGCCGGTGATTCCGGCGTTGGCCGTCGTATAGATCGGATAGCCTGCATTGCCCATCATGTAGCTGATCGAACTGAAGTTGATGATCGACCCGCCGGTTTCGGCCATCTGGCGCGCGGCCTGCTGGCAGGCAAAGTAATAGGCCTTGAGGTTGACCTCGATCATCCAGTCCCAAAACTCGGTCGTGGTTTCCTCGAGGCTGTGGCGCTTGTCGTTTGCGGCATTGTTGACCAGCACGTTCAGCGGACCGTGGGCCTCGGCAGCCTTGGTCATTGTTTCGTGCAGCAGCGCGGTGTCGGTCATGTCGCCCTGCAGGAACAAGGGCGCGCGGCCGTGTTTGGCGCGCATCTCTTCGACGAATGCGCTGGCGTCGGACCGGCCGATAAAGGCGACCTTGGCGCCTTGGGCCAGGAACCCGTCTGTCAGGGCCGCGCCCACGCCCGACCCGCCGCCGGTGATGAAGACGGACGCGCCGTCGAGGTCATGGAAGGTTGCTGGCTGGGTCATCAATGGCTCTCTCTGGTCACAAGGCGGGTGTCCTTGCCCACCAGGAAATCAAGGTCAGCGCCCTGATCGGCCTGAAGGACATGGTCGATATACAGCTTGGCATAGCCGCGGGTGTAATGCGGGTCGTCGGGCTGCCAATCCGCGCGGCGGGCGGCCAGTTCCTGTTCGTCGACCAGCAGTTCCAGCTCGCTCTTGCGGGCCGAGACGCGGATGCGGTCGCCGGTTTTCACCAGCGCCAGAGGACCGCCCGCCTGCGCCTCGGGGCTGACATGCAGGATTACTGTGCCGAAGGCCGTGCCAGACATGCGCGCGTCGGAAATGCGGATCATGTCACGCACGCCCTGTTTCACCAGCTTGGCGGGGATCGGCATGTTGCCGACCTCGGGCATGCCCGGATAGCCCTTGGGCCCGCAGCCTTTGAGCACCAGTATGGTCTCGGGCGTCACAGGCAGGTCGTCGCGGTCGATATTGGCCTTCAGGTCCTCGATGCTGTCGAAGACATAGGCCTCACCTTCCGTCTCCAGCAGGCTGTCTGTGGCGGCCGAGGGTTTCACGATGGCCCCGTTCGGCGCCAGGTTGCCGCGCAGAACGCGCAGCCCGGCGGCCGGTTTCACCGGATCGTCAAAGGCGTGGATCACGTCGTGGTTGAAGCATTCCGCGCGCTCATAGTGGGCCGAGATGTCCTTGTTCAGAACGGTGCGGGCCGGGCGCAGATGCGATTTCAGCTCGGACAGGACCACCGGCATCCCGCCGGCATAGCAGAAATCTTCCATCAGGTATTTACCCGAGGGCATGCAGTTGACCAGCAGCGGAATGTCCGAGCCGATCTCGAAATCCTGCAGGGTCAGGTCCACGCCCACCCGGCCGGCCAGCGCCAGCAGGTGCACCACGGCGTTGGTGGACCCACCCACCGCGGCATTGGCCAGAATGGCGTTCTCAAACGCCGCCTTGGTCAGGATGTCCGAGGGTTTGAGGTCCTCGTCCACCATCTCGACGATGCGTTTGCCGGTCAGGTGCGCCAGCGCCATGCGGCGGGCATCGACGGCGGGCAGGGCGGCGTTCGTGGGCAGGCTCATGCCCATCGCCTCGACCAGCGACGCCATGGTCGAGGCCGTGCCCATGGTCATGCACACGCCCTTGGACCGGCTCATGCCGGATTCGGCGTTCATGAAATCCTGCAAGGTCATCTCGCCGGCGCGCACGGCTTCCGAGAACTTCCAGACATCGGTGCCCGAGCCGATATCCTTGCCGCGATACTTGCCGTTCAGCATCGGCCCGGAACTGACCACGATGGTGGGCAGATCGACCGAGGCCGCGCCCATCAGCTGGCCGGGCGTGGTCTTGTCGCAGCCGCCCAGCAGCACCACGCCGTCGATGCCATAGGCGCGGATCGATTCCTCGACATCCATGGCCAGCAGGTTGCGGAACAGCATGGCTGTGGGCTTCATCTGGGTTTCACCCAGCGACATCACCGGGAATTCGACCGGAAAGCCTCCGGCCTCCCACACGCCGCGCTTGACGCCTTCGGCGAGGTCGCGCAGGCCCGAGTTGCACGGCGTCAGCTCAGACCATGTGTTGCAGATGCCAATGATCGGGCGTCCGTCGAACGCATGATCGGGAAAGCCCTGGTTCTTCATCCACGACCGATGGATGAACCCGTCCTTATCGAGCTTGCCGTACCAGTGCTGTGAGCGGCGTTTCTTCATGTCTTTGTTTCTTTTTCGTATTGGGTCGTGGTTTTCTTGTGTGTTTGCCGGATGATCAGGCCGCGCGGGCTGGACGGCACCAATCCGGCAGCCAGTCGGCATGGGCGGTCAGCAGGTCACTGACCAGGCTGCGGATCTGGCGCAGGTCCAGTTCGGCAGCGGTGTGCGGGTCCATCATGGCGGCGTGATAGATGTGTTCGGGGTTTTCCTCGACCAAGGCGCGCACGGTCAGTTCCTGCACGTTGATCTGGCTGCGCATCAGGGCGACCAGCTGCGGCGGAATGTCGGTCACGACCGAGGGCTGCACGCCATTGCTGTCGACCAGACAGGGCGTTTCGACCGCGGCGCCCATCGGCAGCTGCGGGATCTGCCCGGTATTGGGCAGGTTGCCATAGGCGACATAGGGCGTGTCGGTGACGATGGCGTTCATCAGGTCGGCGGCGAATTCGTGGCTGCGGATCACTTCGATGTCGCGCCCGTCGGTCAGGGTCTTGGCCTGTTCCTTCCAATTCGCGACCTGCTCTTCGCAGCGGGTGGGGTATTCGTCCAGCGGGATCTGGAACTGGTCGATCAGGTCCTGACGCCCATCCTTGATGAACCACGGGACATACTCGGCCAGGTGTTCCGAGCTTTCGGTGCAGAAATAGCCCAGGTGATCCATCACCTCGTACCGCACCTTGTTCGGGCAGCGCGGCATCAGCAGCGGCGCCTTGGGCAACTGGCCGGCGTGATAGCCCCGGCGCAGCGCCGGATACAGGTCGCGGCCCTGATGTTCCAGCCGCAGGAAAAACGCCACATGGTTCACGCCCGCGACGCGATAGCGGATTTCATCCTTGGGCAGGTCCAGGTCATGGGCCAGTTCCTCGACCGTGTTCTGGACCGAGTGGCACAGACCCACATGTTTCAGTGCCGGGAACCGTTCGGCCAGCGCCCAGGTGTTGATGGCCATCGGGTTGACGTATTGCAGCAGCGTGGCATTCGGGCACAGCTGCGCCATGTCGCGTGCCACGTCCCACAGGACGGGCACGGTGCGCAGGCCGCGCATGATGCCCCCCACACCCAACGTGTCGGCGATGGTCTGGCGCAGGCCATATTGCTTGGGGATCTCGAAATCGGTGACGGTGCAGGGTTTGTAGCCGCCGATCTGGAACGCGGTGATGACGAAATCGGCCCCGTCCAGCGCCGCGCGGCGGTCGGTATGGGTCGAGACGGTCGCGCCGGTCCCGACCGAGCGGATCATGGCGCGGGCCACGGTTTCGCTCTCGGCCAGACGCTCGGGGTCGATGTCCATCAGGGCAAAATGGCTGTCGGCCAGCGACGGGGTCAGCAGGGCATCGCCCACGATGTTCTGCATGAAAATCGTGGAACCTGCACCGATGAAGGTGATCTTGGTCATGACTGTAAACCTTGACTAGGCGTTATTTTACGGCACCGAGGGTCAGACCCGCGATGAAGTGTTTCTGCATCAGAAAGAACATGGCCACCGGCGGCAGGGCCGCGACGATCGAGCCGGCACTCATCAAGTGGTACGCTGCGCGGAACTGCGCGTTGAAGCTGGTGATCCCGGCGGTGACGGGTTGGCTCTCGGCTCCTTGAGTCAGCACTACCGCCCAGAAATAGTCGTTCCAGATGAAGGTGAAGATCAGCACGCTGAGCGCGGCGATCGCGGGCTTCATCAGCGGCAGGACGACGTACCAGAAGATGCGCCATTCGCTGATGCCCTCGACCCGGGCGGCCTCGATCAGCTCGAACGGCAGGGCGCGGATGAAATTGCGCATGAACAGGGTGCAGAACCCCGTCTGGAACGCGATGTGGAACAGCACCAGCCCGGTTTTCGTGTTGTAGAGCCCCAAGTCAAGCGTCAGGTCGCGCACCGGCACCATCAGGATCTGGAAGGGTACGAAGTTGCCCGCCACGAACATGAAGAAGATCCATAGGTTCGACTTGAACTTGTAGATACCCAGCGCAAACCCGGTCATGCAGCTGAGCGCCACCGCGCCGATCACCGTGGGAACCGTGATCAGGAACGAGTTCAGCAGATAGCGCGGCATGTCCGAGTTGAAGAAGACCTGACCGTAGTTCCTTGCGCCTTCAAAGCTGGAGGGCAGGCCCCAGTAGTTGGCGTTGGTAAAATCCGCCTCGGGCTTGATGGAAAACAGGGCCACCGCCAGCAGAGGGCCGAGCCACAGCAGAAGCGCGACCGGCAGCATTGCCTGATAGGAAATCTGCGCCGCGCGGGGTTGTTTTTCGATCGGTTTGGGAAACATCTCAGTGCCCCTTTTCTTCGCGGTACATCGACCACAGGAAGTAGGCGATGAAGCACAGCATGATCAGGAACAGGATCACGGCGATGGCCGCGCCATAGCCCATGCGGAACCCGTACTCCGACAAGGCGACTTCGAACATGTAATAGGCCAGCACGCGGCTTGACCCGAACGGCCCGCCCTGCGTCATGATCGAGATCAGGTCGAACGAGCGCAGCGCGCCGATAATGGTCACCACGAAGGCGATGAAGGTCGCCGGGCGCAGTTGCGGCAGGATGATATGCCACAGCATCCGCCCGCCCTTGGCGCCGTCCAGCCGGCCGGCCTCGATCTGTTCGGGGTCCACGGCGTTCAGGCCGGTCAGATACAGGATCATGCAATAGGCGGTCTGCGGCCAGAGGCCCGCGAAAATGATGCCGTAGGTTACGAAGCGTTCATCACCCAGGACGTTCAGCGGACCCAACCCGACCAAGCCCAAAAGCTCGTTCAGCAGTCCGAAAGTGGGGTCGTAGAACCAGGTGAAGACCAGCCCGACTACGACCTGGCTGATGACGAAGGGAAAGAAGAACAGGGATTTGTACAACCGGATTCCCCAGACCGTCTGGTTGAGGAACAGCGCGATGAACAGACCAGCCGGGATCGCCAGCAGGTACATGATCAGCCAGATCAGGTTGTTCTTCAGCGAGACATAGAAGGCGTCACGATCGACCCATTCCCAATACAGGTCTTCATAGTTGCGCATTCCGACATATTCGGCCGCGCCCAGCCCGTCCCATTCGTAGAGCGACAGGTTGAAGGACTGGAATACGGGGATGATCACGTAGACCATGAAGAACAGCACGCCCGGAGCCAGAAACAGCCAGGGTGCGATACGTTGCTGATTTCTGTGGAACCAGCTTTCGTGTTCGGTGACGTCGACAGCGGTCATGGTCAATCCCGGTTTGGAATGGGCAGGACGGGATCGTGCCCGTCCTGCGTTTGGCTACGGCGTGGCCGGGGTTGCCCCGGCCACAACCCGATCAGTTGTCATAGATGCGCTGACGTGCGCGTTCCAGCTTGGCCAGGATGCTGTCCAGGTTGTCCGGCTTGACCATGAACTCCTGGAAGCCTTCCATCGACACTTTGGCCATTTCCGCCGGTGCGTCGCGATCCCAGAACTGGGCGACGCCGCCGGGGCTGTTGGTCGACAGCATCTTGAAGCCTTCCTGCAGGAACTTGTCGTCATCCACCGAGGATTTGGCGTTGACGGGCAGTTGTCCGAGGTTCTTGCCGTTGTTGATTTCGGTCTGCTCGTCAGCCGAAACGACAAAACGCAGGAACTCGCGCGCGGCTTCTTTGTTCGACGCGTTCGCCGGGATGTGGAACGTGTCGGTCGGCGCATCTTCGGCCAGCTCGACATCGGGGTTGATCGCGACGAACTGGTAGAAGTCCAACTGGTCGTCGGTCAGACCGGCCTCGCGCAGCGGAGCCACCGCGAAGTTGCCCATCAGATAGGCCGCTGCATCACCCTGAACCATGAAGGGCAGGGCCTCTTGCCAGCTGTAGGTCTGGTGGTTGTCGATGAACGCGCCCATGTCGATCAGCTGCTTCCAGTTGGCGAAGGTCTGCTTGACCCGGTCGTCTTCCCAGCTGACTTCGCCATTGGCCAGTTGCTGGTGGAAGTCGAAGCCGTTGGTGCGCATGTTCAGGTAGTCGAACCAGCCGCCAGCCGTCCACAGGAACTTGGTGCCGATGGTATAGCAGGCGCGACCCGAGTCGACGATCTTCTGGCAGTTGGCCAGCTCTTCTTCCCAGGTGGTCGGCTCGGACAGGCCCAGCTCGTCAAAGATGTCTTTGCGGTAGTAGACGCCCCACTGATAGTAGGTGTAGGGCACGCCCCACTGCTTGCCGTCGATGGTCATCGCGCCCTTGGTCGAGGCCAGGTTTTCGGCGATTTCCGGCTCGGCCCACAGGTCCGATACATCTTCGAACAGTCCGGCCTCGACATAAGGCTTCATGCGGTTGGCCGCGTACCAGGTCGCGACGTCGGGCGTGTCCGCCGTCAGGAAGTTGCGGATCTGGGTTTTGTACGCCTCGCGGTCTATGACCGTGGTCTCGATCTCCAGACCCGGGTGCTGTGCCGCGAAACGCTCGATCATCGCTTCCATCGTCGCGCGCGGCGCCGGATTCGATGTGTCGAGGAAGATTCGCAGCTCGCCGGTCAGTTCTGCCGAAACGGGCGCTGCAAGTGCCACACTGGCCGCCAGAGCCGCCGCAGTGCGCTTGAACATGGAATGCATGGTTTCCTCCCTTAGCTTCCATTTTGTGGTTCCAAATAGTGAAACCAAGTTTTATATATTGAAAACTACACATCGAATCGGCTAGGCTTGTCAATACCCTCGCGGCCCGTCCGCAAGGGGAAGTGGAGGAGAAATCAGACCCGTGGCAGGTGACGGAACCATCGGCAAGGCATGTGACGTGCTGGAACAGGTCGCGGCGTTCGGCCGGCCTGTGCGGTTTGCCGAATTGCTGGAAAGCAGCAGCTTTCCCAAGGCGTCCCTGTACCGGTTTCTGCAGTCGCTGACCAATCAGGGCATGTTGTCTTACGACCCAGACCGGCAGACCTATTCGCCGGGGCTGCGGCTGGTGCGGCTGGCGCATTCGGCCTGGACGCAAAGCTCGCTCGCGCCGATCGCGCGGCCGATCCTGGATGGGCTGAGCCTGGAAACCGGCGAGACGGTGCACCTTGCGCAGCTTGATTCCAGTCAGGTTCTGTATGTGGACAAGCGCAATGCCAAAAACCCGGTCGAGATGTATTCCGAGGCCGGAAAGGTTGGCCCGGCCTATTGCACCGGTGTGGGGAAGGCGATGCTCGCCTTTCTGGATGACGACCTGTTGGACAAGGCGATCTCGCAGCAGAGCTTTCACCGCTTTACCGACAAGACGCTGACCTCGGAGGCGGTGCTGCGGGCGGATCTGGCCCGGATCCGCGAACGGGGGTTCGCCATGGATGATGAAGAGCACGAGCCCGGCATCATCTGCGTGGCCTGTCCGATCCTAACATCGGGCGGGCGGGTACTGGGGGCGATCTCGATCACCGGATCGACCCAGCGCATGGATTTTGACCAGTTGAAGAAATGGGTCCCTCGGGTGCGGCGTTCGGCCGACCAGATCGGGTCCGAAGCCGAAGCATGGCGGTTCCCCGAGGGCCGCAAGGACAGGATGCAAGCATCATGACAGGCGTTACCCTGAAGGGCGCAATCAAGCGTTATGGCCAGACCCAGGTCATTCACGGCATTGATCTGGAAATCGAGGACGGCGAGTTCTGCGTTTTTGTCGGGCCGTCGGGCTGTGGCAAATCCACCCTGTTGCGGATGATCGCCGGGCTGGAAGAAACCACCGAGGGTGAAATCCGCATCGGTCAGCGTGACGTGACCCACATGGACCCGGCCAAGCGCGGTGTCGCGATGGTGTTCCAGACCTACGCCCTGTATCCGCACATGTCCGTGGCCGAGAACATGGGCTTTGGTCTGCGCATGAACGGTGTGCCCAAGGCCGAGATCGACAAGAAGGTCGCCGAAGCGTCGGAAATCCTGAAACTGGACCAGTATCTCAAGCGCAAGCCCAAGGCCTTGTCGGGTGGCCAGCGTCAGCGGGTCGCCATCGGCCGGGCCATCGTGCGCGGCCCCGAGGTTTTTCTGTTCGACGAGCCGCTGTCGAACCTCGATGCCGAACTGCGCGTGGAAATGCGGGTTGAGATCGCCCGTCTGCACCAGGAGATCGGCGCGACGATGATCTACGTCACCCACGACCAGGTCGAAGCTATGACCATGGCCGACAAGATCGTGGTGCTGCGCGATGGCCGGATCGAGCAGGTGGGCGCTCCGATGGATCTGTATCGGGACCCCGACAACCGGTTCGTGGCGGGGTTCATCGGCTCGCCCGCAATGAACTTTTTGGAATGCGATGTCGTCGAAGGAACCGTGCGCCATCCCGCCCTGACGGACTCGATCCCCGTCACCAACGGCGTGCCGACCGATGCCAAGAAGGTGATCCTGGGAATCCGCCCGGAACATATTGCCGTGGATCGGTCCGGCGACACCTGTACCGTCGATCTGACCGAGGCGCTCGGCGGCGTTTCCTACAGCTATTTGCTGACGCCCAACGGCGACAAGCTGATCGTCGAAGAGCGGGACGACCAACGCAGCAAAACGGGAGAACGGATCGGAATCTCGGTTCGGCCCGAACGCGCCATGCTGTTTGACCCGGAAAGCGGGATGCGGTTGCGCTGAACCGCTGTTCAGTTGGAAAGTGTCAACGCGCCGGGCCCTCTGCCTGGCGCGTTTTTCTTTTGTCAGGCGAATTAGATGGATTTTGGATACAAAATCCGATACTGCGGGGTTGAGACAGGAAATCTGACCGCCCGGCGATGGACGCGGGCAACTTGGAAAGGATCGGCCACATGTCACCCGACGTCTTTACCGGCACCATGCCCGCGCTCATGACCCCTTGTACGCCCGACCGTCAGCCCGACTTTGACGCCTTGGTGCGTAAGGGTCAGCAGATGATCGAGGCGGGCATGTCCGCAGTCGTCTACTGCGGGTCGATGGGCGACTGGCCGCTGCTGACCGACGAACAGCGGATGGAAGGGGTCGAGCGGTTGGTCGGCGCTGGCTTGCCCGTGGTGGTGGGCACCGGGGCGGTCAACACGCAATCCGCCGTGGCGCATGCAGCGCATGCGCAAAAGGTGGGTGCAGCTGGGCTGATGGTTATCCCGCGGGTCCTGTCGCGTGGCAGTTCGGTCATGGCGCAGCGCAACCATTTCAAGGCCATCCTGTCGGCGGCACCGGATATCCCTGCGGTCATCTACAACAGTCCGCATTACGGGTTCGCCACCCGCGCTGACCTGTTCTTCGCCCTGCGGGCCGAGCATCCCAACCTGGTGGGCTTCAAGGAATTCGGTGGCAAGGACGATCTGCGCTATGCGGCTGAGAACATTACCAGCCGTGATGACCAGGTGACGCTGATGGTGGGGGTCGATACGGCGGTCTACCATGGCATCGTCAATTGCGGCGCAACCGGCGCGATCACTGGCATCGGCAACGTACTGCCCAAAGAGGTTCTGCTGCTGACCGCTTTGTCGAAAAAAGCGGCTTCTGGCAGCGCCGAGGCCCGCCAGCGCGCACAGGAGTTGACAGAGGCCATCCACGTGCTGTCCAGTTTCGACGAAGGCCCTGATCTGGTTCTGTACTACAAGCACCTTCTGGTGCTGAACGGCGAGGATGAATACCGCTTGCACTTCAACGAAACTGACGCGCTGACCGATGCGCAGCGCCACTATTGCGAACAGCAGTACGGCTTGTTCCGCGCCTGGTTTGCAGACTGGTCAAGGCAAGGCGGGGTGATTGCCGCGTGCATGTGATCGACAGCCATACCGGCGGAGAGCCCACGCGCGTGATTCTGGACGGCGCGCCCGATCTGGGCAGCGGTCCTCTGTCCGAACGCGCAGGGCTTTTGGCGACCCAGCACCGCCGGTTCTGGCGCTCGGTCATGCTTGAGCCGCGCGGTCAGCCAGCGATGGTGGGGGCGCTGCTGGTGCCTTCGGTCGATCCGTCCTGCGTGACCGGGGTGATCTATTTCGACGTGGATGCGGTGCTTGGCATGTGCGGGCATGGCACGATCGGGTTGACTGTGACGCTGGCCCATCTGGGGCGGATCGGTGTCGGCACCCACCGGATCGAAACGCCGGCCGGGGTGGTCACGGTGAAGCTGCACGATCCCAACACAGTGACAGTAACCAACATCGAAAGCCGGCAGGTGCATCAGGCCGTGACGATCGAGGTTCCGGATTTCGGGCCGGTTACAGGTGATGTGGCCTATGGCGGCAATTGGTTCTTTATCGTCGATCCCAGCCCGGTGCCGGTCGAGCCCGCGAACATCCGGCAACTGACCGATCTGGGCGTCGCCATTCGGCAGGCCTCGGTCGCGCAGGGCGTGGGCGGCGAAGCGGGCGAGCCGATCGATCATGTGATTTTTCAGGAGACTGCGCCGGCCTCCGGCGTCCACAGCCGAAACTTCGTTCTGTGCCCCGATGACGCCTATGACCGCTCGCCCTGCGGCACGGGCAGTTCGGCGCGGTTGGCCTGTCTGGCGGCCGATGGGCGCTTGGCGCCGGGTGAAGAAATCGTGCAGGCTAGCGTCATCGGCAGCCCCTATCGGCTGTCCTATCAGCCGGGTCCGAACGGCGGGGTGATCCCCTCGATCACCGGTCAGGCTTTCGTGATGGCCGAAAGCCGCTTGATTTTTGATCCCGCCGATCCATTCCGTTCGGGTATAGAGATCACATGAAGAAAGATGTCATCGTCATAGGTGCCGGCGTCGTTGGTATCAGCGCAGCGCTGGAATTGCAGCGTCGGGGTTACACGGTTCAGATACTGGACCGCGAAGGCGTGGCCGCGGGCAGTTCGGCGGGAAATGCCGGGGCGTTCGCCTTCCCCGAGGTCGAACCTCTGGCCACGCCGGGGATCATGAAAAAGGCCCCGAAATGGCTGCTCGATCCGTTGGGGCCGCTGTCGATCCCACCCGCCTATGCCCTGCAGATCGCGCCGTGGATGTGGCGGTTCTGGCGGGCCAGCCGCCCCAGCCGGTACCAGGCGCTGGTCGCCGCGCAGGCCAACCTGATGCGCCTGTGCCAGGCCGCGACCGAACGGCAGATCGCCGATACGGGTGGCGAGGCGATGATGCAGCGCGACGGGCAGTTGCAGTTGTACGAAAGCGCGGCCGAGTTCCGCGCCGCCTTGCCCACGTGGGAGTTGCGTCGCCGGCATGGCATCGCCTTCGATCTGCTGGAAAGCCCCGAAGCGATCGCCGAGATCCAGCCCGGGCTCAGCCCGCGTTTTACCCATGCCGGGTTCACGCCACACTGGTGGAATACCGTCGATCCCAAACGCTGGGTCGAGCATCTGGCACAGGTGTTTCGCGACCGTGGCGGGGTGATCGAAACGCGCCCCTTACGCGCGCTGGAGCTGTCGGACACGGGCGTCTGGGTGCGCTTCGACCAGGGTGCGGCGGATGCCAGCAAGGTGGTCGTGGCCGCGGGCGCGTGGTCGCACAACCTCACCCGAACGGTGGGCGATCTGATCCCGCTCGAAACCGAGCGGGGCTACAACACGACCCTGCCGCCGGGCGCGTTCGACCTGCGGCTGCACCTGGCGTTCTCGCGTCATGCCTTCGTGGCCAGCAAGATCAACGGTGGTGTGCGCATCGGTGGTGCGGTCGAACTGGGCGGGCTTGACCTGCCGCCCAATTTCAAACGCGCCGATACCTTGCTGAACAAGGCGCGCCAGTTCCTGCCGGGGTTGAAGACCGAAGGCGGGACGCAGTGGATGGGGTTCCGCCCCTCGCTGCCCGACAGCATTCCGGTGATCGGGCGGTCTTCGAAATCGCCGAACCTCGTCTATGCTTTCGGGCACGGCCATCTGGGCCTGACCCAGTCGGCCGGCACCGCCGAACTGGTGGGCGCACTGGTCGACGGCACCGATCCGGCCATCCCGGTCGACCCCTTCGCCGCCACCCGGTTCTGAGCGGGGGATGCGCAGCAGCAAGACCATCCACGTGATCTCGGCCCATGCCGAGGGTGAGGTGGGGGATGTGATCGTCGGCGGTGTCGCCCCGCCGCCGGGCGACACGATCTGGGAGCAACGCAGCTTCATCGCCCGCGACCAGACCCTGCGCAACTTCGTGCTGAACGAGCCGCGCGGCGGGGTGTTCCGCCATGTCAATCTGCTGGTGCCGCCCAAACACCCCGATGCCGACGCCGCCTTCATCATCATGGAGCCCGAGGACACCCCGCCCATGTCCGGTTCGAACGCGATCTGCGTGGCGACGGTGCTGCTGGACGGGGGCATCCTGCCGATGACCGAGCCGGAAACCCACCTGACGCTCGAAGCGCCGGGCGGGCTGGTGCGGGTGCGGGCCGAGTGCCGCAACGGCAAGGCCGAACGGATCTTCGTGCAGAACCTGCCCAGCTTTGCCGACCGACTCGCCGCGCCGCTCGAGGTCGAGGGGCTGGGGACCCTGACGGTGGACACCGCCTATGGCGGGGACAGTTTCGTGGTGGTCGACGCCGCGGCGCTGGGGCTGCGCATCATCGAGGACGAGGCCGCCGACATCGCCCGCCTGGGGGTGGCGATCACCGACGCCGCCAATGCGCAGCTGGGCTTCGCGCACCCCGAAAACCCGGACTGGGACCACATCTCGTTCTGCGCCTTCTGCGGACCGTTGACTGAAACCGAAACCGGCCTGACCGGCCGATCCGCGGTGGCGATCCAGCCCGGCAAGGTCGACCGCTCGCCCACCGGTACTGCCGTTTCGGCCCGCATGGCGCTGATGGCCGCGCGGGGGCAGTTGCTGCCGGGCCAGAGCTTTGAGGCGGTGTCGATCATCGGCTCGCGCTTCACCGGCCGGATACTGGGCACGACCCAGGTCGGAGACCGCGCCGCCATACTGCCCGAGATCTCGGGCCGTGGCTGGATCACCGGCATCCACCAGCACATGCTGGACCCCGACGACCCCTGGCCGCAAGGTTACCGCCTGCGCGACACCTGGGGAGCCTAGTCCAGAAGGGCCAGCAGGTCGCGATGCAGTTGCGCGGAAACCTCGGCATATCCCCGGGCGGTGTTGCGCGCGCGGGCGGCAAAGCGGCGCTGTGACGGCAGGCGCGCGCCCTGATCGAGGATATCGGCGAACAGGCGCTCGGCCCGCGCGTCGTTGGCCTGTCGCCGCCCGCCGCTGAACTGGTCGGGGTCGAAGGCGATGATGATGTCGCCGTGATAAGGCGCGCCGCCCGTGCCTTGGGCGAATTCCATGCTCTCCAGGCTGGTCAGGTCGTCGATCAGCGGGCCGGCCAGAAGCTCGATCATGATCGACAGGGCCGAGCCCTTGTAGCCGCCGAAGGTCAGCATCGCGCCGTCCAGCGCCGCTTGCGGGTCGGTCGTGGGGTTGCCGGCCTTGTCAATCGCCACGCCTTCGGGCAGGGGTTTGTTCGCGCGCTTGTACAGCTCGATCTCGCCGCGGGCGAAGGCGCTGGTGGCGAAATCGAAGGTGAACGGGTCTTGGCCCAGGCGGGGCCAACTGAAGGCCAGCGGGTTGGTGCCCAGGCTGCCGCGCGTGCCCCCCGCAGGGGCCACCCAGGAATGGCTGGGCACCATCGCCATGGCTGCAAGCCCCTTGGCCGACAGGGCCTCCACCTCGGGCCACAGGGCCGAGAAATGAAAACAGCGTTTGATCGCCATGGCCGCGATCCCGTGGGTGCGGGTCTTCTCGACCAGCCGCGGCAAGCCTTTCTGGAACGCCAGCAACGACATGCCGCCCTGTGCGTCGACGCGCACGATGGCATTGTCCGAGGCGGCGACCTGGGGCTGCGCATGGCCGTCGATCTTGCCCGCCTGCATGGTCTGGGCGCACATGAACAGACGAAACAGACCGTGCGACTGGCAATCGTCCATTTGGCAGGTGGTCAGCAGTTCCGCGATCGCCCGCGCGTGGTCGGGGCCATAACCCACATGGGACAGAACCTTCAGGCTCAGATCGGTCATTTCTTTAGGCGTCAGCCGTACCGTTTCGCTCATGTTCCGTTCCTGGGTTTGATCTCGGTTGCCAAAGGGGTAGCGGGGAACCCTAGCCCTGTTCAACCCGATAGGCGGTTGGAAAAGCGCCTCGGGGCGGATATTTGTATCCAAAATGCAAATGCGGACAGATCCTTGGCAGCAAAACGCGCAATCACCCGTCAAAGCCTTCCCGATGCAATTGCGTCCGACTTGCGTGAACGCATTCTCAGCGGTGATCTGGCGGAAGGCGAGACCATCCGTCAAGAGGCATTGGCCGAAGACTATGACGTGTCGCGCATGCCGGTGCGCGAGGCGCTGAAACAGCTTGATGCCGAAGGTCTGGTTCAGCTGACGAACAACCGCGGGGCGCGGGTCACGCGCCATTCTCTGTCCGAGATCGGCGAGATCTTCGACCTGCGGTCGCTGTTGGAGACCGACCTGTTCCGCTGGGCAATTCCGCAGATGACCGGGTCTGACTTTGCGCGCTGCGAACACCTGCTGGAGCAGATGGAGGCCTCGTACGACGCCAATGACGTCAGCCGGTGGGGCGCGCTGAACTATCAGTACCACTCGGCCCTCTACGCGGCCGCGAACCGAAGCCTGACCAACGAGCTGCTGCACCGCGTGAGCCTTCAGTCGGATCGTTATGTCCGAATGCATCTCAGTGTGATGCAACAACGCGAACCGGCCCGTAAAGAGCATCGCGAATTGCTGCGCCTTGCCCGGGATGGGCAGGTCGAGCAGGCCTGTGCGCTTCTGTCCGCGCATATCGGACGAACCAAGGACCAATTGTTGGCACTGGTGGCTGCCAAGCGAGCGTCCGAGGAGGCGGTCGGACGCTGACGCCAAGCGACCGGAAAGAAAGCGTTTTCAATTCTTCTCTGTCTGTGCCAGTTCTGGCGTCGCGGGATGCGTGCCGAAACATGGATCGACCAAGTGCCCAGTGATGACCTCAACAGTTCGGAACAGGCCGTGCGTCAGGCGATTGGGGCGTATTCCAGACGCGTCTGGCGGTTTGCGCTGGCTCTGTCGGGGGCGCAGGATGTTGCCGACGACTTGACCCAGGCCACTTGCCTGCGCGCGTTGGAGCGCAGCCATCAGGTTACGCATACTGATCGGTTGGATTCGTGGCTGATGACGATCTGCCGGTCGATCTGGTTAAACGAGCTGCGGGCGCGGACCGTGCGCAAGTCCCAGGGGTTGGCCGCAACGCCGGACGCCGAATTGATCGCGCCGGGTACCGACGCCGAAATGAATATTTTTGCGCGGGAAGTGTTTACACAGGTGATGCAACTGCCCGAGGCGCAACGCGAAACGGTCATGCTGGTCTTTGTCGAGGGCTACAGCTATCGCGAGGCCGCCGCGTTGCTGGAGGTTCCGATTGGTACGATCATGAGCCGGCTTTCCAATGCCCGCAAGAAACTGCAAGCTGCGATGCCGCAGGATGCCGCTGCGTCCGACCGACGGAGGGACTCATGACCTTTTCCGACGATACGCTAAAGGCCTATCTGCAAGGCTCATTGGGGTCTGAGGAAAGCGATGCCATCGAGGCCGCTGTTGAGAATGATCCGGAACTGGAGCAGCGCCTGATGGATCTGGATCCGATCGCGCCGGTGGTTCGCGAGGTGTTCCGAGACATTTCCGCCGCCGCGCCACAAGTTGAACTGCCGCCTAGGGTTCCGGCTTTGGCGGGGCCCTGGCGCCTGTTTGGCGTCGCGGCTGCCGCGGCCGTGTTGGCCGTATCTCTGACCATTTGGCTGACCCGCCCACAGCTGATGGGATGGGCGGAGCAGGCGGCCCTGTACCAGTCGCTTTACACGGCGGATTCGATTGCAACGCTGGAATACCCGCCGGCGCTCGTCGACGCCCAGATCTCATTGGCCGAAGAGAAACTGGGCCGCCCGCTGAACCGGGATTCGCTTGAAGGTTTGCCGGGGCTGGAACTGAAGGCCGCGCAGGTTTTGTCCTTCAAGGGCAAACCATTGGTTCAGATCGTTTTTGCCGACGCTGATGGCAATCCCTTTGCGCTGTGCGTGATCCGTCAGGGCGATGGCGCGCCGAATTCAGAGTTGAAGCAGGAAGTCCTGAGCGGGCTTGCAACGGCCCGGTGGGCGCGCGACGGATACGGATACATGCTGTTGGGGAACCGGCCGGACAACGATTTGACCGTGCAGCTGGATTACCTGGCCCAGACTTTCGCCGGCTGAGCCGCCTTGCGCGAAACCTCTTGTGAACCGGTGCGATTGGCCGAACAATGCATGGCATGACGACCAAGGCCACGAACCCGGACCCGGACGAGGACGATGTCCTGGACGGGCCGCGCAGTATCTATGACGTCGATCCGCCGGACGACGAAGAGCTTTGGTTTCTGCCGCCCGAAGATGCAGCGGCGCCCGAGGACATGTTGCCGCCGGGTCCGCGTGCCGATCGGGGCGCTTTGTTCGACCCGCGGGACTGGCGCGCAGCTCAGGCAGAAGTGGCGCAGGGCTTGGCGGATCTGACCTTGACCTTCGGGTCCTTGGACGAGCGGTTGCGCAGTGGCCCAAAGGGATGGACCCACCGGCTGGCCCTGATGGACGTATCCGACCTGGGGTGGTGGACCGGTGACCGGATCAGTGTTGATCGGCTTGCCCTGTGGACCGGATTGCGTATCGGAGCCACCGGGGACGATGTGCAAGCATTGTTTCGGGCGGGTTGGGCGGTTCGGCGACTGACTTCGGGCGCAGGGCCGTCGGACGGCGGCTGGCAATCGGGACTGGCCGCCTTTCTGGACCGGATGGCTCAGGGGATAGACG
This sequence comes from Ruegeria sp. CI8, assembly GCF_056536865.1. NCBI lineage: Bacteria > Pseudomonadati > Pseudomonadota > Alphaproteobacteria > Rhodobacterales > Roseobacteraceae > Ruegeria > Ruegeria sp. CI8. Next base: position 302,706 of record NZ_JBQFQL010000003.1, read on the forward strand.
AAGTCCCAGAGGCGGTCGCAGATTTGGCCGAAGTGATGGATAGCGCACAAGCCCTGCACCCTGTCACGCAGTCGGCCATTGCCTTTCACGCGTGGCGCGCGCTGTCGCAAGGAATGGGACAGGATACCGAAGCAGCGGTGATCGCTGCGCGGCATGCGGCCACGATGGGTCGGGGCGGGGCACTGTTCATGCCGCTGGCACTGTCGGGCCCCGGGGCGCTGCGCGGCATCGGCACACCAGAGGAAAAACTCAACGCTTGGGTTCGTGGGGCAGGGCAGGCGGCCTTGGCCGCGCTGCTGCATCTGGATCGCGTCAGCGCGTGGGAGGCCCGGGCACGCGAGGCCACCAAGGGTCTCAGCGGGCGGACGCCGCCGGTCCTGATCGATGTGCTGACCGCATGGCCCATGGTATCTGCGCCATTGGCCGAGGAGTTGACGCAGGCATCGCGTGCAGCCGTGCAGCGCAATCTCGACAAGTTCACCGAACGTGGGTTGATCCGCGAAGTGACCGGGCAGGGCCGTTATCGGGTTTGGGCTGCCGCGCTGTAGTCCAACAACCATTCACGGAACGCGCGCGCGGGTGGCCGCAATGTGGCCCGTGAAGGGTAGATCAGGTGGTAGGCATCCCGGCCCGGCACGGCCACCTCGGGCAGACATGGCACCAGGCCAGACATCCGCATGATCCGGTCAGACGCGGGCGCGCGGGCCAGGGCGATCCCGACCCCTTGCGCGGATAGCTCGGCCGCCATCACTGAGTTGTCCGCGAAGAAATACTGAGCCTGCCCGGTCGGCAGCCGCAGGGCTTCGAACACGTGCGGCCAACTGGCCCTGTGGGTCGAAACCTCGATCAGCGGAAACCGGGCCAGATCCAGCGGAGTGCTGATCTGGTCGGCAATGTCCGGTGGTGCCACGGGAAAAAGGGTCTCGGTCAACAGCATGTCACCTTCGGCGCCGAACAGCGTCGGGTTGCCGAACACGATCTGCAGGTCGGTAAAACGATTGGCGAAGTCGGCCATCCGGTTCCCGGTCGTCAGGGACAGGTTGATCTGAGGATGGGATTTTTGGAACTGGGTCAGGCCCGCCGCAAGCACCCCTTGCGCGAACAACAACACGGATTGGACATACAGCCGTTGGTCCCGGGTCTGGCCGAACAGGCCGGTAGTGGCTGAGTCCAGCATCACCAGCGATTGCTGCACGACCGGCAGGTACGCCCGCCCGGCCTCGGTCAAAGTGACGGCATGGGCATGGCGATGAAACAGCGGCGTGCCCAGACGAGTTTCCAGCGCCTTGACCTGTTGGCTGACAGCGGCGGCCGACATGTTTAGCTGGGCGGCAGCACGGGCAAAGCTTTCGGTGCGGGCCGCGGCCTCGAAAACGCGCAGCCAGTTGAGAGAGGGGATGCGGGTCGACATGGCAATCAGGCTAAGCTGAACTTGTCCTGACAGGCAAGGCTTTGCGTTCTCGTCGCAAGACCGGTTCGGCTAGGCTGTGCGTGAACCGATCCGAAAAGGTGCACCCATGCCCGACATCCAAGACCTGGCCCGGCACAAACTGACCCCATCGCAAGCAGCGCCATACTGGGAAGACGGCTTCCTGTTTCCGCTGGATATTCTGTCTGCTGACGAGGCCGCGCAGGTGCGCTCGGAACTCGAGCAGATTGAACGCGACTGGATGGCCGCCGATCTGCCTCTGCCGCTGAATACCTACAAGCGCGTGAACTCACACCTCGTCATGCCTCTGGCGGCGCGACTGGCCATGGATCCGCGTATACTGGATGCCGTCGAAGGCGTCTTGGGTCCGGACATCATGATCTGGTCGGCCGAGTTTTTCATCAAAGAACCGCGCACCGTCCAGACAGTTGGCATGCATCAGGACCTGACCTATTGGGGGATGGGCGAGACCCCGGATCAGGTTACGGCCTGGCTGGCACTGTCGCCGGCAACCGTGGAAAGCGGCTGCATGGATTTTGTCCGGGGCAGCCACAAGAACCCAATACTTCCGCACAATGATACCTATTCCGAGACCAACCTGCTGTCGCGCGGGCAGGAGATTGCGGTCGAAGTGGCCGAGGAAGACAAAACCCATATCGAACTGGCGCCCGGGCAGATGTCACTGCACCACGGGCTGACCATTCATGGCTCGGGTCCGAACCGGTCGGACGATCGGCGTATCGGGATGGCCATCCGCTATATCAGCCCGAATGCGAAGCAGTTGGTGGCGGACCGCGACTACGCGATGGTCGCGCGCGGAGAGGACCGGCAGGGAAACTTCATCCATGTCGATCCGCCCGCCACCCTGTTTTCCGACGAGTCGCTTGCCCTGTACGAACAGGTGCGCCGCGATCTGGGCAAGGCGCTGGCAGCTGGGGCCAAGGCCACCGTTCCGCTCTATGATTGAGCCGGGTTCGAAACCCAAAGGCCAGGGGATTGGACGCCTAGCGCCCAACCCCGACATAGGTTTCGAAACCAGATTTCTTGACCTTGTCGCGTGAATAGATGTTCCGCAGGTCGACCATGCGTGGAGATTTCATCTCAGCGGCCATCTGCGTCAGGTTCAGCGCGCGGAACTCGTTCCATTCGGTCAACAGCACCACTGCGTCCGCGTCCTTGGCAGCGGCATACGGGTCTTCGACCCACTCTACACCCGGCAGCAGAGCCTCACCCTCGGATCGGCCCTGAGGGTCGACCACGCGAACTTTGGCGCCGCCACCGATCAGGGCGGGCACGATGGTCAGTGATGGAGCGTCGCGCATGTCGTCGGTGTTGGGTTTGAAAGTCACCCCAAGAACCGCCACGGTCTTGCCGTTGAAACTGTCGTCGCAAGCTTCGCGGATCTTTTCGATCATGCGTTTTTTGACCTCGTCATTCACGCGCATGACGGTTTCGGTGATCTGCATTGGAAAGGCATGTTCCTGTCCGATCCGCGCAAGCGCCGCGGTGTCCTTGGGAAAGCATGATCCGCCGTAACCGGGGCCGGCATGCAGGAACTTGTTTCCGATGCGCCCATCCAAGCCGATGCCGCGCGCCACTTCCTTGACGTCGCCACCGACCCGCTCGCACAGGCCAGCGATTTCGTTGATGAATGTGATCTTGGTGGCGAGAAAGGCATTTGCCGCATATTTGATCATTTCGGCGCTTTCCAGATCCGTCGTCAGGATCGGAAAATCGCGCAGGTAAAGTGGGCGGTAGATTTCGGCCATCACCTCGGCGGCGCGGTCGTTCTCGACCCCTACAACGACGCGGTCCGGACGCATGAAATCGTCGATCGCAGCGCCTTCGCGCAGGAATTCCGGGTTCGAGGCGACATCAAAGTCTGCCTTGGGGTTTGCCGCCGCGACAACTTCCTGAACCTTGCGGTTGGTCCCGACCGGAACCGTGGATTTGGTCACCACCACGGTGTAGCCATCCATCGCATGGGCGATTTCCTCGGCCGCTGCCATCACATAGGTCAGATCCGCATGGCCGTCGCCGCGGCGGGTTGGTGTCCCGACGGCGATAAAGACGGCATCCGCGCCCTTCACCGCATTCGCCAGATCGGTGGTAAAGCTCAGCCGGCCGGCGGCCACGTTCTTGGCCATCAGAACATCCAGCCCCGGTTCGTAGATTGGAACTTTTCCGTCCTGCAGCATCTGGATCTTAGCTTCGGCCTTGTCGACGCAAATGACGTCATGACCGAAATCCGAGAAGCATACACCCGACACCAGACCCACATATCCGGTGCCGATCATCGCAATACGCATTATTCAAATTCCCTTGTTACCAATGCCACCTCGGGCGGCCACACATTCGGAGAAACTTCCGCCGGTTTCAATGCCTGACAGTGGCCTCGGGTTGCATTCCATGACATCTTGCTGTTTTTGGGGCGACAAATGGGCGTCCATGAAACTGGTGGAACAAACTGATGACCAAAAAAGCGCTGATCACCGGAATTACCGGACAGGACGGGTCTTACCTGGCCGAATTTCTGTTGGCAAAGGGCTATGAGGTTCACGGGATCAAGCGTCGGGCATCCTCGTTCAACACCCAGCGGATCGACCACATCTATCAGGACCCCCACGAGCCTGATCCGAAGCTGCGGCTGCACTACGGCGATCTGAGCGATACCTCGAACCTGACCCGCATCATCCAGGAGGTTCAGCCCGACGAAGTCTACAACCTGGGCGCCCAATCTCACGTGGCCGTCAGCTTCGAGTCGCCGGAATATACCGCGGATGTCGATGCCATCGGCACCCTGCGCCTGCTTGAGGCGATCCGGTTCCTGGGACTTGAAAACAAGACCCGGTTCTATCAGGCGTCCACGTCGGAACTCTACGGGCTGGTCCAGGAAACTCCGCAGCGCGAAACGACTCCGTTCTATCCCCGCTCGCCCTACGCGGTGGCCAAGCTGTATTCGTATTGGATCACGGTCAATTACCGCGAGGCGTACGGGATGTATGCCTGCAACGGAATCCTGTTCAATCACGAAAGCCCGCGCCGCGGCGAAACCTTTGTCACCCGCAAGATCACGCGTGGTCTGGCCAACATCGCCCAGGGCTTGGAGAAGTGCCTTTACATGGGGAATATCGACAGTCTGCGCGATTGGGGCCATGCCAAGGACTACGTGCGGATGCAGTGGATGATGCTGCAGCAGGACAAGCCCGAGGATTTTGTTATTGCCACCGGCAAGCAGTATTCCGTGCGCCAATTTATCGAATGGTCGTCGGCCGAGCTTGGGCTTACCTTGGAGTTTTCGGGCAGCGGTGTGGACGAGGTCGCAACGGTGACGGCGATTGAAGGCGACAACGCCCCAGCGCTGAAACCCGGCGACGTGATCATGCGGATCGACCCGCAGTATTTCCGACCCGCCGAGGTGGACACTCTGCTGGGTGACCCGTCGAACGCCAAGGCCAAATTGGGTTGGGAGCCGGAGCTGACCGTGCAGGAAATGTGCGCAGAGATGGTTCTGGAAGACCTCAAAACCGCAAAGCGACACGCCTTGTTGAAAGAGCACGGGTTCGAATTGCCGGTCAGCCTGGAAAACGGCTGAGGAGGCAGAAATGCGCAAGATCTACATCGCCGGACATCGTGGCATGGTGGGTGGAGCAATCCTGCGTCAGCTCAAGGCGCGCCAGGCTGATGGTGAGGCGCTTGAACTGGTGACCCGAACCCATTCCGAATTGGATCTGACCGATCAGGCGGCCGTCCGCGCCTTCATGCAGGCCGAGCGGCCAGACGTCGTGATCCTGGCCGCTGCCAAGGTGGGGGGGATTCACGCCAACAACACGTATCCTGCAGATTTCATTTACGAAAATCTGATGATCGAGTGCAACGTGATCCATCAGGCTTTTGCGGCCGGCGTACGGCGTCTTTTGCAGCTGGGCAGTTCCTGCATCTACCCGCGTGAAGCAGCGCAGCCGATGCGCGAAGACGCGTTGCTGACGGGTGTTTTGGAGCCGACGAACGAACCCTATGCGGTCGCCAAGATCGCCGGAATCAAGCTGTGCGAAAGCTACAACCGCCAGCACGGGGTCGACTACCGGTCGGTCATGCCGACCAACCTGTATGGGCCGGGCGACAATTTCCACCCTGAGAACAGCCATGTTCTGCCAGCACTGATCCGCCGCTTCCACGAAGCCAAACGCGACGGGTTGGACGAAGTGGTGATCTGGGGAACTGGGAAGCCGCGGCGTGAATTCCTGCATGTCGATGACATGGCCGAGGCATCGCTGTTCGTAATGGATTTGCCGCAGGACGTGTATCAGGCCAATACACAACCCATGCTGAGCCACATAAACGTGGGCTGCGGGCAGGACGTTTCGATTGCCGAGCTGGCCGCACTGATCGCCAAAATCACCGGATATACCGGCTGGATCACGCAGGACACCACCAAGCCAGATGGTACGATGCGCAAGCTGATGGACGTTTCCCGGTTGGCGAAGATGGGCTGGAAGGCACGCATAGAGCTGGAAGATGGTATCCGCGAGACCTATGCTTGGTTCCTTGATCAATCGGCCGACGACCTGCGGGCCAAATAAGCACCCGGCCCAAAGACCGGGTGCGTTCGGTGATCAGAACCAGCGGCCGATGGCTGCGACTGTCGGGCTTATAGTTGCCGGATCGGACGCCGCCGACAGAACTTGCCACGCTACCTGCGTTTCGGTTGGCAAATCGAAGCTGATGAACCGTCCCAGAGCATTACCGCTGCCGCTCAGGGTCGGAGTACTGCCCACAGCAAAAGGCGCAGGGAAAATCCAAGTATTCTGGGCGCTTGCAAACAGTGGCCCCATGCCGGCAGTACAGGCCACCGAACTCGCCGCGAGGGTGCAGATCTGGGTTCCGTCCGCGAAACGAACGAATTCGCCGTTCGCATTTGCGCCGCGTTCGATCACCGCGCCGGTCGGGGTCCCGCCAGACTGCGTCACCGGACCCACGAGGTTGCCCGGTCCATATCCGTAGTCGGCTCGCATCAGCCGTCCGGGTGTTACATCTTCAGGGTTTGCTTGAACGGCCGCGCCGCTGATCGTTCCTGATGTGGCATCCACGCGCACCGCCTCGGTCCAAGAGCCTCCGTCCGGTGAAACCTTGATGGAAAAATCGGTACTGCCCGCAAGGCCCATCTCGGCGTGGCCGGTCCAGTTGGACTGAAACAGGAGGGAGGCGGTGTCAGTCGCGCTAGCTTTGTTGACCTTCAACTGGTGGCCGCTCCCGTCATGGCTCAGCAATGTGGCGGGACTCCGAACCGAAAGGCGGTTGGTCGGATCGTATCCGGTTGCGACCCCGACCCCGACAAGGTTCGCAGTATTGAGCGGAGGATCGATCCATCCGCCGTTGTCCCAGACCTTGAGCGCGGCGCCGGCTTGGTCCCAAACACGCCATCCGTTTGCCGGCGTGACAAAGACCCAAGCATTGTCCAGCCAAGCCGCGAGTTGCCCAGGCTTCCCCGCCCAGGCGCCTGTCGGGCTGGCCCCCAAGCCGTAGATGGCACCTTGATCTGGTGCCGCAGGTGGAATGGTTTCATCCAGAGCCACAACACTCAGCTGCACGATCAGGTCCAGCTGCCGCAGCGCTTCGTTGTGGGTGACGTGTTTTTGCGCCTGTGAGGGTTGCAGAAACGGCAGATTCAAACGGGGGGTGATTTGGGACACGGGCGGGATCCTCCTTGGGCCATCGATTCACGGAATTCGCTACGCGCCACCCTGCCGCGGATGGGATGAATCCCCGCTTTCACGTGCGAACGACACAAAAAGGATTTGGTTACTTGTGGATTTCCAAATACGAAACAAAGCCGCCCTTTTGGGGCGGCTGTGGATATTTTTAGTATGGAGGTCGGTCAGCTGATTCTGACCTGTACGCCCAAAGCATGAACCGTTGGCGACCGGAGCCGCGGTGTTCAGCCAGGATCAGTTGCGGGCGTAGACATCCTCGTACCGGATAATATCGTCCTCTCCGAGGTAGGCGCCGGTCTGAACCTCGATCAGGACCATAGGCACCTTGCCGGGGTTTTCCATGCGGTGAACCGCGCCAAGGGGGATGTAGACAGACTGGTTTTCGCTGACCAGACGAACCTCGTCATCGATCGTGACCTTGGCGGTACCTTCTACGACGATCCAATGCTCGGACCTGTGGTGGTGGGACTGCAGGCTCAGGGCCGCGCCGGGGTTTACGTGAATCCGTTTGACCTGGAATCGTTCGCCCACGACCAGGCTCTCGAACCAGCCCCAGGGGCGATGGTCGACCGGCAGAGCTTCGGCCTGCGGTGCCCCTTTGGCCTTCAGGGCGGCCACGGCCTGTTTGACATCCTGTGCCTTGTCCATGCTGGCCACCAGAACGGCATCCGGCATGGCCACAGCGATCATGTTCTCGAGCCCCATGGCCACGACTTCTTGGGAGGCTGACTCGGACCGGATCAACACGTTGTTACAGTCGATCGTCGTCACCTCACCGGTGGTCGCAACGCCGTTTTCGTCGGGGCTGCTCAGCTCCTGGACGGCCGACCAGCTGCCGACATCCGACCAGCCGGCGGCATAGGGAACAACGCTCAGGTTTTTGGCCCGTTCCATGACCGCGTAGTCGATCGATATGTCTTCGACTTTCCCCCAGGCCAATGCGTCCAGTCGCAGAAAGCCAAGATCGGCTTTCGCGTCCTCGACGGCAGTCTGCACCGGCGGCAACAGGTTGGGTGCATGATCCTGGAACGCAGCGATGATGTCGCGCACCGCAAACAGGAAAATGCCGGAATTCCACAGGTAACTGCCATCGGAGATCATGGCCTTGGCCCGATCCAGATCGGGCTTTTCAACGAAATGGTCCAATGCGACCGCAGCACCTGTCGCGTCGGGCGCAGCGCTGAGCTTCAGATATCCATATCCGGTTTCCGGCCGGTCCGGAGTGATCCCGAACGTCACCAGATGGCGGTCCCTCGCGATGGCAGTCACACCTTGCGAAACCGCCGCGTGGAACGCGGATTTGTCGGGCACGACGTGATCGGACGGCGCCACCAGCATCAAAGCATCCGGGTCTACCTTCGACAGGTAAAGCGCGGCCGCCAAGACCGCCGGAGCCGTGTTGCGGCCCTCAGGCTCAATAAGGATAGGACCGGGGTCGACACCAATGGCGGTAAGCTGCTCGGTGACGATGAAGCGGAACGATTCATTGGTGAGTATCAGGGGCTTGGCGTACGGTGCGTCCTTGGGCCCTCGCATCCGGTCCGCACAGTCCTGCAACAGGCTGCTGTTTCCGACCAGAGGCACGAACTGTTTGGGATAGCTTTTTCGGGACAGCGGCCAAAGCCGGGTTCCGGAGCCGCCGCACAGAATGACAGGATAGATGGTGGTCATGACGAATGGGCTTTTCGGCTGGTTTTCTGACGTTTTATCGCAGTCATCACAGGGTGGGTGAAGGACCGCCGCTTATTGGGCGGCCCGACCTGTGGCAACAATATCATTCAGATAGGCGCTCAGGTCGTCGCGCAGGTCATTCCGGGCCAGGGCAAAGGCCACGGTGGCCTGCAGGAAGCCTGCCTTGGATCCGCAGTCGAAGCGTTGACCATCAAAGCGGTATCCGAAAACCGGGACACCGTTGCCGATGTCTTCGGCGATGGCATCGGTCAGCTGGATCTCTCCGCCGCTGCCTTTCTTCATTTGATTGAGGTTGTACAGCACCGACGGCCCCAAAATGTATCGACCGATGACCGCCATGTTCGACGGTGCCTCGTCGGCCTTGGGCTTTTCAACCATGCCGCGGGCGCGGATCACCTTGCCGGAACTGTCGGCGGCGTCCAGAATCCCGTACGAGCTGGTTTTTTCGGGTGCGACCTCCATCGCGGCGACCATGTTGCCGCCGGTTTCTTCATAAGCCTCGACCATCTGCTGCAGGCAGGGTTTGTCGGCCGCAATAACGTCGTCTGGCAGCATGACCGCAAAGGGTTCATCGCCGATCAGGCGGCGGGCGCACCAGACGGCGTGTCCCAGCCCCAGAGCCTTGTGTTGGCGGATATAGGCGATAGCACCGCTTTCCATGTTGGTGTTCTCGAGAACCTCCAACAAATCATCCTTGCCTTTGGCTTTCAGTTCCTGCTCCAGCACGAGATTGTGGTCGAAATAGTCTTCGAGCGCCGATTTCCCGCGTGATGTGACGAAGATGAACTCGGTAATACCCGCAGCGCGGGCTTCGTCGATGGCATATTGAACGAGAGGCCGGTCAACCAGCGTCATGATTTCCTTCGGAACGGATTTCGTTGCCGGAAGAAACCGGGTGCCCAATCCTGCGACAGGGAAAATCGCCTTGGTGACCTTGCGTGACATGTGACCTCTCAAATTCAAAAACTTAGCCGGCGGACGTGGTGCATCCGGGGCTTCCTCTTAGGCTGCGAAACCGGATCAATCAATGATGCCCGAAAAAACAGGCCGAAAACGACCGAAGGGTGCCATCTGGTCATGGCAAAGTCAAAACACCCAGTCCCAATAACACTGCCCTAACGGGCAAGCGCCCCGAAGCCGGTTGTCCGGCTTCGGGGACAGGATCAAGCGCCCGCCATGATCGCTTCCAGCGGATCATGCTCGGCCACGAAGTGCCCAGGCGCAATCTCGCTGAGCGCGGGAACATAGTCGGTCTGACCTGCCGCCAGACGGCTGGGCAGGAACCGCAGCGCCGCCTTGGGGTCCATGGGCGAGGGCAACTCGCCCGGCAGTTTCAGCCGTTGGCGGCTGCGCTCGACATCCGGGTCCGGGATTGGCACCGCCGAGATCAGCGACTGTGTGTAAGGATGAACCGGGTTCGAGCAGATCACCTCGCCATCGCCCAGTTCGACGATGCGACCCAGATACAGAACCATGATCCGGTTCGACACCGCGCGCACCACCGACAGGTCGTGGCTGATGAAGATCATCGACAGGCCGAACTCCTGCTGCAGTTCCTTCAGCAGCTGCACGATCTGCGCCTGGATCGACACGTCCAGCGCCGAGACCGCCTCGTCGCAGATGATCAGCTTGGGCTTGTTGATCATCGCCCGGGCGATGCCCACCCGCTGGTTCTGTCCGCCCGACAGCTCGTGCGGGTAGCGGTTGATCATGTTGGCGTTCAGGCCGACCCGTTCCATCATCTCGGCGACCATCTGCTTGCGCTCGCGCTCGGTCAGGTCGGGGCGATAGGTTTTCAGCGGTTCCGCGATCGAGGCGGAGATCGTCATTCGCGGGTCCAGGCTGGCCAGCGGGTCCTGGAACACGATCTGCAGATCCTTGCGGTACTTGTTCAGCTCGGCCCGTTTCAACCCGACGATCGGATGACCCAGCCAGCTGACATTCCCGTCGCTCGGCTCGATCAACTGCAGCACGGCACGGGCGAGAGTGGACTTGCCGCAGCCAGATTCACCGACCACGCCCAGGGTTTCACCCTTGCGGATGTCAAAGCTGACGCCGTTCACCGCCTTCAACGGCACCTTGCGGCCAAAGATGCCGCCCGGAACGTGGATCGGGAAATGCACCTTGACGTCATCGACCTTCAGCAGCGGCGCCGCGTCGGTCTCCACCGCCTTGGGCGCGTCGCCTGCGTCGATGCGGGGCATGGCCTCGATCAGCGTGCGGGTATAGTCGTGCTTGGGCGCGTGAAAGATCTCGCGCGTGTCACCGGCCTCGACGAACTCACCCAGGCGCATGACCTGCACCCGGTCGCACATGCGGGCCACGACGCCCATGTCATGCGTGATCAGGGCGATGGCCGTGCCCTCGTCCTTTTGCAGACGTACCATCAGGTCCAGGATGTCGGCCTGAACGGTCACGTCCAGCGCGGTGGTCGGTTCGTCGGCGATCAGCAGCTTGGGATTGCACAGCATCGACATGGCGATCATCACCCGCTGGCGCATCCCGCCCGACAGCTCGTGCGGGAACTGGTCCAGACGGCGCGCGGCCTCGGGGATGCGCACCCGGTCCAGCCATTCCAGACACCGTTGCCGCGCGGCCGAACCCTGCAGGCCTTCGTGTACCTGCAAGACTTCGCGCATTTGCTGGCCGACCCGCAAATGCGGAGTCAGGGCGGTCAGCGGGTCCTGAAAAATCATGCCCACGTCATCGCCCCGGATCTGGTTCAGCTTGTTCACGGGCAGGTTCAGAATTTCCTGCCCGTTCAGCAGCACCGACCCGGTGGCCCGGCCCGCCGGCGGCAGCAGCCCCATCGCGGCCATGAAGGTCTGGCTTTTGCCCGACCCGCTTTCGCCGACGATGCCCAGGCATTCGCCCGGCGCGATTTCAAAGCTGATGTTCTTGACGGCCTCGACCACCCCGTCGGGCGTGTCGAACTGAACGCTCAGATTCTTTACGGAAAGCAGGCTCATGTCAGCGGTCCTTCGGATCCAGTGCGTCACGCAGGCCATCGCCGATGAAGAACATCGTGATGATGATGGTGACGTAAAATGCCAGGGGGTACATCAGTTGCCACAACGTGCCGTAACCCATGGTTCCGGCGCCCTCGGCGATCAGACGACCCAACGAGGTATAGGGCTCGGAGATCCCCAGCCCTAGGAACGAGATGAAGCTTTCCGTCAGGATCATCTCGGGCACCAGCAGCGAAGCATAGACGATCACCACGCCCAGCAGGTTGGGCAGGATGTGGCGGTACATGATGGTGAACTCGCTGACACCGGCGGCGCGGGCGGCCTCGATGAACTCGCGGTTCTTCAGGGTCAGGGTCTGGCCGCGCACGATCCGCGCCATGGTCAGCCAGCCTACCGCACCTAGCGCGATGAACAGCATGAAGAACGACCGCCCCGCCACGACCAGCAGCAGGATGATGACCAGCGTGGCCGGAATGGCCAGCAGGATGTCGACGAAGCGCATCATCACGCCGTCAACGCGCCCGCCGATGTAACCGGCGGCAATGCCATAGCAGGTGCCGACGATCAGCGCGGTGGCCGCTCCGATCAGGCCCACCAGCAACGAGGTGGTGGTGGCCTGGATGACCCGGCTGTACAGGTCGCGCCCCAGATCGTCGACGCCGAAATAGTGGCCGGTCTCGATGGACGGCATACCCATGCCGGCCACGTCGCCCATGACGTTCCAGTCGATTTCCTCGTTGCTCCAGACGGCAAAGTAGGGCCCGATGATCGTGAACAGAACGATCAGGCCCAGGATGAACACGCTGGCCATGGCGGCCTTGTTGCGGACAAAACGCATCCGCGCGTCCTGCCAAAGCGAACGTCCCTGAATGACCGTGTAATCGGTGATGTCTTCGGCCAGATGGGCGGCTTTCTGAGATTTTCCAAGCATTTGCCTGCCCCCTCAGTAACGGATTTTCGGATCGAACCAGGCATAGGCCAGGTCGGTCAGCAGGTTCACCAGAACGGTCAGCACGCCATAAAGGATCGTGACCCCCAGCAGCACGGCATAGTCGCGCGACAGGGCCGAACCCACATAGGCCTGCCCCAGCCCACCGGTCGAAAAATAGATGTCAACGAAGACCGAACCGGTCAGCACATAGACGAAGACCGGCCCCAGATAGGACACCACCGGCAGCAGCGTGGGTTTCAGCGCATGGCGCCAGATCACGGTTCTGGTGGGCAGGCCCTTGGCCCGCGCGGTGCGGATGAAGTTCGAATTCAGAACCTCGAGCATCGACGAACGCGTGATCCGCGCGATCGAGCCCATGTACGAGGTCGCAAGCGCGATCACGGGCATGATCAGGTATTGCCACTGGCCCCCGTTCCAGCCGCCGCCCGGCAGCCAGCCCAGCCACAGGGTGAAGGTCAGGATCAGGATCGGGCCCATGATGAAGTTCGGCAGCGCCTGGGCGGCGATGCCCAGACCCACGGCGAAATAGTCGATCCAGCTGTTGTGGCGGATCGCGGCGGCGATGCCCAAACTGACGCCCACCAGCGTGGCCACGAGGAAGGACAGCATCCCGTAGGTCAGCGAAATCGGAAAGCCCTGCGCGATGATGTCGTTCACGTCGCGGTCCTTGAACTTGAAGGACGGGCCGAAATCGAAATGCACCACGATGTTGTACAGGTAATCCCACAGCTGTTTCCACAGCGGCTGGTCCAGCCCGTAGCGCGCCTCGATATTGGCCAGGACCTGTGGCGGCAACGGCCGCTCCGAGGTGAAGGGCCCGCCGGGCGCGAAGTGCATCAGAAAGAAACTGGCGACGATCAGCAACAGGATCGTCGGAACGGCGATCAGCAGTCGCCGGATGACATAGGCAAGCATTTCATGCCCCCAATTATTGGCCCTGCCCCAGAGCATGTCCGGGGCAGGGCGCGATCAAAGGATGATGATTACTCGGCGATCTTGTAGAGGTTCTTCGAGTACCAGTTCTGCTCGACGTTGTTCACCGGCCAGTTCCCCACGTCGCTGTCCATCATGTAGACACCGGCATAGTGGTAGATCGGGATCACAGGGGTTTCCTGTGCGATCATCCGCTCAACCTCGGTATACAGCGGGGCCGGATCGTCCGAGGTTTTGGCCTGAGCCAGCAGCTCGTCGACCTTGGCATTGTTGTACTTGCCGTCGTTATAGCCGGAATCCGACTGCAGCAGGTCCAGGAAGGTCGAGGCTTCGTTGTAGTCCCCGCACCATGCGCCACGGGCCAGTTCAAAGTTCTGGTTGCCGCGCTCTTCGAGGAAAATCTTCCATTCCATGTTGGCCAGCTCGACCTGCGCACCCAGCTTCTGCTTCCACATCTGGCTGAGGGCCACGGCGACTTTCTTGTGCGCCTCCGAGGTGTTGTAGACCATCGCGAAGCTCAGCGGGTTGTCGGGACCGTATCCGGCCTCGGCCAGCAGTTCCTTGGCCAGCTCGTCGCGCTCGGCTTGCGTCATCGACGCCATTTCCACGATCGGCGGGGTGAACCCTGCGGTGGCTTCGGGCACGAAGGTGTAGGCTTCGGGCTGACCGCCGGCCAGGATGTTCTCGGTGATGATCTTGCGGTCAACCGCCAGCGACAGGGCCTGACGCACGTTCGGGTCCTTGAAGGCCTCGGGGCCGCCGTCGGACAGGTTGAACGTGTAGTAGTAGTTGCACAGGCGCGGGAAGCTGATCGCCTCGTTCGGGTATTCTTTCTTCAGGCGCGGAAACTGGCCTGCGGGCACCTCGGTGCGGTCCAGCTCACCGGCCAGATAGCGGGTCAGGGCCACGTTTTCATCGTTGATGACCAGCGCCACGACCTTGTCGATGATGGTGTTGTCGTTGTCCCAGTACATCGGGTTGCGCTCGCGCACCGAGCGTTCGTTGGGCAGGTGCTCGGTCAGGACATAGGCGCCGTTCGAGACGATGTTGCCGGGCTTGGTCCATTCATCGCCGAACTGCTCGATGACCTTCTGCGGGGCTGGGAAGGTGGTCGAGTGCGTGGTCATCTGCGGGAAATAGGGCAGCGGCGCGCTCAGTTTCACTTCCAGCGTGTGGTCGTCGATCGCCTTGACGCCCAGGTCGTCGACCGGCTTGTCGCCCGCGATGATCTCGGCGGCGTTCTCGATCGACATCAGTTCCATGAACCAGGCATAGGGCGAGGACAGGGCCGGATCGACGGCGCGTTTCCACGCAAAAACGAAATCATGTGCGGTGACCGGATCGCCGTTCGACCACTTGGCGTTGTCGCGCAGGGTGAAGGTGTAAACGTCCTTAGTTTCGTTGGTGGTATAGCCGGTGGCCACGCCCGGAACCAGGTTGCCGTCTTCGTCCTGGTTCATCAGACCTTCGAACAGGTCGCGGACAATCTCGGCGCCCGACACGTCCTCGACCACCTGCGGGTCGACCGAGCTGTGCTCGTCCAGCACGCGGTAGACGAAGGTCTGGTCATCGGCCAGCGGCTCGCCGGTGACCGGATGGGTGCCCGCGGCCAGCGCGGCTCCGGTGATGAAGGTCGAGCACAGCAGGCCCGCCACCGAGTTTCGAAGGATGGTGTTCATGATCTTCTCCCAATTATTGTGGCGGCGGTCTGCGCATCCATATGGGATGGCGTCCGGCGGCCCTGGTTGCCCGACATCCGCTGGGACCCGGTTCTTTTGAATTTTGGGTTGTGCCAATTCGCAAGGAACACTGCGTCGCAGCTTTCTGGATTGCAGTCGGTGAAGTGGATGCAAGAGTTTCCTCTCGCTGGCCGAGACCGTGCCACTATTTTGGGCAGGGTTAAAGCCTTCCCATGAGTCCGGATCGCCTAAAGGTAGAAAGAAACTTCGTGACGCGTGGTCGCTGAAATTTTGTAACGATGGCGTGTATCGTTGCGATATTTTCGTGCCCAGGCCGCCCGGATTGCAGCCCGAGGCGCGATCTGTTTCGGCAGAATTTCGCCGCTCGCTTTCGCCCGATCAGGCGAATCGCCAGCGGTCAGGGACGCAACCGCGACTTCATGCTGGCTTTGGGGAAACAGGTGGGGCGCTGGCCTGTTTCTTCCTGCCAACGGCCGATCGACCGGCGGGTTTTGTATCCCGGGAGCCCGTCGGCACCGCCCACGTCGTGCCCCATCGCGATCAACGCCTGCTGCATGGTCGCGATATCCGATCGGTAGAGACCGCCCACCTTGCCCCAGCGGCCTTTGAAATCGCCCACGCCATACTGAATGCGATCGCCCACATGGCCCACGAACAAGGCGTAGAGATCGCTCATGTTGTAGTCTTTGAGAACGTAGAAATTGGGCGTTACGACAAAGGCCGGACCGTTCCGGCCAGCCGGCATCATCAGGTAGCCCTCGCCGCGCAGCTCGTGTTCGGGGAAGGGGCGGCTCGAGACGCGTGTGATGCCCATAGCAACCCAGTCGCGGATCGGGCGACCCTGATCGGGACCCTCAAGCGCGCAGGACACAGACGCCGGTACGGTCACCTCGAACCCCCAATCGCGGCCGCTGACCCAACCGTGCCGCGCGAGGTAGTTTCCGATCGATGCAATCGTGTCGTCAGCCGACCCCCATATGTCGGCCCGGCCGTCTGCATTGCCGTCGGTCGCGTGGTTCAAAAAGCTGGTCGGCATGAATTGCGGCTGGCCCAACGCGCCGGCCCAGCTGCTTTTCATCGCGCGGCCGTTCACGTGACCGGCCTCGACGATCTGCAGCGCGGCGATCAGTTCGCCGGTGAAATACTCCGCGCGCGTGCTCATGAACCCCTTGGTGGCCAGCACCTGGATTGCGTTATGCCGGATCGGAACCTGCCCATAGCCGCTCTCGCGGCCCCAGACCGCAAGGATGATCCGGGCGGGAACGCCGGTCTGTTCCTCGACCCGGCGCAGCGTTTCCGCATGACGCTTGGCCATACGCCGACCGCCGGCGGCGGCACCCTGAACCGAATTTGCGTTGAAATACCGGCCGGGGGACCCGAACTCGGCTTGCCTTTGCTTTTTGGGCGTCCGTGCCGGAGAGCCCGGCGGAACAAGATCAGGAAGTTCCCAATTCAGGCGAACTCCGTCGGTTGCGCTGTCAAACGTGCGGCGCGATACACCCTGCGCCCGGGCCAACGGCCACACCTGTTTCTGCAACCAGTCCTGAAACTGCCGCTCAACCGCGGCTCGGTCCTGCGCGATCGCCGCGCCGGAAAACGCGATCAGTCCAATCAGAATAAGCAGTAAACGCATGACACAATGACTGACCCGACCCACTGGTCAAGTCAACTCGATGGTGAGGTGGTTCCCTGCTGCCGGGGAAAAACCTTGTGAAATCTGCTGACTCTGCCGATAGTTGCACCAACCTGAAGTTTGATGAGGGCGATCCGGCGTGAGCGGAAACAGGACTATACCTGCGGTACTGACAGCGCTGATCGTGGTCGTATTGTGGTTGGGCACGGCGCAATCGGCTCTGGCCAGCGACAGTTTCATGGATCCTCAAGGCCCTATTGCGGCGGTCCAAAAAACACACCTGGTGCGCGCGACCGCGTTGATCCTGATTGCGGTCATTCCGGTTCTGGTTCTGGTTCCCTTGATCGCTCTTCGCTATCGGCGCCGCGCGCAAAGCCCGGCTGCCTATCGGCCCAAATGGGATTTCTCGCCCATGCTGGAAACCGCGATGTGGGGTGTGCCGGTGGTGATCGTGGCGCTGCTGTCCTTTTATCTTTGGAAAGCAACCCACCGGCTGGACCCTTACGCGGCCCCGTTCGGCGATGAACCGGCCCTGCGTGTGCAGGTGGTGGGGCTGGATTGGAAATGGCTGTTCATCTACCCCGACCTGGGCATCGCGACGGTGGGTGAGTTCGGGGTGCCAACAAAACAACAAGTCGCCCTGACACTGACGACGGACACGGTGATGCAGTCATTCATGGTTCCCGCCCTGGCGGGGCAGATCTATGCCATGCCGGGGATGACGACCCAATTGCATCTCGTGGCTGATGCCCCCGGACAAATGCAGGGCGAAAACACCCAGTACAACGGGCGCGGCTTCACCAAGCAGAAGTTCCAGACGGTCGCGATGCCGCCGCCGGACTTCGACTCGTGGGTCGACCGGGTTCGGCAGAACGGTATCGTTCTGGATCCGGCAACCTATCGGACACTGGCCATGCGGACGGACCGGGACGAGGTTCAGGCCGCGCTTGGCACCGCGCAGATGCCCGATAATGCGCTGTATTTCCGCCTGGATGATGGCGATCTGTTCCACAGCATCCTGGGCCGGTATCACAACGGGCAACCTTTGCCGCAGGATCAGCAACCGGGAACCGCTCAATACGGGCAGGAGGACAAGCAATGACATCTGCCGAGTCCGGTTTCTTCGGCCGTCTGAACTGGGATGCCTTCCCCATCGCCGGGCTGATTCAAGACCCCAATACGAATGAAATCGTGGCCAATGCCGCGGCGGGCGTGGTGATCGTCGGTGTGGTCGCGGTTCTGGGACTGCTCACCTGGTTTCGCCTGTGGGGGCCGCTGTGGCGCGACTGGTTGACCAGCGCGGATCACAAGAAGATCGGCATCATGTATATCGTCTTTGCCATCGTCATGCTGGCGCGCGGCGTTCTGGAAGGCGTCGTGATGCGCGCCCAACAGGCGGCCGGGCCGGGCGAGGGGTTCCTCGAGGCCGAACACTTTGCCGAACTGTTCAGCACCCACGGCACGATCATGATCTTCTTCGTTGCGGTGCCCTTCGTGTTCGGACTGGCGAATTTCCTTGTCCCGCTGATGATCGGCGCACGCGACGTGGCCTTTCCGGTGATGAATCAGATCAGCCTCGGCCTGACGGTTTCGGCGGGGATGATGCTGATGGTCTCACTGGTGGTGGGCGAGTTTTCCACCGGCGGCTGGACGGCCTATCCGCCCTATACCGGCGCGGCCTTCAATCCGGGTGTGGGGCCGGATTACTGGATCTGGGCGATCGTGGTGTCGGGCATCGGCACCACCCTGACGGGGATCAACTTTGCCGTCACGATCTACAAACTGCGCGCGCCTGGGATGAAATTCATGCGGTTGCCGATGTATTGCTGGACGATCATCTGCAGCTCGATCCTGATCGTGTTCGCCATGCCGCCCCTGGGGGTGGCGGCACTGTTGCTGGCCGCCGACCGGTATCTTGATTTCCATTTCTTCACCAATGACCTGGGCGGCAACATGATGAACTATGCCAACCTGTTCTGGCTGTTCGGCCACCCCGAGGTCTATCTTCTGGTTCTGCCGGCCTATGGCATCTATTCCGAAGTCTTCGCGACTTTCTCGGCCAAGCGGCTCTATGGCTACAACTCGCTGGTGATCGCGACCATGTCGATCGCGGTACTGTCGTTCACCGTCTGGCTGCACCATTTCTTCACCATGGGCCAAAGCGCCCTGATCAATGCGGTGTTCGGCATCGCCACGATGCTGATCGCCATACCAACCGGCGTCAAGGTCTATGACTGGATGGCCACCCTGTATTGCGGCCGCATCCGGTTCTCGGTGCCGATGCTGTACGGGCTGGCCTTTCTGATGCTATTCGTGATCGGGGGGCTCAGCGGGGTGATCCTGGCCAACCCAACCGTTGACTATCAGGTGCACAATACGCTGTTCCTGGTCGCGCATTTCCACAACGTGTTGCTGCCAGGTGTCCTGTTCGGATTGCTTGCGGGCTACAACTACTGGTTTCCCAAGGCGTTCGGCTTCCGCCTGGACGAGGCTTGGGGGCGGATATCGGTCGTGCTGTGGACGGTGGGCTTCATGCTGACCTTCCTGCCGCTGTATTTCGTGGGCCTGATGGGTATGCCGCGCCGCTCCTACAGTTGGGAGGACCCGAGCTTTCACCCCTACATGATCACGGCCGTCATCGGCGCGCTGGTCATTCTGGCGGCCTTGCTGTCGGTCGTCGTGCAGCTGTGGGTCAGCATCCGCAACCGCGAACAGAGCCGCGTATCGGTTGGCGACCCCTGGGACGCCCGCACGCTGGAATGGTCGATCCCGGCCCCGCCGCCGCCCTACAATTTCGCGATCATCCCGCATGTCACGGACCGCGACGATTTTGCCGCCGCGAAAGAGCGTGGCGAGGCCTACCCGCACCCCGACCGGTACGAGGACATCACCATGCCGCGCAACACCGGGATCGGTTTCGTGCTCTGCGTGCTCAGCGGTGCGTGGATGTTTGCGCTGGTCTGGTGGATCTGGTGGCTGGCGGCGCTGATGACCGTGATGATGATCCTGTCATTCATCCTGTGGACCTTTCAGACCGATACCGAAGAAGTGGTTTCAGCTGAAGACGTGCGCAGGCAGCACGAGGCCTGGCTGGACTTGGTCCGCAACGCGACCCCTGTGAACCGGGATCACGAAGGTGCGCCAGAAAACACCGGGCTTGCCCGACCGGATCTGGAGGCAGCGACATGAAGCCTGCACCAACCCACAGTTACCCAGGTCTGAACCTTGGGCGGCGTCATGCCAGCGCCCACAAGGCGACCGAAGTGGTGACCTTCGGTTTCTGGGTCTTTCTGATGAGCGACCTGGTCTATTTCGGGCTGATGTTCGGCGTCTACATCACCATGATCGACGCGCAGGCCGGTGGTCCTGGCCCGCACGACTTGTTCGATCTCTACAGCATCTTTGCCCAGACCCTGATCCTGCTGACCAGCAGCCTGACTGTTGGACTTGCCATGCTGGCGCTGAAATACAACCTGCCGCGCGGTCGGATCGTCCTGTGGTTCGGGGTTACGCTGCTGCTTGGGCTGAGTTTTCTGGTCCTCGAAATCCGCGATTTCATGTCGATGGCGGAAAAGGGTGGCATCCCGCAGCGCAGCGGTTTCCTGTCCGCCTTCTACGGGTTGGTGCCTCTGCACGGGCTGCATGTGGCGGCGGGCTGTGTGTGGCTGGTCGTTCTGGGCATTCAACTGCGGGTCATGGGGATGACCGACCTCGTGATTTCGCGCGTGGTGCGGCTGGCACTGTTCTGGCACTTCCTTGATCTGATCTGGATCGGCATCATCACCATCGTGTATTTCGGAGGGCTGACCTATGGATAAACGGTCCGAGATGCACAGGCGCGAGCGGCGCCGGTATGTGATCGGCTATGGCGGCTCGCTGTTGCTGACACTCACCGTGTTTGCGATCGCCTACTGGTTCGGCATCGAGACCAAGGGTGTCTATCTTGCAATTGGGCTGTTGGGTTTGGCGCAGCTAATCGTTCAACTGGTCTATTTCCTGCATATCGACCGTCGCCGCAGCAGCCGCGAAGATCTGGATTTGGTCCTGTTCTCGACGCTGGTTCTGCTGATCATCATTCTTGGAACGGTCTGGATCCTGGGCAATCTGGCCATGCGGATGCACATGCCGGGCATGTAGCGACCGGCTAGCCCATCACCCACAGTCCCAGCCACAGGGCCAGCCAGCACAGTCCGAGGCTGAGCAGGATGTTTCCACCCGCAAGTACAATCGTCCGCTCGCGCTGCAGTTCAAGAGACTGGTAGGCAAAGCTGGAGAATGTCGTGAACCCTCCGCAAAAGCCGAAAACCAGGCGCTTTTCTTCTTCGGCCATCTCCACGGGCCCGCCCAGGTACCCGATCCAAAGCCCCAACAACAGGCTGCCCAATACGTTCACGACCAGCGTCGAGACCGGCAGGTCGTGGGTGATGGCCCGTGCGACCCAGTGGCGAAGGACCGCTCCCAGTCCGCCCCCCAGCCCAAACACCGCATGCAGATACAGATCGGTCATTCGGCCGATCCTCCTGAGCGGCGGCGGCGACCGATTGCCTCGCCCAGAATGGCCGCGCCCAGACCGAAGATAACTTCGGCCACCAACGGGAAGATGACCGACCAGCCGCCGGTTTCAGCGATCCGTTCCAGTTCGGCGGCAAAGGACGAAAACGTCGACAATCCGCCGCAGAAACCAACGGCCCCGAGGTGCAGAACATGGGCATGCACCCGGCCCCGTATGGCGTAGAGCCATCCCAGAATGAAACAGGCCACGACATTGATGCCGAAGGTCGATGTCAGCAACGGCATCCCCGGAATTTCCAGCGCAAACAGTTCGCGCAGGATCGACCCAGCCGCTCCTCCGACAAAGACGGCGGCGTACATCATGGGCTTCCCCGAAACTGCCGCCTGAGTTTTGGCCAAGGACGCTTCTCCGCCTGTGGGGTTTGGATTTGGATAGCGGCTGTGCCGCCCGGGTTCAACCGCCGCAACCAAGCCACCGCAAATCCGCCCGATGCTTGGGGTGGCAGTACAAAGGCTTGCAATCAAAGGGCAACCTGCCCACGATCTATCGGGACAGGCCCGATGGGGTCGGAACCAGAGGGCAGGTCATGACGTCGAATTCCGTGTGCAAGGTATTGCTGGATATTCTCGCGGATGCCGGAGGGCGCCAGATCTTCGGTGTGACGGGCGATGCGCTCAACCCCCTGCTTGAAGCCATGCGCGGGGATGGCCGGTTCGAATGGATCGGGGTCAGGCACGAGGAAAACGCAGCCTATGCAGCCTATGCCCAGGCGCATCTGACCGGCGGGATCGGGATTTGTGCCGGAACCGTCGGTCCCGGCGCGCTTCACCTGATCAATGGGCTGTACAACGCCCGGCGTGAGGGTGCAGGGGTCGTGGCGATCACAGGTCAGGTCGCTCATCGGGAGCGCGGGACCGGATACCACCAGGAAGTCAATCTTGAGAAAGTGTTCGAGGATGTCTGCAGCTATCAGGCCGTGATCAATTCGCCGGACCAGATGCCGCGACTGGCTCAGATCGCCGTGCAACGCGCCTTGATCAACCGCGAGGTCGTGCGGATCGAACTGCCCATCGACGTATCCGAACAGCAAGTGCCCAGCTTGCACCAAATGCACCCGATCCTGAAAACGCCATCAACGCTGATCCCGCCCGAATCCGAAATCGACCGTGCGGCCGAGATCATCAACGCGGGCAGGAAAGTCGCCCTTTTCGCCGGCGTGGGATGCAGAGAAGCCAAGGACAAGGTTCTGGCTCTGTCCCAACGGCTGAATGCGCCGATCACGCATTCCCTCAAGGGCAAGGACATTTTTGACTATGATGATCCCAACGTGGTCGGGATGACCGGGTTGATCGGCAATCCCGGCGGGTATCATGCAGTGCGCGACTGCGATGTGCTGGTGATGCTGGGGACGGACTTCCCATACGAGTGGTTCCTGCCGGAAAACGCGAAAATCATCCAGATCGATCGCAACGTCGAACATCTGG
Source organism: Ruegeria sp. CI8 (assembly GCF_056536865.1). Taxonomy (NCBI): domain Bacteria; kingdom Pseudomonadati; phylum Pseudomonadota; class Alphaproteobacteria; order Rhodobacterales; family Roseobacteraceae; genus Ruegeria; species Ruegeria sp. CI8. Next base: position 325,725 of record NZ_JBQFQL010000003.1, read on the forward strand.
GACGCCGCGCGCCCATCGCATCGGGATTGCTGGGGGATGTGGGCGCGACGCTGGATCTGCTCTTGCCAAAGCTGGCCGCAAAGGACGACAGGGCGTTTGCCGATCGTCAGGTCAAGCTGTGTACGAAATGGCTGGCGCAGCAAGACCGCGACTCCAGTCTCGAGCGCGACACCGAGCCACTCCACCCGCAGCTATTCGCGCGGCAGGTCTCCGACCAGGCTGCCGATGACGCGATATTTGCAATGGATATCGGCGAATGCACGGTCTGGGTGGCGCGTCAGACCCGGATGAAAGGCGGACGGCGCATGGTGGGGTCGTTCAACCATTCGTCACTGGGGTCCGGGTTGCCTTCGGCGTTGGGAGCCGCCGCGCTGGATCCGCAGCGCGAGGTTTGGGCGTTCTGCGGGGACGGCGGTTTTGGCATGTCCATGCAGGATTTCGTGACTGCCGTGCGCTTCGAGTGGCCCATCAAGGTGCTGGTCTTCAACAACCAGACGCTGGGCTTCGTGAAGATGGAGATGGAGGTGGCGGGTTATCCGCTGAACCCCGCTGCTACCGATCTGGTGAACCCGGACTTTGCGGAATACGCGAGGGTTTGCGGCGGGGATGGGGTCCGTGTGGAACATGCAACTGACATCCCCGAGGCCGTCGCGCGGGCCAAAGCCAGCCGAAAGCCATTCATCATCGACGCCATGGTCACGCCCGGCGAGTTGGTCATGCCTCCGCATATCGATACCAAGATGGCCTGGGGTTTCGGCATGTCGAAACTGAAAGAAGGCATCCTGCTGGCCAAGGGTGAACACGCGCAGTGGGACAACTGGGTCAAGGAACTCAAGGCCAACCTCTGACCGGTTGGCCCAAGGGAGAGCAAGATGATCGTACGTCGAATCTATTATGTCGTGACCTATGTGGTTCTGCCTTTGATCGTGGTCTGGGGCTTGTACTGGCCTCCGGCACTCTGGCTGTTGATTTTGCTGGTCCCTTACGCGTTGGTCGGGCTGTACGACATGCTGACCACCAAACACAACGTACTGAACAACTATCCGGTTCTGGGCCATTTCCGGTATATGCTGGAGTTCGTCAGCCCGGAAATCCGCCAGTATTTCGTGGAAACCAACGAAAGCGGGCGGCCCTTCAACAGGATCATTCGCGCGCTGGTGTATTCACGAGCAAAGGGACAGGTCGACACTCAGGCTTTCGGCACGCAGTACGATATCACCGAAGTCGGGTATCACCGGGCCAACCATTCGCTTGCGCCCAAGGACGTTCCAGAAAGCGAAGAGCGTGTGATGCTGGGCGGTCCTCAGTGTGAAAAGCCCTATCTCGCATCGCGGCTGAACGTTTCAGCGATGAGCTTCGGAGCACTTAGCGCCAACGCGATCCGCGCCCTGAACGGCGGGGCCAAGGATGGTGGTTTCGCACACAACACGGGCGAGGGCGGGCTGTCGCCGCACCATCTTGCCGAAGGCGGCGATATCATCTGGCAGATTGGCACCGGATACTTTGGCTGTCGGACGGCAGAGGGCGGCTTTGACAAGGACAAGTTCGCCCAGAACGCCCGGAAGGATGTCGTGAAGGCGATTGAGATCAAGCTGTCCCAAGGCGCGAAACCGTCCCATGGTGGTGTTCTTCCGGCGGCCAAAGTCGATGAAGAAATCGCGCTTATTCGTGGCGTGCCCGTGCATCAGGATGTGATTTCGCCACCCATTCACTCGGCCTTTGATGGGCCAACGGGCCTGATGCATTTCGTGCAGCACCTGCGCGAAATGTCCGGGGGCAAACCCGTCGGTTTCAAGCTTTGCATCGGCAACCGGTCCGAGTTCATGGGGATCTGCAAGGCCATGCTGGAAACGGGCATTCTGACCGATTTCATCACCGTAGACGGGGCCGAGGGCGGGACCGGCGCGGCGCCTGTGGAATTTACTAACCGCCTGGGCGTACCGTTGAACGAAGGGCTGATCTTCGTGAACAACTGTCTGCGCGGAGTAGGTCTGCGGGACAAGATCCGGGTGATCTGTTCAGGCAAAGTGGCAACCGGCTATGACATGATCGAGAAATTCGCGCTGGGGGCTGACATGTGCAATGCGGCGCGGGCGATGATGTTCGCCGTGGGCTGCATTCAGGCCCTGCATTGCAATACGAACCGCTGCCCGTCAGGCGTCGCAACACAGGATCCCATTCGCGGCCGCGCGGTCAACGTGCCGCAGAAACGCAAGCGGGTTCACCGCTTTCATGACGCCACCCTGGAAAGCTTTCGCGAAATACTGGGTGCAATGGGGAAAGAGCGCGTATCTGACCTCGGCCCATCCGATATCTACCGCCGAATTGCCAACGAGCGCGAGTGCTCATACGCGGAACTTTACACCTTTATCGAGCCAGGTGCCTTGTTGAAAGATTCAGTGCCGCAGGAATTTGCAGCGGATTGGCAGAAGGCGTCGGCCAGCCATTTCTGATTTTTTTCTCAAATGTTCCAAGGATCCGCTCCTGTCCTGCGTCTGAATAGTCAGAATGAGCAAACTGACCTCGGATGAAGAATTGGCCCATGGGGCCGCCAACGGGGACGCGGAAGCGTTCGCGACGCTGCTTGGGCGGCATTATGACCGCGTGTTCCGGCTGGCCTTTCGGCTGACCGGCAGCGCCGAGATCGCCGAAGATCTGACGCAGGACATATGTGCCGCCTTGCCCGCCAAAATTGTCGGTTTTCGAGCGAGTTCAAAGTTCACTACCTGGCTGTATCGGGTCGTCTGCAACGCGGCACATGATGCGCGGCGTCGAACGGCCAGCCGAAACCGTGCAGCTATCGGCTGGGGCGATGTGGAAAAGATGCGGCGCGCCGAAGCCGTCGAGACGGCCGCGGCCCTGTCATGGCTGCAACGGGCCATGCAGAGTCTGCCCGAAGATCTGCGTCAGACACTGGCGCTGACGCTGGATGATGAAATGACCCATGCACAGGCCGCCGACGTGCTGGGCGTGTCCGAGGGCACGGTCTCATGGCGCCTGTCCGAAGCCCGAAAGCGCCTGCGCGCGATCAAACAAGAGGAGCTTGCCCCATGAGTGATGAGCTCGATGATCTGAAAACACTGATGGATGCCGCAACGCCTGCACCGGATGAAAAGCGGCGGGCCGTCAATCTGGAGCTGGCCAGAAAAAACTTTGCTGATCTCCAAGGATCTCGACCCGGTACGCGTCCCAATGTCAAGCGAGGCCCGTTTGCCCGCGTGACAGAAGGAACCAAAGCCATGTTGAATGCAATTTCGACCCGCGGCGCGCTGGCCGCTACAACAGCCATCGCTGCCGTTGCGTTGATCATGATCGTGCCGCAGACACGCGACGGTGTGCTGTCCCCCAGGTTCGGTACCGAGACCCGGGTGATCGGCCAGCCGCAGGCGGTTCGGCCAACCGGTCGATCAGACGCTGAAACGGCCGAGATGGATCTCGAGGAACCCGTTGTCGAAGCGCCGATGGTTGTGGAAGAAGCCCGGGAACCTCTGGCAAAACGCAGCCTTCTTTCGCAAGGCCGCCTCGCCGACAGCACAGTGGCCCCTTCGGTTTCGAGCGACGCATTTCGTCCGCCAGCGCGACCCGAGCAGTCGTCCGAAGAATTTGCAAACGCCGAAACCAACTCACTCAAGGTCACCGCGGAAGAACCGGTTTCCACGTTTTCGATTGACGTCGATACCGCATCTTACGCCATCGTCAGGTCCTCGCTTCTGGCTGGTCACTTGCCCCCGCGTGACGCGGTGCGGATTGAAGAAATGGTAAACTATTTTCCCTATTCCTATCCGGCGCCGGACGGCGCGGTGCCGTTTCAGCCAAGCATCACGGTCATGCCCAGCCCCTGGAATACCGGTACTCGACTGGTCCATATTGGCATTCAGGGAACGCTTCCGGTGATCGAGGAGCGTCCGGCGCTCAATCTTGTCTTTCTCATCGACACCTCGGGCTCGATGCAGGACGCCAACAAGTTGCCCTTGTTGAAACAGTCCCTGCGCCTGATGTTGTCCGAGTTGCGACCCGAGGATCAGGTGTCGATCGTGACCTATGCCGGCAGTGCGGGCCAGGTTCTGGAGCCGACATCTGCAGCCGATCAGGCCAAGATCGTGCGGGCGCTCGAACACTTGGACGCGGGCGGATCCACAGCGGGACAAGCCGGGCTTCAGCAAGCCTATCAGGTTGCTGCAGACATGGCCGCCGAGGGCGAGGTGACGCGAGTCATTCTGGCCACGGACGGGGATTTCAACGTTGGCCTGTCCGATCCCGAAGCTCTCAAGGAGTTTATCTCTGACAAGCGCGACAGCGGAACATATCTGAGCGTTCTGGGTTTCGGGCGCGGTAACCTTGATGACGCGACGATGCAGGCCCTGGCCCAGAACGGAAACGGACAGGCGGCTTACATCGACACGCTGGGTGAGGCCCGCAAAGTGCTGGTTGACCAACTGACCGGTGCGCTGTTTCCGATTGCCAACGACGTCAAGATTCAGGTCGAATTCAACCCTGCCCAAATCGCCGAATACCGCCTGATCGGATACGAAACCCGCGCTTTGCGCCGCGAGGACTTTTTGAATGACACTGTTGATGCGGGCGACATAGGTGCTGGCCACAGCGTGACCGCGATTTACGAAGTCACGCCGGTCGGCTCCAACGCAATTCGCAATGCACCGCTACGGTATGGAAACACCGCCCCCGCTTCGGGCAGTGATGAAATCGGCTATTTCAAGCTGCGGTACAAAACACCCGGCGACACGCGCAGCCAGTTGATCGAGCAACCGATCTTGGACGGGCAGGGCCGCCAGACGGACGACGTGAGGTTTTCCGTCGCGATTGCAGGTTTCGGCCAGTTGTTGCGCGGCGGCACTTACCTGTCCGACTGGAGCTATGATGATGCAATCGCGATGGGCAACACGGCCCGTGGGGCCGATCCTTTCGGGTACCGGACCGAAGCCGTGACCCTGATGCGTCTGGCGCAATCCCTGTCAAAATAAAGGGTGGGCAATCCGTGTCAGTTCAACGACGGGCGCGGATTGTTGGCAGCGTGCGAATGAATCTTCCGCACGCTCCACTCAACTGCGTCTCGCATGGTTTTGCCCAAGGCGGTGTCAAAAGCCGTAACAAGATCCGGCGTTTCGTCGCTGGTCGAGACAACGGCTTCCTGGAACGAGCTTGAAGCGATGATCTTGTCTTCGAACTCGTCGATGATCTTGATGTTCATTCGCACTTCGATTTTTACGGTTTTCGAGTTTTCGGTTTCTCCGACGACAATCCCTTGAAACTCGCGCAGGTCCGGAACGATGACGTAGTCGGCGCGCAGGCCGACCGTCGAACGACCCACGGCGGCGACACGACCGCTGTTTTCAAAGCTTTCGACCATCAACGCCTGAACGATCAAAGGTGCTCGGTCCACCCACCGGGCACGCGGCAGATACTGGACCTGCAGGGGCGTCGGCTGCACGGCAATCTGGTCGGTGTTCACCGCAGCGGTCGCAGTGGGTTCCTGGATGACGATCTGTTTCTGCACCCGGGGCAAAGACTGCGAGAACGTGCTCTTGGGGGTCAGCAGATACAGGTCGTTCGGTTTCGAGGCCTGTTTCAACGTGCCCAGACCGGCACATCCGCCCAGCGTCGTGATTGCAAGGGTCAGAAGAAGGGGCCTGATCATTGACGGAACTCCGATGCTTGGGTGCCCAGAAGGAAACGCGCGGGGTCGCGCTCGACCCTGTCGACAAGACGGTCCAGACTGATGACAAGGCGTTGGGATTCTTCCACGAAACGAACGAATTGTGGCAGTCCGACCCGCAGGAAGTCTGAAACCTGCCGGCGGTTTTGTTGAACGATGCCGTCAATCGTTCCCAACAGGTCCGATGCCGATTGCGACGCGCTCAGAACGTCCGCTGAAATCTGGTCGATCTTGTCGGTCACGTTCGTTACCGTTTCGGCCACTTTGGTGGCGGCGTTTCGGATGTCGTCAACAACCTGTGCAACGTCTTCGTCCATCACGCGATTGGCCGAGTCGAACGCGCGTTCTGCGGATGCCAGAGTCCCTTTCGCCGTATCCATGGCCGAGGTCACCGAGTCGAGCGTTTGGTTGGCGTTGGCAAAGGTGTTGTTCACCGTTGCCATTGTGACCGCGGCTTCATCCGACAACCCGATCAGGCGGTCCGCGAGTTGCGACCCGCGCTCGATGAAGGGGCGGACGTCGTCTTCGATGACCTTGTTTGCCGTGGCCAGCGTCTGGTTCGCGCTGTCCAGTGCGGTTTTCGCCGATTCCGAGGCCGTTTTGATGCTGTTCAGCGTATCAGTTCCGGTGGTCAGCGTGGTCTCTGCGGTATCGGCCAACTGATCCAGGCGTTTGGTGAAGGCCCCGATGTCCTTTGCCGCGCCGCCCAGATCGCTGGACAGGGATTCAAAATCGTTCAGGGTCTTGTCCAGCCGGCCCGAGGCGGAAGCCAGGTTGTCGAGGATGTCCGACACGGCCTTGCGATTGTTGTCATCCACCACTGCATTCAGGTTTTCCAGCAAGGTCACCGCCTCGTCCAGGACCTTGGGTGCGCCTTCGAACAGGGATTGGATGGCGCTACGCTTGCTTTTGATGACACTGTTCTGCGGCAGCCGTTCGGCATCGGGCGACCCGCCCGACAGCTCGACATAGCTGACGCCGGTCACCCCCAGCGACTGCAACTGCGCGATCGTGTCCGTGGTCACCGGAATGTCAGCATCAACCTCAAGCCGGACCCTTACTTTGGACGGGTCATCGTCATCCAGGTCCAGCGAAATGACCTGTCCCACGGGCAGGCCGTTATAGCTGACGCCACCGGCGGCTGACAGGCCCGACACGTTGTCGAACAGCACGTCATAGTAAGCGTATTGGCGCGTGACTTCGAACTTGGCCAGCCACAGGAAGAAGCCGAACGCGCTCAGGATGCCCGCCAGTGTAAACGCGCCGATCAGGATATAGTTCGCCCGGGTTTCCATCGCCTCTACCTGTCCTGCCCCTTCTGTTGCGCCGCGCGGGCCCGGGGGCCTGTGAAGTACTCCTGCACCCAAGGGTGGTCGACCTTGGTCATGTCTTCAATCGGACCTTCCACCAGCACGCGCTTTTCTGCAAGAACCGCAACGCGGTCGCAGATCGCGTACAGGCTGTCCAGGTCATGTGTTACCATGAAAACGGTCAATCCCAAGGCCTGTTGCAATTCTCCGATCAATTCGTCGTAGGCCGCGGCGCCGATGGGATCCAGCCCGGCGGTGGGTTCGTCCAGAAACACGATCTCGGGGTCCAATGCCAATGCTCGGGCCAGCGCGGCCCGCTTGCGCATTCCGCCTGACAGCTCTGACGGGAACTTGCCGCAACTCAGCTGCGGCAGCCCCACAAGGCTGATCTTGAGGCTGCCGAGCGCCCGCATCAAGCTCTCGCTCAGGCCGGTGTGTTCGCGCAACGGGGCCATGACGTTCTGAAGCACGGTCAGCGAGGAAAACAGTGCCCCGTCCTGAAAGGCGACGCCCCAGCGTTTCTCGATGCGGCGTCGGTCGGCCTCGGGGCCGTTCAGCACGTCGACACCCAAAACTTCGATACTGCCTGCCGCCGGTTTGTTCAACCCGACGATGGTGCGCAGAAGGACGGACTTGCCGGTCCCGGACCCCCCGACAATGCCCAGCACTTCGCCGCGCCAGACATCCAGGTTCAGGTCGTCATGCACCACCTGCGGACCGAACTGGTTGCGCAGATTGCGCACACGGATCACCGCTTCGCGCTGCGCGTCCAGCTTGGCGGTCGATGTCTGAGCGGATCCATCCATGTCAGACACCGATCTCGGAGAAGAAAATGGAAAACAGCGCGTCGATGGCAATGACCATGAAAATCGACTGAACAACCGACGCGGTGGTGCGTTGGCCGACGCTTTGGGCGGAACCCTTGACCTGCATTGCCTGCCAACAGGCGATCACCCCGATGACCATGGCAAAGAAAGGCGCCTTGATCAGCCCAACCGCCAGATGCCAGACGCTGGTGTTTTCCTTCAGGCGCGTAATGAACATTCCGGGGCTGACGCCCAGATCGATCCAGCTCATCAGGGCGCCGCCAAAAAGGCCTGCGATGTCGGCCACGAAGCCCAGGATCGGCAGCATGATAAGCAGTGCAAGAACCCGTGGTATGACGAGCACCTCGATCGGGTCCAGACCCAATGTGCGCATGGCGTCGATTTCTTCCTGCACTTTCATGGACCCGATCGAGGCCGTGAAGGCCGAGCCGGATCGACCAGCCACGATGATTGCGGTCAGCAGGATACCCAGCTCGCGCAATACCGAGATCGAGATCAGCTCGACCACGAAAATTTCCGCGCCGAACTGTTTCAATTGGGTGGCCCCCTGAAAAGCCAATACCACGCCGATCAGAAACCCCATCAGCGCCACGATGGGCAGGGCCTTGAACCCGGTTTCCTCCATCTGTGACACGACCGCGGCGCGGCGCAGGCGCCACGGCATGATCATCGTGCGGCCCAGCCGGTGCAGGGTCAGGCCCAGAAAGCCGAGGATCGACATGGTGTCGCGCCCGGCGCCCACCGTTGATTGGCCCAGGCTCTCAAGCCATGGCATGAACCCTTTTGGTGGGGCTTCGGCGGGAATGTCCTTGGGAATGTTCTCCGAGACGGTTTCCAGCAGCGCGGAATGTGCCGGTTTCAACCCGTCGAAAGCCACGGTCGCCCCCATGGCTGCACAGCGGTTTTTCAGGTCCGCGATCAGCCACGCGCCGCCGGTGTCCAGCGCATCGATTTCGGACATGTCGACCGTCACATGCGCCGCATCCGGGCGGGTGGTGCGAAAGGCGTCTTCGACGGCGCTCAACGACTGTGTCAGCATTTCGCCAGACACAATCACGCGCGCTGTGCCGCCTTCCTGTTCGACTGCGATCGAGGGTTTCGTCATGCCGGTATCAGACGGGAAACCGTTCCGGGCCGCAATGGCTTTGTTCAACCGGGCGGCGATTTGGGTGCGGGGGTTACCGGTTTGCACGGCCCGGGTCGCCCAAGAGGCGAGAATTGGCGCAAAACCGGTTGCCTGCCCGTGGGAACCCCGACACAGTCCGCACCGTCGAACACCAGTTTTCCAATGGGAATCACGGCATGAGCCAAGCAGGAAACGTTCTTTTCATCATCATCGACCAATTGCGGGCCGATTGTCTGCGCGGTGCTCTGGCTGATCATGTCAACCTGCCCAATCTGCGCGCCTTCATGGACGAGGCCGTTTCGTTCGACCGGCATTTTTCCGTTACCAATCCCTGCGGGCCGTCCCGCGCCTCGATCCTGACCGGGCAATACGCGATGAACCATCGTTCGGTCCGCAATGGCACGCCGCTGCGCCATGACACGCCGAACATCGCGACCGAGATGCGAAAAGCCGGCTATCTGCCGATGCTGTTCGGCTATACGGACACCTCGGCCGATCCTCGGGTTCATCATCCGAATGATCCGTCGGTGAAGACCTACGAAAACCCGATGCACGGGTTTCATGAAGTACTCGAAATGCGCCTTGAGGAGTCCTATCCTTGGCGGTCCTACTTGATGCGCCGGGGATACGAGTTTGAAGACTACTGGGATCTATACAAGCCGGTTTCGCCGGATGGGTCGGCCCCAAAATTGAATGACCCGGCCCTCTACACGGCCGAGGACAGCGACACCGCATTTCTGACCAACGGATTTCTGGACGGAATTGCCGCCTATCGAAACTCGGGATGGTTCGCGCATTTGACGTATATCCGACCGCATCCGCCACTGGTGGCGCCCGCGCCCTACAACCGGATGTACGATCCCAACGCGTTGCCTTTGCCAAACCGTCTGCCCAGCCCGGAGGACGAAAAGGTCGTGCACCCGTTCTTTGGACCCGCTCTGGCCTCGAATACACCAAAAGACTGCGTGCAAGGTTTTGCCGAGGTGGAGCCGATGGATGAGAACATTCAGACCCTGCGGGCCGTCTATCTTGGATTGGCAACCGAGGTTGACCATCATATCGGCCGGGTCATCCGGTTTCTCAAGGACAGCGGCCAGTACGATGACACGCTGGTGGTGATCACCGCGGATCACGGCGAGATGCTGGGCGATCATTATTCCTGGGGCAAAATGTCGGTGTATGACGCGGCTTACCACACGCCGCTGATCATTCGCATGCCTGGCAACGCTCAGATGGCCGGCCAGCGTGTCGAAGTGCCGACCGAGTCTATTGATGTCGCCCCCACGATCCTGGACTGGGTTGGGCAAGAGATCCCGAACTCGATGGATGGTCGATCCTTGTTGCCGCTGCTGCGTGGTGCCGTGCCTCAGGACTGGCGCCGGTATTCCTTTAGTGAGCTGGACTTTGCCGATCCGCTGACGCCTACTCAGTTTCAGCGTGATCTTGGAACGGGTCACAGCAACTCGTGTCTGGGCATCCTGCGTGACGAACGCTTTACCCTGGTCGAGTTTGCAGCCGACCTGCCGCCGTTGTTGTTCGACCACCACGGTCGGGGCGAGGCCGAGAATGTCGCCGCAAACCCTGACTACGCAGCTGATTTGGCGCGGCTTGGTCGTGAAATGCTGCGCCACCTTATGCGGAACATGGATCATTCCCTGTCCCTGCATTCCGTGACATCGCAGGGGCCGAAATCAGTGCGCAGGTTCGATTGATCCAGGCGGTTGCCGACGATTTTACTAACCTGTGCCGCCGCTGGCGGACACAGTTCCGCGCGGCCCCGGCGCCAAACAAATTCAGATAATTCAATGGACAAACGGTTTCCGTGGGGTATCGTGAGCTTGGAAATTCCTGCGCTGATCGCACTCGTCCGGGCCTCCGGACAGCTGACGTTCAGGGTGGACTGAGCGACGCAACAAACCCGAAAGGCGCAGTATGGTCGATTGGCTGGTGAATATCCTGCAAACCTATCCGGAACTGGCTGTCTTCCTCGCCATCGGCATCGGTTTTTTGGTCGGGCCAATCAAGGTCATGGGGTTCAGTCTGGGTTCGGTCACGGGCACCCTGTTGGCCGCCGTTGTGATCGGGCAGGCACAGATCAGTATCGATTCAGCGGTGAAGTCCACCTTCTTCATCCTGTTCATCTTCGCAGTTGGTTACGGCGTTGGGCCACAGTTCATTCGCGGCCTCAAGGTTGACGGCGCGCGCGAGGTGCTTTTTGCGCTGAGCGTTCTAGCCATTTGTCTGATCGTGCCGGTCGTGTCGGCCAAGATCGCCGGGCTCGAGCTTGGCTACGCCGCGGGCCTGTATGCCGGCTCGCAAACGATTTCGGCGGCGATCGGAGTGGCGACCGACCAGATCAACCAGTTGGGTTTGACGGCCGAGCAGGCCAAAACCTATTCCAACCAGATCCCAGTCGCCTATGCGGTGACTTATATCTACGGCACGATCGGGTCGGCGATCATTCTGGCCAAGATCGGCCCGCGTCTGATCGGTGTCGATCTGGTGGCAGCCTGCAAGGAATACGAGGCCAAGCTGAGTGGCGGCGAAGATGTCGAGACCGGAGGCGGCATCGTTTCGGCCTATCGCGCGATCGAGGCGCGTGCTTTTGAGATTCCCGAAGGCAGCGAATTGCTCGGCCAGCCGGTCAAGGATCTGTTGCCCGGTGTCCGCGTCTATGCCGAACGCCTCAGCCGAGGTGGCAAGATCGTTGAGGTTGACGCGGACACGGTGCTGCAAGCGGGTGATGTCGTGATGTTCTCAGGCCGACGCGGTGATCTTGTCGGAGCGCTGGAGCCCAGCCTCAAAGAAGCCGATGCGCCCGAGCTGCTGAGTATCCCATCGGAAAAACTGGATGTTTTGATCACAAGCAAGGACGTGCACGGCAAGACATTGGATGAGCTCAGCAAGATGCCTCAGGCCCGTGGCGTGTATGTGTCGAAGCTGACGCGGAACATGATTGATCTGCCGCTGCTGCCGGGCACGGTTCTGCATCGCGGTGACATTCTGACCATTCTGGGCAGCAAGCGCCATGTCGAGGCGGCCATCGCCGAAATCGGGTACGCCGACCGGCCCGTTGACACGACCGATCTGGCCTTTGTGGGCTGGGGCATTTTCATCGGGGGTGTCATCGGCACGCTTGCAATTACAATGGGCGGTTTTCCGATCAGCCTGTCTACCACTGGTGGCGCGTTGCTGGCCGGGCTGCTGCTGGGGTGGCTGCGCACCGTTCACCCGACCTTCGGTCGCATTCCCGCACCGTCGCTGTGGTTGATGAATACGCTAGGCCTGAATGTCTTCATTGCGGTCATCGGGATATCGGCCGGGCCCGGTTTCGTGGCCGGTTTGCAGCAGGCGGGTATCGCGCTGTTGTTATGGGGTATTGTGGCCACGTCTTTGCCGATGATTTTCTCGGTTTATGTCGGGCATTACATATTCAAGTTTCATCCCGCCATCCTGTTTGGCGCCTGCGCAGGCGCCCGGACCACGACGGCTGCGCTCGGCATGATCCAGGAGGCCGCGCAAAGCCGGATTCCAGCCCTGGGCTACGGCATGCCCTACGCGATCGGAAACACACTTCTGACGATATTTGGGATGGTCGTCGTTTTGATCCTCAGTTGATTTGGAAAGGTCTTGAGTCATGGACAGATTGAAGCTGCACGATTACGAAGCCCTCAGCCCCTTTCAGATCAAGGACGAGCTGATCAAGCTGGCCTCGGTCGAGGCGCGCAAATCCAACAGCGCCTTTTTGAATGCCGGCCGGGGCAATCCCAATTGGGTCGCCATCCGCCCGCGTGAAGCTTTCTTTGCGCTTGGCCAGTTTGCCGTGGCCGAGTCGCGCCGCGTCATGAATCATCCGGCGGGTCTGGGGGGGATGCCGGCCATGGCAGGTTGCCATGACCGTCTGTTGGAGTGGGGCCGGGCCAATTCCGAGATGCCGGGCGCCGACACGCTTTTGGATGTGGTCGACCACGCCATCCGGGCCTTTGGTTTCGACGCTGACGAATTCGTGCACGAACTGACGGACTCGATCATCGGCGACAACTACCCTGTTCCCGACCGTATTCTTAAGCACAACGCCGCCATCGCCCACGAATACCTGATGTGGGCCATGTGTGCCGGGCACCGTCCCGATGCGCAGTTCGACCTGTTTGCGGTGGAAGGCGGCACGGCGGCCATGTGCTATATCTTCAAATCGCTCAAGGCCAACCGGCTGTTGAACCCGGGCGACACGATCGCCCTGTGCACGCCGATCTTCACGCCCTACCTCGAAATGCCCGAACTTGAGGATTACAGCCTCGAGTCCGTTCACGTGGAAACGGACGAGGAAGATGGGTTCCAACTGACCGATGCTGCAGTCGAAAAGCTGAAGGACCCCAAGGTCAAGGCCTTCTTTCTGGTCAATCCGGGCAACCCGTCGTCGGTGGCCCTTAGCAATGCTTCTCTGCGCAAACTCGCGGATTTGGTCGAGAACCACAGGCCGGACCTGATTGTCCTGACTGATGATGTGTACGGCACATTCGTACATGATTTCACCTCGGTCATGGGCTACATGCCCCGAAACACGATCGGTGTTTATTCCTATTCGAAATATTTCGGCTGCACCGGTTGGCGGCTCGGCGTGATCGCCGTCGCGCAGGATAATATCTTTGACGAAAAGCTCGCCGTGCATCCTGCCGAGATCAAGCAGAAGCTCGACAAGCGTTACGGCACGCTCAGCCTGCATCCCAGCGAGATCAAATTCGTCGACAGGCTGGTGGCCGACAGCCGGGATGTGGCCCTGAACCACACCGCCGGATTGTCCCTGCCGCAGCAGGTCATGATGACGTTGTTCTCGCTCTGCGAGCTGGTCGACACAAAGAAAGCCTATCAGACCGCCTGTATCGAACTGGTGCATCGACGGTTCCACCTGCTGACCGAAGCCTTGGGGATCGAGGTCCAGCCGGGTGATCACTATGATGCCTATTACGGGATCATCGACTTCGAATTCTGGCTGCGAAAATACGTCGGCGAAGAGGTCGTGGACTGGATCAAGAAGAACGTCCACCCGTTGGACATCGCGTTCAAACTGGCCGAGGACTATGGGATCGTGCTGCTGAACGGCAGCGGTTTCGATGCGCCGAACTGGTCCGCACGAGTATCTTTCGCCAATTTGCCGGATGAGGCATACACCCAGATCGGTCGCGCTGTCCGTTCGGTCGCGCGCGGTTATGTGCAGGCCTATCGGGCGGCGAACAACAAGCCACTTCACGGTTGAATCGCCGTTAGCGGTCACGGTCATTTTCTGCGCCTGTGACATCGCGGATGTTGCGTTTTCCAGCTTTATTGATAAACCCGAGTAAATCTGAATCATCGGGAAAAATTATCTATAAAATGTCGGCTACATCGAACACCTGGACCCGCGAAACCGCTCAGGCCATCTATGACCTGCCGCTGATGGATCTTCTGTATCGGGCGCAGACCGTACATCGCGAGAATTTTGACCCCAACAAGGTGCAGATGTCGCGGCTTCTGTCGATCAAGACCGGCGGCTGCGCCGAGGATTGCGCCTATTGCTCGCAATCCGCGCGCAACGGCTCCAAGCTGAGCGCCTCGAAACTGATCGAGGTCGAACGCGTTCTGGCCGAGGCCCGCAAGGCGCGCGAGTCCGGCTCGACCCGGTTCTGCATGGGCGCCGCCTGGCGTGAGCCCAAGGCGCGCGACATGGATGCGCTTGTGGCGATGATTCAGGGCGTCAAGGCGATGGGCATGGAGACCTGCATGACGCTGGGCATGCTGGACGACACCCAGGTGGTGCAGCTGCGCGATGCCGGGCTGGATTATTACAACCACAACATCGACACGTCCGAGCGCTACTACCCCGAGGTGATCACCACCCGCACCTTCGCTGACCGGATCGATACGCTGAACCGCGTGCGCGAGGCGGGTATGAAGGTCTGCTCGGGCGGGATTCTGGGCATGGGCGAAAATGGCGAGGACCGGATCGACATGCTGGTGACGCTGGCCAACCTGCCCGAGGCGCCGGACTCGGTTCCGATCAACATGCTGATGCCGCAGGCTGATACCCCGTTGGCTGACGCCAAGCCGGTCGACCCGATCGATTTCGTGCGCATCATCGCGCTGGCGCGGATCATGATGCCGAAGTCCCACGTCCGTCTGTCCGCTGGCCGCAGCGACATGAGCGACGAGATGCAGGCCATGTGCTTCTTTGCCGGTGCCAACTCGATCTTTGCCGGCGACACGCTGCTGACCGCCGAGAACCCCGAGGAAAGCAAGGACGCGATCCTGTTCGCCAAGCTGGGCATCCAGCCGATGGAGGCGGAGTCCGAGGCCCGCGTGGACGCGGCCGAATGACAGCGACCGCAAGGCTGGGCAATGCGCTGAAGGTGCTGGAAACGCGCCATCGGCTGCGCAGGCTTGCGCCCCGCACGGGGCTTGATTTTGCATCCAACGACTATCTGGGCTTGGCCGGTTCCGATGTTCTGAAACGCGCGGCGCAGGACGCGCTGGACCGGGACGTTCCGCTGGGTTCGGGCGGGTCGCGCCTGCTGCGCGGCAACCATCCCGAGCACGAGGCGCTGGAAGCCGAAGCCGCCGCCTTTTTCGGCGCCGAGGCGGCGCTGTACATGGGCGGCGGGTTTCAGGCCAACCAAGCGATTTTTTCGACCCTGCCGGCGGCCGGGGATCTGATCCTGCATGACGAGTTGGTCCATGCAAGCGCGCATGAAGGGATGCGCCTGGGTCGGGCCGAGACCCGTGGTTTTGCGCATAACGACATTTCGACGGCGCGCGCGGTGCTGGCCGACTGGCGCGCGCAAGGCGGCAAGGGCCAGGTCTGGATCGCGGTCGAAAGCGTCTATTCGATGGAGGGCGATCTGGCCCCGTTGACCGCCCTTGCCGAACTGGCCCGGACCGAGCAGGCGGTGCTGGTGGTGGACGAGGCCCACGCCACGGGCGTCTTCGGCCCGAACGGGCAGGGGCTGGCCCATGGGTTGGACGCCGAGGTGCTGACCCTGCACACCTGCGGCAAGGGGCTGGGCGCCAGCGGCGGGCTGATCTGCGGACCGCGTGAAATGATCGACACCCTGATCAACCGGGCACGACCGTTCATCTTTGCGACTGCCCCGTCGCCATTGGACGCCGCCATCGTGCGGGGCGCGTTGCGGGCCGTCGGACAGGACCCGGGCCTGACATTGGCCGCGCGCAACCGGATGGCCCATGCCCACGCCGAGGCCGCGCGTCTGTGCGGGTTGATCGGATTTCACAGCCAGATCATGCCCGTCATCGTGGGCGCGGACGCGGCCACGATGGATCGCGCGGCGAACCTCCAAAATACGGGCTTTGACGTGCGCGGGATCCGCCCGCCCACCGTGCCGCGTGGCAGCTCGCGGCTGCGGGTCTCGATCACCGGCAACGTGGGCGCGCAGGACATCACGGCGGTGTTTGAGGCCATCGCCGAACAACAGGCAGGAACCGCATGACCACAGTGATCGTGACCGGAACCGACACCGGCGTCGGCAAGACCGTGTTTTCCGCCGGGCTGACCGCGGCCCTTGGCGCGCAGTACTGGAAGCCCGTGCAATCGGGGCTTGAGGACGAAACCGACAGCCAGATCGTGGCGCGCCTGTCCGGCCAACCGGTCCTGCCCGAGGCCTATCTGCTGAACCTGCCCGCCTCGCCGCACCTGTCGGCCGAGGCCGAGGGGGTCGAGATCGACCTTGACCGGCTGACCCTGCCGCAGACCGATGGCCCGCTGGTGGTCGAAGGGGCAGGGGGCGTCATGGTGCCGCTGACCCGGCAGGCCTATTACCTTGACCTGTTCGCCCGCTGGCAGGCGCCCGTGATCCTGGTGGCCCGGACGGCCCTTGGCACGATCAACCACACGACCCTGTCGCTGATGGCGCTGCGCGGCGCCGGTTGCCCGGTGGTCGGCGTGGCCTTTATCGGCGACCCCGAGCCCGCGGTCGAACAAACCATCATCCAGATGTCGCAGGTGCCCCACCTGGGACGCCTCGGCCGGATCGAGACTCTGACACCCGACACCCTGCTTCACGCCTTCGAGGCGATCGACATGGACACGATCCGAGGTGCCCTGTGACCCCGCTGGAATTTGACGCCCGCCACCTGTGGCACCCCTACACGAACGTGGCCGACCCGGGCCCGATGCATCTGATCGACCGGGCCGAGGGCGTGTATCTGTACCGCGAGGATGGGGTGAAGATGATCGACGCCATGTCCTCGTGGTGGTGCGCCATCCATGGGCACCGTCACCCTGCGATCACCGCCGCCATGCAGCAGCAGCTGGACCGGATGCCCCATGTCATGTTCGGCGGTCTGACCCACCGGCCCGCCATTGATTTGGGCCGCAAGATGGTGGCCCTGCTGCCCGACGGTCTGGACCGGATCTTCTATTGCGACAGCGGCTCGGTCTCGATCGAGGTGGCGATGAAGATGGCGGTGCAGTTCCAGATGGCCCATGGCCGCACCGACAAGGTCGAGTTCGCCACGATCCGCGGTGGCTATCACGGCGACACCTGGAAGGCGATGAGCGTCTGCGACCCCGTCAACGGCATGCACGGGCTGTTCCGCGGCGCGCTGTCGATCCAGCACTTTCTGCCGCGCCCGTCCGTTCGCCTGAGCTGCGATTGGTCCGAAAACCCGGCGCAGAACGGGCTCGACGCTCTGGAACAGTTGCTGCGGGACAAAGCGCACCGGCTGGCTGCGCTGGTGCTTGAACCGGTCGTGCAGGGCGCGGGCGGCATGTATTTCTATCACCCCGAGTGGCTGCGCCGGGCCAAAGCTCTGTGTCAGGCCCATGACGTTCTGGTGATCTTCGATGAAATCGCCACCGGATTCGGCCGTACCGGAGAGCTGTTTGCCACCACCCATGCGGGCGTGACGCCGGACATCATCTGCCTGGGCAAGGCGTTGACGGGGGGGCACATCTCGTTCGCCGCAACGGTAACCACCGAACAGGTCGCCCATGGCATCGGCAACAGCGAGGCTGGCGTGTTCATGCATGGGCCCACCTACATGGCCAATCCGCTGGCCTGCGCTGCCGGCATCGCCAGCCTGGGGCTGCTGGAAGACGGCGGCTGGCAGGCTCGAGTGCGGGCCATCGAGGCGCAGATGAAGGCCGAGCTGGCACCGGCGCGCGGCCTGCCCGGCGTCGCCGATGTGCGGGTGCTGGGCGCCATAGGCGTGATCGAGATGGAGCACACGGTCGATCCGCGCATCGCGCATCGGCGAGCGCCGGAAACCGGTGTCTGGCTGCGTCCCTTCGCGCGCAACATCTACTGTATGCCGCCCTATGTGATCTCGGGCGACGAGCTGAGCCGGGTGACGGCGGCCATGGTCGAACTGGCGCGGGGCGACGCATGAGGCGGCACTGGTTAACCCGTGACGGTGGAGCGCAGTTGACGCTGGTGTTCGGCGGGTGGGCGCTGGGGCCTGCGCCGTTTGCGCGCCTGACCGGGGCGGCGGACGTTCTTGTGGTTGACGACTATCGCAGCCTCGACGACGCGCTGCCCGAAACCGGCGAATATGACACGGTTCGGCTGCTGGCCTATTCCTTCGGGGTCGCGTCGGCGGCGCATTGGCTGGCGGGTCATGGGCTGACCTGCGTCCGCAAGGTTGCGGTCAACGGCACGCTGTTTCCGGCGGATGCCGACCGGGGCATCGCACCCGAGACGGTGGCAGCCACGGCAGATGGCCTGAGCGCGGCCAGCTTTGCCCGGTTCTGCCGCCGGGCCGGGCTGGATGGCCCCGCGCCCGGGATCGATTTCGCCGCGGCGGCCGAGGAACTGCGGGCCATCGCGGCGCGCGGACCTGCGCCCGATCCCAAATTCGACCGGGTCTGGATTTCCGCCTCGGACCGCATCGTGCCGACGGCCGCGCAGGAAATGGCCTGGGGCCAATCGGACACCGTGCGCCGCATCCCCGGCCCGCACCAGCCTTTCGCGGCGGGGCAGACCTGGGCGGAGTGGTTCGCATGAACGCCATGCCGACGGACCGCATCCGGCGCAGTTTCAGCCGCAGCTTCGGCAGCTATCACTGCGCCGCTGGCCCGCAGGCCCGGATCGCCCGCGCGTTGGCGCAGCGGCTGGTCGATCTCGGGGCACCCCGCCAGTTTGGCACCCTGTTCGAAATCGGCTGCGGCACCGGCCATCTGACCGAGGCGCTGCACCAGCAGTTTTCGTTCACCCGGTCCACGCTCAACGACCTGATGGCCGAGGCCCGGGACACCGCGCGGCGATGGGGCGCGGATTTCCTGCAAGGCGATATCCGAAATGTGACATGGCCTGCGCGGCCCGACCTGATCGCCTCGGCCTCGACGGTCCAATGGCTGGACGATCCGGCGGCAGTGGTTCGCCGCGCGATGCACGAGGTCGCACCCGAAGGCTGGGTGGCCATTTCGGGATTCGGCCCGGACCAGTACGCCGAGCTTTCCGCGCTGGGGTCGGCCGCCCGCGCGCCCGGCTTGTGCGCCCCTGATGATCTGGCCGCAGGCATCGGCCCCGAGGTTGAAATCCTTGACCTGTGGCAGGATCGGCAACCGCTGTGGTTCGACACGCCGTTGGACGTGCTGCGCCACCTGCGTGAGACCGGGGTGAACGGCCGTGCGGCGCAGGTCTGGACCCGCGCCGACCTGACCGATTTCAGCACACGCTATCGCGCCGCGTTTTCCGGCCCCGAAGGCGTGCGCCTGACCTATCACCCCGTTTGGATCATCGCCCGCAAACCCGGTTAGGGGCCAACCGGTCGCATCCGGCCCCCCTACACCTGCCCGAAAACTGGTGATAGGCCTGTGCCCAGGGGAGGATCGGCTTGGACATTTCCGAACAGCGCATCAAAGAGATGACCACCGCAGGGCTGAACCTGATCGGTCAGGCCCTGTCGATCTATGACGACAAGCTGCGCCTTGTGGTCAGCAACAAGCGCTTTCAGGAAATGTTCGACCTGCCCGAAGCCCTGGTGCAGCCCGGTGCACTGTTCAGCGACACGATCCATTTTCTGGCCAGCCGGGGCGAATATGGCCACGATCAATCGGTCGAGGATCTGGTCAGCGTCCGGGTCGAACAGGCCTTGGCGTTCGAGCCGCACTACATGGAGCGCGTGCGCCCCAACGGACAGGTGATCTCGATTGAGGGCGCGCCGCTGCCCACCGGTGGCTGGGTTGCCGTCTATACCGACATCACCAGCACCAAGCGGGTCGAAGAGCTGCTGCGCAGCCGGTCTGAGGAGCTGTCGGACCAGTTGCTGAGCCATGCCGAAGAGCTTTCGGCGACCAACCGGCAACTGGCGGCCACGATCAGCGCGCTGGAAGAGGCCAAGCGCCAGCTGACCGAGATCGAAGCGCGCACCCGCATGACCACCGAGATGATGCCGGCCCATATCGCGCATCTGGATGCTGAGGGGCGGTACGACTATTCCAACCGGCGGCTCAGTTCGGTCCTGCCGGGGCGGCCGTCTGACATCCTGGGGCTGCACATCTCGCAGGCGCTCGGCGCGCATGCCTACGAGCGGGTCCGGCCGCATCTGCAACAGGCCTATGACGGTCAGGCCTCGGTGTTCGAATTCACCGAGGATCAGGATTCGCGCCGCATCCGTGTCTCGTTCACGCCCGATGGCATGGGCGGCGTCTATATCATGTCGGTGGACATCACCGAGGAAACACAGGCCCGCGTGGCCCTGCAGCAGACCCGGCGCCGGGCGATGGCGGCGCAAATGACCAGCGGGCTGGCGCATGATTTCTCGAACCTGCTGACCATCATCCTGGGCATGCAGGCCAAACTGGAGAAGATGGACCTACCCGAAGACGCCGCCGAGCTTGTCGCAGCAACCCAGCAGACCGCGCGGCGCGGCGGGCAATTGCTGAACCGCATCGCCGACATGACCGGCAATCGCACTCCGCAGCCACAGGCCACCGACATGCGCGGCTTGCTTGAGGATCTGCGGGTGCTGGCCTCGCCTTCGCTTCCGCGTGGGGTGGGGCTGTCGGTGGTCAACACCCTGCCGGACGAGGCGCTGATGCTGGACCCGGGCATGGTTCAGGACGCGTTGTTGAACCTGGTGCTGAACGCCCGCGACGCCTGCGGCAGCAGCGGGCAGATTACCATCAGTGCCCATGCGATCGGCCGGATCTGGGTGGAAATCACCGTATCCGATACCGGTCCGGGGTTTTCGCCGGATGCGCTGGACAAGGCGCTCAACCCGTTTTTCACCACCAAGGGCAGCAAGGGGTCGGGGCTGGGCCTGCCGATGGTCTATGACACGGTCAAGCTGGCAGGCGGAGACCTGCAACTGCGCAACACGCCCTCGGGCGCATCCGTGATGCTGCGGCTGCCCTACCGGCCCGCTCCGCCTGTCCAGTCGGGCCTGGCGCTGCTGGTCGAAGACAGCGACGACTTGCGCCACCAGTTCCGCGACATGCTGGTCGATCTGGGCCTGTCGGTGATCGAGGCGACCTCGGCGGATGAGGCGCTGGTCCTGGCCACCAGCCTGGACGATATCTCGGTGATCCTGTCGGACATCCGGCTGGAGGGCGCTGCCACCGGCATTGATCTGGTCGAACGGCTTGCTCTGCCAATTCCGGTGATCCTGATGACCTCGCTACCCTATGATGACCCGCTGCACCGTCAGGCTCTTGCCAAGGCGCCGGTCCTGCGCAAACCCTTCACCCGCGCGCAATTGTCCGCGCTGATCCGAACCGAGGCCGCCTGATGACCCAACCCCTGGTGACCATTCTGGACGACGAACCCGAGATCCGCCGGATTCTGACCGAAGCGCTGGAGGATGCCGGGTTTAGAACGCAGAGTTTTGCCCGCGCCCGCGAATTCGAAGCGTCACTGAAACGGGTCACGCCCGATGTCTGCCTGGTGGACTTGTCGCTGCCGGATACAGACGGGTTGGCGCTGGTGCATCGGCTGGCGCTGGAACAGGGGGCGGCGGTCATCATCATCTCGGGGCGGGCACAGGTACAGGACCGGGTGACGGGGCTGGAGTTGGGGGCAGATGACTACATCACCAAACCCTTTGACCCGGCTGAGGTGGTGGCCCGCATCCGCGCCCGTCTGCGTGCGCCCAAGGCACAGCAACACCATTCGGATGTGGCTCGGTTCAACGGCTGGACTGCCTATTTCGATCGCTATGTGTTGCTGTCCGATACCGGCGCTGAAACACCGTTTAGCCATGCCGAAGGCGAAGTGTTGCGGTTGTTCCTGGAAAGCCCCAAACGCCTGATCAGCCGCGCGCAGATGCAGGAAACACTGGGTGGCGCAGCCGGTGAAAGCTTTGACAGGGCGATGGACGTGCGTATTTCGCGCCTGCGCACGAAGCTTGGTGAGGACCCGAAAAACCCGAGCCTTATCAAGACGATATACGGCGCGGGGTATATTTTTCTGGGGGATGTCGCATGGGATTGACCAATTCCGTCGGTTGAATTCGACTTGCACGACGCCGAACCAGACCACTGGTGACGCGGTCTGGTTTCTTGGGCTGCCTCTGGAAATCCGGCTGAAGTGACCTTAACTTCTGCCGGCTACACTTTGCGGTGCGGTATTGAAGCGCGTAACTATGGCAGCTTGCAAACTCTGCGCTGACGCGCAAGAAAGCGTCAGCTTGATTTGGAGACCCTTATGATCAGGAAAACCTGGGCCAAGTGGCGATCCGGCCATATCGGTCGGCTGGTGGGTGACAGCCTACGGGCGCAAGGCAAGAAATATGCAATTGCCATGTTTGCCATGATGATCGTTGCCGCGACCACCGCAGGGACGGCCTGGATGATGGAAAACATCGTCGATGCCATGACGTCGCCTGACATGCGGTCTCAGGTTCATATCATAGCGTCAGCAGTAATCGTGCTGTTCCTGGTCAAGGCGCTGGCTTCTTACGTCCAGTCCGTGTTTCTGGCTCGCGCCGGCAACCGCATCATCGCCGAGCAGCAGGAGAAGTTGTACAAAAAACTGCTTCGGCGTGGGGTGGATTTCTTTTCCAAAAGTGAGTCTTCGGACCTTCTGATGCGTGTGACCCGGGGCGCGTCGGCCGCGCGGACGCTGGTCGATGTGATCGTGACCACGTTCGTTCGGGATGCGCTGACGCTCGTGGGTCTCATCTTTGTGATGGTTTATCAGCAGCCTGTGCTTTCGGGGCTGTTTTTCATTGTTGGGCCGGTCGCGCTGCTGAGCGTGCGCTATCTTTTGAAAAGCGTCCGCTCGATCATGCAATCCGAGCTCAAATCACTGGCCGAAATCATCCGGGTTCTGCAGGAAACATCGGCCGGGATCAAAATCATCAAGGTCTTCGCACTCGAAGATCGAATGACCGAGCGGATGAACTCGGCCATAAGAAGCGTTGAAAAACGCTCGAACGAAATTGCCAAGCTGCAGTCCATCGCCAGCCCAATGATGGAATTTCTGGCCGGTGTAGCCGTTGCCGGCGTGTTGGTCGTCAGCACAATGGGAATTGCCGGAACTGAACCGCCGACCGCGGGTCAGCTGATGTCCTTCATCACGGCGCTTCTGATGGCCTATGAACCGGCCAAGCGGCTGTCCCGGATGCGGGTGACCATCGAATCCACGTTGGTTCCGATCGAGATGATGTTCGAACTGCTGGATCAGGAAGACCCAATGCGCGAAAGCCCGCAACCCCAAGAGCTGCGGTCCGGTCCGGGCGAGGTACGCCTGCGGAACGTCACCTTTGGCTACAGCGGTGGTATGCCGGTGATCAATGGAATGAACCTGACCTTTGAGGCTGGAAAGACAACCGCTCTGGTGGGGCAGTCGGGTGGAGGCAAGTCCACGATCTTTGGCCTCATCATGCGGTTCTACGATCCTGACCAAGGCTATGTCGAGATCGACGGACAGAATTTGCAGGATGTCAGCTTTGCCTCGTTGCGGCGCAAGATTTCTTATGTTGGCCAGGATACGTTTTTGTTCTCCGCGACGGTCATGGAAAACCTCCGATACGCCCGTCCCGATGCGACCGAGGACGAGATTCGCGATGCGGCCAAAGCCGCGCATGCGCATGACTTCATCATGTCGCTGCCCAAGGGATACGACACCGAAGTCGGAGAGAACGGTGCGTTTCTGTCGGGAGGGCAGAAACAGCGTCTGGCAATTGCCCGAGCCATTCTTCGGAAGGCTGAAATTCTGCTGCTCGACGAAGCCACCAGCGCGCTGGATGCCGAGTCCGAGGCTCTGGTGAAGCAGGCGTTGGATAAGCTGACGGAGAACGTGACCACGATCGTCATCGCTCACCGTCTGTCGACCGTGCTTGAGGCAGACAAGATCATGGTTGTCCAGGATGGTCAGGTGATCGAACAGGGCAAGTTGGATGAGTTGATGGAACAGAATGGCAGCTTCCGCCGCCTGTTCGATCAGCAATTCAAGACACCGGCTGCATAATCAATCCCGCAAAGCCTGGTTCTTTACCTTGAGAACAGGCTGGATGAGATAGTCGAGAACGGTCTTCCGGCCGGCCAGAATGTCAACTTGTGCGATCATCCCCGGAATGATCTCTACCGCCAAGCCATCGGCGTCCAACAAGGTGCCGCTGGTTCGGATTTCGACGACGAAGACTTCCTCGTCCTGCCGCTCTGACCGTGTAATCGTATCCGCACCGATGCGAACAATTTCGCCGTCCAGCGCGCCGTATCTGGCAAAATCATATGCGGTGATCTTGACCTTGACCTGCTGACCCGCGCGCAGGAATGCGATGTCGTCAGGGCGGACATAGGCTTCGACCAGCAGGTTGTCGTCCAGCGGAACGATTTCGACAAGATCCTCGCCGCTGCGGGCCAAACCGCCCAAGGTCGTGCGGTGGATTCGGTTTACGATGCCTCGGACTGGCGCACGAACCTGCGCGCGCGCCGCGCGGTTCACCAACGCGGGCAGGGCGGGCTCAAGCGCCGCAAGCTGCGCAGTGGCAATGGCAAGATCGGTCAGTGCCGCGCTGCGAAACCGGCTTTTGGTAGCCGTGATGCGGTCATCGATTTCACTCAGCCCGGTTTCCAGACGGTTTGCAGCGGCCTCGGCCCTTACCTTGCGCCCCTTCCATTCCGCCTCGCTGCGTCGCAGGGCCAGCAGAGTTGTCGCAGGTTCCATCTTGCGGCGGACCAGAGGCTCCATCAAAGCGCGCTCTTCGGACAGGACCTTGAGTGTTTCTTCTGCAGTGACCCGGTCCACCAACCCCTCTTCCAATTCGCGCTGCCTCTGCTCACGTTGGCGTTCCAGAATGGCGATCTCGTCGGCCAACTCCGATTTTCGGCCGAGATAAAGAGCCGTTTCCGAGCGAACGACGTCCGGTGCTTGTTGCACAAGCTCGGGCTCGAACCGCAAATCGGATCCGTCAATTTCGGCCTGCAATCGCTTAATACGCGCCCTTAGTCCCAATGCCCTTTGCCGCTCGGCGTCCAACTCGCTGCCGACTTGTGTCGCGTCCAATTCCATCAGCAAAGCGTTTTTGTCGACGATCTGACCCTCTTGAACATGAACAGCCTGAAGAACCCCGGGTTCGGTTGCTTCGATCACCTGAACGTCGCCAGACGGCACAACGCGACCGTCCGCGCGGACTACATCGTCCAGTTCGGTGACGAAAGCCCAGACGCCGGCCGTCAGCATGCAGCCCAACACTGCCAGCAGCAATACCGAACCGCGAAACCCCGAGCCGCCGTTCATCTCGCGGGCCAATCTTGCAAGGTCAGGATGCCGCGACATTCATGTGCCTCCGCGCGTCTTTGGCTCGTTTGGTGAGAACTGACTTGACGGCGTCAACGCCCACTTTGCCGTTTTCGATCACGATGACCCGGTCGACCAGTTCCAACAGACTGGCCCGATGGGTAACGATGACCATAGTCGTATCCGCAGCCGCTGCCTTCAGCCGCTGAATGATGTTCGCCTCGTTCTTGAGATCCATCGCGCTGGTGGGTTCGTCCAGCAACAGGACGGGCGGCTGCCCGATCAATGCCCGGGCTAAGGCGATCGTCTGACGTTGCCCGCCCGAGAGCCCCTCGCCACGTTCGGCCAGTATAAGATCGTACCCGCTGGGGTGCCGCGATACAAAGTCTTCGACCCCCGAAATGCGCCCGGCCCGGATTAGATCTTCGTCGCGCGGGCGGACCGCACCGGCCGTAATGTTTTCGCGGACCGAGCCCGAAAACAGCCAAATATCCTGCAAGACCGACCCAATGTTGCGTCGAAGGTCCCCAGGATCAATCTGGCGGATGTCAATCCCATCCAAAAGAACCGATCCGACACGGGGCTGGTACAATCCCAGAAGCAGTCGTGCGATGGTGCTTTTTCCTGATCCGATCCGCCCGAGAATCGCAACTTTTTCCCCCGGTTTGATGTCGAAGGACACGCCTTTCAGTGTGTCCTCATCCTGGTCTGGGTAGGCGAAATACACGTTGTTGAACGTGATACGCCCTTTGAAGTTGGAGCGGCTGATCCAGGTGCGCCCCGACGGCCTCTCACTATCGGCTTGCATCATTGCGTCAAGGTTCCGGTAAGCACTGCGCGCCTGGTTGAACCGAGTCAGGGTTTGAGACAGCTGACCCAACGGTGCCAAAGCCCGTCCGGTCAGCATCACTGAGGCGACCAAAGCGCCCATGCTGGTCAGGCCGTCCGCTATCAGAAAAACACCGTAAAACACGATCAGGACCTGGGCCGCCTGCTGCGTGAAACCGGTCAGGTTCAAGGCGAATTGTGTGATGGCACGCGACCGAACACTGTTGCCGGATTGTCGTTCGATCGCCTCTTCCCAGCGTCGCCGCATCGTGCTGTCCGCAGTGGTGGTCTTAATCGTTTCCAGACCGGCCAGAGTTTCGATCAGCACGGATTGCTTTGACTGGCCATCCAAAAAACTGCGTTCCGCCAAGCGGGACAAAAGCGGCTGAATGGCGAGCCCGGCGATCAGCACGACTGGTACGGCGAGAGCTGGGATCAGAACCAACGGTCCGCCGACCATGTAGATCGTAAGCAAAAACAGACCGATGAACGGCAAATCAACCACCATGACCAGCGTAGCCGACGTGAAGAACTCGCGGAGTGTTTCGAACTCACGCACCGTGTTCGCCATGGCGCCGGTTGATCCGGTTCGGGACTTCATCTGGATATTCAGAAGTTGATCGAAAACACGTCGACCCATCAACATGTCCGCATTCTGTCCTGCCCTGTCGATGAAACTGGCGCGCAGGATCTTCAGCACAAAATCAAAAAACAGCGCGATGCCGACACCGATGGTCAATGCGACCAGAGATTCCACGGCTTCATTTGGCAGAACCCGGTCATAAACGGTCATGATGAAAACCGAGGTTGAAAGCCCCAGAATATTCGTCAGAGCCGCGGCCAGAGCAACCTGCAAGTACGACCACCGATTGGCCACAAGCGCTGATCGGAACCAGTGACGGCTTGGTTGGCTTGGGTTGTTTTTGATTTCCTCGGAGTATGCTCGACGAAATAACATCGCATAGCCGGAATAGACGGCGTCGAGCTGGCATTCATCCATCTCACCAATGCTGTCTCCAAGCTCTGGGTCGTGGATCAACAGACGGCCAGACTTCGAACGGCCATGGTAAACCACGGCCCGCTGGTCATCGAGCAACAGTATTGCCGGGGCGAGGCTTGGATCAAACTCCGACAGCCGGCGCGGCCCGAAGCCCGCCTGCAATCCATGGTCATGGGCCAGTGCGATCGCGTCTTGCACCTTCAACCCACCAGAGACCGAGGATTGGGCCGCCAAAAGGCTGGCTTTGGTCAATGGCCGACCAAGCTCTGCCGCCACATGCAGCAGACATGCCTCAAAGTTGGTGAGGGGCAGGGATGTAGGAGGCTGGCTACGTTGGGTCATGGTCTGTTGCCCCATGTTCTGAGCTGGATGCCGAGCAGATCAATGATGTCGCCCGTAAGGCTGAGCGCGGCGTAGTTCGTTAGGAAGAAATTCTGCTCCGCCAGGATCAGTCGCTCTTGGGCGTTCACATAATCGCGCTGCGCGTCCAGTATTTCGATTAGGCTGCTGCGCCCGATCTGGAATTGCTCTTGAGTGGCGGCAACGCTGTCGGCATTTGCGGCAACTGCGATGCGGGCCTCGCGCAGACGCTGGGCGCCGGCCTTTTGGTCGGATCGAATGAAACCTAGCTCGCGCTGGATTTCCCGAACAAGAACCTCACGGGCATATTCCGCTTGTTTGACCCGCGCTTCGGCGGCGGCAATTGCAGTCCGCCGTTGACCGGTGCTGTCCAGCTCGTAGTTGACCGAGAGGTCTACGCCGAAATTAGCGTCCCTGCTGTCGTCCTGGTTGGCAAATGCCGAAACCCGCACGTCCGGCTGACGCCTCGCAGTTGCGGCAGAGCGGTCTGCCTGTGCCGCCAGAACCGCAGCGTCTGCGCGTCGAACCTGCGGGCTGTCCATCACGATGACGGCGTCGCTTCTCGACAGGTTGGGCGCTGGGACAGGGGGATCCAGTTTGCCTGGTGGGGTACCGAACACCTCTTGGAATCGCGCATTGGCACGATCAGCCTGAGCCCGGGCATCCGCCAACTTGGTCCTAGCATCCGCGACCCGAGAACGCGCCGTCAGAACGTCGGCAGCGGAACCGGCCCCTTGCGCGGCGCGGTCGGAGATCTGCTTCTCGATCTCCTCATGGCGGCGGACGTTTTCCCAAGCGATTTCAACGATTTTCCGCCGGTCGATGACCAACACATAGGTTTCAATTGCGGCAAGGGCCGTCGCGGCTGCGGTTTGAAGCTGATCGCCGCGGCTTTCGAGGACACGGGCCCGCGCCGCTGCCAAGTCTCCGGCGGCAGCTCCCCCGTCGTATACTAGCTGTGAAACCCGCAGATACGGTGATACATCCGCAATATCCGAATCCACCCGTTCCGATCGGGCATTCACGCCAAGTGACACCTGCGGAAGAAAGGCTCCTTCTGCCGCGTCCATATCGGCAAAGGCGGCGTCAACGCCGGTCTCGCTCTGTGCCAGGTTCGGGCTGGCTTCTACCGCGCGCCGTATTCTCTGGCCGAATGAACTGCGAGTCAGATGGCCCGACGGCTTTGTCGCGCCAGCACCCGTTGATCCCTCTGAAAAAGCCATCTCAACCGGGGCAAGATCCGGAACCGGCTCACAAGCCGCAGTGAGCACGGCCACCAAACCGATCAGCAGAGGCAAGATGAGTCGATCAGATGTAGGCATATTTGGCCTCCGCATCCGACAAGTCTCGTTCCCGGGCAATGGCATCCAAGAACCCCACAAGGTCGGAGTCCCTGCCGTTTGCGGGAGTGCTGATCACCTTGGGAGAATGCGTCTGGCAGTGGTGCATCCACAGAAGATGGTTGAGCGAGACTTGATGAGCGAAAATCAACTGCATCGCTCCGCTAGATTGCAGAACCGCTGTCTGCGCCGGCCCAAGTTGGTTGAAGCGTCGAAAGTCCACGCTCATCCAACCGTCGGGCAACTCCGCATCCTTAAAACGGGTCAATTCGACGAATAGGCCCAATTCCTTTATCAGCGCGCAGGCACGTCGGGTTGCGTTGCGATCGGCCAGAAAGCTCTTCAAGAAGCCTTTCAGGGTTTCCAGTTCAGAGGAGATCGAGCCGTCCTTTGCGAAGAACGGGCTGCCGGATTGGTCACAGGACACGAGTCCGGTGGTTTCATCTACAACAAGCTTGCCTGAGCTGGTGCGCGATCCTGCTTCGCCACCGACCAGTTCGATCGAAAACGGATGGCATCTCAGCAAGGAAGGAACATAGGTGGCCCGCCAGCGTCCTTGGTCCGAAACAAATGGTGTTTCCGGAGAAGCTGCGGTCGCCAGAACAGCATGAGGGGATACCCCGCCCCCCGAGGATCGAAACGCAATTGGAAAAGAGGCGGCTGCTTCTGAGACTTCCGCACTTACGATCTCGCACTCCAATCTGCAGCGCGCGAAATCGTAGGATGTAAATCTGTGCCACGAGCGATCGGAATGCCAGTCGAAAGTGACGGGTACTGGGCCGTTCTGTGCCATTGATGTCTCCGCTGGTCCGTTAGAAAGGGCCGGGGCGGCCCCACCTTTTCATGTTTGGCAGGATCAACTTGACGCACCTGTCGGATCGGTATGCAGTATGTTGTCGCTGCTCAGACCGCTCAGATCACCCAGGCCGTCAAACTGCGCGACCGTGCTGACCGTGGCAGAGGTTGGGGCAGAATAGTCCACCTTGACCAGCACACTGTCAGTTCCATCGCTGGCCAGCAGATAGATCTCATCTCCGGCTTGAGCCCCGCTAAGCGTTTCGGCGGCGGCTTCCAGAGTATCTGTTGTCAGATCTGTGAGTGTGGTTGTCAGCCCTACAAAACCTGTGTCGATCGCGATCATGTCGCCAAGCGCCAGTGTTTCGACACCTGTTCCATCACCGCGAAGCGATGAGACATCCAACCCGCTGAACATAATGGCGTCGGCCATGTCGGCTGCAGGCCCCAGGGTGAAACCCGTTACGATGTCGGTGCCGTTCGCCGTCGGGTCCGCTTCGAAAACGATAAGATCTCGGCCCGCGCCGGACAGATCTATCACATCGTCGCCGTCCCCACCGCGGATGACATCGTCGATACCCGTGGCCGCCAAAGTGTCTGCGCCTTCTGTTCCCAATACCCAATGGGTAGGGCCACCATCGGGCGTGTTGATCGTCAACTCGATCGGCTTCGTGGGGTCCAGCACCGTCATCGTGAACGTGACGACAGGCTGGGTCAGATCGCTGACGCTTGTTGCGGCCCCGGCAAAACCGATTTCCGCCGCCCCGTTCGGGTTTGCCAGAAACAGATCAAAATCGGTGTTTTCGACCTCGGATCCCGTGTCATAGGTCACGACCGCGGGGTCAAAACCCAAGTTGGCCGTGAAAGCCATCCCGCTGAATATGTCCCGGTCCGCATCGGCATGTATTTCGAAAGCTATCGTCGACCCGCTCCGGCCTGCCTCGGAGATGAAATAGGCCGCTGGAACGTGAACCGTCGCCTGGTCTGTCGCGGGTAGGGGGTTCGGTCCTCCGGTAACCGTCGCTGAAACCGAAAAATCCAAAAGGTCACCCGCCGTTGTACCCGAAAACGCCGTGGCAGGTACGTTCAGGCTCCACGTGCCGTTGGCCGCGACCGTGGCTGTTCCAACAGAGACCGAGTTCAGCATCACCTCAAGGGTTTGTCCTGCGCCGAGACCTATGGATGAACCGCTGACCGTCAGGCCGCTGGATTGCGCGTCACTCAGCGAAAACGCGTCGTTGGTTCCGACTTCATTCAAGGTCAGGATGGGTCGGTAGTCGGTGGTCACCGAGGCTGCCGCCTGAGTAGCGGGGTTACCAGCGATGTCCGAAACTGATGCGGTGATAGAATAGGTTGTTCCGTCGGAAAGCGCGTTCAGATCAGCTGTAGTAATGGTGGTCGACCAGACACCACCCGAACCGGTGGCTATATAGGTCTGCCCGTTCAGCCCGACAGTAATGGTTTGCCCATCTTCGGCTGTCGTTGTCCCCGATACTGTCAGGTCGCTGTCCTTCTCGGTGACGTCTAGAACCGATCCAGTTCCCAGGGGGTTCAGTGAGATGGTCGGGGCGCTGAAATCGGTGTTGAACCCAGTCGAAGTCGTCTGTGTATTTCCGGCTGCGTCGCTGACTGACGCGGAAACTGTGTACGATTCGGCATCTTGAAGGCCGCTCAGGTCGAGGGGTGAAGCGGTGTAGGTCCACGCGCCACTCGTCACTGTGGCGGTGCCCGAGATATCCACAGTCCCGTCCGCTCGTTGAACCTGGATCGAGACGACCGTTCCATCAGGCGCGTCGGAAATGCCAGAGACCGTCATTCCGCCGGATTGCTCTGCCAGGTTCATGGTGCCCCCGGCCGATACCGTCGAGATTGACAGGGCGGGGGCCGTAAAGTCGGTGTCGAAGCTGCCAGTGGCCTGCGCGGCCGGGTTCCCGGCACGGTCCGAAACATCGGCGGTCGCGGTGACGGTGGCACCGTCGGAGAGGCCGGCTAGATCGGCTGCGGGAACGCTGACACTCCAGGTGCCACCTGAAACGGTGGCGCCGTAGGTTTGGCCGTTCAATCCAATGGTCACGGCCTGGCCGTCTTCGGCGGTCGTCGTTCCGGATATGCTGAGGTCGGTTCCCTGTTCGACCGCGTTCATGACCGCGCCGTCCGAAAACGTGTCGATTCTGATCGTTGGCGCGGTCGCGTCTTTGGAAACTCCTGCACTCGCCTGCGGGGCCAAGAGGCCATCGGCATCCGTCACGTCGGCGGTGATGGTGAAAGTTGCGCCGTCGGCAAGGGCAATCAAATCCGCGCTCGGCACGGTCACGCTCCACGTCCCTCCGGACACAGGGCCCGTGTAGGTCTGCCCGTCCAAAGTTACCGTGACTGTCTGGCCATCGGTTACATTCCCGGTTGTGCCGCTGATCGTCAGATCCGCCCCGACTTCGGCTGTGTTCAACACCGCACCGACGGATAGAGGCGAAATCGAGATGGACGGTCCGCTCAGATCCACGGGTACCGAAACCGCAGCAGGCGTGGCCGGGTTTCCGGCGGCATCGCTGATTGCGGCACTGATTCTGATGGGGCTACCACTGACCAGAACGCCGAGGTCGGCTGTGGGAACTGTCACACTCCAAACACCGCCTGAAGCGGTGCCGCTGTAAGTCTGGCCATTGAAGGCCAGCACAATCGGTTGGCCATCTTCGCCGGTCGTCGTGCCGGTAATCGTCAGGTCCGATCCGACGTCTACAAGATCAATCTGGCCGCCTGCGACAGGGTCTATTGTTATGGCTGGGGCGGAAAAGTCAGTATCAAAGCTGTTGGTGGCTTGAGTCGCCGGATTGCCTGCCCGATCCACCACATCAGCGGTCACAGTGACGGTCGCGCCATCGGGCAGAGACGCCAGATCGGCGGCCGGAACCGTGACGCTCCAAGTGCCGCCGGACACGGTTGCGGTGTAGATCTGACCGTTCAACCCCACAGTCACCATCTGACCGTTTTCCGCATCGGTCGTACCACTGATTTCCAGATCTGACGCGCTCTCGGCCGCATTCATGACCGCCCCGTGGGAAAATCCTGTTACCGCTATGTTCGGAGCGATGGTGTCGATGGTGTACGTGGCTGTTTCGACAGCGATCTCACCTCCGGCTCCATCCAGGTGTCGGATCGTCACGGATGTGACCCCCTGAGGCAACCCTGCCGCCTCGACTTGGCTCAGCGAAACGCTCCAACTGCCGTCCGGCCCCGCTGATACGGTTTTGGTGACCGACCCGATGGTTACCTCGACCGAAACGGTGCCATCAGGTGCTGTCGCCTTGGCAGTGGTGCTGTTGAGCGAATTTCCCTGCAACTGTGACAGGTTCAGACTGGGCGGGCGTGGCGATTCCGCGGGCGTCGCGGCATCTTCGCCGCCACCGCCGCCACCGCCGCCAGCGGCGGCCGCACCGGCCAGACCCAAACCACCCAGCACCGCGCCTGCGGCTCCCATGCCGGCACCACCAGCTGCCGCTGCCCCGGCGGCTTCAGCGGCCACTGCAAGCTGCGCGACTTCAACGGCCACGTCTTCGGCAATCATGATCGAACCGTTTTCCAGAACGTGCACGTTTTCCGCGGAAACCAGGACTGTGCGACCGTCCAAAAGCTTCAGTTGAACGTCACCGTTTGGCAGCAGCTTGACCGACTGGACACCGGGCAGGACATCGGCAAACTGAAATGTGCTCAACTCCTCCTCAGTGGCTTGGGCCAGCGCCGGCAAGGCCAGAAGGGCAGAGGCCAAACCACCGCCGACGCCCGATCCGGCCCATCGGCGCAGACGCGCTTTGACCCATTTGCGGACATGCTTCTCATGCCCTGCATCTGGTGAGTCCTTCTGGATGGAGACTTCGTGCGAAACAGGTTTCATCGTCATCATGTCCTCACAATTGGTGGCCGCGGATACCCGCGCGGCAAGACCGAAGAAGCCAAGTTCTGTTCTTCTTTCCTGCTGCCGAGTTATTCATGCGGTCGGACCTTGAAAAATTGAGTTAATCTGGAGCCGAATTCCTCGTTTTAACCACAATTTCGTTCTCGTCTTTGCCTTGGCACCGCGTCACCCTCGAAGGGACTGCCAGAGATGGCATTGGGGGTGATCTGAGTTGATGCTTCAGTTCGAAAGAGTGGTTGCAACGGGGAGTCCGGCGCTCGATTCAGGTATCGGCGATACGGCTTTAAAAACGTTTAACGGTGTTACGTATCTGTACAGCACGACCCGGGCTGGCGGCGGCATCGTGGTCTGGCAGCTTGTGGGTGGTGGGGCTCCGCAATTCCACGACGATCAGTATTTCAGCGGCACCATATCGTTGCAGGTCGGCAGCCTTGGCGCTCTGGTTGCATTGGGCGCAAGCGACCTGTTGGCACTGGACGTCGATACCGCCACGGGCCTTGTCGGGTACGAGTTGAATACGAATGGCACGATCGGGGCGCTGCAGGAAACGGCGGCGATTCCCGGAGGCGGTGATGTCACCGCATTGGTCCAGTACTCGGTGGAGGCGGTCGACTACCTGGCGGTGGCCCATCAGGACAGTGGGCTCATCGGCACCTACGTGGTGAACTCGAATGGTTCGCTCAGTCATGTGGGCTCGGTCGCGGGTAATGCTGGGGCGATGCAGACCGCGGCGGTGGGCAGCAACCAGTATGTCGTCACCGCCAATGCCACCGCCAATGCGATCCGGGTGTTCAGCACCGATCAGGGAAGCGGGACGCTGATCGAAGTGAACAACACGGCAACCCAAACGCTTGGGATCAGTTCTCCGACAGCGCTGGAGACGGTTGATGCGTATGGACACACTTGGGTTCTGGTGGCCGGGTCCAGCAGCAACTCCATCAGTGTGATGGAGCTGCGCGCAGACGGAACACTAGTTCCACAGGATCATGCGTTGGACACGTTGGGTACCCGTTTTGGCGCAGTTCAGGACATGAAGGCCGTCGAAGTCGATGGACGTGTCTTTGTCGTTGCCGGTGGCGGAGATGACGGAGTGACCCTGCTGACGATGACCCCTGATGGCAAGCTGATCTACCTAGACAGCTTTGCGGATACGCTGGATAGCGGTCTTCAGAATGTTGAGACCATCGAGGTGGCCCATGTTGGCGACGACCTTCAGATCTTTGTGGCATCGCAGCAGGATGCAGGGCTAACCCAGCTGACAGTGTCTCTGGACTCCTTGGGCAATGTCATCGAGGGGAATGGAATCGTAACTGGAACCGCTCAGGACGACATGCTGAGCGCCGGCGTTCTGGACACTGATTTGCAGGGCGGTGCCGGTGACGACATTCTGATTGCCGGTCGCAGTGAAACCACCATGCAGGGCGGTTCCGGCGCGGACATCTTCGTTATGCGATTCGGCAGTGGATTGACGATGATCACGGATTTCGAGGCCGGAACCGATCGGTTGGATCTGTTCGACTACCCGATGTTACGCAACCCCGGGCAGCTGACCGTGACGTCAACGGCACAAGGGGCTCGGATTGAGTTCATGGATGAAACCGTCGAGTTATTTTCGGCCGACGGTGGCACACTCACCAGCGCCGAAATCTTCGGGTCCGGTTTTAAGGGGCCGGATCATATCCCCGTTGACTTTGGCGTGCTCACGGGGCCCGAGGCCTCGGCCGGTGTTACGGGTCCAGTCACGGTAGAGTCTTCCGGTTCAAACCCCGCGCTGAGCGATGCTGAGATCGTGTTCAAGCCAGTTGGAAACAGCCCGATATCGGTACAGGCCGACGATCAGGGCCAATTCGATCTTGATTTGCCATCAGGTTCGTTGCCGGGTCATGTGGACATCATCAAGTCCTATTCACATGCTAGCGGAGAGATCACGGCCCTCGATGCGCTGCAGGTTTTGCGGATAGCGGTCGGTTTGGGACCAACCTGGGGACCCGCAGCCCCCGAAAACCTCATCGCGGCCGATATCACCCGGGATGGCACCGTCAATGCACTGGATGCCCTGGCCATCCTGCAGGTTGCCGTTGGGTTGCCCACCGCACACGAGCCGGAATGGGTCTATCTGGACCAGAACGCCGATCTTTCCTCAATCACGCCCACGAATGTCGACTATCAAACCGGCGCTGCGGTTGCCGCCCTAGATGGCGTGTTCAGTGTGGACATGACGTCGATCCTGCTTGGGAATCTCGAAGCGGTGTAAGTTGGCTATTCGGGGAACGCAAAAGGTGAGCAAAAAGGTATCGGGCCTCCGCGCAGACCCAGGTAAAGTCTAAGCATTGCAAATGGCGACCAAGCCGATGCGGCATCTCTAGCCAAGTTCCGGCCTGAGGTGGTGGTTCGTTCGTCATGCCTCGTGGCTGCGGAAAATCCGTGTGGTCGAGAAATAGCGTTCCAACTCCTCTATACGCTCTTTGCTTTCTTCCCAGCGCGCTTCCTGAACCTCGGCGATCAGGGTTTCCGAAATGAGTTGAAGGGCGATCGTTGAATCCCAGCTTGATGGAGCTTCGACCAGAGCGTGAAAGGTATAGTTGGCCGATTTGCCGATGGGTGACCCCCATTGGTCGGTGAACAGCACGACGGTCACTCCGCGATCGGACGCAACTTGCGCCAGCTTCTCCAGATGCGCTTCGTAGCGGCGGATGTCGAAGATGACCAGAACCGAGCTTTCGTCCATGTCCAGCAGGTATTGCGGCCATACGTTGGCCGAGTTGCCCAGCATCGTCACGTTGGGCCGGATGATCTGCATGTGGTTGAACAGATAGTCGGCATTCGAGCGGGTGATGCGGCCGCCCACGACATACAAATGGCGCTCGGTATCGGCCAGCAACTGCGCCACCGCGTCGAACATCGACTTGTCCAAACGCTCCAGCGTGTGGCGCATGTTGGTCCATACGGCTTGGGCAAAACGCGTGATCGGATGCTCGGTTTCATCATCCACGATCCAGGCATCGCGTTTCGAAATCGGCTTTTGGATCTGTGCCGCAACTTCTTCGCGCAACGCCTCCTGCAACGCCGGAAACCCATCGAAACCCAGTTTTCGCGCCATGCGAATGACCGTTGGGGTGGACACTTGCGCCGCCGCTGCCAGCTTGGTGATCGATTGCAGCCCACCCATCGGATAATCCTGCAACAGGACCGATCCCAGCTGCCGTTCCGAGCGGGTCAGGCCTTCAAGTTCGTCCTGAATGCGTTGTTTGACCGTTTTGGCGACAGAGGCCATCGGCGCCCTCATATTATTCAATTTGCTACAGGATATGAGTGATTGTAATTTTGTCTACAGAAATTTTCTTGACAGGCCCAAGGCCGCTGTAACAAATGCTACGCATGCAGTCCAAGACCGAGTCATCCCTGTTATCCCCGCTGGAAGCGCCCGCCGCACGTGTGTTGAACGCGCGTGGCGTGGCGCGCGCGGTTTTGGTGTGCGAACACGCAAGCCGGTTCATTCCTGCGGCTTTGGATGGGCTGGGGCTGGACGACGTGGCGGCCCGTTCACACGCGGCCTGGGATATTGGAGCGCTGGAGGTTGCGGTTGAACTGGCCGGCGCCCTGGATGCACCTCTCGTACACTCGCGGGTTAGTCGGCTGGTCTATGACTGCAATCGTCCGCCCGAACGGGAAGATTCGATGCCGCCGCGCAGCGAGGTGTTTGCTGTGCCCGGCAATCAGGGTCTGACGGCGGAACAGCGCGCCCAGCGAGTTCGCGACATTTATGAACCGTTCCGGTGTCTCTTGTCGCAAACGCTGGACCGCCGCCCAGAACCGCCTGTCCTGATTACGATCCACAGTTTCACACCAATCTACAACGGCAAGACCCGGGCGGTCGAACTGGGGATATTGCATGACTCTGATGAACGTGCGGCTCAGGTCATGCTGAACCATGCGGCGCATTGCGGGCTGAGAGTGGCGTTGAACGAACCGTATTCGCCAGAGGATGGTGTCACGCACACTCTGCGTGAGCACGGTATCGCGCGGGGCTTGCCCAACGTGATGATCGAGATCCGCAATGATCTGATCGACACGCCGACCGGGGTCAATCGGATTCTGGGGCTGTTGACGCCAATTTTGGCCGCCACGGTCGAAACCTTTTCCGACGCAGGGCAGAACACATGAGGGCAGGGGTGCAGGTATGAGTTTCATGCGGGGATATATTGCGGTCATCGACCGCATGAACCGCTGGATCGGGCGGGTCGTGATGTACGGTATCTTCGTGATGATGGGCATCCTGCTGTGGTCGTCGATCTCGAAGACCTTTTTCCTTCCGTCGCTCTGGACGCTCGAAGTCGCGCAGTTTGCGATGGTCGCCTATTACATTCTTGGCGGACCGTATTCGATCCAGATGGGTTCGAACGTGCGGATGGACCTTCTCTACAGCGAATGGTCGCACCGGCGCCGGGCCTGGACCGATGCGATCACCGTGCTGTTCCTGATCTTCTACCTGGGCGTGATGATCTATGGCGGGTTCGACTCGCTCAGCTATTCCCTGCAATATGGCGAACGCAGCCCGACCGCGTGGCGCCCTTATCTGTGGCCGATCAAGGTGATCATGGTCGTGGGGCTGATCCTGATGCTGCTGCAGGCCATTTCCGAGCTTTTCAAAGATATTCTGCGCCTCAAGGGCGATGACATCCCGCGCGAGGTGATCTGATGTCGTATGAGTTGATCGCCATCCTAATGTTCTCGACCATGATGCTGATGCTGCTGACCGGTCAGCGCGTGTTCGGTGCCATCGGTTTCGTGGCCGTGGTGGCGGCGCTGCTGCTGTGGGGCGACCGCGGCGGCTATGACATCGGCTTTTCGGCCGCGATGAAGCTGATGAAATGGTACCCGCTGCTGACGCTGCCGATGTTCATCTTCATGGGCTATGTTCTGGCCGAGTCCAAAATCGCTGACGACCTGTACAAGATGTTTCATGTCTGGATGGGTGGACTGAATGGCGGGCTGGCCATTGGCACGATCGGCTTGATGGTGCTGATTTCGGCGATGAACGGGCTCAGCGTAGCAGGCATGGCGATCGGCGCCACGATTGCGCTGCCCGAACTGCTCAAGCGCGGCTATGACAAGAAGATGGTGACCGGGGTGATCCAGGCCGGGTCATCGCTGGGCATTCTCGTGCCGCCATCTGTGGTGCTGGTTCTCTATGCGATGATCGCGCGTCAGCCTGTGGGGCAGCTTTGGCTGGCGGGCATCCTGCCGGGTCTGATGATGGCGGGGATGTTCATCCTGTATATCGTGATCCGCTGCCGGATAAACCCCGAGCTCGGCCCGGCCCTGACCAGGGAAGAGCGCGACGTGCCGATGGCGGAAAAACTGCGGCTGCTGCGCGCGGGACTGCTGCCGTTGGCGATTTTCGCGGCGATGATGGTGCCATTTGTCAATGGCTGGACCTCGCTGGTCGAAAGTTCGGCCATCGGGGCGCTGACGGCTTTTGCTGCCGCCGTGCTGAAAGGGCGGATGACGCGCGAGGTGTTCGAGGTTTCAGTGCGCTCGACCCTGGGCATCACCTGCATGTTCATGTGGATCATCCTGGCCGCGCTGGCCTTTGGTGCGGTATTCGACGGGCTGGGCGCCGTGCGCGCGATCGAGACCCTGTTCACCGAGCGCCTTGGCCTGAACCCCTGGGTGATCCTGATCCTGATGCAGCTGAGCTTCATCGTCATGGGCACCTTCCTCGACGACACCGCGATGCTCGTGATCGTGGCGCCGCTATACGTGCCGCTGGTGGGGGAACTGGGCTTTGACCTGATCTGGTACGGGGTGCTGTACACGATCACCACGCAGATCGCTTATATGACACCGCCCTTCGGCTATAACCTGTTCCTGATGCGGGCCATGGCCCCGCCCGAGATTTCGCTGCGAGACATCTACGGCTCGATCCTGCCCTTCGTGATGGTGATGACGCTGGCGCTGGCCATCATCATGACCTTCCCGGAGATCGCGCTGTGGCTGCCCGACTACATCTACAACAAATGACCCCGGACATACCGGGGCACATGCGAGAGGTTGGTCTCTCGCCCATCGAAACCGACAACGGAGAGAGAAGATGACGAACAGACGCACATTCCTGAAAGGGGCCGCCGCGGCCCCGGCAGCCGCGCTGGCCACCCCGGCGCTTGCGCAATCCACGATCCGCTGGCGCATGCAAACCTATGCCGGCCCCGCGCTGGCCGAGCATGTGATCGACCCGGCCATCAAGATGTTCAACCAGATCGCCGGCGACCGGATGCAGATCGAGCTTTTTTATGCCGACCAGCTGGTGCCCACGGGCGAACTGTTCCGCGCCATGCAGCGCGGCACGATTGACGCGGTGCAGTCGGATGACGACTCGATGGCCTCGCCCACCGAGGTGACCGTGTTCGGCGGCTATTTCCCGTTTGCCTCGCGCTACTCGCTGGACGTTCCCGTCCTGTTCAACCAGTACGGTCTGAACGAGATCTGGGACGAAGAATATTCCAAGGTGGGCGTCAAGCACATCTCGGCCGGCGCCTGGGATCCGTGCCATTTCGCCACCAAAGACCCGATCAACAGCCTGGCGGACCTTCAGGGCAAGCGGGTTTTCACCTTCCCGACGGCGGGCCGGTTCCTGTCGCAGTTCGGTGTGGTCCCCGTGACCCTGCCCTGGGAAGACATCGAGGTCGCCGTGCAGACCGGCGAACTGGACGGCATCGCCTGGTCGGGCATCACCGAGGACTACACCGTCGGCTGGGCGGATGTGACCAACTACTTCCTGACCAACAACATCTCGGGAGCTTGGGCCGGGTCGTTCTTCGCCAACATGGACCGTTGGAACGAACTACCCGAAGACCTGCAGACCCTGTTCCGCGTCTGCACCGATCAGTCGCATTACTACCGTCAGTGGTGGTATTGGGGCGGCGAGGCATCGCTGCGCGTGAATGGTGACAAGATGAAGCTGACCTCGATCCCCGACGAGGAATGGGCCCAGGTCGAAGCGGCCGCCGTTGCCTTCTGGGATGAGATCGCAGCCGAGTCCGAGACCAAGGCCAAGGTCGTCGAGATCATCAAGAAGTACAATGCCGACATGCAAAAGGCTGGCCGTCCCTACCGGTACGGCTAAGGTGAAACCGGCCTGCCCTCATACCGGGGGCAGGCCGTCGAAAACGTCAGTCCGGCAGGTGGCGCCGGCGCAGAAATAGGTGGCTCATGCTCAACTTCGACACGCTCAAGACCCAGGTTGCCGAAGGCTCGGTCGATACGGTTCTGGTCTGCATGGTGGACATGCAGGGCCGCTTGATGGGCAAACGATTCCACGCGGGTCATTTCGTGGCCGGGGCTTGGGAAGAAACCCATTGCTGCAACTACCTGCTGGCCACCGATCTCGAAATGGCGACGCCGGACGGCTATGCCTCGACCAGCTGGGA
Organism: Ruegeria sp. CI8; assembly: GCF_056536865.1. Classification (NCBI taxonomy): domain Bacteria; kingdom Pseudomonadati; phylum Pseudomonadota; class Alphaproteobacteria; order Rhodobacterales; family Roseobacteraceae; genus Ruegeria; species Ruegeria sp. CI8. The sequence continues at coordinate 366,998 of NZ_JBQFQL010000003.1, forward strand.
GCGCGGCTATGGCGACTATGTCATGAAGCCCGACCTCAGCACTCTGCGCCCGGTTCCGTGGCTGGAAGGCACGGTGATGGTGATGTGCGACGTACTGGATCACCACACGCATGAGGAGGTCCCGCATTCTCCGCGCTCCATTCTGAAGAAGCAGGTCAATCGCCTGAAGGCCATGGGCTATGAGGCAATGTGCGCGACCGAGCTGGAGTTTTTCCTGTTCGAGAAGAGCTTTGACCAGATACGCAAGGAAGGTTTCCGGGATCTGGAACCGATCTCGGGCTACAACGAGGATTACCACATCCTGCAGACCACCAAAGAAGAGCATGTGATGCGGCCGATCCGCAATCACCTGTGGGATGCGGGCATTCCGGTCGAAAATTCCAAGGGCGAGGCCGAGGCCGGGCAGGAAGAACTGAACATCAAATACGCCCCGGCCATGCAGACGGCCGAGTATCATTCGATCGCCAAGAACGCGGTCAAGGAGATCGCGTGGCAGCACGGCCATGCAGCGACCTTCCTGCCGAAATGGCATCATGACCGGGTCGGGAGTTCGTCACATGTGCATCAGTCGCTGTGGACGGACGGGCAACCGGCCTTCTATGACCCGGCCGATCCGCTGGGCATGTCGGACCTGATGAAAAACTACATGGCGGGCCTGTTGAAATACGCGCCCGACTATACCTGTTTCATGGCACCCTACATCAACAGCTACAAGCGGTTCATGAAGGGCACCTTTGCGCCGACGCGGATCATCTGGTCGGTGGACAACCGCACCGCGGGGTTCCGGCTGTGTGGCGATGGAACCAAGGCGGTGCGGGTGGAGTGCCGGATTCCGGGTTCGGACATGAACCCCTATCTGGCCATCGCGGGCATGCTGGCCGCCGGGATTGCGGGCATCGAGGAGGGGCTCAAGCTGCAGCCGCCGACCAAGGGCGATGTCTATCAGGGGGATACGGGCATGATTCCTGGCAACCTGCGCGCGGCGCGGGATGCGCTGCATGGGTCGTCCATGCTGCGGGCGGCCATGGGCGATGACGTGGTGGATCACTATGTACGTGCCGCCGAGGTCGAGATCGAGGAATTCGAGCGCGTGGTGACCGATTGGGAGATTGCCCGCGGGTTCGAGCGGGCGTAGAGGGCGGATGTGAGGGGTCAGCCCCTCACGCTCTACGGGATATTTTTGGCCAGATGAAGCAGCGGGTCTGCTTTGCTTGAGGATGGAGTGACCAATGGGTCAGGTGTTGAAGTGTATCTCGCCGATCGACGGATCGGTGTTTGCCGAGCGGGACACGCTGGATCGTGACGCGGCATTTGCCGCAGCGGGCCGGGCGCGGGCGGCGCAGGCGGATTGGGCAGCGCGGCCCCTGCAAGAGCGGATCGATCTGGTGATGGCCGGAGTTGCGGCCGTGGGTGCGATGAATGACGAGATCGTGCCGGAACTGGCCCACATGATGGGCCGGCCGGTGCGTTATGGCGGCGAGTTCGGCGGTTTCAGCGAACGCGCGACCTATATGGCGGGCATCGCGCGCGATGCGCTGGCTGATATTGCCGTGGGCGAGGACGAGACGTTCAAGCGATACATCAAGCGCGTGCCGCATGGCGTGGTGTTCGTCGTGGCGCCCTGGAACTATCCGTACATGACGGCGATCAACACTGTGGCGCCGGCCTTGATCGCGGGCAATACGGTTGTGCTGAAACATGCCACGCAGACCTTGTTGGTGGGCGAGCGGATGGCGCGGGCCTTCCACTCGGCTGGCGTGCCCGAGGACGTGTTCCAGAACCTGTTCCTGAGCCATGACGTGACCAACGATCTGATTGCCGGCAAGGCGTTCGATTTCGTGAATTTCACCGGCTCGGTCGCCGGAGGGCAGGCGATGGAGCGGGCGGCGGCCGGTACCTTTACCCCCGTCAGCACCGAGTTGGGGGGCAAGGACCCGGGCTATGTCATGGAGGACGCCGATCTGGACGCGGCGGTCGACACGCTGATCGACGGGGCCATGTTCAACTCGGGCCAGTGCTGCTGCGGGATCGAGCGGATCTATGTGCATGAAAGCCTGTATGACGATTTCGTCGCCAAGTCGGTCGAGATCGTCAGGGGCTACAAGCTGGGCAACCCGCTGGATCCGGAGACGACGCTGGGGCCGATGGCCAACGTGCGTTTTGCCGACGAGGTGCGCGCCCAGATCGCCGAGGCCGTGGCCGCCGGTGCAGTGGCGCATATCGAGACCTTTGCCGGAGATGACGGCGGCGCCTATCTGACGCCGCAGATCCTGACCAACATCACGCACGACATGCGCGTGATGCGCGACGAAAGCTTTGGCCCGGTCGCGGGGATCATGAAGGTGTCCTCGGATGACGAGGCCATCGCCCTGATGAATGACAGCGAGTTCGGTCTGACCGCCTCGCTGTGGACGCGCGATGTGGCGCGGGCCGAACGCATCGGCGACCGGATCGAGACCGGAACCGTATTCATGAACCGGGCCGACTATCTGGACCCGGGTCTGTGCTGGACCGGGTGCAAGAATACCGGACGCGGCGGCGGCCTTTCGATCATCGGATTTCACAACCTGACACGTCCCAAATCCTACCACCTGAAGAAGGTGACGGGCTGAGGACGATTTGCCTGCCCCGGACCGACCCCCTCGCCGGGGCAGGCCTTAGACACAAGGAAAGCTGACATGAATCTTGTTGGAAACTGGTCCTATCCGACCACGATCAAATTCGGCGCGGGCCGTATCAAGGAACTGCCCGAGGCTTGCGCGGCGGCGGGGATCAAGCGCCCGCTGCTGGTGACCGACCGCGGCCTTGCCGATCTGCCGATCACCGCCGCGACGCTGGACATTCTCGAGGCCGCCGGGCTGGGCCGGGGCCTGTTCAGCGAGGTCGACCCGAACCCGAACGAAAAGAACCTCGAGGCTGGCGTGGCCGCCTACAAGGCGGGCGGGCATGACGGGGTGATCGCGTTCGGCGGCGGCTCGGGGCTGGATCTGGGCAAGATGGTTGCCTTCATGGTTGGCCAGACGCGGCCGGTCTGGGATTTCGAGGACATTGGCGATTGGTGGACCCGCGCGGACGCCAAGGCGATCGCGCCGATCATCGCGGTGCCGACGACGGCCGGTACCGGCTCGGAAGTGGGCCGCGCCAGCGTCATCACCAATTCGGAAACCCATGCCAAGAAGATCATCTTCCACCCCAAGGTCTTGCCGACCGTGGTGATCTGCGACCCTGAATTGACCGTGGGCATGCCGAAATTCATCACCGCCGGGACCGGTCTGGATGCCTTTGCGCATTGCGTTGAGGCCTATTCCAGCCCCCATTACCATCCGATGAGCCAGGGCATCGCGCTGGAGGGGATGCGGCTGGTCAAGGAGTACCTGCCGCGCGCCTATGCGGACGGCACCGACATCGAGGCCCGCGCCCAGATGATGAGCGCGGCCGCCATGGGTGCAACGGCTTTCCAGAAGGGGCTGGGCGCGATCCACGCCATGAGCCACCCGATCGGCGCGGTGTTCAACACCCATCACGGCACCACCAACGCGGTCTGCATGCCTGCGGTACTGGAGTTCAACGCGCCTGTGATCGCCGACCGGTTCGAAGCAGCCTCAGCCTATCTGGGCATTTCGGGCGGGTTCGACGGGTTCCGGGCCTTCGTGCAGGAGTTCAACGACTCGCTGGGTATCCCGCGCAAGCTGTCTGATCTGGGCGTGACCGAAGATGCAATCCCGGAGCTGGTCAAGGGTGCGATCATCGACCCCTCGTGCGGTGGCAACCCAATCGAGTTGACCGAGGAAAACCTGACCGGATTGTTCAGGGTCGCTCTTTAAGTATTGGTAGGATCCGGGGAATTCATAGGCTCCGGGTCCGATCTCATTCCGCGGGTTGTGGTCCCGCTACCTGTGCACTTGTGAATGTTGCTGGAAATTGAGCGGCGAAAGCACGTTCTGGCTCATTGCGGATCTCGGACCAGGTCGGCGCCCGCTGGAAGCCTGGCGATCTGAGGGCCAGGGACAGCACGGATTTGTCCTCGACATAAATCAGCCCAAGCTTCTCAAGGCGGTCCATCGCGGCTTCAAAAGCGTCCACCCCGCATAAGTCGGATACCTGATCACCAAGAAGCGCCCTGCCGATGATCACTGGGCTCAGGTCAAGGATGGCCCGAGCCGCCTGGTCCAATTGGTGAACAACGCGTTTGCCTGACGCTCGCCGGTCGATCACCGTGTCGCCCTCGATGTAGAGGGCTGACGTGCCGGCCTCGCTTTGCCATGCAGAAAGAGCATCCAGCGTCGACGCCGCGCGCTGCGCTGGCGGGCTTGGACCGTTGTCGACGATGTCGAAATGGTAGGCGAAATTCCAGACTTCTTCGGGCGGCAGGTCGAATATGAAGGAATACGGCTTCGCTGGTTCGACCTCGACCCCAAATGCCTCGGGGTGTTCAAAATACGGGCTGAACCGGTCCGCTCGCACCGGGCCAATCGAGCCGGGTGGTTGCAGGTGATGCAGCAGCGGAATGAGCTTTGCCATCCGTTCGAAGGCCTCGGGGCATTCTCCGGGAAACCCGTAGAGGAAACACCACTCGACAAAAACTCCGGCCTCGGCACACAGCTTCAGCGTCTGGATGTTCTGAATTCCGCTGACCCCTTTCCTCATATGCGCAAGGGTCGGAGTATCGAAGGTCTCGATGCCAGGCTGGATCTTTCGAACGCCGGCGTCGGCCAGACGGGCGATCACGGTCGGCGAGAGGTTCGATTTGACCTCGTAATGCATCAGGAATGGTCTGGTGTCCTGCGCAAGTTTCGGGATCAGGGTCTTGAGGTAGCGGTGATCCAGAATGTTGTCGACCACGACAAGATCCGGGCCATAGAGATCGGCAAGCGTGCAGAATTCGGCATAAGCCCGCTCGGCTGACTTGCTCCGGTAGGTCATCGATTGGCCGTTCAATCCGCAGAAAGTGCAATGGTGTTTCGCTCCCCACCAGCAGCCACGCGATGTTTCGATCGTCGCCGATGGCACAAGGCGCGCTGATAGCCCCGTAGTGTTTTGAAATTGTTCAAAGAAGGCGTTGAAATCCGGGATGGGCAGCATGTCCAGATCCGTGGTCAGGCGCGGTCGAGACTCGTCCAGCGGGTAGTCCAATTGGCTCCGGTTCAGAAACCCCTCGACCACGGGCAAGGGTCTGCTGGGCCCCAGGGCTTTCAGAAACTCGGGAAAGGCATGGTCGCCCTCGCCAATGCAAACCGCGTCCAGTTCAGGATGCGCCTGCAAAAGCGCGCGCCCGAGCGGCCCCTCGCAGTTGGCGCCGCCCATGACGATGATCACGTCGGCTGACCGTTTCCGCACAGCCCGGGCCAGTGCGATCGAGGCCATGACCTGTTGGAACGAAGACGTAATCCCGATCACGGTCGGGTTCTGTTCCATCACCGCATCGGCGCAACGTTCGACGAATGCTCCGGCCTGTTTTCGGGCGGCAATGGCGTTTTGCATGAACGTCAGCCACTCGACACCCGACACATAGTCACCAAGCACCGTGGTCAGGTAGTCCATCGCGTCCAGATCGCTGCGCGGATAGATCAGATCGCTGAATATCCATTCACCCAGCAGCGCCTGATAGCAGCGGCCATCAGACAGCATGAAATACTCATCGAGGCCGATCGCCTCGGCATAGTCGAAGCTGAAGTACTTCTCGGTCGTCGCAAAGCCGTTGTCCCGCGCCAGCTGCGCGAGAAGAGATATCCCAAGCCCGGGATGTTGCAGAGAAGAAAACGGCATAGACACCAGACACAGCTGATGCAGGGCTGCGCCTTGGTCGTGACTGGAGACGGCCGCGCTTTCGCTCATGCGAAGTTACGCGCAGCGGGGCCGGATCACACCGTCGGACGTATCTTCGTAGGCATTCTTGATGTCTTGCATCGCCGACTTCAGGTCGGATTCACCGGAAAAGACGTTCCCAATCGCGGCCAACAGCTTGCGCGCCTCGCCATCCTGATCGAGCGAGATTCCCAAGCGGTTTACTACGCCTTCGGGGTTGTCGATGAATTCTTTTCGAAAGGCCTCGTCAAGGATGCCGCGGCCAATGATCTGCTGAACATCTTCCAGGGTCAAACCCCGAGTATGGTGGTCACTCATAATTGTTCCTTTCGCAATACAAGGCCAATTGTTAATAGTTTTTTTACTCAATATCAATGCCGTGGATGGTCCGCGCCACCCTTGCGTGGTGTCTGGAAAAAGGCCTTGATCAGCGACATACTGAACTCGGGCAGTCGGGGGGCGCTTGAACATGAGGAAACAGGTCCAGATCGAACCGACCGAGCGCAGAATGTGCACGGTTCTGTTCGCCGACATTGTTCGTTCGACCATGATGATCGGCAGTTTGGATCCCGAAGACGCCGTCAGCCATCTGGGCCCTGCCATCGAACTGATCATGTCGATCTGCGAAAAGTTTGGCGCAACCACGTTGTTCACCGGCGATGGCGCGCTCGCGGTTTTTGGATCACCGAACGCGGACGAGGATCACGCGGTCAAGGCAATAGCCAGCGCCCAGCGGATCATCGACCGCATCGGCAAGCTGGACGATCGGCAGTTGGATGTGCGGGTTGGCGTTCATTCCGGCGAACTACTGGTGGGCCAGTTGCAACACACCCTCGGGGAAGAGCAGGCCTTTCTAGGACCGGTCATGAACATCGCCAGCAAGATCGAGGCCGCCGCCAGAAAGAACGTGGTCACGGTTTCCGGTCAGGTTTTGGAGAATGCCGGTGATCTTTTCGACCATACCCATGTGGGCGATCTCGAGCTGGATGGGGGTGCGGGTCCGATCAAGCTGTTCGAAATCACCGGCCGCAAAGAACAGGTGTCGCGCTGGATGGCGCGGGCGCGCCGCGAACGTTCGCCATTTGTCGGGCGCGAAAGGGAACTGGCCGAGCTTGTTGCGGCGTGGAACCAGGCGCGTGACGGCAAAGGAAACTCGGTTCTGTTGTTGGGGGCGGCTGGCGTCGGCAAATCCAGGCTGCTGCATGAGCTGGTCGAGAACTGGCCCCTGGGCGCGCACCAGGTTCTGGAGTTCAACTGCTTTTCGCTGGATCAGGAAGCTGCGTATCTGCCGATCACCCGCGTGATAAATGCCCGTTTGGGACTGTCGGACACCAAATCCGATGCCGAACTGGACCAAAAGCTGTCCGAGGTTCTGGGCGGGACCAAGTTCCTGGATGCGCATACCCGATCGGCCCTGTATTCACTGTTCAGCCGTTTCCAAACGGAACCGGCGCTTTCGGCTGTAGATCCGTCTCGCCGACGGAGGCAATTGAACCAGATGCTGTCGCGGCTGGTTCTGTCGATGAAGCAGGACAAGCCCCTGCTTCTGTTGTTCGAGGATTTGCATTGGGCCGACCAGGGGACTCTGGACGTCATCGACAACCTGCTGGGGCAGGTGCGGGGAACGAATGTTCTGATCCTCCTGACATCGCGCAACGCGAACCTGTTCACGAATGACCCGGTGGGCTTGCTCAAGGTCGTTCCGGTCGCCCCGCTGGGCGAGGCGGCCTGCAAGGACCTGATCACGCGCTTGCTGGGTCAGAGCGACATCGATGGTCAGCTGGGCTCGTACATCGAAGCCATGAGCGGCCGCACACCGCTTTTCGTTGAAGAATTTGCCCACCACATGCGGGACCGCATGTCGCAAGCCGGGTTCAAGGACGGAGCGATGGACAGCCTGGGCGACATCGAGATCCCCGCCCGGGTTCAACCGTTGATCGCCTCCCGGATTGATGCCCTGCAAAGCGAGGACCGCAAAGCTCTACAGCTGGTTGCCGTCGGCGGGTTGCAGTGGACGTGGGGCGTTCTCGCCGACACGCTTCAACGGCTGGGCTTCGACGCCAAAACCCGGATTTCGACCTTGGTGGAACGCGGTTTTCTTGAACTGCCGGAATCTCAGGACGGCCAACAGCTGCGGTTCAGTCATGCGTTGGTGCAGAAGGTCGGGTATCGCAGTATTCCACGCCAGCGCCGCGCAAGGCTGCACCGTGCGATCTATGAAACTCTGCTGAGCCGCGGCACATCCGACGATCTGGACGTGGCACAGTCCATCGCCCGTCACGCGGACAAAGGCGAGTTATGGCTGGAGGCTGCCGAGGCTTATACGCGGTGCGGCGAGATGTCGATCAAGCTGTTTTCATTCGAGGCCGCCGTCTCATATTTCGAAAACGCCCTGCGGTGCATCGACCAAGTTCAAAAGCGGACCGGTACCCAGGTGGCTGTTGACCTCGGGCTACGCGCCCGACGCGGTCTGCGCGTTTCGCTGGTCGCCAGCGGCAACTTCAACCGCATCCTGACCATCTCACGCGAGGCGGAAGCCTTGTCCGACGCGTTGGGGGACACATCCGCGCGCGTTGCGTTTCAGGTCGACCAGGCGATCATGCTGACGATCTTGGCGGATGTGCGGCAAGCAATGGAGGTGTCTGAGCGCGCGCTGCGAACCGCAACCGACTCCGAAGATCCGCGCCTGCAGGCAAACGCGGCCTTTGCGCTGGCCCAGGCTGCGTGGTTTCACGGCAACTTCGCGGCCGCACGGTCGGCGATCGATCAACATGCGGATCTGTTCCAGACGGTGTTCCGTGTGGCCGAAGCGGGCACCACCGGGTCGATTTCGGTGCTCGGGCTTGCAACCCGTGCCAACGCCAACAGCATGATGCATCGGTTTGACGAAGCGGATGCAGGTATCCGCGAGGTGCTGTCGATCGCCGAAGAAACCGGCAAGGCCTATGACCTGAGTTTTGCGCTGATCGCGCGGGGGATCTGGTGCTGGCAGCGAAATGAACCGGCTGACGCCGCCATTGCGTTGCGCCGCGCCTTGCGCGTGTCGGACGATGCTGGAATCGATGTTTTGTGCTGTTTCGCAGCGGCTCCCCTGGCTCGGGTGCAGTCGGTGTTGGGTGAACTTCCGGATGCCCGGCTGGTCCTGAACCGAGGTCTTGAACTGGCGCGTGACATGGAGATGGAAGCCTTCGTCGCCTGGCTGCTGTCAGCCGAAGTGCAGGTTCTGGTGCAGGAAGGCAGAACGAAAGAGGCCAAGGAACTGCAATCCGATTTGAACGACCTGTGTGACCGCAACGGGTATTTTCAGCACGAGCAATCCAAGGCATTGAGGGCGTTTAAGATTTGAACGCCCCAAAATGCCTCGGCTGAAAATACTGCGCATTCTGGCGCTCGACCTCAGCGTTGCAGGTTCAGCATCAGCCGGCCAAATCCGGCCGGTGGTGTGGTGATCCCGGCCATTTGCATTGCTTGGAATGCCATCGCCTGATTTGAAGTTAGAACGGGCTTGCTAACAGTTTTTTCAAGCCGGTCGATGATTTCCACGCTGCGCATGTCCGTACAGGACAAAACCAACACCTCGGCCTCGGGGCAGTCTGCGGCCAAACCCAGGTCAAACACCGCCTGCGGGGTCAGGGCGCCTTGGCCGTAATTGTCCAGCTGGCCTGTCACTTCGGACCGCGACACGGTTGAAATGCCAGTCTCGGCCAGGAACCGGATTGCCAAGTCATTGATGTCTGCGACATAGGGAGAGGCAAAGCCGATGCGTGTCGCCTCCAGCGTATGCAGTGCATGCACCAAGGCGCCCGCGGCCGTAACGGTCTGCGCCCCGCTGCTGGTCCTGATACGGTCGGCAAGTTCGCGATCGAAGGCCGGGCCATGGGTCAGCGTTGCCGAGGTACACCCATAAAGAATGACATCCGGCCGGACACCATGCAAAAGCCTGAGCGGCTCATCCAGATCGGCGGCGCCAAGACCGTGCATTTGGGCAGCATCGGGTATTTCTTCCTGATCATAGCCACCCATTCGGGCAAAGTGCAGTGAAACGCCCTCGGGCCGCAGCATCGTCATGTCGGGTTCGAGATTGGTGTTCGTGAACGGCACGAGAATACCGAAACGGGACCGGCCCCTAGATGGGTGGAAATTTCTCTGCGTCATGGCTGAAACTCCTCGGCCCAACGTTCCAGAACCGCGGCCATGAGTTCGAGGTCTGCAGTCTGACCGATGGTGGCACGTAGGCAATTGGCAAGTCCCGCGCCGGATTGAGGTCTCAGGAAAATGCCTTTTTCCCGCAGAGCTTTGTCGGCTCTGGTCGCGGTGGATTGGTCCGCAAAGCGGATCAGAAGAAAGTTGGTATGGCTCTTGGGAACGTCGAACCCGGCGGACCGAAGGCGATTGGCGAACCGGTCGCGCAGCTCGGCAGTGAGGGCACATGTCTCGCGCATGTAGCTCTGATCGTTCAGAGCGGCCAAGGCAGCCGCCTGTCCGCACACCGACACGTTGTTTGGGCTCATCACCTTGCGTATCTGGACGGCGATCTGCGGCGGGAACAGGCCCCAACCCACGCGAAACCCGGCCAGCCCGTAGGCCTTGGACAGAGTTCGAAGAACGACCGTGTCCCCCCGCGCGACAAGGTCGAACATTGGCTCGTTCAGATCATCGGCGAACTCGCCATAGGCCTCGTCGATCACTAGCAGGGTGTTGTCCCGCAACCCTTCCCGAAGCCGCAGCAGATCGCGGCGGGAGATACGGGTGCCTGTCGGGTTGCCGGGATTGGCCACAAACACCAACCTGGTATCCGGTTGCACGGCCGCCAGAAGCGCGTCGACGGATACGCATCCGTCCACCTCGGCGGCAGTGTCGAAACGGGCGCGAGCCAACTGAGCCACGGTACGAAAAAACGGGTACGCGTTCGCAGGGGCAAGAACGGCGGCGTCTGGTCCGGCAAAGGCCAGCGCCAGACCCGCAATCAGCTCCATCGACCCGTTCCCGCACAACAGACCTTGCTCGGGCAGGCCATGAAGCTCCGCCAGTCGCGCACGCAATGCCGTCCAGTCCGGGTCCGGGTAGAGGTGCCCGTTCGCGGCCGCCTCTGCGACGGCCTGTCCGACCAAGGGACTTGGCGGGCGCAGGCTTTCGTTCTGCGACAGCGAAACAAGGCGCTGTCCTGCCGGCGGATCCAGCTGAGCCAACGCATAAGGTGACATGGCAGCGACATGGGAAACGGGACGGATCATGGCTTTACCCCATAGACATGCTGCGCGGCCCGGGCGCTCACAAGCTCGTCCCGCACATCCTGTCGAACAGCCACGGGTGACCTTTCATCGGGAGGCCCAAATCCGCCGCCGCCCGGAGTTTGGAAGATCAGCGTTTCGCCGCCGCCAATTCGCACCTCGCCCTTGCCCGGCAAGTCCGGGCCGTCGGGGCCGAGACGGATGCGACCGGGCGCGCCCGCCAGTCCGCCGTGCCGTCCCTTGGCTGGGTTTGCGATGCGTTCGACCGAAAGGAACAGCATGAAATCCTCGCCGGTGGAGGAGCGTATTTCGATGTCCTGCCCCAATCCGCCGCGGAGGCGACCGGGGCCACCGCTGTCCTGGCGCAATTCGCGACGCGTGATCAGGATAGGCGCGACAGCCTCGGTTGTCTCGACCTGGCTGCCCCAGACACCCGAGGGGAAGGCCGTCGCCGACAGGCCATCCAGGCTTGGCCTTGCGCCGGTTCCGCCGCTGAACACCAATTCCAGAGCAAACTGCGTGCCACCGCGGGAAACCGCCTCGGGTGCGTGGCGCAGAGGCAGGTCGTACATGCACGATGCGCCTTCGGACGGCACGGCGTCCGGCAGAGCCTGCGACAGGCAGCCATAGACCAGATCCGGGGTCATCTGTCCCAACGTATGGCGCATGGCCACCGGAGCGGGTGGCTGCGCATTCAGGATGCAATCCGCCGGTCCCGTCACGTGGAATGGCGCCAAAGAGCCTGCATTGTTGGGGATGTCTGGGCCGATGATGCAGCGCAGGGCAAATACCGTATAGGCCGTTGCATAGTTGAGCGGCACGTTGATGCCTTTGCGCGACAGGCCCGATGTGCCCGAAAAGTCGACCAGAACCCGGTCATCCTTGATGGTCAGGGCAGCGTGCAAATCGATCTCGCACTCGTACCCATCGACGGTCAGCACATTGCGCCACGTGCCCTTCGGCAGCGCCGAAATGGCCTCGATCGTGCCGCGGCGCGAGGTTTCGATGATGTAATCGGCCAGACTGTCCAAAGTGTCGATGCCAAATTCGACCATCATGTCGGCCAGACGCGCTGCGCCCGTTTCGCAACATGCGATCAATGCGTAGATGTCGCCCTCATTGGCGATGGGCTCGCGCGAGTTGGCTTTGACGATATTCATCAGCAGCGCGTTCAACTGACCTTGGTCGACCAGTTTGCACGGCGGGATACGGAGTCCCTCATCAAAGATATCCGAGCCTTCGGGACCCATGCCCAAACCGCCAAGGTCGACCAGATGCGAGGTGCAGGCCGTAAACCCAACCACGTTGCCACGATGAAAAACCGGCATCATCAGCAGGAAATCGTTCAAATGGCCGGATGCGATCCAAGGATCATTGGTCAGAAAAATATCGCCCGGCTTCATTTCGGAGCGGGAGTATCGCCCGCACAGGGTCTTAACCGCTTCGGCCATCGTGTTGATGTGGCCCGGCGTTCCGGTAACGGCCTGGGCCAGCATACGGCCGCGTACATCAAAAATGCCGGCGGATATGTCGCCGCATTCACGAACGATCGGAGAAAAGGCGGCCCGGATCAGCGCCTGGCCCTGTTCTTCGACCACCGCTAGCAGCCGGTTCCACATGACCTGCAGACGGGTATTCGTCGTGTTCATTCGGCGTCCTCCTGTATCCGGTTGAGCCAGAGATTGCCGCCGCCATCGACGCTGGCCTGAAAATCCGCGCTGACGAATGTGGTGGTTTGAGGCTCGGTAATCAGCGCCGGTCCGCGCAAGCTATCGCCGGGTTCAAGCACGGATCGATCGTAGATACCGGCGTCGCACCAATGCCCGCTGACATCACACAGAATGCGTCGATGGCCGCACGGGCGCACCGTGCGCTGGTGGGCTCCGTCAGGAACCCGGCTGAGGGCAGGAGCGGGCGACGAGATCTCGACAGACCAGTTGAGAATCTCGATCGACATTCCCGGTACCGCGCGGCGGAACAACCGGCTGTACTCGGATTCGAAATCCCGGCGCAGGGTTTCGATGTCTGCAGGCCCAAGTGCCCGATCCGGAAGTGCGATCTCGATCTCATGACCCTGGCCGTGGTACCGCATGAAAGCCTGTTTTCGGATCGACAACTCGGCTTCAGGTGCACCGGCACGGACCACGGTCAGCGCCTCGGCTGTCATTTCGTCAAAAAAAGCGTTGAGACCGTCGAGATCCGGCTGATCCAGAGTGGCATAGCGCGACCGGACGATTTCGAAGGCGACCGGGGCATAAAGAAATCCGACCGCTGACCCTACGCCCGGGTCCTTCGGGATCACGATTTGGTCGACCTGACACCGCCGGGCCACTCGCGTTGCGTGCAATGGCCCATTGCCGCCAAAGGCGATCATCACTCGGGTTGCCAACTCTTTTCCGGACTCGACCGCGTGCATCCGACCTGCGGCGGCCATGCTTTCGTCGACGATTTCGCTGAGACCACGTGCGGCCAGGTCCGGCGCCAAATCCAGTGCGCTCCCGATTTCCACGGTGATGGCCTGTTCGGCGGCTGCCGTGTCAATCGTCAGTCGGCCTTCGGCAAACCGGCCGGGTTCGATCAGGCCCTGCACCACATCGGCGTCTGTCACGGTCGCCGCCCTACCGCCATTGCCGAAAGCGGCAGGGCCTGGCTGTGCGCCGGCACTTTCGGGGCCAACCTGCAGGCGACCTAGCCGGTCGACTCTGGCAATCGAGCCGCCGCCTGCGCCGATTTCGATCATCTCGATCACGGGGATGCGCACCGGCATGCCTGAGCCTTTGATGAAGCGCGCGGCCCTTGCGATTTCGAACCTGCGCGCGGTCTGCGGGCGGAAAGCATCAATCAGACACAGCTTGGCCGTCGTCCCGCCCATGTCAAAGCTGGTTACGGCGCGCGCACCGGTTTCAGCCGCGATCCGTGCTGCAAGGATGGCCCCGCCGGCCGGGCCGGATTCGACCAACCGGATCGGCAGGCGGGCGGCCGTTTCCAGGGTTGTCATACCACCACCGGCCGTCATCATGAGAATGGGACAGCTCAGCCCCTCTGCGGCGAAGCGGGATTGGAACTCGGCCAGATACCCGGCCATCTGGGGCTGGATATAGGCGTTGGCGATGGTGGTGCACAGGCGGTCAAATTCGCGCGCCTCGGGGCTGACTTCGTGCGAGAGCGAGATGGCCAGGTCGGGGAGAGCCCTGAGCAACTGGTCCCGCAGAGCCAGCTCGTGCTTTGGGTTGGCATAGGAATGCATCAGGCACACCGCCACGGCCTGGGCGTCGCTATCCGCAATCCGGCGCACCAGATCGCTCATACCGGCGACATCCAGCGGTGTAAGTTCGTCACCACGTGCATCCATTCGCCCGCCGATCGTGAAGGCACGAGCGCGTGGGACCAGCAGGTTGGGCTTGACCAGATTGATGTCATACTGGCTGTAACGACGTTCATACCCAATCTCGAGGATATCCCGAAACCCGTCGGTGTTTATTGTCGCAACCGGGGCACCGCGCCGCTCGATCAGGGCATTGGTGGCCAGCGTGGTGCCGTGAATGAACCCGGAAACCTGCGAGAAACTGGCGTTGGCGTCATCCAGAACGCGCTTTGCACCAGTCACGGCACCGACGGTTGGGTTGTCCGGTGTCGTCGGAGTTTTCGTCGTTGCGAGGATATTGGATTGCCCGTCCATCAGAACGGTATCGGTAAATGTGCCGCCAATATCGACGGCCAGCCGAAGCCCAGCGTGATTGTGCATAAAATGAAGCCATGGGCAGAAGTTTCAGATCGGTCCGGGCTGCTGGTTCAGCATCCGGAGACTGCGAAAAACCCGTCCCTCGTCAGACGACGAGGTTGCAACCGGTTGCCCGGCGGCCTTGGTTATCTTTGGTGCAGTCAATCACGGCTTGATCACTCTGGTTGTCGATCCGATGAAAAAATGCTGCCCATCGCTGGATCACCTGTCAACAGAAATGCGACCGGGCTAGGCGACGTCTCCCTGCAATTGTCGGCTCAGGTTGTCGGCGGCATCCGGGGCATACCGGTCGATCAGGGCACCCAATTCAGGCCGGCAAGACCCGCAATTTGTTCCGGCGTTCAACGCCGCGCCGATAGCGTCGACACTGATCGCTTGCCCGCACGAGATCGCGTCAACGATCGTCTTCAACCCGACGCCAAAACAGGCGCAGATGATCGGTCCGGTGTCCTTGGCATCTGCGGGCGCGCGGCCGGGCAGAACCTGTGCGGGTGGTATGTCCGGCATCGACGCAAGATAGTCCCGCATCAAGGGCAGGGGGCGCGGCGACACGAACAGTGCCGCTTGCAGGCATCCGTTCTGCGACAACGCAATGCGAAATGAACCGCGGGCCGGATCACCTGCCGTGACCGCGTCTGCATCGGTCAGTGCAAACCATTCGCGGGCGGTTTGTTCCCAATTCTGTATCCGGGCATGATCAGCCAGCTCTGTCCTGTAACCGTTGTCCGTTCGGACCGTCGCGCGGTAGGCGACCGAGGGGTTCAGGGGTTTCCTGGAGACGGCAAAGGCGTACCACGCTGCCTGCATGACCGAGATCGAAACGGGTGTGGCCTTGCTTTCGGGTTGTCCGGAAATCGGATCAGTGGTGCCGGGAACCAGCATGTCCACCCGGCCCGAAGGCGCCGTTTCCGCAGTCCAATGGATGGGAGCAAAGGCGTGACCGATGCGAACATCTTGGGTGATGCGCGCGCGAAAAATACCACGCCCAGTGCGGCTGGTGACTTCGACAAGGTCGGCTCTGGATATCCCCTCGCGGGCGGCGTCCTGGGGGTGAATGTCCACAAATGGCTCGGCCAGATGCGCGGACAGGCGGGCTGAAAGACCGGTCCGGGTCATGGTGTGCCATTGATCCCGTGTGCGTCCGGTGTTCATCACAAAGGGATATTGCTGTCCGGGCAGGGCTGCCGGAGGTCGATGGGCAACGGGAACGATCCGGGCCTTCCTGTCGGAGTGAAAGAAGTGTCCGTCACCGAAAAATCTCCCACCTGCACGCTTGCGACCCAATGGCCAGCGGGTGGGTTCCAATTCGGCATAGCCCGCCTCGTCAATTTCGGAGAAGCCCGAAATGTCGAAGTCTTTCCCGAACCGCGCGGCGATTTGGGACATGGCGGCGTATTCCCGGAATATTTCGGCCGGTGAAGCGTAGTCGAACGCGGATTTCCATCCCATGCGGCGGCCAACTTCGGCCAGGATATCCCAATCCGGGCGCGCTTGGCCCGGTGGCTGCAAAACGGCGCGTTGCCGGCTGATGGTTCGGTCCGAATTCGTGACCGTTCCGTTCTTTTCGGCCCACCCGGCGGCCGGCAGCACAACGTCGGCCAGGCGCGCCGTATCGGTATGCAACGTCAGATCACTGACGACCGTGAATGGGCAGTCGGCAATTGCGCGGCTGACCCTGTCAGCTTCGGGCATGGTTGCTGCCGGGTTGGTGTGAATGATCCAAAGGGCCTTGATCTGCCCATCTTCGACCGCGCGGAACATGTCCACGGCCTTCAGCCCCGGAGACTGCGGTATTGCAGGGGATTGCCAATACGCCTGAACCGCGGCGCGATGATCGGCGTTTTCGATGTCCAGATGGCAAGCCAGCGTGTTGGCCAGACCACCCACTTCGCGCCCACCCATCGCGTTGGGTTGGCCGGTGACTGAGAACGGGCCCATTCCCGGCCGCCCGATCCGACCGGTGGCCAGATGGCAGTTCAGGATGGCGTTGACCTTGTCAGTCCCGCTGGAGGATTGGTTCACTCCCTGGCTGAAGACCGTCACGACGCGCGGGGTATTGATCCATAGATCGAAAAATGCGGCGAGTTTTTCGGCAGGCAGGCCGGTTTCCGAGATCTGGTCGTTTCCGGCCGTTTCCAGTGCGGCTTCCAGACCCGAGGTTAGCCTCACGAAGTCCGGGTCCACGGCCCCGCGCCGATGAATCTCGGTCAGCAGCCCGTTGAACAGCGCCACGTCGCTGCCCGGATTCAGCGCCAGATGCAGATCGGCCTGATCGCAGCTGGCGGTGCGGCGCGGGTCGATCACCACGATCCGGGTGCCGCGCGCCTGCCGTGCCGCCAGAACGCGCTGGTACAGAACCGGGTGGCACCACGCCAGGTTCGACCCGACCAGCACCACCAGATCGGCCTGGTCCAGATCCTCGTAGGTGCCGGGCACGGTGTCGGTGCCAAAGGCCCGCTTGTGCCCGGCCACGGTCGAGGCCATACACAGCCGCGAATTGGTGTCGATATTGGCCGATCCGATGAAGCCCTTCATCAGCTTGTTGGTCACATAGTAATCCTCGGTCAGCAACTGCCCCGAGACATAGAAGGCCACGCTGTCGGGACCATGCGCCGCGATCGTTTCGCGGAACCGGTCGGCCACCAACTGCAGCGCGTCGTCCCAGCCCACGTCCCGGCCAAAGGCGCGCGGGGCCAGCAGGCGGTGGCCCAGCCCGACCGTGTCACCCAGCGCGGTACCCTTGGAACACAACCGTCCGAAATTCGCCGGGTGGTCCGGGTCGCCCCGCACGGTCAGACCGCCGGCCCCGTCCGGGCGCAGCAGCACGCCGCAGCCCACGCCGCAATAGGCGCAGGTGGATCGCACCTCGGGCAGGTTCGAGCCGTCCATCACGCGGCGCTCCGCTCGGTGACGGCGCGGGCGTCCAGCAGGATGCGCCCGCCCTCCAGCCGAACCGGATAGGTGGTGATCCGGCCTTCATCCGCGCCTTGGGCCTCGCCCGTATTCAGGTCGAACACCCAGTTGTGCAGCGGGCAGGTCACCGACTGGCCATGCACGATGCCTTCGGACAGCGGGCCGCCCTTGTGGGGGCAGGCATTGCTGGCCGCGAACAGTTCGGCCTCGGCCGTGCGGAAGATGGCGATGCAGCCAAGACGGGTTTTCACCAGACGCGCGCCACGCAGCGGCACGTCGTCGATATGTCCGATGTCGATCCAGCTCATTCCGCGGCCTCCAGGGTGAAATCTGCAATCGGGGCATAGCTCGGCGCCTTGTCACGCACATGCTCGGCCCAGGGGTCCTTGCGATAGATGCTTTGCGACAGTTCGAACCGCGCGACCAATGCCCGCCTGTTTTCGAGGTCGTCGACCACATTGGCCCTGACCCAGTCCATGCCGACCTTGGCCAGCCATTTGTACAGCCGGTCCAGATACTTGCCGCCCTCGCGATAGGCCTGGGTGACGGCCATCACCACCTCGATCGCCTCGTCCTCGGTCGGGACCTGGCACAGCAGTTCGGTTTCCTTGACGTCCATCCCGGCCGCCCCGCCGATGCCGATCTGATAGCCCGAGTCCACGCAGACCACGCCGATATCTTTGCAGGTCGCCTCGGCACAGTTGCGGGGGCAGCCCGAAACCGCCAGCTTGAGCTTGTGCGGTGTCCACGATCCCCACAGGATCTGTTCCAGCTTGATGCCAAGGCCGGTGCTGTCCTGGGTTCCGAAGCGGCAGTGATCTGTGCCGACACAGGTTTTGACCGTGCGCAGACCCTTGGAATAGGCGTGCCCCGAGACCAGGCCGGCCCGGTTCAGATCGGCCCAGATGGCGGGCAGGTCCTCGCCCTTGACGCCCAGCAGGTCGATGCGCTGACCGCCGGTGACCTTGACGGTGGGCACGTCGTATTTCTCGGCCGCGTCGGCGATGGCGCGCAGCTCGGCCGGGTTGGTGATGCCGCCCCACATGCGGGGCACGACGCTGAAGGTGCCGTCCTTCTGGATGTTGGCGTGTTTGCGTTCGTTGACGAACCGGCTTTGCGGGTCGTCCTGGTATTCCAGCGGCCAGTCGGCCAGCAGGTAATAGTTGATCGCCGGCCGGCAGACATGGCAGCCATTGGGCGTTTTCCAGCCCAGCTCCTGCCAGACTGCGGCCTGGCTTTTCAGCTCTTGCGCCTTGATCAGGCGGCGCACGTCTTCGTGGGTCAGGTCGGTGCACCCGCAGATCGGTTGCGCAGCCGGCATCTGGAACTCATCGCCAAGCGTGCCCTGCAGGACCTGTTCGACCAGACCCGTGCACGTTCCGCAGGATGCGCTGGCCTTGGTGCTGGCGCGCACGGCGGCCAGATCGGTGGCGCCGGCGGCGATCGCCTCGACGATGGTGCCCTTGCATACGCCGTTGCAGCCGCAGATCTCCGCCTCAGGCGGCAATGCTGCAACGGCTGACAGAGGGTCCGCGGTGTCGCCCCCCTGATAGGCCGGGCCAAAGATCAGCGTGTCGCGCATCTCGTCGATGTCGGTGCCGTCCTTGATCAGGCCGAAAAACCAGCTGCCATCGGCGGTGTCGCCATACATGACAGCACCAATCAGGCGGTCGTCTTCGATCACCAGCCGCTTGTAGACCCCGCGCGCCGGGTCGCGGAACACGATGTCATCGCGTCCCTCGCCCTCGGCGAAGTCTCCGGCGCTGAACAGGTCGCAGCCGGTGACCTTCAGCTTGGTGACCAGTTCCTTGACCACGAAAGCATCCGGCTGGCCCAGCAGGGTATTGGCCACGACCTTGGCCTGATCGAAAAGCGGCGCCACCAGGCCGAACAGGTGGCCGTCGAATTCGACGCATTCGCCCACGGCCATCACATCCGGGTCCGAGCTTTGCATCTGCGCGTTCACCTCGATCCCGCGGGCAACGTCCAGCCCGGCATCGGTGGCCAGCCGGGTTTCGGGGCGGATGCCGACGGCCATCACCACCAGGTCGGCGGGCAGCGTCTCGCCGCTTTCCAGCAGCACCGCCTCGGCGCGACCCTCGCCCAGAATGGCCTTGGTCGAGGCCTGGGTTCGCACGGTGATCCCCCGCCTTTCCAGATCCTTGCGCAGCAGGTATCCGGCGGCCTCATCCAGCTGCCGTTCCATCAGATGGCCCATCAGGTGCACCACGGTGACGGTCATGCCGCGCTCGGCCAGCCCCGCCGCGGCCTCGAGCCCCAGAAGACCGCCGCCGATCACCACCGCGTTGCCACCCTTGGCGGCCGCGTCGATCATCGCGTTGGTGTCGTCCAGATCGCGATAGGAGATGACGCCGGGCAGGTCCTTGCCCGGAACCGGAATGATGAACGGGGCCGAGCCGGTGGCGATCAGCAGCTTGTCATAGGGCACATGACCGTTTTCGCCCTCGACCACCTTCATCTCGCGGTCGATCTTCACCACATGCTCGCCAAAGCGGCAGGCGATGCCCCGTTGCGCGTACCAGTCGCCGTCATGGGTGACGATGTCCTCATAGGTCTTCTCGCCCGACAGAACCGGGCTGAGCATGATGCGGTTGTAGTTTCCGCGCGGTTCGGCGTTGAAAAGCGTGATGTCGAACACATCTGGCGCGGTCTCGGTCAGATGTTCAAGCACGCGGCCCGACGCCATCCCGGCACCGATCACGACAAGTTTCTGTTTCATGGGGTCACTCCGCTGCAATGGCCTTGGGGGCGGGCGATTTCGGCTTGGCGCCGTGTTCGTATTCTTCGAGGAAATCCAGAACTTCCTGCCGGTAGGCGTAGTAGTCGGGATGTTCGAGCAACGCCTTGCGGGTGCGCGGGCGCGGCAGGTCCACGCGGGTGATCTTGCCGATCGTAGCCTGCGGGCCGTTGGTCATCATCACCACCCGGTCGGCCAGCAGGATCGCCTCGTCCACGTCATGGGTGACGCAGATCGCGGTGACCTTGGTGCGCGACCAGACCTCCATCAGAACCTCCTGCAGCTCCCAGCGGGTCAGGCTGTCGAGCATCCCGAAAGGTTCATCCAGCAGCAGCAGCTTGGGCGACAGGGCAAAGGCGCGGGCGATGCCGACGCGCTGTCTCATGCCGTTCGACAGGTCGCTGGCCTGCTTGTCCATCGCATCGGCCAGGCCGACGCGTTCCAGGTAGTATTCCACCACGTCCTGCCGTTCGGCCTGGCTGGCGTTCGGATAGACCTTGTCGACCCCGATCGCCACGTTCTCTTTCGCGGACAGCCACGGGAACAGGTTGGGTGACTGGAACACCACCGCGCGTTCAGGGTCGGCGCCTTCGACGTGGCGGCCATCCAGCTTGATCGCGCCCTTGGAAATCTCGTTCAGCCCCGCCGCCATGGTCAGCACCGTGGATTTGCCGCAGCCCGAATGGCCGATCAGCGAGATGAACTCGCCCTTGTCGATCTTCAGATCGAAGTCCTCGACCACGGTCAGCGGCCCCTTGGGCGTGGGATAGACCTTGTGCAGTTGCGAGAAATCCAGGAACCGGCTGTCGATCATGCCCTTCTGCGCCTCGGTCACGGCGGTGGGCACGCCGTGGATCGGCGTGACCTCGGGCAGGATGCGGGTGCCTTCGACCTTGGCCTCGATCCCCACATCCATCAGGTATTTGGTGACCTCGGCGCGCAGGCGCTTGAAGGTTTCATCGGTGTTCCTCGCCGCCCGGTCGCGCGGGCGCGGGATCGAGACGCGGAACTCCTGCCCCAGCGTGCCGTCGGGGTTCAGGGCGATGATCCGGTCGGCCAGAATGATCGCCTCGTCCACGTCATTGGTGATCAGCACGCAGGTCTTGCGGTCGGCTTCCCAGATGCGCTCGATCTCGTCGGCCAGGTTGGCGCGGGTCAGAGCGTCCAGTGCCGACAGCGGCTCGTCCAGCAACAAGACCTCGGGGTTCATGGCCAGCGCCCTGGCTACGTTGACCCGCTGGCGCATCCCGCCCGACAATTCGGCCGGCCGGCGCGACGCCGCGTGACTTAGGCCGACCATCTTGACGAAATGGGCCACCTTCGCGGCCTTCTCGGCCTTGGGCAGGCCCGGAAAGACCGTATCGACCGCCAGTCCGACATTGCCGCTGACCGTCAGCCACGGCATCAGCGAGTAGTTCTGAAAGATCATGCCGCGTTCCGGCCCCGGCCCCTTGATAGGCGCGCCCTTGAAGGTGACCTGCCCGCGGCTGGGCATGTCCAGCCCGGCCATCAGGTTGATCAGCGTGGTCTTGCCGGTGCCGGAAAAGCCCAGGATCACCAGGAACTCGCCCTCTTGCACCTGCAGGTCGATGCCGTTCAGAACATCGGTGCGCCCGGTGCCTTCGCCGAAGGATTTCGAGACGTTTTCGAAGCTGAGGATGCTCATCACGCTCACCGGTTGTTGGTAAAGGTAAACAGGGACTGCAGCGCGTACATCACCCGGTCCAGCAGGAAGCCGATGATGCCGATGGTAAAGACCGCCACCATGATCCGGGCCAGCGAGCTGGACGAGCCGTTCTGGAACTCGTCCCAGACGAATTTGCCCAGGCCCGGGTTCTGCGCCAACATCTCGGCCGCGATCAGGACCATCCAACCCACGCCCAGCGACAGGCGCAGGCCGGTGAAGATCAGCGGCAGCGCCGAGGGCAGCACCAGCTTGGTGATCTTGGTCCAGGTGTTCATCTTCAGAACCTTGGACACGTTCACCAGATCCTTGTCGATCGAGGCCACGCCCAACGAGGTGTTGATCAGCGTGGGCCACAGCGAACACAGCGTCACCGTGATGGCCGAGATCAGGAAGGATTTCGCGAACCAGCCGTCATTGGTGACATAGACGGCCGAGACGATCATCGTCACGATCGGCAGCCAGGCCAGCGGCGAGACCGGTTTGAACACCTGGATCAGCGG
>NZ_JBQFQL010000004.1:0-378961 GCF_056536865.1 Ruegeria sp. CI8
CCAAGGGCGGCTTTGCTCGTTCTCAACCGCTCGTTCAGCACCAACCCAACAATCGCCGACAAATAAATGGTAAGAAACGCGCAAAATGCGCAAGAATTGCAGCGCGCCACCCAAAAAAATCTCAGCACCTGTCGAAATCTGAGAAAACCCGACGTCCTTGGGGCACGAACCTGAAAACAGGAAGGACGATAGATGGTTTTTTCAACGACACCGATTTATGCGTTGCTAGTGGCGATGATCTGGCTCGTCTTATGGTTTCGTGTCTCGGGGATGCGGTCGGCCACGGGCCAATCCATCGGCGATGGCGGCGACATGGCGCTGATGTTGCGCGTGCGCCAACATGGAAACTGCCAGGACTGGGCGACCTTCATATTGATATTGATGATGCTGGGGGAAGGGGTCTGTACATCAGCGCTTTTCCTCAACGCGGCGGGCATTTTGCTGGTGATCGGACGAGCTGTGCATCCCTTCGGGTTGAAGATTGACAATGCCGGCCACCCGCTCCGCTATGTCGGTAATGGCACCAATGTCCTGGCCGCGCTGATCATGATGATCTGCATCGCAGCCCGGATCTTCGGTCTTTGACCCAGAACTTTTGAAAAGGATTATTGCTATGAAATACATGCTGTTGATCTACACCGACCCCGCGCAAGAACCGGCCTATGGCACCCCGGAGTTTGACGAGATGATGAGTGGCTTCTTTGCCGCCAATGAGCGGATGAAAGCGGATGGTGTTCTTTGCGATGGCGAGGGTCTGCAAGGGATCGAAACTGCAACCTCCCTTCGGATCCGCTCTGGAAAAGCTGAAACCATGGACGGGCCCTATGCCGAGACGCGTGAGCATCTGGGCGGATACTATGTGGTTGACGTTGCCGACTTGGATGCGGCGCTGAAATACGCGGCGCTGATCCCGGCCGCCAACTACGGCACCATCGAGGTTCGGCCTCTGATGGACTACAATCCGGCTGGATAATCCATGAAGAACGCCGCCCCCAAAGCGATCGCAGTTGGGCATGTCATTGATGATGTGTTGCGGCGGGATCGGGGGCGGCTTTTGGCCGGCCTGATCAACCGGTTGGGTGACTTCCAACTGGCCGAGGACGCACTGCAGGAGGCCGCAATCTCGGCCGTGAAACACTGGAGCCGCAGCGGAGTTCCGGACAACCCGACCGCATGGTTGATGCGGGTTGGTCTGAACAAGGGCATCGATCGCATTCGAGCGCAACATAGGGAAGGTCGGAAAACAGCAGCCCTGGCCGTAACCCTGCCCGACTCCGTGACGGACGACCTGCCTGAGCAGATACCGGATGACCGGTTGCGTCTGATCTTCACCTGCTGCCACCCCGCGCTGGACCAGAAGTCACGCATCGCGCTGACCTTGCGCACGGTCTGCAACCTGACCACACGGGAGATCGCCGCAGCATTTTTGGACAACGACCAGACGATGGGCCAGCGCCTGTCCCGAGCCAAGGCCAAGATTCGCGCCAAGGGGATTGGGTACTCCGTTCCCGATCCGGAAATCTGGCCGGAACGTTTGGATACGGTGCTGACGACCCTCTACCTGATCTTCACCACCGGATACGTGACCGAGGATACGGGACCGCGGGATCTCTGCCACGAAGGTATCTACCTTGCGCGGGTTCTGCGAGATCTCCAACCGGGAGAGCCCGAGATCGAAGGTGCGCTGGCCCTGATGCTATTGACCGATGCCCGCCGCCCTGCGCGTATCGACGCTGATGGCGCTATGGTGCCCGTAGAGGATCAGGACCGAACACTTTGGCGGCAGGGTCAGATACGTCAGGCGCAGCGGCTCCTGCAAGCTGCGGTCGACCAGAGAAAACCGGGACCGTTTCAACTCAAGGCCGCCATTGCGGATTGCCACATGATGGCGCCGGCCGCGGATTGGTGGCAGATGTCGCTGCTGTATCAGTCCCTTTGGGCCTGCGAGCCAACCCCGGTGGTTGCCCTGAACTGGGCCGTCGTGATGGCCGAGGCAGGTCATGCCCAACTGGCCTTGGACAAGCTGGACAGCCTGCGGCCCGATCTTGACGATTTTCAGCCATGGCACGCGGCCCGCGCGCATATTCTTCAGAAGACGGGCCGCACCGCCGCGGCGGTCGCGGCCTATCGGCAGGCCATAGAAGCGGCACCGAACCTGGCGTCCAGAAAGTTTCTGCAACAAAGACTGCGGCGGCTCGCGCACTGAGGATCTGACAAGATCGCGCGCCATTGCGACGATTGCCTGGAATGGGACTCAGCTGGTGCCTTCCGTGTGGGCCAGCATTTCCTTGCCGACTCGCCGATAGTTCACGAAGGAATTGGCGCTCATGACGACAAAGAAGCTGTCCAAATCAATCATGACATAGCCCATTTCCAGAAGTTCACGGGTCAGAGCCGTGATGTCCTCCTGGTACAGCCTTCTCCGGCCACACAGTTCACGCAGCAGCTTCTGCGGGATGCGATACCGGCCCGAGGCCTTTCCTCCGAACTCCCGGGCATACAGCCCGGCCAGGGTTTCCGCGGCATTCGTGAAGTCAGACATTCTATATCTCATGAAATTTTGCCTATAGACAAAAATTTATCACCTATATAAAGGAACGACAACCCAATTGAATGGCCAAGGCATGGACGGAAACGTAGACATTCCCTCAACCGACGAAGAGCTTTCGCTTCGGATCAAGGAAGCGGTCGAGCAGTCCAATGCGTCCGAGCTTGAGGCGCTTCTGGATCCGCTGACCAGCAGCGAAGCCCTGCGCGAAGTTCTTCAGCTGACACCGGCCGAGCGCGATACCGTTCTGGAGATCGTGCCCGTTGGACTTGCGGCGGAACTGGTCGAAGAAGCGCCAAACGAGATGGCGGTCGAGCTTGTGGAACGCCTCAAGCCCGAGCGTGCTGCCGAAATCATCGAACAGCTGGATTCGGACATTCAGGCCGACGTTATCGGCGAGTTGGATACGCCGGATGCCGAGGCCATCCTGTCCGAAATGGACGCCGAAGAGGCTGCGGATGTCCGCCTGCTCAGCACGTTCGAGGATGACACCGCCGGCGGTCTGATGATGACCGAGGTGTTCAAGTTCCGCGACACGCAGACCGTTGGCAATGTCCTGCGCGAACTTGCTTCGGACGACGAGGATTTTGAAAGGTATCGCGGGCAGCACCCCTATATTGTCGATTCCGAGGGGCGCGCGGTGGGCGTGGTATCGCTGCGCAGCCTGCTGACCGCCAAGCGCAGCGAAAAGCTGACAAGCATCATGGTTCCACCACTGACCGTGACCGTGGATACCCCGTTGGAACAGTTGGAAGACGTGTTCAACGATCATCCTTTCCTGGGGGTGCCGGTGGTTTATGCCGACGGTGTCCTGGCGGGTGTCGTGTCCCGCACGGCGGTGGCAGAAGCCACTCTGGAACGCTCGGAAAGTGAAAGCCTCAAACGTCAGGGTGTGGTTGGCGACGAGCTGCGCTCGATGCCTTTGTCGGTGCGGTCCCGTCGCCGGCTGGCCTGGCTTGCGGCCAACATCGTGCTCAACATCATCGCGGCCAGCGTGATCTCGGCCTACGAAGAAACACTGGCCGCCGTGATTGCGCTGGCCATCTTCCTGCCGATGGTATCGGACATGAGCGGCTGTTCCGGCAACCAGGCCGTTGGCGTCACCATGCGTGAATTGAGCCTGGGGTTGGTGCGGCCGCAAGATGCCGTGCGGGTCTGGATCAAGGAGATTTCAGTCGGGGTCATCAATGGGATTGCGCTGGGTATTCTGATCGGGCTGGTCGCGTGGTTTTGGAAAGGCAATCCGGCTCTGGGTCTGGTGATTGGTACTGCGCTGGCACTCAACACGATGCTGGCGGTATCCATCGGCGGTGTTGTTCCTTTGCTGCTGAAGCGGATCGGACAGGACCCGGCCGCCGCAAGTGGCCCGCTGTTGACCACGATTACGGACATGGCCGGCTTCTTCTTCGTGCTCAGCCTTGCAACCCTTCTGATGCCCTGGCTGGTGTGATTATGGCAAACGTTTCCGACAAGGGTCAGCCGCAGACGCCGAAGGTCATTGGTTGGATGGAATACATCGACCTTCCCGACCTGCCTTTGAACGACATCAAGGCCAAGATCGACACCGGCGCCCGCACGTCAGCGCTGCATGCAACCGACATTCGGCGGTTTCAACGGGACGGACATCATTGGGTGTCCTTCCTGACGGAGGTGCCGGGTGGAGAAGGCATGGTCCGTATCGAGGCTCCGATCAAGGAACGGCGCAACATCAAGAACACCAGCGGAATTCCTGAAAACAGGATCGTCATCCGAACCACCATCCGGTTGGGCGACGAAACCTGGCCGTTGGATCTGTCTCTGACCGATCGCACGAACATGACCTTTCAGATGATCGTGGGCCGGGCGGCGCTGAAGAACCACGCGATCGCCGTTCACACCAAGCGCGCGCATCTGTTGCGCGGCAAACCAAAACACCAGGACAAAGGGGATTTGTCATGAAGATTGCAATGCTGGCGCGCAATGCCAACCTGTACACGCACCGCCGCCTCAAGGAAGCGGCCGAGGAGCGTGGGCATCAGCTCGACATCATCGACACCCTGCGGTGCTACATGAACATCGCAACCCGTCGCCCCGAGATCTATTACAATGGCGAAAAGCTGACGGGGTATGACGCGGTGATTCCGCGGATCGGTGCCTCGGTCACCTTCTACGGAACCGCAGTGTTACGTCAGTTCGAAATGATGGGTGTCTACCCGTTGAACGAAAGCGTCGCCATCGGCCGGTCGCGCGACAAGCTGCGGTCGATGCAGTTGCTGGCCCGCGACGGTGTCGGCCTGCCCGTCACAACCTTTGCTCACGACCCCAAACAGACCGACGAGGTGCTGAGACTGGCCGGTGGCGCGCCCATCGTCATCAAGCTGCTGGAAGGGACGCAAGGCATCGGTGTCGTTCTGGCCGATACGGACCGGTCCGCCAAATCGGTTGTCGAGGCGTTCCGCGGTGCGGGTGTGAACATCCTGCTGCAGGAGTTCATCAAGGAAGCCGGAGGAACCGACATTCGGGCCATCGTGGTGGGCGGAAAGGTTGTCGCTGCGATGAAACGCACCGGCGCCGAGGGCGATTTCCGCTCGAACCTGCATCGCGGCGGTTCGGCCAAGGTGGTCAAGCTGACACCGGAAGAGCGTGCAACGGCCGTTCGCGCGGCCAAGTCGATGGGCCTGAATGCCTGCGGCGTCGACATGCTGCGCGCCAACCACGGCGCTGTGGTGATGGAGGTCAATTCCTCGCCGGGCCTGGAGGGTGTGGAAAAAGCCACTGGTCTGGATATTGCCGGAAAGATGATCGAGTTCCTGGAAAAGAACGCAAAAGCCGGAGCCACCAAGACCAAGGGCAAAGGGTAACGGCATGGGAAAGCGGCAGCCATTCACGATCGGCCACGCCACGGTGGCACCGGGGTCGCGGTTTACCGTGGATCTGCCGGTCAGCGTTCTGTCGGACCATACCCCGGTGACCATGTCCGCGCATGTGGTGCATGGCCGACAGGACGGGCCCACTGTTTTTGTCAGCGGTGGGGTGCATGGTGATGAGGTGATCGGCGTCGAGATCATTCGCCGTCTATTGCGTGCGCCCAACCTGGCGACATTGAAAGGCACGCTGATCGCGGTGCCGATCGTGAATGCGTTCGGCTTCATCAACCATTCCCGCTATCTGCCCGATCGTCGCGACCTGAACCGGGTGTTTCCCGGCAGCGAGAACGGGTCGTTGGCCTCGCGGCTGGCGCATCTGTTCATGACCGAAATCGTCGCCCGCTCGGATCTGGGGATCGATCTGCATTCGGCGGCGATACATCGCACGAACTATCCGCAGATCCGGATCTCGCCCGACAACCCTCGGACCAAGGAACTGGCCAGCGTTTTCGGAGCACCGATCGTCATCCAGTCGCCCCTGCGCGACGGATCATTGCGCGGCGCGGCGAAGGCGCAGGGGAAAGATATCCTGTTGTACGAAGCGGGCGAGGGTCTTCGCCTGGATGAACTGTCGATCCGCGCGGGCCTTGCTGGCATTCTGCGGGTGCTGAGGCACATGGGGATGGTTCCCGCCAAGCGGATTTCCAAGCCCAAAGCGGCACCGCAGTTCTGTTCGTCCAGCAAGTGGTTGCGTGCCCCGATGGGCGGAATCCTTCGGATCTACAAAGCGGACGGTGAACTGGTTCGCAAAGGTGATCTGCTGGGTGCCGTATCGGACCCGTTCGGCGAAGCCAGCGAGGACATCATCGCTCCGTTCGACGGCTTGATCGTCGGGCGTGCGGTCATGCCTGTGGTGAATGAGGGCGATGCCGTGTTTCACCTGGGGCGGGTCGGGTCCGTGGAAAAGGCCGAAGACTCGATGGAAGATATCAACGCGCAGCTGGAAGATGATCCCATGTTCGACGAGGACGAGATCATCTGAACGGTCCGACACGGATAAGAGACTGGCAATCCAGACACTTGGGGCGGCCTTGGCCGCCCTTCTTTTTATCCCAGGCGTTTCTTGAACCTGAGCGTCGCGGCCAGCATCCCAAGGACGGCAAACCCGATCATCCACAGGATGTCACCGCGCAGAGCGTAAAGCGTTGCATCCCGCAGAACCACGCCGCGGATCATGTCCATGAAATGGGTGGCCGGCAGCACTTGGGCGATCACCTGAACCGGCTTGGGCATCCCGTCGAAGGGGAACATGAATCCCGACATCAGGATCGAGGGCAGCAGAACGAAAATCGTCATCTGCATGGACTGCAGCTGGTTCTGAGCCAGCGTCGATATCACAAGGCCAAGCGACAGGCTGGCGATGATGAACAGAAGCGTTACCACCAGCAGCGGGATCAGTCCTCCGTTTATTGGGACGTCGAACAGGAAATGTCCCAGCCCAAGGATGATCGCGACCTGCAGCAAGCCCAGGAAGATATAGGGAATGATCTTGCCGATCATCAGTTCGATGGATTTGACCGGGGTGTTGATCAGCATCTCCATGTTCCCCCGCTCGCGCTCTCGGACGATGGCGGCCGAGGTGAACAGGATCATGGTCATGGTCAGGATGACACCCACGAGGCCGGGCACGATGTTCACCGCCGATCGTTGCTCGGGATTGAAATACAGCGTGACCTCGAAGGTCGGGACCTGACGGTTTGGCGGCTGTCGCAGCAATTCGGTCAGTGACATGCTGCGCAGGGATTTGATGGCGCTGGCCACCATGGTGTCCGACCCGTCCACGATCCAATGAGCCACGGGGCGGCTGGATGTCTGGTTGGTGGCGTTGGGCAGGCCCAGTCCGATGGACGGGCTTCGGGCAAGCCGGTCATCGACGTCGGGCGGAATGATGAACGCGGCGCGCACGGTGGATTCGGTGATCGCCTGCTCGGCCTCTTCCGGGGTCGCGAAGACCTCGGTGATGGTCACGACCTGCGTGGCTTGAACGATCTGAGCCAAGGTCCGGGACAGCGACGAGTCGGCCTGATCCACGATCCCGACCGGTATATGGCGGATGTTTGTGTTGATTGCGTATCCGAACAACAGCAGCTGGATCAGCGGGATCATGACGACCATGGCAAAGGTCATCCGGTCGCGCCGCAGTTGCAGCAGCTCCTTCTTGAGAACGGCGGTGATGCGGCGGAGCGATTTCATTGGGCGGGTCCCTTCGTCGCGCTGACGAACACGTCTTCCAGATTGGGGCGCTGCACGGACATCGCCACGTTGGGAAAGTCCGACAGGCGCGACGTGATCATCGCCATCGGATCGTTTTCCGACTTGTCCACCAGTACGCGCAATCGGGCACCCACCTGCGCCGTCGACAGCACCTTGGGCGTGTCGTCCAGAAGGTGTTTGACCTGCCGCAGACCCTCGCCTTCGACCTCGATCACGGTGGCGTTCAGGTCTTCCATCAGTTGCCGGGGCGATCCATCCGCCTTTTTCACCCCATGCTCGAGGATGGCCAGCCGGTGACACCGTTCCGCTTCGTCCATGAAATGCGTGGACACGATCATCGTCGCGCCCTGATCGACCAGGTCGAACAGCTGTTCCCAGAAAGACCGGCGGGTTTCGGGGTCGACGGCCGATGTCGGCTCGTCCAAAAACAACAGCTTGGGGCCGTGCAGCACCGTCGCGGCCAGCGCCAGTTTCTGCCGCTGCCCGCCGCTCATGCTGCCGCTCAGTTGATTGGCGTTTTCGGTCAGGTCGTAGGTTGTCAGCAGTTCGTCGATCCGGTCGGCGGATTTGCGGCGCGGCATTCCGTAGATCTCGGCGGCAAAGCGCAGGTTCTCCAGCACCGTCATGTCGCGGTAATACGAAAAGATCTGCGTCATGTACCCGATCTCATTCTTCAGCGGCTCGGCGTATTGCGGCATCGGTCGGCCCAGCACCGAGACGGATCCGCTGCTGGGCGTCAGCAGTCCGGTCAGCATTCGCATCGTCGTTGTCTTGCCGCAGCCATTCGGGCCCAGAAACCCATAGATCTGACCCTGGCGTATCTCCAGGTCCAGGTTGCTGACGGCTGTCTTTTCCTTGAACCGGCGCGTCAGACCCTGGGTCGAGACCACCAGATCGCTCATGGCATCTTCACCTGGACGGGAACGCCTGCGGGCAGATCTCGGGCGGTTTCCGGCAGGTCGATTTCAGCCAGATAGACCAAGCGCGTCCGATCATCCTTGTTCAACCCGTAGTAGGGGGTGAAGGACGGGTCGTCGCTGACCCATCGCACGGTGCCCGTCAGAGGTTGGTCCAGCCCGTCGACCCAAACCTCGAGAGAGTCTCCGGGTGCGATGTCCACCCGGCTGGGTTCGGGGACATAGACGCGGGCGTAAGGGGCCGCGCCGGACACCAGCACCGCGACCGGACTGCCCTGGGCGACCCGTTCCCCCAGGTTCCAGGGCAGGGAATCCAGGATGCCGTCCCGTGTCGCAACAACCGTCAGGTCATCCAGAACGGTCTGCTCGGCGGCAACCGCCGCTTCGGCCGCCCGCACATTGGCCCGGGCCACCGACAGATCTTCGGGGCGGGTTCCGTTTTCCAGTTCTTTCAGGGACTCCCGAGCGCTTTCCAGTGCCGCCCGAGCGGAATCGCGTGCGGCAATATCCTGATCCAGGCGCGCCTGGCTGACGACCGAGTTGACGACCAGCTGGGAATTCCTCTGATACACGGCTTCTGCGTCCAGCAGACGCGCCTCGGCCCCGGCGACGTTGGCGCGCGCGATCGCTATCTCCTCCTCGCGCGGACCGACTTCCAGTTTCAGCAGCGTGGCCTGCGATTTCTCCAGTTCCGCCTGCGCGAGGTTCAGCTTCGCGGTCTGCAGATCCGTGTCAAACCTGACCAGCACGTCGCCGACCTTGACCGGAGACCCTTCTGCAACAGGCAGTTCCACGATGATCTCATTGGCCGTTGCCGTCAGTGCGACCCGGTCCCGCGCCAGAACTCCCAGCGCGGTGCCGGTGTTCTGGCCCGAACATCGGTCCAGCAACGCAGCAGGGAGAATGGCCATGACCAGCAGCGGAATCGGCAGGGACACATTCATCAAATCATCGTCTCCTTGGTCGGGGCGGTTTGGTATCGGTGTCAATTTCTGCCCCGACTCAAAGGTTTAACAGAGGACGGAGAAATCACAAAAGCCGAACCGAATGGGCCAATACCAAGCCACTCAAGGACGCCCAGGCAGCAAACTCAAGAGATTGGTCCCGCACGCGATCGGCTGAGTGCCTTCGTGACCGCGTTGCAATGTTGGGCCAAAACACGGGCGCGCTCAGGCCGCAATTAATCCTTGCAACCGGTTGCAAAAAAGAACATGCTCCCGCCAGAAATATACCCAGAGGTCACAATGCTCAGAATCGGATTGCTTGGAGCAGGGCGCATCGGAACCGTCCACGCGCAAGCCATTTCGGACCACCCGGACAGCACGCTTGTTGCGGTTTCGGACGCTATGGAAGACGCCGCCGCACGTCTGGCGCAAGCGCATGGAGCCGTGGCGCGCACGTCGGAGGACATCATCGCCGACCCGGATATCGACGCGGTGCTGATCGCCACGCCGACGGATACGCATTCGGACCTCATCGAGGCGGCGACGGCGGCGGGCAAGGCCGTTCTGTGCGAAAAGCCGGTCGATCTGGACCTGAACCGCGCCCTCGCCTGCCAGCAAGCCGTGGCAGGTACCGGTCAACCGGTCATGATCGGGTTCAATCGGCGTTTCGATCCGGGGTTTGGCGCATTGAAATCCGCCGTTCAGTCCGGCGAGATCGGAAGCCCCGAATTGCTGTCGATCACTTCTTTTGATCCGGCGCCGCCCCCGATTTCCTATGTCAAAGTATCGGGCGGATTATTTCGGGACATGACGATACATGATTTCGACCTCGCCAATTTCATCATGGGTGACGTACCCGTCACTGTTTCGGCCGTTGGCACATCGACCGTGGACCCCGCCATCGCCGAGGCGGGGGATGTGGACACAGCCGTCGTCACCATGACCTACAAGGACGGTCGGATCGCCGTCATCAAGAATTCTCGCCGGGCCGTATACGGCTATGATCAACGGGTCGAGGTCTTGGGGTCCGGCGGGCTGCTGCAGGCGCGCAACGTGCTCGAGAACAACCTGGTGAAATCCACGTCCGACGGCGTGATCAGTGCCAAGCCGACCTACTTCTTTCTCGAACGCTACATGCCTGCCTATCGGGCGGAATGGGATGCGTTCGTGACTGCGGTCAAGACCGGATCCGCCGTGCCGGTGACGTTGGAAGACGGCGTCGCAGCGCTGGCCCTGGCCGAAGCTGCGACCCGATCGGCCAGGACGGGTATTCCGGTAAAGCTGGAGGAAATTTTGAAACCGGTTGCAAAATGACGTGAAGTATTGAAACTGAAACGGCCCCGATGCGTATCGGTGCGACAGAGATTCGGCCTTGCCGGATGAATGGGTCCAGGACCCGGACAAGACAAAAATCTGTCCTAGTGGGAGGAAACGTAATGAACAAATTTTTCAAAGGTGCTTTGGCCGCCGGCGCGCTGGCGCTGGCCACTCCGGCCTTTGCGCAGGACATCGTCGTGGTATCGCACGGCCAGGCGAATGACGCGTTCTGGAACGTGGTCAAGAACGGGGTCGAGCAGGCCGGCACGGATATGGGCGTGAACGTCGAATACCGCGCGCCCGAAACCTTTGACATGGTCGCCATGTCGCAGCTGATCGATGCCGCCGTGAACCAGGAACCCGACGGGTTGATCGTCTCGATCCCGGACGCCGACGCGCTTGGCCCCTCGATCGAACGCGCGGTCGCCGCAGGCATCCCGGTGATCTCGATGAACTCGGGCTCGGACGTGTCCAAGAAACTGGGCGCGGCGCTGCATGTGGGTCAGGATGAGTTCGACGCCGGCAAGGCCGCCGGTGAGAAGCTGGCCGAAATGGGCGGCAAGAACGCGATCTGTGTGAACCACGAGGTCGGAAACGTCGCGCTGGACCTGCGCTGCGCGGGCTTTGCTGAAGGCTTTGGCGGCAATGTGACCGTTCTGCCGACGTCCAACGACCCGTCCGAGATCGAGTCGAAAGTCTCGGCGGCTCTGGCTTCGGATGAAAGCGTCGATACCGTGATGGCGCTGGGCGCAAGCTCGGCCGGTGAGCCCACAGTGGCCGCCGTCAAAGGGTCGGGGCGCGACGTGAACGTGGCCTCGTTCGACCTGTCGGCCAACTTCCTGCAGTCGATCGTCGATGGTGACGCGGCCTTTGCCGTGGACCAGCAGCAGTATCTGCAGGGTTACCTGCCGGTCGTGTTTATGGCGCTGAACGCCAAGTACGGCCTGATGCCGGGCGGCAACGTGCCCTCGGGTCCGAACCTGATCACCGCCGACAAGGCCGGTCAGGTGGTCGAGCTGTCCGCTCAGGGCATCCGCTGATACCGGCGGGCTGAAAATCGGGGCGGCGTCAGGGCGCCGCCCCTGCCAAACGGGAGGAAACCATGACCGAGTCTGCACAAGCGGCGATGGACGAACGGATCAAGAAGGAACCGTTCCTGACCAAGCTGATGAAGCGGCCCGAACTGGGGGCCATCGCAGGGGCGATCCTTGTCTTCATCTTCTTCGCCATCACGGCCGATGAATCGATGTTCACGCTTGCCGGCATCATGAACTTCATGACCCCGGCCGCCCAACTGGGTATTCTGGCCATCGGCGCGGCGCTGCTGATGATCGGGGGCGAGTTTGACCTGTCGATCGGCTCCATGGTGGCCTTTGCCGGCCTGTTCTTCGGGGTCTGCGTGGTGACCTGGCAGCTGCCCTTGGTCGCTGCGATCCCGATGACTTTTGTTTTTGCGGCCTTTGTCGGGGCAATCAACGGCACCATCGTCATCCGCTCGGGCCTGCCATCCTTCATCGTGACGCTGGCGTTTCTGTTCATTCTGCGCGGCCTGTCCCTGGTGGGGCTCAAGGCCGCCACCGGCGGGTCGACCCAGCTGCGCGGCGTGCGCGACCAGGTCGAAAATGACTGGCTCGCGCCGTTCTTTTCCGGCGAAGCCTTTGCCAGCCTGTTCACCTGGCTGGCCGAAAAGGGCCTGATCGACACGTTCAAAAGCGGCGCGCCCAAAGTGCCGGGTGTCCCGGTTGAAATCCTGTGGTTCGTGGCTTTCGCCATTGCCGCCACCTATGTTCTGCTGCGCACCCCGGCCGGCAACTGGATCTTCGCCTCGGGCGGCGACCGGGTTGCGGCGTCGAACTCGGGCGTACCGGTGAACCGGGTCAAGATTTCACTGTTCATGCTGACTGCCTGTTGTGCCGCGCTGGTGGCGATCATCACCGTGATCGACGCGGGCTCGACCGATGCGCGGCGTGGCTTCCAGAAGGAATTCGAGGCGATCATCGCCGCGGTGATCGGTGGCTGTTTGCTGACCGGCGGGTATGGATCGGCCATCGGGGCGTTTTTCGGGGCGATCATCTTCGGCATGGTAGTCATCGGCCTGACCTATACCGATTTCGATCAGGACTGGTTCCAGGTGTTCCTAGGGGCGATGCTGCTGATCGCCGTTCTGTTCAACAACGCGATCCGCAAACGCGTAACCGGGGAGCGCTGACATGACCGAAGATACCAAGTTCCATCACGGCGATGCGGTCAAGGACGTGGCCCCGGTCGTCGAAATGAAAGAGATTGAAAAGCATTTCGGCAACATCATCGCATTGGCGGGCGTCAGTTTCGACGTCAAGCCGGGTGAATGCCACTGCCTGCTGGGTGACAACGGGGCGGGCAAATCGACCTTCATCAAGACGATGTCGGGCGTGCACAAACCCACCAAGGGCGAGATCTATTTCGAAGGCCAGCCGATGTCCTTCGACACGCCCCGCGACGCGATGGAGGCGGGCATCGCCACCGTGTTCCAGGACCTGGCGATGATCCCGCTGATGAGCGTCACCCGCAATTTCTTCATGGGGCGCGAGCCGACCAAGGGGAA
Organism: Ruegeria sp. CI8; assembly: GCF_056536865.1. Classification (NCBI taxonomy): domain Bacteria; kingdom Pseudomonadati; phylum Pseudomonadota; class Alphaproteobacteria; order Rhodobacterales; family Roseobacteraceae; genus Ruegeria; species Ruegeria sp. CI8. The sequence goes on from NZ_JBQFQL010000004.1 coordinate 13,431, forward strand.
AGGCCTGTTGAAACGGTTCGACATCGAGCACGCCAACGAGGTCTGCATGGAAGAGATGCGCAAGATGGGCATCAACCTGCGCGGCCCCGATCAGGCGGTGGGCACCCTGTCGGGGGGCGAGCGTCAGACCGTGGCGATTGCCCGTGCGGTCTATTTTGGCGCCAAGATCCTGATTTTGGACGAACCGACCTCGGCACTGGGCGTGCGGCAGACCTCGAACGTGCTGGCCACCATCGACAAGGTGCGCCACCAGGGCATCGGCGTGGTCTTCATCAGCCACAACGTCCGCCACGCGTTGGCCGTGGGCGACCGGTTCACGGTTCTGAACCGCGGCAAGACGCTGGGCACCGCCCGGCGCGGTGAAATCTCGCCCGAAGAGCTGCAGGACATGATGGCCGGCGGGCAGGAGATGGCCGAGCTGGAAGGGTCGCTGGGCGGCACCGTCTGAAGGTTTCTCCCCGGTGTCCCGCATCATGCGGGGCACCAATATCACCAGGGTCCGGCAGGCCGGGCCACCCGGTCTGGGTGGTGGGCGTGTCGGATCCTTTCACGACAGAATGATTGCAACGGATTGCCCATAGCGGCCTCGTTCTGAAAGGGATCATGATGAGCAAGACAATCCGACTGACCGCGGCGCAGGCCTTGGTGCGTTACCTTGGTGCGCAGATGAACGAAGACGGCCAGCCCTTCATCGCCGGCGTCTGGGCGATTTTCGGCCATGGCAACGTGGCCGGTCTGGGCGAGGCGCTGCACGGTGTGCGCGACAGCCTGCCCACCTATCGCGGTCACAATGAACAGACCATGGCCCATTGCGCGATCGCCTATGCCAAGCAGATGCGGCGCAGCCGCGCCATGGCGGTCACCTCGTCGATCGGGCCGGGGGCGACCAACATGGTCACCGCCGCCGCGCTGGCGCATGTGAACCGCCTGCCGGTGCTGCTGTTGCCGGGGGACGTTTTCGCCACCCGCGGCCCCGACCCGGTGCTGCAACAGACCGAGGATTTCACCGACGGCACCGTTAGCGCCAATGACTGTTTCCGCCCGGTCAGCCGCTATTTCGACCGGATCACCCGGCCCGAACATCTGCTGACTGCCCTGCCGCGCGCCTTCCGCACCATGACCGACCCGGCCGATTGCGGGCCGGTGACCCTGGGTTTTTGCCAAGACGTGCAGGCTGAGGCCTATGACTATCCGCTCAGCTTCTTCGAGCCGCGCATCTGGCACCAGCGCCGCATCCGCCCCGACGAAGGTGAGCTGGCCCGCGCGGCCGAGGCCATCCGGTCGGCCAAACGCCCGATCATCGTGGCCGGCGGCGGTGTCCATTATTCCGGCGCGACCGACGCGCTGCAGGCCTTTGCCGAGACCCACAACATTCCTGTTGCCGAGACGCAGGCCGGCAAATCGGCCCTGGCCTGGGATCACCCGCTGAACCTGGGCCCGGTCGGCGTGACCGGGGGCGAACCCGCCAACACCGTGTGCGCCGAGGCGGATCTGATCCTGGGTATCGGCACGCGGTTTCAGGATTTCACAACCGGGTCCTGGGGGCTGTTTTCCAACCCAGCGCGCAAGATGGTCTGCCTGAACACCGCCGCCTATGACGCCGCGAAACACGGCGCGATGCCGCTGTTGGCCGACGCGCGGGTCGGGATCGAGGAATTGGGCGCAGCCCTGCAGGGCTATCGCGCCGATCCGGTGGCCGACACGCTCAAGGCTGAGTGGTTTGCCAAGGTCGATGCGCTGACCGACGCGCCGGGCGACGCCAACGCACTGCCCACCGACATGCAGGTGGTGGGCGCGGTGCAGCGCGCGGCACATGACGACACGGTGGTGATGTGCGCCGCCGGCACCATGCCGGGCGAGCTGCACAAGCTGTGGAAGGCGCCGCGTCCGGGGGCCTATCACATGGAATACGGCTTCAGCTGCATGGGCTACGAGATCGCCGGCGCCATGGGCATCAAGATGGCCCAGCCCGATCGCGACGTGATCTGTTTCACCGGGGACGGCACCTACATGATGGCCAACTCGGAAATGGCGACGGCGGCGATGATGGGGGTGTCCTTCACCGTGGTGATCACCGACAACCGGGGCTTTGGCTGCATCAACCGGCTGCAGATGGGCACCGGCGGGGCCGAGTTCAACAACCTGCTGGACCATGCGGTGCACGAGACGCCCTCGGCCATCGACTTTGCGGCCCATGCGGCGGCGATGGGGGCGACCTCGGTCAAGGTCGGCTCGATCGCCGAGCTGGAAGAGGCGCTGGCAAAGCGTGCTGAAGTCAAAGGCCCCTATGTGATCGTCATCGACACCGACCCGTACCCCTCGACCGAATATGGCGGCACGTGGTGGGAAGTGGCGGTGCCCGAGGTCAGCACCCGCCCTGCAGTGAATGAAAAACGTGCGGCCTACGAGGCTGCCATCAAGGAAAGAAACACCAAATGAGCGTGAAGATCGGCATCTCTCCGATTGCGTGGCAAAATGACGACCTGCCCGACCTGACGGCGGCGTTCACGATGGAACAGGCCCTGAAAGAGGCGCGTCAGATCGGCTATACCGGGGTTGAGCGTGGGCAGCGCATGCCCGCCGATACCGCAGGCCTGCGCGCCTATCTGGAAGGCAACGACATCGCCCTGTGCGGCGGCTGGTGTTCGGGCAATTCGCTGATCAACGATTTCGCCGCCGAACGCGACGCGGTGCGCGCGCAGGTCGAACAGTTCGTGGCGTTGAACAGCCCCTGCATCGTCTATGCCGAATGCTCGAACACGGTTCAGGGCCAGATCGGCACCCCGGTCAATGACCGCCCGCAGCTGTCGAAAGACGAGATCAAGGCCTACGGCGCCAAGATCACCGAACTGGCCAAGTGGATGGCCGATCAGGGGATGCCGATGGCCTATCACCACCACATGGGCACGATCATAGAAAGCGAAGATGACGTGAACTGGTTGATGGAGGGGTCGGGGCCGGAGGTGAAGCTGTGCTTTGACACCGGGCATCTGCTGTTCGGCGGCGGTGATGTACTGGCTACGCTGAACCGCTGGGGTGATCGGGTGCATCACGTGCATTTCAAGGACATCCGCCCCGGCATCGTGCGCGACACCCGCGGCAACCGGCGCAGTTTCCTGGATGCAGTGATCGCAGGGGCCTTCACGGTGCCCGGCGATGGCTGCATCGGCTTTCAGGAGGTCTCCCATGCGTTGAAAGCCATGGATTACGAAGGCTGGATCGTGGTCGAGGCCGAGCAGGACCCGGCCAAGGCCCCGCCCTATGAATACTCGAAGATGGGCTATGACCACATCGTCGAGGTCTGCGGTCAGGCCGGATTGACGATCACGGCCTGATCTTTCGCCCCCCGGGGCGCCGCCATGGGAAAGGAGCGTTTCATGGTCCGTCAGCAACCTGGTTTCGCCGGCTATTTCGGCCCCGAGTCCTGTGATCTGGACGAATTCAAGGTGCTGACCTCGCAGAGCCTGCGGCCCGAGCAGGTGCGCCACGCGGCCGCTGTGGAGAAGAACGTGCCGGTCTATGACATGCACGCGCTGCGGCCCGCCTTGGAAACCCCCAACACCCGGCGCGCCCTGCTGGCTGAATGGGGCTGGGTTCTGGGCCGATCTGCCGGGGTGATCGCGTTGAAAGGCGCCTATGCGGATACCGCGGTCATCGACCGGGCGACCGAGGTGTTTCGCCGGATCATCGAAGATGAGCGTCAGGCCGGGGGCGGCGAGGGCGATCACTTTGCGGCCTCGGGCGCGAATGACAGGGTGTGGAACGCGCTGCAAAAGCAATGCCTGCGCGACCCTGAGGGCTTTGCGCTCTATTTCGGCAACACGGCGATTGCCGCCGCCTGCGAGGCCTGGCTGGGCCCCGATTACCAGGTGACCGCGCAGATCAACCAGGTGCGGCCAGGCGGCAAGGCGCAGCAGGCGCATCGCGACTATCACCTGGGGTTCCAGACCGCCGACAAGGCGGCCCAGTTCCCGGCGCACGCCCATATGGTCACCGCCGCGCTGACTCTGCAGGGCGCGGTTGCCCATTGCGACATGCCCATTGAAAGCGGCCCGACCAAGCTGTTGCCCTTCTCGCAGCTGTATGGCCCTGGCTATGTCGCCTTTCACGACGACGCGCATCGGGCGTATTTCGAACGGGCCTGCATCCAGCTGCCGCTGGCCAAGGGCGATGCGGTGTTCTTCAACCCGGCGCTGTTCCATGCAGCCGGCGAAAACAGCAGCGCCGACATCCACCGGATGGCCAACCTGCTGCAGGTGTCGTCAGCCTTCGGGCGGGCGATGGAGGCAGTGGACCGCAAGGCGATGTGTCTGGCCGTATTCCCGGCACTGATGGCGTTGAAACAGCGCGGCGATCTGGATGATGCCCGCATCGGCGCCGCGATCGCGGCCACCGCCGAAGGCTATCCCTTTCCGACCAATCTGGATACCGATCCGCCGGTAGGTGGAAATGCTCCGCCCAGCCAGGCGGACATCCTGCGCCGGGCGGTGTCGGAAAGCTGGACGCAGGCACAGTTGCAACAGGCGCTGGACGCGCTGCAGTCGCGGCAGGCGGCATGACGGAACCCGGGCGGCCGGTGCTGCCCCAACACAGGTGAAACCGATGGCAGAACTGCTGAGAAAACCGTTCGGAACCCATGGCAAGGTGCATGACATCACGCCGGCCAGCGCCTGCTGGCGCTATGTGGGTTTTGGCCTTTATCACCTGCGGGCCGGCGAGCGCGCCGCCGAGGTCACCGGCGACCGCGAGGTCATTCTGGTAATGGTCGAGGGCAAGGCCCGGATCACCGGCGCCGGGCAGGATTGGGGCGTGCTGGGCGACCGGATGAACGTGTTCGAAAAGTCCCCGCCGCATTGCCTGTACCTGCCCAACGGCACCGAGTGGGAGGCCGTGGCCGAAACCGACTGCGTGATCGCCGTGTGCTCGGCCCCGGGCAAGGGCGGCCATGCCGCGCGCCGGATCGGGCCCGAGGGCATCACCCTGACCGAGCGCGGCAAGGGAACAAACACGCGCCACATCAACAACATCGCGATGGAGGCCGAGGACTACGCCGACAGCCTGCTGGTGACCGAGGTCTTCACCCCCAGCGGCCATTGGTCATCCTACCCCAGCCACCGGCATGACGAGGACGACTATCCCCGCATCACCTATCTGGAGGAGACCTATTACCACCGCCTGAACCCGGCCAGCGGCTTTGGCATCCAGCGCGTCTATACCGATGACGGTCAGTTGGACGAAACCATGGCCGTGTCCGATGGCGATGTGGTACTGGTGCCGCGCGGGCACCACCCTTGCGGGGCGCCCTACGGGTTCGAGATGTATTATCTGAACGTCATGGCCGGGCCGCTGCGCAAATGGCGTTTCGTTCCGGCGCCCGAAGTGGAATGGATCATGGAGCGCGACAAATGACCAAGGCCTTTGCCATCTATCCCTGCCTGAAAGGGCGCACCGTATTCGTGACCGGCGGGGCCTCGGGCATCGGGCGCGAGATCGTGCGCGGTTTTGCCGAGCAGGGGGCCAAGGTCGGCTTTGTCGACATCAACGCCGAGGGCGGCAACGCGCTGCTGGCCGAACTGGACGGACCCCACGCCTTTGCCGCCTGCGACCTGCGCGACATCGCGGCGCTGCGGACGGCATTCGAAGAACTCACCGGCGCGCTGGGTGCGGCGGACGTTCTGGTCAACAACGCCGCACATGACGACCGGCACGACTGGCGCGAGGTGACGCCGGACTATTGGGACGAGCGCATGGCGACCAACCTCCGCCACATGTTCTTTGCCATCCAATCCGTGGCGCCCGGCATGATCGGCAAGGGCGCGGGGTCGATCATCAATATCGGCTCGAATTCCTGGTGGGAGGCCGGCGCGGGCTTTCCCGCCTATGCCACCGCGAAATCCGCAGTGCACGGCCTGACCCGCACCATGGCGCGGGAACTGGGCGATCACCGGATCCGGGTCAACACGGTCGTGCCCGGCTGGATCATGACCCAGCGCCAGAAAGACCTGTGGGTCACGCCCGAGGCGCTGGCCAAGCAGATCGACCGCCAATGCCTGCCCGACCCGATCGACCCGGTCTATGTGGCGCGGATGGTGCTGTTTCTGGCCTCGGACGACGCGGCCATGTGCAGTGCCGGGAACTTCATGGTCGAGGGCGGCTCGATCTGACGGCCATGGGGTCGTTCCCGTCCGGAATGGACGTGCGTCGATACGCTGGGGCCGGTTGACGGATCGACACCCGGCAAGGAAAGATGCAGCATGATTTCCTATGTTACGGTCGGCGCGGACGACATCGCGCATGCAAAACGGTTTTACTGCGCCTTTCTGCCGGATCTCGGCTATGCGCTGGAGGAGGGTCCCGAAGGGCTGAGTTTCGCCCTGCCGGTCCCGCCGGGCCAGCAACCGGTTCAGCCGGAATTTTATGTCAAACCGCCTTTTGACGGGGCCGCGGCCTCGGCCGGGAATGGTGCGATGGTCGCCTTTGAGGCTTGCGATCAGCAGCAGGTACGAGACCTGCACGCCGCCGCGCTGCGGGCCGGCGGATCGGACGAAGGTCAGCCGGGCTTTCGCGCCATGTACGGGCCGCGTTTTTACGTCGGCTATCTGCGGGACCCACAGGGCAACAAGATCGCCCTGTTTTCCAGCAATCCAAACGAACCGGGGCGCGACGATTAGGACCCGCCAGCGCATTTTGAAGAACGGCACAGGTCGGGACGGTTAGCGCTGCGGCGGCGCACCAAAGGCGCGGATCACGGCGCGGGCGGCAGCCTCGACCGGATCATGGGTTTCCTTCAGGATCGTCACCCGATCGAACCGGTCGGGGTCGCGGTTCACGGCCTCGCGCAGGGCGGCGCCGAAGGCCATGCGCAGCTCGGTCCCGATGTTGAACTTGCAGATCGCGGTTTCACGCGCCAGCCGCGCGCGCTGTTCGACGGGCACGCCCGATCCGCCATGGATCACCAGCGGCACGTTGGTCACGGCCTGAACCCGGCGGATGCGGTCCTCGTCCAGCCCGCCTTCCTTGTTCTGCTGAAGGTGGACGTTTCCGACCGAAATCGCCATCGCATCCACGCCGGTCTGGGCGGCGAAGGTGGCGGCCTCGTCCGGGTCGGTCCCGGCCGAGCCTTCGCCGCCGGAATAGCCGACGAAGCCGATTTCGCCCTCGCACGAGACCCCGGCGGCGTGGGCCATTTCGGCAATCCCGGCGGTCTCGTCGATATTCTGCTGCAGGGGCTTGCGCGATCCGTCGAACATCAGCGAGGTGAACCCGCTGTCCAGCGCGATCTTGCACTCCTCGAACGTATAGCCGTGGTCCAGATGCGCCACGACGGGCACCGAGGCGTTTTCGGCCAGATACCGGAACATCTTGCCCAGAACCGGCAGCGGCGTGTGCTCGCGGCAGCTGGGGCCGGCCTGCAGGATCACCGGGGCGTTCTCGGCCTCGGCCGCGGCGACATAGGCGCGCATGTCCTCCCAGCCCAACGTCACGAGGCCGCCGACGGCATAGCCCTGTTCATAGGCGGGTTGCAGGACGTCTTTGAGCGTAACGAGGGTCATTTGAACTTGGCGATCATGTCTTTGATGCCCGGGATCGTCTCGATCTGATAGGCATGGGTGGGTTGGAAATACTGCACCAGCGACCGTTGGGTCAGCCCGCCGAGGATGGTGAAATAATACATCTCGTATCCCGGCAGCACGCAACAGGGGTGGTAGCCCTTGTCGATGCAGATCGTCGAACCATCGACGATGTGATAGGCATCGCCGGGCTCATTGTCCTCGCGCTGCAGCATCTGCAGGCCCGAGCCCCAGTTGGGTTTGAAGCGGAAATTGTAGGTCTCGTCATGCCGGGTCTCGTCCGGCAGGCGGTTGGTGTCGTGCTTGTGGCTGGGAAAGCCCGACCAGCCGCCCTGACCCACGGTGAACAGCTCGCTCACCAGCAGGCGGCCGACCTTGTCATGCTGTTTCTGGCCCAGGATATGCTTGATCTTGCGATGGGTCTTGGTGTCGTCGCTGCCATATTGCACCAAGTCATGCTCGCGCACGTCGAACGGGTCCAGCACCTTGTCATACTTTGCGCCGGCCACGAACACCTCGGCCGTTTCCGACACGCAGACCATCTGCGCCCTTGCCCCTGACGGGACATAAGCCCCCTCGGGCTCGCCATCCCAGACATCCTCGCCCCGGTTGCCCAGATGGGCAAAGTGCACGCCCTCGACATCCACATCGACGCTGCCGGTGGCGGGCACGATGCAGGTCTCGTACCCTGGGACCTGGTATTCAAAGGCTTCGCCCCGCTTCAACTTGACGATGTTGAAAAAGTTCAGCGGTACGGTCGGGTCATCGACATCGACGATGGGTTTGTTCTGGTTGTCGAACGGGGGGATGTGCATCGGGCTCTCCTATCCGGCCGGGGTGGGGCCGGGGTGGGACGCAAGGAAAGCGTCCAGGTCTTCGGTGGTTGGCATGGCGGGCGCGCAGCCTGGTTTGGACACGACGATCGAGGCGCAGGCCGAGCCGCGCAACACCGCCTGTTCCAGCGAATGGCCCGCCGCGACCGAGGCCAGCAGCCCGGCCATGAAGCTGTCGCCCGCGCCGTTGGGTTTGACGGCCCTGACCGGGTAGATGCCCGTGTGGATCTCTTGCCCGTCGGTCAGGGTGACGGCGCCCTTTTCGCCCATCTTGTAGACGACGATGCGGCCGGGTTTCTCGGCCAGATCGCAGGCTTTCCGGAAGCCTTTCTCGATCCCGCCGGCCATGAAGCCGAATTCTTCGTCATTGCCGACGATCATGTCGCTGGCCTCGCCCGCGCGCGACAGCACGTTGGCGGCGACCTGCGCCGAAGGCCAGCTGTAGGGCCGGTAGTCGATGTCGAAGATCACCGGCAGCCCGGCCTTGCGCGCGTTTTCGAAGGCGCGGAAGGTGGCGCTGCGCGACGGTTCGGCGGCAAACACGGTTCCGGCCGAGATCGCCGCGCTGAAACGGCCATAGTCGACCCGGTCCATGTCATCTTCGGTGACCTGAAAATCGACGGCGCCGTTTCGGTAGATGACGTTCTGAAAGTCCTCGATGCAGCTTTCATAGACCGCCAAGGACATGCGGTATTCACCGCCGACGACGCGGATGAAAGAGGTGTCGACACCATAGTGATGCAACTTGTTGAGGCAGAACCGCCCAACCGCGTCATCCGAGACGGAGGTGATCAGCGACGCCTGGCTGCCCAGCTTGACCAGACCCGCGCAGATATTCGCGGACGAACCGCCCAAGTCCGCGCGGAACATGTCGGCATGTTCGCTTTTGACACCGACCGGATCGGCGAACATGTCCATGCCAGCGCGCCCGAAAACGGCAAACCGGTTTCCTTTGATGCCGTCGATCAAGTGACTCAAACTGTTCCTCCCAGGCATTTTGATCCCGCCGATCCGATGGACCTTGCATTGGATCGATTCTCACGATACTGATTTTGCAACCGGTTGCAATCAGTATGTTCGGAGCCGCCCAAAATGCGAGAAATCGGAATTGGAATCGTCGGAGGCGGCTATATGGGCAAAGCCCATTCGGTGGCCATGTCCGCCGTGGGCGCCGTGTTCGACACCGCGCTCAGACCACGGCTCGAGATGATTTGCGCCTCAAGCCTTGACAGTGCCGAACGCTACCGCGCCGCCTACGGGTTCCGCCGTGCCACCGCCGACTGGCAGACCTTGGTCAAAGATCCGGTGGTCGAGGCCGTCGTGATTGCATCGCCCCAGTCCACCCACCGGCAGATCGCCGAGGCGGCGCTGGCGCTGGGCAAGCCGGTGCTGTGCGAAAAACCGCTGGGCGCGTCGCTTGAGGACAGCCGTGCCATGGTGGCGGCGGCCGAGGCCTCGGGCACCGTCAACATGGTCGGGTTCAACTATATCCGCACCCCGGCCAGCCAGTTTGCCCGCCAGCTGATCGCCGACGGCGCGATTGGCGACATCACATGGTTCCGCGGTGAACATACCGAGGATTTCTATGCCGACCCCGAGGCCCCGGCGACCTGGCGCACGACCGGCATGGCCAACGGCACCATCGGCGATCTGGCGCCGCACATGGTCAATGGCGCGCTGGCTCTGGTGGGGCCGATCGCGCAGGTCATGGCCGATGTGGAAACCGTTCACCACACCCGCCCGGGCGGTGCAGTGACCAATGACGACCACGCCCAGATGATGTGCCGGTTTGAAAACGGCGTCATGGGGAACCTATATTTCAGCCGTATCGCGACCGGCCGCAAGATGGGTTATGCCTACGAGATTTCGGGCACCAAGGGCGCGATCCGGTTTGACCAGGAGGATCAGAACGCCCTGTGGCTCTATCGCCGCGAAGGCCCCGAGACCCAGCGCGGTTTCACCAAGATCCTGACCGGTCCGGAGCATCCCGATTATGAGCCCTTTTGCCAGGGTCCCGGCCACGGCACCGGATATCAGGATCAGATCATCATCGAAGCCAAGGATTTTCTGACCGCCATTCATTCCGGCCGGAGCAACTGGCCCACCTTCCGGGACGGGCACGAGGTCAACCGGGTGCTGGCGGCGGCGCTGGCCTCGGCCGACAGTCGCGGCTGGCAGGACGTTGGCGCGTTCTAGGCCCGGCACGTTTTCCAACATCGTTCGCAGAGAGACCAAGACCATGGCAAAGTTGAAATGGGGCATGATCGGGGGCGGAGAAGGCAGCCAGATCGGACCCGCCCACCGTCTGGGCGCACAGGCCGACGGCCTGTTCGAATTCGCCGCCGGCGCGCTGGACCACCGGCCCGAGGCGGGGCGCGCCTATGCGCAGCGGCTGGGTGTGCCCGCCGACCGCGCCTATGGCGACTGGCAGGAAATGCTGGCCGGCGAAAAGGACCGGCCCGACCGGATCGACCTTGTGACCATCGCCACCCCGAACGCGACCCATTTCGAGATCGCCAAGGCCTATCTTGAGGCCGGGTTCAACGTGCTGTGCGAAAAGCCGATGACCATGACCGTGGAAGAGGGCGAAGAGATCGTGCGCGTGGCCCGGGCCTCGGGCAGGATCTGCGCGGTCAACTACTGCTATTCGGCCTATCCGATGGTGCGGCAGGCCCGCGCCATGGTCCGCGCCGGAGAGATCGGCAAGGTGCGCCTGGTCGTCACCAATTTCAGCCACGGCCATCATGGGGATGCCACTGACGCGGACAATCCGCGCGTGCGCTGGCGCTATGATCCGGCCATGGCGGGCGTGTCGGGGCAATTCGCCGATTGCGGCATCCACGCGCTGCACATGGCCAGCTTCATCTGCGATGACGAGGTCGCGACGCTGTCGGCCGACATGGCCTCGACCATTCCCAGCCGCCAGCTGGAGGACGACGCGATGGTCAATTTTCGCATGGAGGGCGGCACCGTCGGCCGGTTGTGGACCTCGTCCGTGGCGATCGGGCGGCAGCATGGGTTCGACATCCAGGTGTTCGGCGAAACCGGTGGGCTGCGCTGGGCTTCCGAACATCCCAACCAGCTGTTCTACACACCGGTCGGTGGACGCACGCAGATCATCGAAAAGGGCGAGGGCGGCCTGCATGAAGACGCGATGCGCCTGTCGCGCGTGGCAATCGCACATCCCGAGGGCTTTCCGTTGGCTGTGGCCAATATCTATTGCGATCTGGCCGACGCGATCCGTGGTGAGCCGCGCGATGGGCTGCCCGATGCCGCCGATGGCGTCCGCTCGATTGCCGCGGTGCACGCAGCGGTGGCCTCGGCCCGGGCCGAGGGCACCTGGCAGGACGCGCGCCCGCCGATGTTCCGCTGATCAGGGGCGGGGCCGCAACGTGCCCCGCTCGATCACCCGACAGGGGAAGATCCGCGCCTCGGGGTAGCGATCCGGTGTCTTCAGCATCTCTTCGACCAGATCGACCGACGAGGTGATGATCTGCTTGATCGGCTGATGGATGGTCGTCAGGTTGATGTATTCCCAGCGCGACATTTCCATGTCGTTCAGGCCGATGATCCCGATGTCAGAACCCGGTTTCAGCCCGTGGTCGGCCAGCGCCGACAGCGCCCCGATCGACAGGATGTCGTCGCCGCAGAAATAGGCCTGCGCCGGGTCACCCGCCAGCAGGCGCAGCATCTCGGCCCGGCCGGCCTCGAAGGAGTAGGCCCCAGCGAAGGAGTGGCTGACGGGAACCTGCGGGTGGTTTGCCATTTCCTCGGTAAAGCCCCGTTGCCGGTCCCGCGCCGAGGTCGCATCGACCGGCCCGCCCAGATAGCCCACGCTGGCATAGCCCCGCGCGACCAGCTCGCGCGCGGCCATGCGTCCGCATTCGACGTTGTCGATTCCGACCACATGCACCTCGGGCGAAGTCGCCGAGCGCCCGAAGGTGTGCACCACCGGGACCCCTGCATCGTGGAACGCCTTGGCAAAGCTGGGTGGCAAGGTCGACGAGGCGACGATCACCGCATCCACCGAATACTGCCGCAGCATGCGCACGGAATTGGCGGGCTCGGTCTCGTCGGTCAGGTTCACGATCAGCGGGCGCAGCCCGCGTTCCTGCAGGGCGCGGGTGAACTGGTCGAAAACCTCAAGAAAGATGGGATTGTGGAAGTTGTTCGAGATCAGCCCGATCAGCTTGGTCCGCCCCGTCGTCAACGACGAGGCCAGCGCGTTGGGGCTGTAGCCCAGTTCCTTGGCGGCCTTTTCCACTTTGGCGCGGGTCTTGGCCGAGACCGAGGCGCCCGGCGTGAAGGTGCGCGATACGGCCGACCGCGACACCCCGGCCAAGGCCGCAACTTCCTTCAGCGTAACGCCCACCTGCCTGGTCTCCTTTGCGCGGTCGATCGGGTCTGTTGAATGTCGCATCATTGCAAAAATGGTGCAATCGGTTGCAAAGCATTTCCACCACTGACGTCAGGTTCCGAAGCGCTGCGGGCTGTGATCTGACATTGTGATTCAACTCTCGTCAATATGACGGAAAAGCTGCCCGTTTCGTCAACTCGATTGCTGTGCCCGGACGGCGGCGCGGTCATACTGGAACCAGAGCAGAGGAGGAGGCGCGCAATGAGTTGGAAAATCTGCGTCGTCGGGGCCGGAAAGATCGGACAGATGATCGCCGCCCTGTTGAAGAAATCGCACAACTATACCGTAACCGTGGCCGACCATGACCTGACGGCATTGTCGGCGTTGAACAGGCAGGGCATCACCACCCGGCAGATCGACGCGGGCGACGAAACCGGGCTGGCACAAGGGCTTGCGGGGTTCGACGCGGTGATCTCGGCCGCACCGTTTTTCCTGACGCCTGCCATCGCCAAGGCGGCCAAGGCCGCGGGTGCGCATTATTTCGACCTGACCGAGGATGTCGCCGCGACCAACGCCGTGCGCGAACTGGCCCGCGACAGCGACACCGCCTTCATGCCGCAATGCGGGTTGGCCCCGGGTTTCGTCGGCATCGCGGGGGCCTCTTTGGCGGCCGAATTCGACACGCTGGACAGCCTGCACATGCGGGTGGGCGCGCTGCCTCTCTATCCGACCAATGCGCTGAAATACAATCTGACCTGGTCCACCGACGGGCTGATCAACGAATACTGCAACCCCTGCGACGCCATCATGAATGGCGACCGGGTCAAGACCGCGCCGCTCGAGGATTACGAGATCATCGGCCATGACGGTGTGGAATACGAATGCTTCAACACGTCGGGCGGCTTGGGCACCTTGCCCGAGACGCTGGCCGGCAAGGCGCGCGCGGTGTCCTATCGCTCGATCCGCTATCCCGGCCATCGCGACATCCTGAAGCTGCTGTTGACCGATCTGGGCCTGGGCCAGCGCCGCGACCTGTTGAAGGACATCTTTGAAACCGCGCTGCCGCGCACCGATCAGGATGTGGTTCTGGTCTATTGCACGGCCAAGGGCATGATCGACGGGGCCCTGCGCGAGAAATCCCTGATCAACAAATCCTTTGCCCGCACCATCGACGGCCAGGTCTGGAGCGCGATCCAGATCACCACCGCCGCCGGCGTTCTGGGCGTGGTCGACCTGATGCGCACCGGCGCGCTGCCCACCCAAGGCTTTGTCCGGCAAGAGCAGGTCGGGCTGGATGACTTCCTGAACACCGAATTCGGCCAGCTGTACCGCGCTGGCGAAGTGACCCCCCAGAACAAGGCGGCCTGAACATGAAAGACGTAGTCATGACTGCAGAACACACACTCGAAAAACTGGGCCTGACGGCAGCCGAGCTGACCGGCGGGACGCTGGAGGTCCGCTCGCCCATCGACGGGCGCGTGCTGGCGCGGGTGCATGAAACACCCGTTGCCGACATGGATGCGGTCTTGGCCCGCGCCACGGCGGCCTTCAAGGCTTGGCGCACCGTGCCCGCCCCGCGCCGGGGCGAGCTGATCCGCCTGCTGGGCGAGGAATTGCGCGCTGCCAAGGAAGACCTGGGCGCGCTGGTCAGCTGGGAGGCCGGCAAGATCACCTCGGAAGGTCTGGGCGAAGTGCAGGAGATGATCGACATCTGCGATTTTGCCGTGGGCCTTTCGCGGCAGCTCTATGGCCTGACCATCGCCTCGGAACGCCCCGGCCACCGGATGATGGAGACCTGGCACCCGGCCGGTCCGGTCGGCGTGATCTCGGCCTTCAACTTCCCGGTCGCGGTCTGGTCGTGGAACGCGGCGCTGGCGCTGGTCTGCGGCGACCCGGTGATCTGGAAACCGTCCGAGAAAACGCCCCTGACCGCGATGGCCTGTCAGAAGATCTTTGAAAAGGCCGTGGCCCGGTTCGGCGATGCGCCCGACGGGCTGCTGCAACTGCTGATCGGCGGTGCCGATCTGGGCAAGACGCTTGTGGCCAGCGAGGCGGTGCCGATCATTTCGGCTACCGGCTCGACCCGGATGGGCCGCGCGGTCGCACCGATCGTGGCGCAGCGGTTCGGCAAATGCATCCTGGAACTGGGCGGCAACAACGCCATGATCGTGGGCCCCTCGGCCGATCTGGAAATGGCGGTGCGGGCCATCGTGTTTTCGGCCGTGGGCACCGCGGGTCAGCGCTGCACCACGCTGCGGCGGCTGATCGTGCACAACTCGATCCGCGCCGATCTGGTTGCGCGGCTGAAAAAGGCCTATGCCGGTCTGCCCATCGGTGACCCGCTGGCCGAAGGCACGCTGGTCGGGCCGCTGGTGGACGAGGCCTCGGGGCAGGCGATGGAGGCCGCGCTGAAGGCGGCCGAGGCCGAGGGCGGTACCGTCTTTGGCGGCAAGCGCGTCATTGAAGGCGTGCCCGAGGCCGGTGTCTACATGCAGCCCGCGATCGTCGAAATGCCGGGCCAGACCGAGATCGTAAAGACCGAAACCTTTGCGCCGATCCTCTATGTGATGGGCTATGACGGTTTCGACGAGGCGCTCGAGATGCAGAACGACGTGCCGCAGGGCCTGTCGTCTTGCGTGTTCACGCTGAACATGCGCGAGGCGGAACAGTTCCTGTCGCCCGCCGGGTCCGATTGCGGCATCGCCAACGTGAATATCGGCCCCTCGGGCGCCGAGATTGGCGGCGCGTTCGGCGGTGAGAAGGAAACCGGTGGCGGACGCGAAAGCGGCTCGGATGCCTGGAAGGGCTATATGCGGCGCCAGACGAACACCGTGAACTACTCGGCCGAACTGCCGTTGGCGCAGGGCGTGAAGTTCGACATCTGAGAACCCGGCCCGGCGGCCTAGCGCGGCCGGGCCAACACATGCGTTCAGTCCGTAAACAGGTAATCAAGCCGCATGATCGACTGGGCGGTCTCCTCCGAAACCCCAAGGAATTCTGCGATCGCGCCCACGTTCTCAGCCGGGTCAGCGGTTTCGCGCAATCGTAAGAACCTCTCGATCCCGGCACCGCGCAGCTGTTCGGATTCATAGGCCAGATCGCTGCGTATCGTCGGTAACAGGCGTTCGACGGTTGCGGCTGGGCTGTTTTCCCCGGCCAACCCGACCCTGTGGGCGTGGCCGACAAGATACGCGTCCGAATAGGTGCACTCGATTTCAAGCACATGGGTGCGCGCCTTGTCCGAGCAGAAATCCTGTACGATATCCAGACTGGCGGGATCGAGGCAGATCAGCAGCTGGTCGGTGCCGAAGTGATCGTACAGCATCCGGGTGACCGCCCTGCGATGCCGGGATCGTTTGACCAGCGTGGTCTCCAAGCCCCCCAGATCGGGCAGCGGGGCGGCTTCTTCGTTGAACAGGTATTCGATGCAGGGCAGGTTGGTTTCAGAGGCGATCTGGTCGATCAGCCGCTTGGCCACATGCCACTTCTTGCAGACGATCATGTACAGATCGCGATCGGCGCTAAGCGTGTTGGCCGTCTCCCAGAAGCGGGGCGCATACCGGCGTCCCACGCGGCCGCGGCCGGTCAGAAATCCGTGCAGATTCCGACCCTCGTTCGATATCTGGAATTCGACCTCTTCGCTGGCATAGAGCGCACCCAATTTCTGCTTCAGCAACTGCGCCTCGGGGCTGATCTTGCGGGCGAACAGGTAATCTTGGGTCAGCAGCAGGTCGTAGTGGTCGTTATAAAACGTCACCGGCATCCCGTAGTCCGAGAACATCAAGAAAGTCAGTGTGCGGTTTTCGATCTCGGTTTTGGGGATCAGGTGGCGCACGAGGGTCTGAAAGAACGTCTCGTCCGGAATCCAGGTGGTCGAGAAAAAACGGACCACGTCCCGACGCTGGCGCAGGAAATCCAGGATCATCTCGATTGTCCGGCGGCGCAGGCACCACCACTGGCTGCCGATCATGATCTGGAGATCCTCCGGGATCTCGCGGGTCAGGCCGAGACGTTTCTGGGCCTCGTAGGCGGCATAGAACAGTTTGCTCTGCGTGCGCTCGTTGAAATAGTGACGGTAGACCAGCCGGTCTTCCTTCATGCCGGTCTTGATCCAGTCGCTTTCAAAAAAGTCGTGGCTTTCGATGAAATCCTTGTCGGTTTCTTCCAGAAACCGATGCGCATATTCCGCGGTCTTTATCGCCATGCAGTCGCCCGACAGCATGTAGAAATGGGTGGCTCGCGGGAAGGCGTCGACCGCGGCTTGCACCGCGTTCAGTGTTGCCTGCACCAGCGACCATTCCCCCCAGCCACATTTGATCCGCCTGGCCGCGAAGGTCACATTGGGATTGCTTTTCAGGGCCGTCTGGATCCGGTCAAAGTCCTGTGCGGATGCGCTGGCATCGAAATGGATGGCCATGCAGTCCCCTGCGGCCGTCAGCCGTTCGGCCTGTGCGATAATCGCGTCAGGGTCTTTGTGACACAGTAGAATGTAGGCGATCTTGGCCATTGGCGTTGTATGAAGTCCGTTACTGCCCGGTTCCAACCGTGATACTGAGGATGAGCGATTGAATAAACAGAATATTTTTGCTTCTCTGGCGTCAAAAGCTGGCGCATCACCTTGAGACTCGGCCGGCTAAGGAGGCATGGCAGATGGGATTTCCCGGTACATGGATGACCGAAAGCGAAAGCATGGTCTATCGCGTCGTGCCCAAATGCGCCTGCTCGACCATCGGGCAGATCATGTATTACTCCGATCACGGTCGGTTCTTTGACGGCGATATCCACGACGCCAAAGACGGGATGCACAAATGGGCGTTTGACCACAGCCAGGATGTGATCTCGGCCAATGTGCGCGGGCACAAGTCGTTCGCCTTCACCTGTGTGCGCAACCCCTACACGCGGATCCTCAGTTCGTTCTTCGACAAGATCTGCGGCATTCAGCGCAACGGGAAACGGTACCGGGGCAATCTGGTGCCGACGCTGATCTACAATTACGGGATCGAGGTCGGGGGCGAGGACGGCAAGGGCGAATTCGACCAGATTGCCAGTTTCCGCCGGTTTCTTCTGTTTGCCCGCGACACGATCCGTTGGCGGCGGCCAATGGACCCGGACATCCACTGGTCGGCCATGTCGGGGCATGTGTCGACCTTCATCGTGAATGGCGGGCGCTATGACCGGATTTTCTGGACCGAAAAATTCAACGACGGGATGCAAGGCGTGCTGGACGCGTTGGAAACCCCGCATCCCGTGACCCTGTCCGAAATTCCGCGCTTCAACGAATCCGAGGGCCACGGCCCCAAACGTGCGCACCCGGTCGAGGACTATTTCGACGACCTGTCGATGCACCTGGTCTATGAGATCTACAAACAGGATTTCGAACTGTTCAAATACGATTTCGAGAACCCGGCCAACAAGATGCCGACAGGTGAAATCGACCTGGATGAGATTCACGCCAAGTTGGGTGATTGATCCTACAGGCAGGGGCGCTCCCGTCCATCGTCGATGTCTCTGGCGAGACATCTCCTCTGGTTGGGCCGGGCGCCGCGCACGGCGCGGCGCCCGGCCCAAGACTGAAGGAGGCAGCGGCGCAGCCGATGGGTCCTGTCAGGCGCGGGAGCACTTCGGTTTCAGGCAACGGACCGGCCCGCATGACGCGGGCCGTCAGCGTTCAGACCTGACGCACCGCGCCTTTTGCAGCGCTGGTGGCCAGCTTGGCATAGGCCTTCAGTGCTGTGGACACCTTGCGCTTGCGCGGTGCAGCGGGAACCCAGCCCTTTTCGTCCTGGACTTCTCTGCGGGCTGCCAGCTCTTCGTCGGACACGGCCAGGTGGATCGAGCGGTTTGGGATGTCGATTTCGATCGTGTCCCCGTTCTGCACCAGACCGATCTCACCGCCTTCGGCCGCCTCGGGCGAGACGTGCCCGATCGACAGACCCGAAGTGCCGCCCGAGAAGCGACCGTCGGTCAGCAGCGCGCAGGCTTTGCCCAGACCTTTGGATTTCAGGTACGAGGTCGGGTACAGCATCTCTTGCATACCAGGCCCGCCGCGTGGGCCTTCATACCGGATCACGACCACGTCGCCTTCCTTGACCTTGCCAGTCAGGATGTCGTTCACCGCCTGGTCCTGGCTTTCGCAGACATAGGCGGTGCCGGTGAATTTCAGGATGTTCTCATCCACACCTGCGGTCTTCACGATGCAGCCGTCGCGCGCGATGTTGCCGAACAGAACGGCCAGACCGCCATCCTGACTGAACGCATGGTCCTTGGACCGGATCACGCCGTTTGCCCGGTCGGTGTCCAGTTCCTTGTAGCGGTTCGACTGGCTGAACGCCTGGGTCGTGCGCACGCCACCGGGGGCGGCCTTGAACAGCTCTTGCGCTTTGGGGTTGTTGGTCACCGTGATGTCCCAGTTGGCGATGGCCTCGGCCATGCTGGCCGAATGCACCGTGCAGCAGTCGTCATGCAGCAGACCGGCGCGGCTCAGCTCGCCCAGGATCGAGAAGATGCCACCCGCGCGATGCACATCCTCCATGTGGACGTTTTCGGTGTTGGGCGCGACCTTGCACAGGCAGGGCACCTTGCGGCTCAGCCGATCCATGTCGGACATGGTGAAATCCACCCCGCCCTCATGCGCGATGGCCAGCAGGTGCAGCACCGTGTTGGTCGAGCCGCCCATGGCGATGTCCAGGCTCATGGCGTTTTCGAAGGCCTCGAAGGTCGCGATCTCGCGCGGGAGGAAGCCTTTTTCGTTCAGCTCATAGTGGCGCTTGGTGATTTCGACGATGCGGCGGCCGGCCTCCAGGAACAGCTCCTTGCGGTCGGCATGGGTGGCTAGCGTCGAGCCATTGCCCGGCAGCGCCAGACCCAGCGCCTCGGCCAGGCAGTTCATCGAGTTCGCGGTGAACATGCCCGAGCACGATCCGCAGGTGGGGCAGGCGTTTTCTTCGATATGTTTGACCTGCTCGTCGGTGTATTTGTCATCGGCGGCGGCGACCATGGCATCGACCAGGTCGATCTTCTTCACATCCAGATCGGCGATGTCGATCTTGCCGGCCTCCATCGGCCCGCCCGAGACGAAGATGGCCGGGATGTTCAGGCGCATCGCTGCCATCAGCATGCCCGGGGTGATCTTGTCGCAGTTCGAGATGCAGACCATCGCATCGGCACAGTGTGCGTTGACCATGTATTCGACGCTGTCGGCGATGATCTCGCGCGAGGGCAGCGAATACAGCATCCCGTCATGGCCCATGGCGATGCCGTCATCTACGGCGATGGTGTTGAACTCTTTGGCTACACCTCCAGCGGCCTCGACCTCGCGGGCGACCATCTGACCCAGATCCTTGAGGTGGACATGGCCCGGCACGAATTGCGTGAACGAGTTGACGATGGCGATGATCGGCTTGCCGAAATCGTCGTCGCCCATCCCGGTGGCGCGCCACAGGCCGCGGGCACCGGCCATGTTGCGGCCATGAGTCGAAGTTCTGGATCGGTACATTGGCATGATGCTGTTTCCCTTTTGCCCGGTTGCAAAACCGGGGGTGCGTGCGTTATAGCGCACGTAGCACATGTGCGTTATAACGCACAAGGTAAATCGCGGGACTTGGCCATGGAATCGGACGACATCACCCTGAAACTCAGAGACGTCCGGGCGGCATCGGGGCTGAGCCTGGCCAAAGCGGCCGAGTTGACCGGCGTCAGCAAAGCCATGCTGGGCCAGATCGAGCGCGGTGAATCAAGCCCCACCATCGCGACGCTGTGGAAGATCGCCAAGGGGTTCCAGATGCCGCTGAGCGCGCTGATCGGCACCAGCGCCCTGCGCGATCCGGCGGATGAGGCCCGGTTCCGCACCGTGACCTTTCCGGGCAGTCTGAAGGTCAAGATCGTCTTTCCTTTCGACCCGGTTCTGGGGGCCGAGACCTTTCACGTCGAACTGGACCGCAACCAATGCCACGAATCCCCCGCCCATGCCGCCGGCGTAACCGAGGAAGTCTTTGTGCTGAGCGGCGCGCTCGAGGTGCTGCGGAACGGCGAATGGGTGCCGCTGAGCGCGGGCCAGGGGTTGCGCTTTCCGGCCGACCTGCCGCATGGCTATCGCGCCGGGCCCGAGGGCGCGGCGTTTCTGAACATGCATCACTACGGACATCGGCCCGCCACCGCCGCGGCCGGTTGATACGGCAGAAGGAGATGACCCTATGACGGACTTCCTGAACGCCCTGACGTTGGCCGATGGCATCGGGTCCTTCGGGGCGCTGATCGTGGTCGCGGCTTATTTCGCCACCCAGATGCGGATGATGAATTCCGACGATCTGGCCTTTCCGGTGGTCAACCTGGTGGGGTCGGTTCTGATCGTCTATTCGCTGCTGCAGAACTTCAACCTGGCCTCGATGCTGATCGAAAGTTTCTGGATCGCCATCAGCGTGATCGGCATCATCCAGCATTTCCGCCTGCGACGGGCGCGATAGGGCCGCAGGGACCCGATCCAGCCTTGAACCCGCACCTTTGCGCGTATAGGGAAATCCCTGCGCGTAAAGGGGAGGCTTTGATGCTGGACGATCCAAAAACCCTGGTTTCCACCGAGTGGCTTGCCGCCCACCTCAAGGACCCGGATCTGAGGATCCTCGACGCCTCGTGGTACCTGCCGCAGCAGGGGCGCGACGCCCGCGCCGAATACGAGGCCGGACATATTCCCGGCGCGCGGTTCTTCGACATCGACGAGATCTCGGACCACCGTTCGGACCTGCCGCACATGGCGCCTCCGGTCGAGAAATTCATGTCGCGCTTGCGGGCCATGGGCGTGGGCGACGGCCATCAGGTCGTGGTCTATGACGGCGCGGGCCTGTTCTCGGCGGCGCGGGTCTGGTGGCTGTTCCGCCTGATGGGGCAGGAGAACATCGCCGTTCTGGACGGCGGCCTGCCCAAATGGGTTGCCGAGGGGCGCGAGATCGAGGATCTGCCCCCCGTCATACGCGATCGCCACATGACCGTGCGCGTGCAGAACCACATTGTCCGCGACGTGACCCAGGTCTCAGCCGCCGCCAAGCTGGCCGATCACGAAATCATCGATGCCCGCGCCGCTGACCGTTTTGCCGGATCGCAGCCCGAACCGCGCGAGGGGCTGCGGGCGGGGCACATCCCCGGTTCGCGCAACGTGCCCTTCGGACAGTTGCTGAGTGCCGATGGCACCATGAAATCGCCCGAGGACTGCCGCGCGGTGTTCGAAGCCGCAGGCGTCGATCTGTCGAAACCCGCCATCACCACCTGCGGGTCAGGCGTGACCGCCGCGATCCTCAGCCTTGCGCTCGAGCGCATGGGCAAGAAAGACCATTCGCTTTATGACGGCAGCTGGGCCGAATGGGGCGCCTTCCCGACCCTGCCCGTCGCAACCGGAGACTCCTGATGTTTGAAAACCTCAAGCCGCAGCCAGCCGACAAGATCCTGGCCCTGATGCAGATGTATCGCGAGGACCCGCGCGAACAAAAGATTGATCTGGGTGTCGGCGTCTACAAAAACGCCAATGGGGTGACCCCGGTGATGCGGGCGGTCAAGGCCGCCGAGCAGCGAATCTGGGAAGAGCAGGACTCAAAGGCCTATACCGGGCTGGCCGGTGATCCGGTCTATGCCGATGCGATGATCAGCCTGATCCTCGGCACCAGCGTGCCGCGCGCCAACATCGCCGCCGTGGCCACCCCGGGCGGCACCGGTGCCTGCCGGCAAGCGTTCGAGCTGATCCGTATGGCCAACCCCTCGGCCCGGGTGTTCGTGTCGAACCCGACCTGGCCGAACCACATCTCGATCCTGAACTACCTGGGCATCGAAACCGTCGCCTACCGCTATTTCGACGAGGAAACCCGTGGCGTCGATTTCGACGGCATGATCGAGGACCTCAAGACCGCCAAGGCGGGCGACGTCGTGCTGCTGCATGGCTGCTGCCACAACCCGACCGGCGCCAACCTGAACATGGTCCAGTGGCAAGAGGTGGTGAACCTGATCAACGACCGCGGCCTGGTGGCGATGATCGACATCGCCTACCAGGGCTTTGGCGACGGTCTGAACGAGGATGCGCAGGCGACCCGGCTTGTTGCTTCGTCGATCAAGGAATGCCTGATCGCGGCGTCCTGTTCGAAGAATTTCGGTGTCTATCGCGAGCGGACCGGTCTGCTGATGGCGATCAGCGCCGATGCGGGCCAGACCGCGCTGAACCAGGGCACGCTGGCGTTTTTGAACCGTCAGAACTACTCGTTCCCGCCAGATCACGGCGCGCGCGTGGTCACCACTATTTTGATGGATGAGGGCCTGCGCGCCGATTGGATGGCCGAATTGGAAGAGGTGCGACTGTCGATGCTGGGCCTGCGCCGCCAGCTGGCGGACGAACTGCAGCGGCTGAGCGGATCGGACCGGTTCGGCTTCCTGGCCCAGCATCGCGGCATGTTCTCGCGCTTGGGCGCCGCGCCCGAGCTGGTCGAGAAGCTGCGGGTCGAGCATGGCATCTACATGGTCGGCGACAGCCGCATGAACATCGCCGGGTTGAACGAGGCCACCGTGCCGATCCTGGCCAAGGCCATCATCGACGTTGGCGTCTGAGCTCAGGCATTTCAAAAAAGGAAACCCGGGCACGAATGCCCGGGTTTTTTTGTTTGGTTTGTAGACGGCTTAGCCCTTCGAGAACTCGGGATAGGCTTCCATGCCCAGCTCGCCCATGTCGAGGCCGTTGATCTCTTCTTCCTCGCCAACCCGCAGGCCGACGGTGGCCTTGAGGATCGAGAACAGGATGTAGCTGACCACGAAGACGAAGATCCCGATGGCCGCAAAGCCGATGATCTGGGTCACGAAGGACGCGTCGCCGTTGGTCCAGGCCACGATGAAGGTGCCCCAGAAGCCCGCGATCAGGTGAACCGGGATGGCGCCGACCACGTCGTCGATCTTCATCTTGTCCAGCAGCGGCACGGTGTAGACCACGATCACGCCACCGATGCCGCCGATGATCAGTGCCTGGAATAGCGAGGGTGCCAGCGGTTCGGCGGTGATCGAGACCAGCCCGGCCAGCGCACCGTTCAGCACCATGGTCAGGTCGACCTTGCCGTACATCACCTGGGTCAGGATCAGGGCAGCTACTGCGCCGGCGGCAGCGGCCATGTTGGTGTTGGCGAAGATGCGGCTGATGTCAGCCATGTCGCCGATCGTGCCCATGGCCAACTGCGAGCCGCCATTGAAGCCGAACCAGCCCAGCCACAGGATGAACGTACCCAGGGTGGCAAGCGCCAGGTTCGAGCCGGGGATCGGAACGACCTTGCCGTCCTTGCTGTATTTGCCGATCCGGGGGCCCAGCACGATGGCTCCGGCCAGCGCGGCAAAGCCACCTGCCGCATGCACCAGGGTCGAGCCCGCGAAATCGCTGAAGCCCATTTCGGACAGCCAGCCGCCGCCCCACTGCCACGAGGCTTCGATCGGGTAGATGACACCGGTCAGGACGATCACGAAGATGAAGAAGGGCCACAGCTTGACCCGCTCGGCCATGGTGCCCGACACGATCGAGGCCGTGGTGGCGCAGAACATCAACTGGAAGAAGAAGTCCGAACCGACCGACGCATAGGAAAGATCGGTTTCGACACCATCAAGGCCGACCGGTTCCAGCGAGGTGGGCGAGAAGGCGCCCAGAATGCCGGTTATGGTCCAGCCGTCGCCCGGATACATCAGGTTGAAGCCGACCAGCCAGTACATGATGGCGGCAAAGGAAAACAGGCCGATGTTCTTGACCAACTGCATGGCCACGTTCTTGGAACGCACCAGACCGGCCTCGAGCATTGCAAAACCCGCGGCCATCCAGAACACCAGGAAGCCGCCCATCAGGAACAGCAGCGAAGTCAGGATGTATTGCGTATGCTGCGCGGTTTCGCCGGATGCGGCGGCCTCCTGCGCCAGGCCCATCTGCGGCAGCGCGACGATCGCGGCGGCAGGGATGAGTGATTTCATCAGGTTCATGTTCAGTCCTCGAATGATTGTCGGTCGCGGCGCCTTACAGCGCCTCTTCGTTGAGTTCCCCGGTCCGCACGCGCTGGGCCTGCTCGACATCGAGGACAAAAATCTTGCCGTCGCCGATCTTGCCGGTCTTGGCGGTTTTGGTGATGGTCTCGACGATCTGGTCGGTCATCGCGGCGGGCACCACGATTTCCAGCTTGATCTTGGGCACGAAGTTCACCGCGTATTCGGCGCCCCGATAGATTTCGGTGTGACCGGATTGCGAGCCGAAGCCCTTGATCTCGGTCACCATCATGCCGCGCACGCCCGCCTCGGTCAGTGCCTCGCGCACCTCCTCGAGCTTGAACGGCTTGATTGTCGCAATGATCAGTTTCACGTCTTTCCCCTCTTCTGTTCCGGTGGGTCCGGCTTTGCACCTGCAGAAAAAGAGCCCGACATGGCCGCTCAAGGAACGATTTCGGCAAAAAGACGCTGGGGAAGAGGGGCAAAGTTGCACATTTTTTGCACAAAAACGGCAAAGTGATTAAAAAATACGCAAGTGTGAGAGGGGAATTCGCGCTATTTCACACCTCTACATGGGCGCGACAGCGCGGTATGGTGCCACAAAAGCAAAAACGGGCAGAGTTTGAGCATGACTGAGTCCAAGCGTCGAAAACCGCTGGTGGCGGACAAACGGTATCCGTCCGGAGGCCGCAAGACCTCGTCTGCCAAGCGGACGGCGAAACCGGCGGGCAAGAAGGCGACGGCGCGCAAGACCACGACCCGAAAGACCAGCCGCAAGCCCCGGCGCAAACCTTCGGGAGGCGGGCAGGGCGGCTTCTTTCGCCGGCTGTTCCGCTGGATAGGGCGCCTTATCTGGGGGCTTACCTGGCGGGTGGGTGCGATAGCCGCTCTTCTGCTGGCGCTTGCCGTTGGGGTTGTCTACTCCACCTTGCCCGAGGTCGATGCCTTGCTGGACGGGCGCGCACGCGGGTCGGTCACGCTGCTGGACCGGGACGGCAAGGTCTTTGCCTGGCGCGGGGATCAGTTCGGCGGCGTTATCACCACCGACACCGTGTCGCCGCATCTGAAGAATGCGGTTGTCGCGACCGAGGACAAGCGCTTTTACCGTCACTTCGGCGTAAGTCCGCGCGGTATTGCCAGTGCGGTGAAAATCAACCTGTCCGAGGGGCGTGGCCCACTGTCGGGGCATGGCGGTTCGACCATCACCCAGCAGACGGCCAAGCTGCTGTGTCTGGGCGTCCCGTACGACCCGACCGAGTGGGAATCGGAAGCGGCGTACGAGGCCGATTGCCGCCAGGGGTCGCTGTGGCGCAAGGCCAAGGAAGCGATCTACGCGATGGCGATGGAGGTCAAATACTCCAAGGATGAGATCCTGACCATCTATCTGAACCGGGCGTTTCTGGGGGCTGGGGCCCGCGGGTTCGAGGCGGCCAGCCAGCGCTATTTCGGCAAGTCCGCCGCCGAGGTGGACCCGGCCGAGGCGGCGATGCTTGCGGGGCTGCTGGTGGCGCCCACGCGATACGCGCCCACCAACAACCTGCAACGCTCGCAGGACCGGGCCAAGGTGGTCATCAGCCTGATGGAGGATCAGGGTTACCTGACCACGTCACAGGCAACCGCGGCGCGCAACAACCCGGCCGAGCTGTCCGAGGCCGCCGCCGCCCGCGCTGGCGGGTATTTTGCCGACTGGGTCATGGCCAGCGGCCCCGAGTTTTTTACCCGCAACACCACCGAGGACGTGGTGATCAAGACTACGCTGGACCAGCGGATTCAGCAGGCGGCCGAAGCGGCGCTGAAACAGGTGTTCGACGAAAAGGTCAGTGAAGGCTCAAAAGCGCAGGCCGCGATCGTGGTGATGTCGGCCGATGGTGCGGTCCGGGCCATGGTGGGTGGACGCAAGACCAAGGTGTCGGGTGCGTTCAACCGCGCGACGCAGGCGCTGCGCCAGACCGGGTCCTCGTTCAAACCCTTTGTTTATGCCACCGCGCTGGAACTGGGCTATTCGCCGCTGGCCACGGTAGTGGACGAGCCATATTGCATCGACATCCCGGGGTCCGGCCAGTGGTGCCCAAAGAATTACACCAACAAGTTCTACGGTCGCGTGACCCTCGCGGATGCGCTGAAGAACTCGCTGAACATCCCGGCCGTCAAGGTGGCCGAGGTCGCGGGGCTGGACAATGTGCGCACGGTGGCCAGCGGGTTCGGCATCGAAAGCGATCTGGCGGCGGGCCCAGCCCTGGCGCTGGGCGCCTCGGAAAGCACGCTGATCGAAATGACCGGCGCCTATGCCGGTATCCTGAATGGTGGCTCGTCCGTGGAACCATACGGCCTGACCGAGTTGAAACTGCTGGGTGATGATGCCCCGATGATGGTGACGACGACCGGGATCGGCGAGCGGGTGATCCGAGACGAAGCTGCCAAGCAACTGACCTGGATGATGGAACGCGTGGTATCCGAGGGAACCGGACAACGCGCCAAGTTGCCGGGATGGCAGGTTGCAGGCAAAACAGGCACGACCCAGGCCGCCCGGGATGCGTGGTTCATCGGCTTTACCGCGGACTATGTGGCCGGTGTCTGGATGGGTTATGACGACAACACACCGTTGTCGGGCGTGACTGGCGGTGGGCTGCCAGCCGAGATTTGGAAGGAAACCATGGTGCGGGTCACCGAAGGCATGACTCCGACCCCTCTGCCGATGCTGGCTCCGGCCGCTCCGGTCCAGACGACTCGGCAATCCCAGCCACGCCGCAGGCAGCAGGGTGGCTTTGCCAAGGCCGTCGACAGTCTGTTGAAGGATCTCTTTGGCGGCAACTAGACCGCAGATGATCAGACGGGCGGCGCTGGGCGCCGCCCGGATCGGTCGTTACAGGCTTTCGTCCAGCGCGGCGACGATCGCATCGCCCATTTCGCTGGTCGAAACCGGCTGAACGCCTTCTTCGGCCAGCAGATCAGCCGTGCGGACACCATCGGCCAGAACCTTTTCGACCGCGGCTTCCAGACGATCGGCCTCGGCGCCTTGGTCAAAGCTGTAGCGCAGCGCCATCGCAAAGCTGAGGATACAGGCGATCGGGTTGGCCTTGCCTTGACCGGCGATGTCGGGGGCCGAGCCGTGGACGGGTTCATACAGCGCCTTGGGTCGGCCATTGGCCATCGGCGCGCCCAGCGAGGCCGAGGGCAGCATGCCCAGCGAGCCGGTCAGCATCGCCGCGCAGTCCGACAGGATATCGCCGAACAGGTTGTCGGTCAGGATCACGTCGAACTGCTTGGGTGCGCGCACCAGCTGCATGGCGCCGTTGTCGGCATACATGTGGCTCAGCTCGACCTCGGGATAGTCCTGGCCGACGCGGGTCACGACCTCGCGCCACAGGATGCCCGATTCCATCACGTTGGCCTTTTCCATCGAGCACAGCTTCTTGTTGCGGCGCATCGCCAGTTCAAAGGCCGAGCGCGCGGCGCGTTCGATCTCGGATTCGGTGTAGCGCTGGGTGTTGATGCCCACGCGCTCGTTGCCTTCCTCGAAAATGCCGCGCGGCTCGCCGAAATAGACGCCCGAGGTCAGTTCGCGCACGATCATGATATCGAGACCGGCAACCACGTCCTTTTTCAACGACGAGAAATCGGCCAGCGCGTCAAAGCACTGGGCCGGGCGCAGGTTGGAATACAGGTCCATCTCCTTGCGCAGGCGCAGCAGGCCGCGCTCGGGCTTCACGCTGAAATCCAGATCGTCGTATTTCGGGCCGCCCACGGCGCCCAGCAGAACCGCGTCGACCTCTTGCGCCTTGGCCATCGTCTCGTCCGACAGGGGCTTGCCGTGCACGTCATAGGCGGCACCACCGACCAGATCCTCGCTCACGTCGAATTCAAGGCCGCGCTTGGCGCCGAACCAGCCGATGATCTTGCGCACTTCGGCCATGACTTCGGGGCCAATTCCGTCTCCGGGCAGGATGAGGAGCGAGGGGTTGGACATGAACGGTCTCCTTGCGTTTTTCAGCATCGGGCCTAGCGTTTGCGGTGCATCTGGTCAATGAGGCGTTCTGGCCAAAATGCGCGGAATCAGGGCCGTACAGCGCGAAAAACGCCGCTGAACATGCGCCGGGCACCCGATTTGGGTTACAAGCTGGCTTTCAGCCCTTCTGCCAGCAGGTCCCAGACCCGGCGAATGCGCGGCGTCTGCCGCATGGCCTGCGGCGCAGCCAGCCAGACCGGCAGGACCGGGATGTCCACATCCAATGGCAGAATTTCCACCGCAGGATCAGTCTGGGCGACTTGAACCTGGCTGAAACCGATGCCGCAACCCGCACGGATCAACTCCCAATAGGCGCTTTGGAGATCGCAACGGGTGGCAAAGTTTTCCTTGCTGGCAGGCCAACCCTTGGCCTGCATTTTCGAGATGATCAGGTCGTTGGAGTCGAAACCCACCAGGTCATGCTGAAACAACTCTTCGGGGGTGGTTGGCCGACCGGCGCGGTCCAGATACGACCGGGCTGCGCAGAAACACAACGGTACGTCGCCCAGATGACGGGTCACGATATCGACCTGCTCGGGGCGATACATGCGAACTGCGATATCAGCTTCGCGGAACAGCAGATTCTCGCTGGTGTCGGTGGCGACCAGTTCCAGCTGGATCGAAGGTTCTTGCCTGCGGATGTCCGCCAGAATGGACGGCAGGATATGGTGCGACGCGAAGACCGACGCGGTGATGCGGACCGTACCGCCCAGCTGTTGCGACTGCCCGGCGGCGGCCAGGCTCAGCTCACGCATGGCCGCGTGCATCTGTTGCGCCATCGGCAGCAATTGCTGGCCGGCCGCGCTGAGCTTGAGGCCTCGCGCATGGCGATCGAACAGCGACACGCCCAAATCCGTCTCAAGCGCCTGCACCTGGCGACCAAGCGTCGGCTGACTGCGCCCCAGTTCCCGCGCGGCCGCCGACAGGGATCCCGTTTCCACAACTGCCAGAAAGCTCTGCACCAAAGACCAATCAGAAAGTGCCAAGGTTTTATCCATGCGCAGATGAATACATGCTCTGCGTTTTTCGGCAATTCCCAAAGGTGAGTGAATGGATATCTTTTGTTCAACCGCCGGGGCTGACAGGAGGTTGCGATGACGGGAAAGGTGCTGATCCTGGGATCTTCGGGGCGTTTTGGCCGCAATGCCGCAGACGCGTTTCAAGCGGCCGGATGGACGGTGCGGAGATTTGACCGCGCGAGGGATGATCTGTCCACCGCCGCCAGGGGCGCGGATATCATCGTGAATGGCTGGAACCCGCCATATACCGAGTGGGCGCGGCAGGTGCCGGATTTGCACGCTCAGGTCATCGGTGCGGCGAAGGCAACCGGGGCGACCGTGATCGTGCCCGGGAACGTTTATGTTTTTGGGGCCGACACGCCTGGGCCGTGGGCGGCAGATACGCCGCATCTTGCAACCAACCCTCTGGGCCAGATTCGGATCCGTATGGAGGAGGCCTATCGGTCGTCGGGCGTGCGCACCGTGATCCTGCGCGCCGGGGATTTCCTTGACACGCAAGCCTCTGGCAATTGGTTCGACCAGATCATGATCAAGCCGCTGGCCAAGGGGCGTTTTGTCTATCCCGGTGACCCCGACATTGCCCATGCCTGGGCCTACCTGCCGGATCTGGCCCGCGCTGCGGTTCAGTTGGCCGAGATGCGGCATGACTTGCCGCGCTATTGCGACATTCCTTTTGCCGGATACACGTTGACCGGCCGCCAATTGGCGCAGGCCTTGTCGGAAGTGACCGGGGCTACGGTGCGCTTGAAGCAGATGAACTGGTGGCCAATTGTTCTGGCCCAGCCGTTCTGGAAACTGGCCCCGCATCTGCTTGAGATGCGCTATCTGTGGGACACGCCGCACCGCTTGGATGGCTCGTTCTTCGACTCGTTGATCAGCGATTTCGCATCCACGCTGCTGCACGAGGCATTGAAAACCGCTGTGTCTGACCTGTCGCATGATATCCCGCGAACCACAGACGTGGATCGAGTTCAGGGCCTGTCATAGGCCCGGCGGCATGTCAGGGTGTGACAGGTCAACCCAAATCAGACGATGTCGGCTGGCCTTGCGGGCCGCGGCAAGGGGCACGCCTTTGGCGTCGGTCCAGTGGATGCCGGCGTCTTCAACCACCCAGTCGACTGATGGCAGCAGATAGTCAACACGCCGTTCACCCACCGCCTTCCAAACCACCGTTACAGCCGAGCCTGCGCCATCCACGGGTTGCGGATCCTGCAGGCTGGGGTGCTGTAACAGATCGCGGATGGCTTCATTGCGCCCATCGCCCAGGTTCGGGTCGAGATTTGCGTCACCGGCAATGATGAAACGACTTTTCGGGGCTGGACCCAGCCCGCCGTCAAGCAACACCGACCACAGCCGGATCTCATCGCGATTGCGCAATCCGTTGCGATCCTCAGGCCCGTCGAAGACAGGAGGGGTGGCGTGAAAGGTCATCAGGTTCAGGCGGCCTTGAGGTGTCTCCACCGGCACGATCCAATGGGCGGTCGACGACAGGCGCTGAACAGCGTGGGCCTGTTCGGACGGGAAAGGCAACCCGCCAAGGGTGGGTAGCGTCGCGCCGGGCAGGTCCTTCCAAAGCAGCGCTGAAAGGTCACGAACCTCATCCTTTGCGATCGGATAACGGGACAGCACGGCCAGCCCGCCATTTCCGGTGAAACGGCCCCATCCCTGGGCGTCTCCGGGTCCGCCCCGTTCTCCGTCCCCGTCCAGATCGAGCGACGTCATCAGCCCCGAGTTGGGCTGACCAGCGAAGAGATGCGGGTAATCCAGCCCTGCCGCGCGCAACCGATCAGCCAGCGCGGACAGGGCCAGGTTGTCATGGTCCCAGTCGATGCCTTGCAGGGCCAGAACATCGGGGGCAGCGGCGGTCAGAACCTCGATCACGGCCTGCACCTGGGGATCATCACGCCGAATATCCCGCAGCAGCAGGCCCGGACCTTTCCGGCCTAGCTCAGCATTGAAGCTGGCAACGCGCACTGGCTCTGCCTGCGCCACAAACGGCAGCAACAGCAGAACAAGAATACGGATCATGCGGTTTGGGTCGTCTCGGTGGTCGAGTAGGCGCGGCGTTTTTCCACGATCAGCCCGGCAATGCGCAGGGTTGCCATCCCGCGCATGATCATGCTGGCCGGCAGGAAAGCCCACGCGCTCATGGTCCAGATCAACGTCTGCGGATTGGACAACGACAGCGGATCAATGAAATCCGTGAGCAGCTTGATCAGGGCCGGAATCAGGAACGGCAGCAGAACGCCGACCGAGATGTTCAACCGACCGTCGCGCTGCAGGCGAGTCACCACGTCTCCGCCCTTGGTGGGGTCGAACAGGGGCAGGTTGGTCCAGACATTGAACGCCCCGTTGCCAGTGGGCCACCCACGCAGTTTGACCGCATAGGCAAAGCTGGCGATCGTGACCAAAGCGGCGACATAGGCGACACTTGCCGTGATGCGTACCAACTCGACCAGGGGTTGGCTCGCGTCAGCAGGCAGCATCAACACCACCAGGCGGACAGGTGAATAGGGGAAGTCCACGACATTCGCGACGGCCAGGCCGACCGAATACACGGTGCTGGTCAGTTCCGTCGGCGCATAGGCGTTCTTGCAGATCAAGGTCAGGAACGAGATCATCGACATCAGGCCGACAAAGCGCAGTCTGTTCACGGGTGGCGCATCGCGGAATTCAATAAAGCTGGGAAAGGCCGAGTTGTATTCGGCGAAGGTCAGGATGAATGCGAGGATTGCCAGAAAGACAACGATCTCGGTCCCGTTGGACGTTGATGCGGGCAGATACAATGCGGGTGTCAGCACCAGAAGTGCCACCAACAATCCCCGTATCGCAGCCCCTGTTGTGCGAGCAATCACTATCCGAACCCTTTCCAAACCGGACCAGTCGATTCTTCGCCGACTTGGTTCCAACTTGATGCCCGCCAATCTCGATATTTGGCGGATGCCCCTTTAGCGCCATCATTGGCGATAAGCGGCATTTCGCTCAAGCCGAGGTGCAGAAAACACGTGATTTCGGGCAAAAAGATGGCGAAACTGGTGCGGCTTTGCATCATTCACGTCGCAAATTCGACGTGTAATGGAAATGATTCTCTACATGTTGTGGTTGCTTTGACTTTAACCCCAAGAATGCGAACGGGGCCGCCTTGGCGACCCCGTCTGGTTGAGTATCCACAGGTTCATCCCCAGAATCACACCCAGGGGCGCGCCTGTCCGGCATGGGATTCGAACGTGTCGATGTGGTGGTCTTTTTCCATCGTCAGGCCGATATCGTCCAGACCGTTCAGCAGGCAATGCTTGCGGTGCGGGTCGATATCAAACTCGATCACGACGCCGTCCGAGGTGACGATCTGCTGATCTTCCAGATGCACGGTCATACGTGCGTTCTCGCCCTTGTGGGCATCCTCCATCAGAATGACGTGGTGGTGTTCTTCGACCACGATGGGCAGGATGCCGTTCTTGAAGCAGTTGTTGAAGAAGATGTCGGCGAAGCTGGTCGAGATGACCACCTTGATACCGAAATCCTTGATCGCCCAAGGCGCGTGTTCCCGAGATGAGCCGCACCCGAAGTTGTCGCCGGCCACCAGAATCTCTGCATTGCGATAAGCGGGTTTGTTCAGGACGAACTCTTCGTTCTCGCGCCCGTCATCGTGATAGCGCATCTCGTCGAACAGGACGACGCCGAGGCCGGACCGTTTGATCGTTTTCAGATGCACCTTGGGAATGATCATATCGGTGTCGATATTGATCAGGGGCATGGGGGCTGCCACACCGTGGACTTTTTCAAACTTTTCCATGTTCACACTCCTGCGGGAGAGGTCAGGCCCCATGCCCCGCGTTTCAAGCTTGTTGAGCTTCTGTTGTTTCGTCTTTGGGCGCGTTCTTGACGAAGAACGCCATGAAGACCAATCCGAACCCGTTGAACAGCATCTCGATGCCCAGCAGGATGCCCAGCAACTGGAACAGCACCGCCGGTTCCGAGCTTGCATAAGACCAGATGATGCCTGCCAGGATGATCGACAAGATGCCCGAGATCAGGGTTGGCCAGAAAAATGACGTGCCTCGCATCTGAAACGAGAGAATGATCCGTGCGATCCCGCCTGCCATGAACAAGATAAGCACCACTGTTGCCAGCGTCAGAGTGCCTGCCAGCGGATGGTCCAGAAACGACCAGCCCAGGAACAGCATGACCGCACCCATGATGAAGGCCAGGATCTTGTTTCCGGTTCCTTCGACGGTGAAACCGCCGACAACCTGCAGAACGCCGGACACCAGCAAAAGGACGCCGGTGACCACGGTCACTGCCACGGATGCCACAACCGGTGCGCCCAGCACGAATATGCCGAACACGATCGACAGAAGCCCCATCAGGAGCCATTTGACCCATTCACTCATTTCAGTCTCTCCCTCAAATATCTAGATATGAGGGGACCTTACATCAATTCACGCACATCTGTCAGCTTTCCCGTGATTGCCGCAGCGGCAGCCATCGCGGGGCTCAGCAGATGGGTGCGTCCGCCGCGGCCCTGACGGCCCTCGAAATTGCGGTTCGAGGTGGCGGCGCAGCGCTCGCCCGGGGTCAGCTGGTCGGGGTTCATCGCCAGGCACATCGAACAACCCGCAAGGCGCCATTCGAACCCGGCCTGCTTGAAGATCTCGGCAATGCCTTCCTCTTCGGCCTGCGCGCGCACGAGGCCCGAGCCGGGCACGACCATGGCGCGGATGCCGTCCTTGATCTTTTTGCCCTTCAGGATCTCGGCAGCGGCGCGCAGATCCTCGATCCGGCCGTTGGTGCAGGAGCCGATGAAGACCGTGTCGATCTCGATGTCGCTCAGTTTCTGGCCCGGCTTGAGCCCCATGTATTCGATCGAGCGGCGCGCGGCCTCGACCTTGCCGCCCTCGAAATCCTCGGGGTTGGGCACGGTCGCGGTGATCGGCAGAACGTCTTCGGGGCTGGTGCCCCAGGTAACCACGGGGGCGATGTCCTCGCCGCGGATGGTGACGACCTTGTCCCAATGGGCGTCATCATCGGAATAGAGCGTCTTCCACCAGGTCAGAGCGGCCTCCCACTGCGCGCCCTTGGGGGCATGCGGGCGGCCCTTGACGTATTCGAACGTCTTTTCGTCCGGCGCGATCAGGCCGGCGCGGGCGCCGCCCTCGATGGCCATGTTGCAGACGGTCATGCGGCCTTCCATCGACAGGTCGCGGATCGCTTCGCCGCAATATTCGATCACATAGCCGGTGCCGCCGGCGGTGCCGGTTTCGCCGATCACGGCCAGGGTGATGTCCTTGGCGGTCACGCCCGGCTGCAGTTTGCCGGTGATCTCGACCTTCATGTTCTTGGACTTTTTCTGGATCAGAGTCTGCGTGGCCAGAACATGCTCGACCTCGGAGGTGCCGATGCCGTGGGCCAGCGCGCCGAACGCGCCGTGGGTGGCGGTGTGGCTGTCGCCGCAGACCACGGTCATGCCCGGCAGGGTCCAGCCCTGTTCGGGGCCGACGATGTGGACGATGCCCTGACGGATATCATTCACCGGGTAGTAGTGAATGCCGAATTCGCGGGCGTTCTTGTCCAGTGCTTCGACCTGGATGCGCGATTCGGGGTTCTCGATTCCGTTCACGCGGTCGGGCGTGGTGGGCACGTTGTGGTCCGGCACGGCGATGGTCTTTTCCGGCGCGCGCACCTTGCGGCCCGCCATGCGCAGGCCTTCGAAGGCCTGCGGGCTGGTCACTTCGTGCACCAGGTGGCGGTCGATATAAAGCAGGCAGGTGCCATCGTCGGCTTCGTGCACGACATGGGCATCCCAGATCTTGTCATAGAGTGTTTTGGGGGACATCGGTCCTCTCCCGTCTGTATTGAGAAATGCTGGCGAGTGGCTGGGCGCCGATTATAGGCGGGCCAGAACCGTGCGGGCGGCCCCGAAGAACCGTTCACGCAGGCGCGCGCGGTCTTGCAGGTTGGGAGCAGGGGCCTGATGGAATCTCATGCGATCCAGATATATCGCGCCCCCTCGTCAATCAAGGCTCAATCCGCGTCCCGCGACAGGTCGGTGGGCCTTGCAAGCCGCCACATTGCTGTTCAATCTGGCGGCAGGAGACGCGCATGGACAATGATTTGATCCCAAGTTCGATTTCAGAGCTGTTCGACAACATGGCCGAGGCCTTTCTGTTGCAGCTTGGGAACCTGGTCGAGCTGATCGTGACTCCGGGGTGGCGGCAGTATCAGATCGCCATCATCCTGGGGCTGGTGGCGCTGTCCTTCCTTTTGACTCTGCTGACAAAAGGCCGGTGGGAAGCCTGGGCGCGGGCGCGCAGCGGATGGCCCAAATGGCGGTTGCGGGTTCTGGTTCAGCTGATGCAGCGGATGACGCTGGTCTACTTCGTCGTGCTGGCTTGGGGCGTTTATCTGGTGATGCAGCAGGTCACCTGGCCATCGCGCAGTTACATCATCGGTGTTCTGGCAACGCTGGCAACCGCGTGGCTGGCGATCGCGCTGATTTCGCGACTGGTCCGCAACCGGACGATTCGGCGCATCTTCCGCTGGTCGATGTGGATCTACGCCACGCTGGTCGCGCTGAGTCTGACCGATGACGTCGCCGAGTTTCTGGACGGCGTGGCGATTTCGATCGGCAGCCTTCACATCTCGGCATTGGGGATTCTCAAGGCCATTCTGCTGATCGGCACGTTGTTGGTGCTGGCGCGGCTTGGTACCCGGGCGGCTGAACGCGGGCTGAAAAGCAATGACGACATCTCGCCCTCGATGCAGGTGCTGCTGGCCAAGGGGATCCAGGTCGCGTTTTACGGGCTGGTCTTTCTGGTCGGGATCCGGACGCTGGGATTCGACCTGACCGGGATCGCGCTGTTGTCCGGTGCGGTTGGCGTCGGTATCGGCTTCGGCCTGCAGAAGGTCGTGTCGAATCTGATCTCGGGGATCATCATCCTGATGGACCGGTCGATCAAGCCGGGCGACGTGATCTCGCTGGGCGACACGTTCGGTTGGATCAACGCGCTGGGCGCCCGCTACGTCTCGGTCGTCACCCGCGACGGGCGCGAATACCTGATCCCGAACGAGGATCTGATTACCGGGCAGGTGGTGAACTGGTCCCATTCCGACGAGTTCGTCCGCCTAGATCTGACCTTCGGCACCAGCTACGGCGACGACCCGCACAAGGTGCGCGAGACCGCCGTGCGAACGGTGAAATCAGTCAAACGCGTTCTGAGCGGCGGCAAGCACGAACCGGTCTGCCATATCACCGGGTTCGGAGACAGCAGCGTCGATTACGTGCTGCGGTTCTGGATCCGGGACCCGACGGCCGGCCTGACCAACATCCGCGGCAATGTCTATCTGGCGCTGTGGGATGCATTCCAGGCCGAGGGCATCTCGATCCCCTTCCCGCAGCGCGAAGTGCGCCTGCTGGGGCAGGGTGCCACCGACACCGCTGTGCCACATCTGGACACGGATTGATCAACCCCGTGCCATCAGCGGTTGCCGTTCATTGAAATGTTGCAATTGCCTTGCTACCTTAATAGTACCCCGGCGCCGGGGTTACACGGCGCTTTAGCAAGGAGGACCATGTCCTGTCTCTACACACACAGGCGGGTTTGCCCGCCGATGAAGGGGCCGCTGTGATGGCCCGCTCTCAGTCAATCAGCGACAAGCTGCTTGAACGCATCCTTTCCTCACTTTCCGATGACAAGGCCGAAGATGTTGTGCAGATCAACCTGCAGGGCAAGTCTTCGGTGGCCGACTACATGGTCATCGCTTCGGGCCGGTCGACGCGTCAGGTGTCGGCGATGGCAGAAAAGCTGACGGATCGCATCAAGCAGGAATTCGGTTTCACCTCGAAGGTCGAAGGCAAGGATGCCGGTGACTGGGTGCTGATCGATACGGGCGATGTGATCGTCCATATCTTCCGCCCCGAAGTGCGCGAATTCTACCAGCTGGAAAAGATGTGGCTGCCTCAGGGCGGCAGCGCCTCGGCGAACTGAGGCGCCATCCCGGCCCGTATTAAAGGGCCGGCGGCGAGAGCGACATGCGTATCAGCATTTGTGCGGTCGGGCGATTGCGTGCCGGACCGGAGAAGATCCTGCTTGACGACTATCTGACCCGTTTCGACCGGACCGGCCGCGGCCTGGGCCTTGGGCCTGCGCGCGTGATCGAGGTCGAAGACAAGAAAAACGCCGGTATGGGCGCCGAGGCCGGCTTGCTGCGCAAGGCGCTGCCCGCTGGCGCGGTGATCTGCACATTGGACGAGCGGGGAAAGGTGATTGCTTCCCCCGATTTCGCGCGGAAGCTGGCCGGGTGGCGAGACATGGGCCGGCAGGATCTGGCCTTTGTCATCGGTGGCGCCGACGGGATCGACCCGGCGCTGCGGGCCGAGGCTGATTTTTCGATTTCTTTCGGCGCGATGGTCTGGCCGCATATGCTGGTCCGGGTGATGCTGTCCGAACAACTCTATCGTGCCGCGACGATCCTGTCGGGCGGCCCGTATCATCGGGCCTGACCGCTGTGGCCCGTCTGCTGATCGTCTACCATTCACGCACCGGCGGCAGCCGGCAGATGGCCGAAGCGGCCGCTCAGGCGGGCAGCGCCGAGGCCGAGGTCAGCCTGAAACCCGCCGAGCAGGCGGGACCCGACGATCTGCTGGCGGCCGACGGATACATCTTTTGCGCGCCCGAGAACCTCGCGGCGCTGTCAGGCGTCATGAAGGACTTCTTCGACCGATGCTACTATCCGGTTCTGGGCCGGATCGAGGGGCGGCCCTATGCGCAGATGATCTGCGCCGGGTCCGACGGTCAGAACGCGGCGCGGCAACTGGCGCGCATCGCCACCGGTTGGCGCCTGAAAGAGGTGCAACCGCCGCTCATCCTCTGCACCCACGCCCAGACGCCCGAGGCGATATTGGCGGAAAAGACCATCCCCGAGGATGAACTGGACAAATGTCGCGAGATCGGCGCCGCGCTGGGCGCCGGGCTGTCGCTGGGCGTGTTCTGACGATCAGTCGAGCGTTACAAGCGTGGTGTCTGCGTTCCAGCCATCGACGCTGCACCGGGCCTGTACCTGAACCTGACTCGCGCCTTCGGGGATCGCGACCCCGCCCAGGGATCGGGTAAAGGGCTGCTCGGTCTCGTGCGGGTGATGCAGCACCCGCATCCCCAGCTCGGTTCCGTCCATCGCCAGAACGCGCCAGCCATCGGCATAGTGGTCCCACCCGGTATCGGGGTGGCGGATGGTCACGTCGAATCGCCAGGTCTCGCCCGTGCGCGTCGCGGTGACATTTTCGACCGTCGGCGGGTCGGCGAGGGCCGGGACGGCCAGAAACAGGCAGGGGATCAGGTGTCGCATTTCGCCAGTCTAGGGTCTGATCGGGCGGGGCGCGATCACGTCTGCGTGTCCGGCGGCAGGCTCAGCAGGATCGCGCGGGAATGCGAGGCAAACTCGCGCCGATAAAGAACCCCCAATGTCAGAAGCGTGCCGATGATCAAAGTGATCGGGCCCAGGATCCAGGCCAGCGAGGCCAGCGCGAAATAGGTGGCCCGCAAGGCACGGTTGAAGCTGCGCGCGGCGGTCACGCAGATCTCGGCCGCCTGTGCCGCGCGCGGATAGGCCTGCGGATCCTCGGGCTCGTTGGGCACCGCCGCCATCAGCACCGCGCAGTAGCCGAACAACCGGTGCGCCCAGACGTATTTCAGAAAGGCATTCGACAGAAACAGCAGCACGATCAGGATCTTGACCTCCCACACCATGGCCGGCGCGCTGCCGATGGCCAGATCCTTGGCGACGCCCGACAGCCGCTCGGTATTGCCCAGAAGGGCCATCCCGCCCCCGATGGCGATCATCGTGGTCGAGGCAAAAAACGTACTGCCCTGACGCATCGTGCCCACGACCTGGGCGTCGAACATGCGGGGCTGACGGGTCACCATTTCGCGCATCCAGCAGCGGCGGAATTCGTCCATCATCACCGCGACCGAGCGCTTGCCGGGCGCGGGGTTCTCGATCCGCCATCCGATCCATTGCCAGGCGATCAGCAACAGCAGGACGGCGGCGTAGTCCAGGGGTGAAAACAGCAGGGCGCGTTCGGTCAGTGTCATGGCGCGACAGTACGTCCGACGAAGGCAACTTGCCAGATGCAGAAATTGGTAATATTATTTTACCAAACTGGAGGATCCGCCATGGACATGCCACAGCCCAACCCCGACGTTCTGGCCCGCAAGGCCAACGTGCTAGCCCGTCTGCGGCAGGTTTTGCCCGAAGATGCCATCATCGCCGATCCATCCGAAACCCGCGCCTATGAATGCGACGCCCTGACCGCTTACAAATGCGCGCCGATGATCGCGGTGCTGCCGTCCTCGACGCAGGAGGTCTCGGATACTCTGCGCATCTGCCATGACGAAGGCGTGCCGGTCGTGCCGCGCGGGGCCGGGACCTCGCTGGCCGGTGGGGCGCTGCCCACCGCCGATTGCGTGATCCTGGGCGTGGCCCGCATGAACGAGGTGCTTGAGGTCGACTATGACAACCGCTTCATCCGCGTGCAGACCGGCCGCACCAATCTGAGCGTCACCGGCGCGGTCGAAGAGCAGGAATTCTTCTATGCGCCCGATCCGTCGTCGCAGCTGGCCTGCGCCATTGCGGGCAATATCGCGATGAACTCGGGCGGCGCGCATTGCCTGAAATACGGCGTAACCACCAACAACCTGTTGGGCGTGACCATGGTCCTGATGGATGGCCGCGTGGTCGAGATCGGCGGCGCGCATCTGGATTCCGGCGGGCTGGATTTGCTGGGCGTGATCTGCGGCTCGGAAGGGCAACTGGGGGTCGTCACCGAGGCGACGCTGCGCATCCTCCGCAAGCCTGAGGGCGCCCGCCCGGTCCTGATGGGTTTTGATGACAACGCGGTGGCGGGCGAATGCGTCTCGGACATCATCAAATCGGGCATCCTGCCCGTGGCGATCGAGTTCATGGACCGGCTGTGCATCGAAGCCTGCGAGAATTTTGCCCATGCCGGCTATCCGAATTGCGAGGCGCTGCTGATCGTCGAGGTCGAAGGCTCGGACGCCGAGATCGACAGCCAGCTGGCCAAGATCGTCGAGATCGCCAAACGACACAACCCGGTCGAGCTGCGCGAAAGCCAGTCGGCCGAGGAAAGCGCCCGCATCTGGCTGGGCCGGAAATCGGCCTTTGGCGCGATGGGGCAGATCAACGACTATATGTGTCTGGACGGCACGATTCCGGTGTCGGCCCTGCCGGACGTGCTGCGCCGCATCGGCGAACTGAGCAAAGAGTTTGGCCTGCCCGTGGGTAACGTGTTCCATGCCGGCGACGGCAACATGCATCCGCTGATCCTGTTCGATGCGAACAAGCCCGGCGATCTGGAAAAATGCGAGTCCTTCGGGGCCGAAATCCTGAAACTGTGCGTGGACGCCGGCGGCTGCCTGACCGGCGAGCATGGGGTGGGCATCGAAAAGCGCGACCTGATGCATCATCAATACGCGCCTCAGGACCTTGAGGCGCAAATGGCCGTGAAGGACGTGTTCGACCCGAAATGGCTGCTGAACCCCGCCAAGGTGTTCCCGCTGGATGCCAGTGCGGCCCGACGCGTCGTGCCGATGGCGGCGGAATGAATCCCAAGACAGAACGGACCCCGCAATGAGACCTGAATCAGAGTCTGAACTGGCCGAAATCGTGGCCGGCCTGAACGAACCGGTACGCGTTGTCGGTGGCGGCACGCGCGGTGTGACCGGCTCCGACCGGACGCTGAGCACCGAGGGGCTGCGCGGGATCACCCTGTACGAGCCGGGGGCGTTGACGCTTGTGGCGCAGGCCGGAACGCCGCTGGCTGAGATCGAGGCCGCGTTGGAGGCCGAAGGCCAGCAACTGGCATTCGAGCCGATGGACCATCGCGCCCTCCTTGGTTCCACGGGCGCGCCCACGATCGGCGGAGTCGTGGCCGCCAACGTCTCGGGGCCGCGCCGGATCCAGGCCGGGGCCTGCCGCGATTTCCTGCTGGGCGTGCGCTTTGTCGACGGGCAGGGGCAGATCATCAAGAATGGCGGGCGGGTGATGAAGAACGTCACCGGCTATGATCTGGTCAAGCTGATGGCCGGGTCCTGGGGCACGCTGGGCGTGCTGACCGAGGTGTCGCTGAAAGTGCTGCCCAAACCCGAGGCCAGCGCGACGCTGGCTGTACCCGCCAAGGACGCCGCGACTGCGGTTCGCATCCTGTCCGAGGCCCTGAAATCACCCTTTGAGGTCACCGGCGCAGCCTATGATCCGCAGCAGCAGCGCGCCTTGATCCGGATCGAGGGGTTTGCGGAATCGGTCTCGTATCGCACCGGGCGTCTGCAGGAGTTGCTTGCCCAGTTCGGCGCAGTTGATCCGGTCGAGCCATCGGACGCCCTGTGGCAGGCGATCCGCGATGCGGCCGATTTAGCCGACACGCCCGGCGATGTCTGGCGGATTTCGGTCAAACCCGGCGACGCGCCCGAAATCGCCGTGCGGGCCGAGGCCGACCGCACCCTGTTCGATTGGGGCGGCGGGTTGATCTGGGCGCTGGTGCCCGCAGGCACCGACCTGCGCGCCCGCATTGGCGCGTTTTCCGGCCACGCCACGCTGGTGCGGGCCGGGGCCGATACCCTTGCCCGGTTGGGCCGGTTCCAGCCGGAACCGCAGGGCATTGCGGCTCTGACACAGGGGATTCGACAGAAATTCGACCCGCGCGGCGTGTTCAACCCCGGGCTAATGGGATAGGGCGATGCAGACCACATTCACCGAAGACCAGTTGAAAGACCCCGGCACCCGCCGCGCGAACGAGATTTTGCGCAACTGCGTGCATTGCGGGTTCTGCACCGCCACCTGCCCGACCTATCAGGTGTTGGGCGACGAATTGGACAGCCCCCGCGGGCGTATCTACCTGATCAAGGACATGCTGGAAAACGAGCGTGTGCCGGATGAAAAGACCGTCAAGCATATCGACCGCTGCCTGTCCTGTCTGGCCTGCATGACGACCTGCCCGTCGGGCGTGCATTACATGCATCTTGTCGATCACGCCCGCGAATATATCGAAAACCGCTACAAGCGCCCCTTCTCGGACCGGGCGCTGCGGTGGGTTCTGGCGCGGATCCTGCCCTATCCGATGCGGTTCCGCTGGGCGCTGATCGGGGCCAAGCTGGGGCGGCCGTTCCGCTTTCTGATGCCCGACGCGCGCCTGCGGGCGATGCTGGACATGGCGCCGAAACACATCCCGCCCGTCAGCCGCAATGACGACCCCCAAAGCTTTGCGCCCAAGGGGCAGGCGATCAAACGCGTGGCCCTGATGACGGGCTGTGCGCAAAAGGCGCTGAACACCGACATCAACGATGCCACGATCCGCCTGCTGACCCGGCTGGGCTGCGAGGTCGTTGTGGCCGAGGGCGCCGGCTGCTGCGGGGCGTTGACCCATCACATGGGCAAGACCCGCGAAAGCCATACCACCGCCGCCGCCAATATCCGCGCCTGGACCCGCGAGATGGACGGCAAGGGGTTGGATGCAATCGTCATCAACACCTCGGGCTGCGGCACCACGGTCAAGGATTACGGGCACATGTTCCGCGACGATCCGCTGGCCGAGGACGCGGCCCGGGTGTCGGGCATTGCCATGGATGTCAGCGAGATCCTGATGCAGCTGGACTTGCCACAGGGTGACGACAAGGGGCTGACGGTGGCCTATCACGCGGCTTGCTCGCTGCAACACGGGCAGCAGATCAAGACCTATCCCAAGGACCTGCTGAAAAAGGCGGGGTTCACGGTGGTCGAACCCGCCGACAGCCATCTGTGCTGTGGCAGCGCGGGCACCTACAACCTGATGCAGCCCGAGATCTCGGCCAAGCTGAAACAGCGCAAGGTGCGTACGCTCGAGGCCAGGAACCCCGATCTGATTGCGGCCGGGAACATCGGCTGCATGATGCAGATCGGGTCGGGCACCCGACTGCCCATCGTGCATACGGTCGAGCTGTTGGATTGGGCCACGGGCGGGCCTCGGCCCCTTGCGCTGGATCGGGCCGGACAGCCTGCGGATACGGTGCCGATCCTGCGGTGATCGGGCCTGATGCGCCGACGCATCAGTCTGGTGCGGATTAGGCCCGGTCCGGCTCTGCCCTATTTTCGCCAAACGCCACGCGTAAGTAGATTGGCCGATACCTCATGCCGGAGAACCGCGTGCGCACATGGATCAGGGCGATAGCGTTATGTGTTCTGCCATTGGCAGCCACGGCGCAGGATACTGGGCTGCAAAGCCTTGAAACCTCGGATTCCGGACGCGAATGGATGGCGGTCGGACGGCTGAACATCAACGGCACCGGCTTCTGCACTGGCGCGTTGATCTCACCCACCCTTGTTCTGACCGCAGCGCATTGCCTGTTCGACCAAGCAACCCGCCAACGAATTGATCCGGGCCAAATCGAGTTTCTGGCGGGGTGGCGACATGGCCGCGCATCGGCCTATCGCACGGCGCGCCAGGCGGTCATTCATCCGGAATACGAGTATGACCGCGCCGCATCTGTCAGCCGCGTGCGCCACGACGTCGCGCTGATCGAGTTGTGGCAGCCGATCCGAAATACGACCGTGATCCCGTTTGAAACCGGCTACAGGCCAACGCGTGGCGAGGATGTCGGAGTGGTTTCGTACGCCCACAACCGCGCAGAAGCCCCTTCGCTGCAACAGGTCTGCTCAGTCATGGCGCAGCAATCGGGGGTGCTGGTCATGTCCTGTGACGTGGATTTGGGTGCGTCCGGCGCGCCGATCTTCTCGTTCTCAGGGGATCACCCCCGGATCGTATCGGTCGTGTCCGCAAAGGCCGAATTGGAAGGCCGGCGGGTATCGTTGGGAACAGCGCTGGAAGAGTCGCTGGAGGTGCTGCGTACCGAGCTGTCCGCAGGGAATGGATTTGGCGCGTCCGGCAAGACGATCGAGCCTGGGAAGAACGTTGGCGCAAGGTTTGTCCGGCCATGACCTGCCGTATCGTGACATTGGCTCTGATTTTGGCCGGGATTGCCGCGTCGGCGCTGGCCCAGGACAGTGGCAAGCGCCGGCTGACCGATCGGGACGACCTGTATGGTTGGGAGGCGATCGGAC
Organism: Ruegeria sp. CI8; assembly: GCF_056536865.1. Taxonomy (NCBI): domain Bacteria; kingdom Pseudomonadati; phylum Pseudomonadota; class Alphaproteobacteria; order Rhodobacterales; family Roseobacteraceae; genus Ruegeria; species Ruegeria sp. CI8. Next base: position 58,301 of record NZ_JBQFQL010000004.1, read on the forward strand.
GGCTGGACATCGGAGACCGCTCGTTCTGCACGGGTACGCTGATCGCGCAGGATCTTGTTCTGACCGCAGCCCATTGTGCGACGGACAAGGCCACCGGTCGGACCTATGCACCCGGCGAAGTCACCTTTCGCGCAGGTTTGAGCGATGGACATGCGCTTGCAGAAGGCACGGTCGTGCAGATCGCCGTCCTTCCCGACTATGACCCCCGGGTTGGCCTGTCACCCGAGATGGTCCGGGTCGATGTCGCCCTGATGCGACTGGATCAACCGATCCCGTATACCGTCGCCAACCCATTTGCATTGCACAGTGGCCGGGTCGCCGGGGATGAGATCAGCATCGCTTCGTACGGGCGCGGCCGATCCGAGGCAATCACGCGCCAGCGGTCCTGCCGGATTCTGGAGCGGCGCCAAGGTTTGATTACCTTCAATTGCGATGTCACGTTTGGATCTTCCGGTTCGGCAATTCTGGCCCGCAATGGGCCGCGTTGGCAGATCCTTTCTGTGGTATCTGCGGTTGGTACCGACGGCCGTCGGAAGGTCGGGTTCGGCATGGAACTTGAGGGGATCGTCTCGGACCTCAAGGCCATCATGCGGCGGGATGCGCCGCAGCCAAAGGCCAAGATCCGGCGGCTGCAGGTCGGCTCGGGCAAGTCCAGCTCAGGCGCGAAATTCATCAGCTCCGGCGGGTCTTGAACTCAGCCAGATCCTTTCCCATTTCATGTGTGTCGGGCAGCCAAACCGGGGTCCGACGATGACCAACGCCCGTCCAATCGGAGGGCAAAACTCGTAAATCGCTCTGAACATGAGGATAACGAACATGCGTAGCTTTGATTTTGCACCACTGCACCGTGCAACCGTCGGCTTTGACCAGATTGCCGACATCATGGATCGGGTCATGACCAGCGAAGTGTCACAACCCAGCTATCCCCCGTACAACATCGAAAAAACCGATGCCGATGCGTATCGCATTTCGATCGCAGTCGCCGGCTTTGCCGAAGATGACCTGACGATCGAAGTCAAGGAAAACGCGCTGGTCGTGGCCGGTAAGAAAGCCACCGAAGACACCAAGCGCACCTATCTGCATCGCGGCATCGCCACCCGCGCCTTCGAGCGTCGTTTTGCTCTGGCCGACCACGTCCGCGTGACCGGCGCCAGCCTGGAAAACGGCATGCTGCACATCGACCTGAAGCGCGAGGTGCCCGAAGCGCTGAAACCGCGCCGGATCGAGATCACCTCGACCAAGGCGATCGAAAAGGACGTGGTTGACGCCAAGCCCGTGAACTGAGGCTGAGACCGCCCAAGCGGCGATGATCGTCTCCTCCCTCGGTTGTCGCACAACCCCGCGTTCCTCCGGACGCGGGGTTTTTTCATGACGGTTGCAAAGAAAAAGGGCGCCCAAAGGCGCCCTGGTCTCATGGTCCGTCCGATCAGATCGCCATGCAGATGTATTTCATCTCGAGATAGTCTTCCATGCCGTGGTGGCTGCCTTCCCGGCCAAGGCCGGATTGCTTGACACCACCAAACGGGCCCAGTTCCGAGCTGATGATGCCGGTGTTGATGCCGACGATGCCGTATTCCAGCGCCTCGGCCACCTTGTACACGCGGCTCAGATCCTTGGCGTAGAAATACGAGGCGAGGCCGAAGACCGTGTCATTGGCCATGGCGATGACCTCGTCCTCGTCCTCGAATTTGAACAGGGGCGCCAGCGGACCAAAGGTCTCTTCCTGCGCGACCTTCATGTCCTGGGTCACGTCGGTGATGATCGTGGGCTGGAAGAAGGTGCCGCCCAGATCGTGCGGCAGGCCTCCGGTCAGGATCGCGCCGCCATTGGCCGTGGCATCGGCGATATGTTCCTGCACCTTGGCCACCGCCTCGTCGCTGATCAGCGGGCCGGTCGTGGTGCCATCGGACAGGCCGTCGCCGATTTTCAATGCTTCGACCGCGGCCTTGAGCTTGGCGGCAAAGGCGTCATAGACACCGGCCTGCACATAGATGCGGTTGGCACAGACGCAGGTCTGGCCGTTGTTGCGGAATTTGCACAGCATCGCGCCTTCGACGGCGGCATCCAGATCGGCGTCGTCGAACACGATGAACGGCGCGTTGCCGCCCAGCTCCATCGAGCATTTCATGACCTGGTCCGCGGCCTGACGCAGCAAGATCCGGCCCACCTCGGTCGAGCCGGTAAAGGTCAGCTTGCGCACGCCGGGGTTCTCGCAGAACTCCTTGCCGATCTCGCTGGCCTGTGACGAAGGCACCACGTTGAACACGCCCGCCGGAACGCCGGCCTGTTCGGCCAGCAGCGCCAGCACCAGCGCCGACAGGGGCGTTTCGGTGGCCGGGCGCGCGACGAAGGCGCAGCCAGCGGCCAGTGCCGGGCCTGCCTTGCGCGTGATCATCGCGTTGGGGAAGTTCCACGGCGTGATCGAGGCCGCCACCCCGATCGGCTGTTTCAGCACCATGATCCGCTTGTCGCGCTGATGGCCGGGGATGGTCTCGCCATAGACCCGCTTGGCCTCTTCGCCGAAAAATTCGATGAAGGAGGCGCCATAGGCGATCTCGCCCACCGCCTCGGCCAGGGGCTTGCCCTGTTCGGCGGTCAGGATCTTGCCCAGATCCTCGGCGTTTTCCATCATCAGGTCGAACCACCGGCGCAGGATCGCAGCGCGCTCCTTGCCGGTCAGCTTGGCCCATTCCTTCTGTGCGGCCTCGGCCTGCGCGATGGCACCGGCCACCTGGGCGCGGCTGACATCCGCGACCTCGGCGATCACGTCGCCGCGGGCCGGATTGGTGACGGCAAAGGTGCCGTTGTCACCATCGACCCATTGCCCGCCGATATAGGCCTTGGTGACCAGAAGGTCGGGGTTCTTCAAAAGCGATTTCAGGTCGGTCGTGGTATCCAGCATGGGTCGGCCTCCGGGCAGGGAAAGAATTTGCGCGTACCCAATCAGGTGGCGCAGAACATGTCTAGGGCCACCCGGGGGCGTCAATCAATCCAGATTTGATCAAAAAATAGATCGGCGTGCGATGCAAGGGCCGGAAAGCATCAAAAGCCAGCCAGCTGTTGGTTTTGACGCCTATCTTTTTCGATAGGGTTTTGCCAAAGTTCCGGTGATTTGAGAGACCCAGGGGGATGTAAATCGTTATAACATTTCCTATCTTGTTGGGTAGATAAGAAAACAAGGATTGGACAGATGTCGAACCAGCAATTCGAAGCATTGATCGAGGAAACCCAGGCCAAGGTGCGTGAAAGCCAGTCGCAGATCGAAGGGCTGACCTCGCGGATCGAGGCCGCACGCGCCAAGATCGGAACGGCCGAAGCGGATATCGACATCGAAAATGCCACGCTTGAAGACGTGCACGCCCATACCGAGGTGATGAACGCAAACATCGCCGAACTGATCATGGGGCTGGACGACGTCACCAGCGCGTTTTCCAAGGATTTCGACGAGATGCGCTCGAAGACCGGGTGGGAATCGTTCGTGGGCATCTTCTCGAAGGGTAAATCCGAGTCCATGCGCCAAGAACGGATGCGCTCAGCCAATATCGACGACAAGCTGCAGGACCTGATCGCCAAATCCGACGTGATCGTGAAGCTGCTGGAAGGACAACTGGCCGTGCTTGAAGAGCAGCGCGTGAAGGTGGAGAACAACCTGACCGTCACGCTGGATGACCGCGAGGCGACCGTGGCGGAACTCGAGGCGCTGCGCGCAGAGATTCAGGGCATGGATCCGACGATCATCACGCTGGAAAACAAGATCAGCGTCGAACAGGACGCCGCCGCGCGCACCCAGTTTGAGTCTGAATTGGCCGAGCTGAACAAGCAATACAACGCCAAGGTTCAGGAAGAACAGGTGAAGCTGGCCAAGTCCCAGACGCTTGAGCGCTATATCGAAAAGGGCAAGACCTGGGTCGATTCACTGCAGAACCAGGCGGCGACGCAGATGGTGCTGATCAACAAGCTGCAGACAGACACGCAGCAACGCGTGGTGCTGTATGACGCCCTGACCAAATCGCTGAAAACCGCGCAGCAGCAGGACGTGGCCCACCGCATCAACGAGATCGGTGTGCAGACAGACCAAGAGGCGCAGACTGCCATGGCCGCCATCGGCACCGCGACCAATCAGAAAATGGCCGACATGCTTGAGGCGCATGAGGACCACATGGTCTTCGCCCGCGACGTACTGGAGAAAAAAGCCAAGGCAGACGAACGCTTTGCCCGCCGGTTCGCCTCGATTGTTGAGAAGCATGATAAGAATTTGTATGGGGGGTGAGGACGCGATCCGTTCGCCGCTAAAGATGCTAAGTTCCGCGGTGGGCGTTGCGCTCTTTGGGGCGCTTCTCATCCTGTTCGGGTACCTGACCCAATTGATTCCAGCATACCTTGGTCCCGATCTGAGATTGATGATGTTCTTCGTGCCATTGGTCTTCGCGCTCGGCTCATTTGGAGTTTCAGCCGTGTTCGCAGTCTGGGGCGCACTTTGGTTGGCATTCGAGGTATTCCTTCTATTGGTCGATAAGCTAAATGACTAACCCCACCCAAGACCATGTTGGCCTGACCGACACCTTCGCCTCGCGCCGCTATTTCCGCAAATTCGAGGTAATCACTGTCCACCTTCTGCGCGTGGCCGCGACGATGGAGGCTGAGGGCGCGATCAGCAAGCAAGAGGTGCGGATCGTGTCGCGCTACCTTTCGGGGTTGCTCTACACGTTCCGAGCGCTCAGCATGAAATACCTGCTGGTCGGGCGCGATACGGGACGGTTCTTTGGCAGCCTCGCCATGGACAAGCGCGACAGCGGATTTCCGGTGGCGGCCGAACTGCTGACCATGGCCAATGACGCGCAGCAGGCGCAGGTACATCTGGCGAATATGCCCTCGGAAGATGACCTGAAAACCGAGATGGTGCGGACGATCATCAGTGACAGGGAAATCCCCACCAAGCTGCAATTCGCGCTGTCTCAAAGGCTCTATTACGAGGAATTGTTGAAAGGTCAGCTGTTCTGGGCTCGCAATGACCCGGAATGCCATTGGATCGAGACCGAGGGCGAGCGGCGGAAATTCCTGATTCATTGGGCGGTCTATGACAGCCAGATCAACCTGCCGGTCATCTACCTGATGCAGTTGGAGGACAGCGGCAAAACGGCCCTGCCCAAGGATCAACGCCGCTGGCCCGAAGTGCAGGCGCATCTGATGGCGCAGTCGCTTGGCGGGTTGAAACTGGTGACCATCGCCAAGGGCTTCGATCAGGATTTCGACGACCTGCACCCCAAACACCTGCGCCGCATTCATGTGGGTCCGATGTATTCCTCGGCCTATACCGAGCAATCCGGCCCCCTGCGGCAGGTGTTGGAGGACGCGCAGGCCCCCGAGGGGCAGGATTGGGCTCTGGCCTGGACCACCGAAGAGCTGCACAGCGAAGAGGTCATCGAAGAACGCGCCGGATGGTTCTCGACCGTCGAGCGCGAGGTCTTTGCGTTGGACCCCTTCGGCGGACAGGGGGCCGAGACCGGGGCCACACGCACCCAGCGCTCGATCATCCTTCCCCAGCGTCCGTTCCAGGTTCTGGCCGAACGCAATCCGCCGGGCTTTGCGGATGTGCGCAAGTTTGTGGTCAGCAAGTCCGGGCAGGTGTTGCGATATTGATAATACAAAGGCGATTTTGAAATGAGTTTGACGTCAGACCAGATGGAATTGCGCGAAGACGATATTCGCAAGCACTATCCTGCCGCTACCGCATTGCTGAACGGGTTCGAGCATGCGCCGCGCATAGCCAAACCCGCCGAGGCCGCCGTCGAACGGTCACCGGGTGTGTCGACGGGGCGGCGGTTCCGGTCGACCACGCCGGGGTTGGTAACCCGCCGCACTGCGCGGGCCGATGGGGTGCATCTGGTCGAACGGATCGAGGCCGCGGATGACGGCGACGCGCTGGTGTCCCCACAGCAGGCGACCACACAGCAGGCGACCCGCCGGGCGATTGCCATCTCTTTTGCCGTGGCCGAAACCTATGCGGACCAGACCCCGCTGGCCGATCTGAAACGCGCCAATCTGGCCGGAGATCTTGCCGCCGCGCGCAAGACCGAATTCTCGGATCTGCTGACCGCCGAAGCGTTGATCACCTTGCACACCTTCGGCAATGCGTTGGCCTATTTGATGTCCTCGCATCTGGGTGAGACCACGGTCGAAATCGGTGAAATCGAAGAGGTCCTGACAGACAACGGCCAACTCGCCCTGCACGGTGCCCTTTGGGAGCTGGATCAGGTTCTGGCCAAGCACGCGCCCGATGATGCCCATCTGATCGCGGCCACCAGTGCCTATGCAGAGCAACTGATGGACAAAGCTGCTCTGCGCGCGCAAACGGCTGGCCATCTGGCCCCGTTCCAGAACGCCGCCTGGCATATCGAGGCCGACGATCTGACGATCCGGGGATTTGAGCCCGCGTCGAAAGCCAAATCCACCACGCTCACCATGACGTTCAAGAAACCGAACGAGGTGGTGGGCAACCATATCGCCAAATATCAGGCCATGAAGCTGGCCAAAATGCTGATGGCTTATGATTTTGACCGTCGCCTGAACCCGTTCGCGGAGCTTGGCGGGTTTATCTTTACCTTCATGGGCGACGGCAAACCGGGCACCGGCAAGACCACTCTGATCCAGATGATGGCCGGGCTGATCAATGATTATTGCCAGAATGCAGGCTATCCGTTCCGCTATCAGAACCTGAGCACCGACAATATCGACAGCTATCAGGGCAAATCCGGCCAGAACGCCAAGGCGTTCATCAACACGATCATCGACCCCTCGGTCATCGGTTTTGGCACGATCGACGATATCGATCAGCTGGCCGGCAAACGCGGCGACCGGCAGTCCAGCGCCGGGCAGTTGGAGATCACCGCCGTGCTGATGGAGAGCTTTGCGGGCGCCAACACCGTCGTGCGCGGCAACTGCACCTTTGGCATGTTCTCGAACTACCCCGAGAATGTGGACGACGCCCTGCGCCAGCGGGCCGGTGCGCGGTTTCTGGTGGATGGGCCGCAAACGCGCGAGGATTACATCGACATCCTGCACCTGCTGATGGGCCGTAACCACGACATTCCGCTGGGCGAACACGAGGCCTATGCTGCGCAGGAAATCAAGAAAGCCGTCGCTGCCAGTTTCGAAAGCCATTCCCGCCCGCATGAGGATGCATTGTTGCAGGTCTATGACCGGGTGTCGGGCGATATCGGCCAGATGGACACGATCGCCAAGCTGGGCACCTATCTCAAGGCGATCCAACAGGCGGATGAGCGCTTCACCGGTCGCGCGATCAAGAACATCACCGACGCGGTCAAGGTCCGCGCGATGGATTTCGAACTGCCCGACGAATGGATGGAAAACCCCGACCTGTTCCTGTTCCGCGACTACGACACCAAGAAGGCGATGATCGAGGACCTGCGCCAGCCGATCACGGTCGAAATGGTGATCCAGGAAATCAACCGCTACGCCGACAGCGAATTCCGCTATGCCGACAAGAGCGATGAGGTCGCTATCGAAAACGCCGTCCGTGAGATGGGCCGGATGGAAGAGGCCAAGCGGCGGTATCTGGAGGGGAAGGGGTGAAGAAGGAGGAGCTATACAAGCAAAAACCATTTCTTGTTGGTGGTTCTCTTTCGGTCTTAGTATTTGGGGTATTTGCTTATTTCTTGTCGGTTGGTGAGGTATGCAATTGGGCGGGCGTCTGCGAGACGAAATGGCAGTATCTGCAGAATGCTTCTCCCAATGAAATAGGAGACACTCTTGCTGGGTTTGCCGGGACACTAGCGTTTATTTGGATTGTCGTGACGGTTTGGTTGCAAGCCGAAGAACTACAAGAGCAACGAAAAGAATTCATCAAAATGGCGGATGCTCAAAGAGAGCAGGCCGAAATAATGGATGTTCAAAAGGACATCTTTTTAAAGGAGCAGAAGCAACGTGAAGAAATAGAAGCAAAAGAAGAGCTAGAAAGCCTTAAGCAGAGACTGTTTCGGCAATTGGAAGTTTTTGGAGAAACGCCCCTAAGGTGGAACTGGAGTGGAGACGAAGGGAGTTGCGAGCTCGGCATCGAATGCCGGGAACACGATAGAGAAGAACGGATTGACATGTTTTGTCTGAGATTACATCAGGCACAAGGATATTTCTTGCCCGCTGAAACATCTTTTCAGCTCAATTTTCTGAGAAAACCAGTCGTTCCCCGGAGTGCCAGTTTCATTGCAAGCACATTGCAGCAAATAAAAAAAGTACTGCCTAATCTATCTCAAGCTCAACAAATTCGAGCTCAAGACCTTGGATTGGATTTTGCGGCCGACGATTGGTCTGCACTATTGAAGCAAAGCGATATATGGGATGAAGAGCAATGATCCGCCTCATCGAAAAAGGCCTGATGTTCGGCAACCTTGTCCACATCTCCAGCCCGGTTCTGGTCGAGCGATATAACCGCGCGCTGCAGCATCTGGCGGGCAAGACCACGGCGCTGACGGATTTCCATGTCGATATCTCGGGCTATTCGCCGGAGGTGGGGATTGAGCTGGAGGATGAGCTTTACCTCAACCCCAACGGGGTCAACCGGCAGTTCATTCTGCTGACGACCGAACAGAAACGCGCGCCGCTGCTGAACGTCAAATTCTCGACCTCGCGCGATATCCTACGCGAATTCATCGAGATGAACGAGGCGCAGTTGTTCGCCCTGACCGCCACCGATGCGGTGGCCGGAGAGCTGGTGAACTCGGTCTTCAAACTCACGACGCCGCGCGACCTGCTGAACCTGCGCAATATTGAAATCGAGGCCGACACCGTGGGCGGCACCCTGCGCAAGGCCGAGCAACTGGCAGGCATGGTCGAACGGTTCAAAACCGAAGAGGACGCCTGGTTCGACGATGTGCTGATCGCCAGGATGATCGAAACCGCCAGGGAGACCGGTGACGTCACCCGCAACCCTGTCCGGCTGCGCCACACGGTGTTTGAACAGCGCAACTTCTGGACGGCGCATTTCGGCGGCATGTATCTGTTCCCGGATCTGGATCACCCGGCGGCGATCTGCATGGGTGAAAGGCCAGAGGATTTGCCGATCAAATATGTCTTTGATCCGTCGCAGCGAAACCAGATTGCCAAATTTCTGAATTACAACGATCTGGTCGAGCCGATCGTCAAGGCCCGCGGCGTGGATGCCGCCGCGATTCTGCAACAGAAGATGGACTTTCTGACCGTTGACGCCGCCGCGGATGCGGGCATTGATCTGACCGGGCTGGACCGCAGCGACATGCGGCGTTTGGCGCGCAACCACGCGGATCGCTTGCCCGAAGCCTATCATGGCCTCGCGCAATTGTTGCGCTGGGCGACCGATGGCGGGCCTTGGCCGCGTATCACTTCGGATCATCCGGCCTATTTCTATTCGCTGCGCGCCGCCAATACCCCAAACCGCGATCTTGTGAATATGCTGCTGGCCGAGCTTGCCCCGCTGGACCCGCGCCAGATGTTCATTTGCCACAAGGAACTGTTCTACCGCACGTATGGTGGCTGGCCGGAGCCGAAAAAGGCCTATGTGGCCGAGTTTCTTGCCCGTGAATATCAAGTGGACAAGGCCGGGGCCCGCGCCGCACTGTTCGGGCATGAACCCGACATGAGTGGCGAAGACCGGGTCAGCGAGGCGGTGATCGCACGGGTCGGCCCTTGGGGCGCGGTAAGGAAAGAGTGATATGTTCGGAGCAATGCGCCTGTTTCTCGGTCTGCTTGTCGTTCAGACGATTGCCTACTTTGCCTTGTCTCTTTACTCGCGTCGCGTCCGGCGACAAAAACTTGAGACGTGGTGGGAAGAGAAAGGCAAGACCGGCAACAAGGAAGCCTTTGTCGAACGCGGATTGCATGTCTATGACAATTCGTTCCGTCGCAAACTGATCCTGGGTGTTTATATCGTGCCTTGGGTGGCGATCGCCGCGCTGATCTATGTCGTGAACTACATGTGAGGTTTTGGGAATGGTCTACATCAAATGGGCGTTCATCCTGATTTTCTGGATCACGCTGGGTGCGATCCTGCAATACTCGCTGCCGCAGCACGACATTGTCCGCATCGTAAACACCTACGAAGAGCGGCAGGATCTGACGGATTGGACCCGCATTTTCTGGTCTGAGCCCGATGATCAGTCGACCAGCCTTTCGAACCGCGATGTGCAGTTCATCCAAGCCGTGCGGGCGAACGGCAAGCCGATCGTCTATCGGAACGAAGATACCAGCTGGGGTTGGCCACCCTATTTCAAGTTCGATACCGCCAACCTTTACACCGAAGCCAACGACGCGATCTCGGACAAGGATGATCCGGATTGGGTTGTCGTGACCCACTACGGCTGGCGCAACGAGTTTCTGTCGATCTTCCCGAATGCCATCTTCATCAAACATGTCGAAGGACCGGACGTCCGCATCATTCCCTGGTTCAATATCATTTTCCTGACCGTGTTTTTTGCCGTCGTCTGGGCGCTTTGGGTGCGTTGGCGCAGGTTCCGCGAAGCCCGCATCGACCCCATGCTTGAAAGCGTCGAGGATGGTCTCTACGCCGCTGGGGATGCGATCGACGAACGAAGGTCCAGCTTCCGGCGCTGGCTGGACAGTTGGAAGTCAAAATAGAGCGAAACCGGGAATTTGTCTGAATGTCGGCTTCCTGCCTATGCGGACCGCTATCTGACGACAAACTCGGCGTGAAGGGCTCCGGCGGCTTTGATGGTTTTGAGGATGTCGATCATATCCCGCGGAGACACGCCCAACGCGTTCAGGCCCGCAACCACCTGCGACAGCGTCGTCGCTTCGGGTATTTCTGCCAACCCGGTGCCGGCGTCCTCCTCAATCCCTGCGATGGTTCGCGGCACAACAACGGTCTCCCCTCTGGCAAAGGGGTTGGGCTGAACGGCGATCGGAGATTCCTCTACCCGAAGTGTCAGGTTGCCTTGGGAAACCGCGACACGTGAGATTCGGACCTCCTGCCCCATGACGATCGTGCCGGAGCGCTGATCTACAACCACACGAGCCTTGGTTTCGGGTTCAATCAGGATGTTTTCGATCCGGCCGATCGCATGCGCGGTGGAAGGAGCCCGCGTTTCCGGGATGCTCAATTCCACCGTGCCCGAGTCGCGCATGACCGCAACGGCGCGATTGAACTCGCGGTTGATGGCCGCTTCGATCCGACCGGCGGTCGTAAAGTCCGGCTCGCGCAGGGCCAACCGCAATTGGGAAAGACCTGACAATTCAAAGTCGATCTCCTGCTCGACCCGGGCCCCGGCGGGGATGACACCGGATGTCGGGACTCCTTGAACAACCGATGCAGCGTCGCCCTCGGCGACTGCACCGCCTGCCAGAACGGTGCCCTGTGCAACTGCGTAGATCTGCCCATCCGCGGCGTTCAACGGTGTCATGACGAGGGTGCCGCCCAGCAGGCTTTTGGCATCTCCGATCGCCGAAACGGTCACATCGATCTGCCCACCCACCCGCGCAAAGGGCGGAAGGGTGGCGGTGACAAGAACGGCGGCGACGTTCTTGGGGCGAAAGTCCTCGCCAGTGACGTTCACGCCCAACCGTTCCAGTATGTTCGACATGATTTCTTCGGTGAACGGGGAATTGCGCAGCCCGTCACCGGTTCCGTTCAGTCCGACGACAAGGCCATATCCCACCAGATCATTGCCGCGTACACCGTCAAAATTCACCAGATCCTTGAGCCGGACAGCCCCGGAAACCGCCACCGAAGGCAGCATGATCAGAAGGAAGGCCAGAAGTCTCATCTCAGGAAATTCACCAATGATAGCGTCGAGTTGCGGACAGTGACCGAATAGAGGCTTTCGAGCTGGAACTGCACGGTCTGCAGGTGTGCCGCAGTTTCGTAGGGATCGGCGGCGACAAGTTCGTTGCGCGCGTATTCAAAACTGGTCCTGGCCGCCGCATTTCGTGTTTCGGCCTGTTCGATGCGGGCTTGCACCGATCCGATCTGAGCGCGCATCGTCACGACGTCATCTTTGGTGTTGGCCAGAGCCACGCCCAGATCGGTGAACAAGGCAGTCTGCAGGTCTGGTGGCCATCCCAGCGCGCCCTCCGTCGCCAAGGCCGCAAGCGCGACATCGCGCAATCCATCCCGAAGTTTCGGATCATTGGCCGTGAACTGCATGTTCACCCGCTCGGTCTCCGAAATCTGCATTGGTGCGAGGGTCGTGTTGGACCCGTTGTACATGACCGCCTCGAATCCAGCAGGATCATTGAACCAATCTTCGGCCGCCTGGCGGATATCGGTCAGGGTTGTCAGCCCTGACAATTCGGTTCGCAGCGCAGCCAGTAGCGTGTCCGTCGACTGCAACGGAGAGGCGTCCGTGGCGCTTCCCGCGAACAAGCTGCGGCCACCGACCCGCGTGTTCAGGGAAGAAATCATCGTGTCCAGTTCGTTGCGCGCCTGAGCCGAGGCCTGAGCAAGCGAAGTCGCTTGGTTGGACGTCCCAAACGCGAGCAGAGAAGCCGAAACCTCGCCGATCGAGGTTTCAAATGTCTCGAGGCTGATCTGAATGGCATCAGCAAACAGATTTGCCTCGGCGGTCGCCGTAGAGAAGGCGTCCAGCTGTGCAATTTTTTGATCCAGGTCCAGCAGATGCGAGTAATCGCCATTGAGACGCCCAGAAATGTCAGCTGTTTGACCCGTAGACATCTCATAGGACAGGGTTTCGATCTGCGTTTTGATCTCGGTGCTGCGCGCGCGCAAGGTCAGACCACGGGCCAGATCACCAATCGAGTTCAAGGTCATGGTTACATCCTCAGCAGCAAATCCATCAATTCGTCGACAACGGCGATGATCCGCGCATTGGCGGCATAGGCCTGTTCAATCTGCATCATGCGCTGCAACTCGGTGTCACTGTCCACGCCTTGCTCGGCCACTAACTGTTCCATTTGAAGTTGCGCGTTGGATGCGTAGCTTAGGCGCGATTGAGCGGTATGGGCAGCGGCGCCAGCTTTGGACAAAAGCGCCGCCGACACCTCACTGGCCCGTAGGGCCCCTGTGCCGAAAGCCGGGGCAGGGCGCGGCGTGGTCAATACGGCGCCAAAAACCTGCAGCTGGGTTGCCTCACCGGGGTCGTTGGGTGCAACGGCTCCCAACCCCGCGCGCAGTTTCCAACTGTCGCCGCCGGCATCAGGATCGACACTCGGGTTGAGCTCAAGACGGGACGCGAGCCCCGCCGGCGCCGTGGCATCGAAACGGGCGCCGGCATCGGTGAACAAGCCTGGATCAGTCGGCATCGCGGTCGGGTCAAGGCCGGCAGTCTCGAACCGTTCGATCAGATCGCGCGCGACTGCGTCCAGGTCCTCATGCGCGTCGATGGCCAACACGTCGCGAATGTCAAACTGGGCTGCCAGAGCGCCGCCGCGAATCTGTGCGGAATCACCGGATGTGCGGACTGGCCGTCCGTTGAGCTCGAGCCCGGAGAGCAGTCCGTTCCCTACGGTCATGTGCGGTTTGGTATCACCGGTGACCGAGAACGCGAACTCTGCGGCTGATCCTTCCAGAAGTATCAGCCCACCGTCGGAATACAGTGAGACGCGGTTGTTGTCGCGCGTCACGACATTGACCGGAACCAGCTGGTTGACTTGGTCAATGAGAACCTGGCGTTGATCCAGCAACCCATTGATATCGCCGCCCGCGTTCTCAACAGCCGGGATCTTGGCATTCAACGCTTCGATATCTTTCAGGGTCGTATTCAGTGTTTCGACATACGTCCCGATTGTTCGGTCCGCGTCAGAACGCATCTTGCTGAGGCCGTCGGACGCTTTATTCAAATCGGCAACCAAATCCCCAGCTGCGCGCGCCGCGAGATCCAGACGCTCGACCGAGCCGGGATTGCTTGCGGCCGTGATCAAGCTGTTCTCGAATGCGCTCAAAGATACCGCGATCGATCTGCCGTCATCGGGGGTACCGACCAATGCTTCGAATTGCGAGTAAAACTCCGAGATTGCGGAGGCCGCCGCGCTATCCGCCGTTGCCGCGCGCAGGTTCGCCATCAGAACAGGATCTTGATGGCGGGTGATTCCCACGACCCTGACGCCGTTGCCGGAAATAGAGTTGGTGGTCAGCTCCAACGTCCGCTTGGCGTAGCCGGGCGTCAGCGCATTGGCTATGTTGCCCGAGACGACTGCGGCGCCGCGGCTTGCCGCGCCCAGCCCACCCAGCGCGTTACTCAGGGCCGTTGACATGCTCATGAGGCCGTTCCTTTCCGCTTTGCAGGTTCAGATCAGCGCTTGATGTTGGTTGTTTCCTGCAACATTTCGTCGACTGTCTGGATCACCTTCGCGCTGGACGAATAGGCGCGCTGGGTTTGGATCATCGACGTCAGTTCAGTCGCAACGTCGGTCGTCGATTCTTCGCGCGCGAAGGAAATCAATTCGCCCGTCGGACCTTCGCCGGCAGCCCACAGGAAATAAGTTCCACTGTCGCGTGACGGGGCATATGTCTGGCTGTCGAGTGCGGTCAGTCCATTCGGGTTGGGGACGTCCGCCAGCGGTATCTGGTACATCCGACGGGTGACGCCCGTGTCATACAGCGCGTAGACGTATCCGTTTTCATCGACCTGAACGCTGGACATGGTTCCGACTGCGGATCCGTCCCGGGTGATCGATACCGGCGCAAACGTGTCAGAAAGCTGAGTGATTCCATCGCTGTCACCGATCAGGCCGATATTGACCTCCATCGGGCCGCCGGCGACGTTGACGACAAAGCTGCCGGTGGTCGGATCATAGGTGCCACCGGACACGGTGGTCACACTGGCAAGGGTACCGCCTGCGGTTCTGCTGTCGGTAAATGTCAGCGTATATTCACCGATCACGGCACCGCCCGAAGCGGAATCGCGCAAGATCATCGTCCATTCGTTGCTGGACCCGGCAGCCGGCACCGTCGGGATAAGCTCGATATCGACATTCTCGGGTTTGCCCAAATTGTCGAAGTATTCGACGGACAAGGGCTGCGTGTCACTAGGTGCCCCGGCATCGGTGGCCGTGGCGGGCAGGTTCATGCGCAGGTTCATTGCGGTGGTCGGCGAGCCGGACAGTTGATTGACGCTGAGTTGAACCGGCTGCAACGCTGCGGGTGTGTCGCGCGAAACGTTGGGAATGGACCCATCGGCGTTGGCAGGCCAGCCCAGCAGCACAAGTCCGGACTCGGTAACCAGATATCCTTCCGCATTGGTTCTGAAGGATCCGGTGGTGGTCAGAAGCATTTCGTTTGAATCTGTTCCGATCTGGGAACTTGGGCGAACCGGCAGCATGCCCCGGCCGCGCACGGCCAGGTCGGTTGAGTTGTTGGTGGTAACCAGCGAGCCGCGCTGATCGATCAGTCGCTGGCTGGTGGTCCGGACGCCGCCGGCCGAATAGCTTCCGCCCTGGCCCGACGTCACCATCGAATGAAAATCCGTCTCAACCCGCTTGTAACCGTAGGTCGAAGAGTTGGCGATATTGTCCGATATGGTCGCCAACCTGTTCGCGTTGGCCTTCAAGCTGGCCACACCGGCATTCAGCGAAGAGGAAATTGTCATCGGCACGCCCTTCTGTTGCGTCAATCGTTCCCGCAACAGCTAACGCGCTGGGCCTTAACAGCGCGCTAACAAGTAAAATGCCAGATATCCTCCGATCTCAGGGATTGCGTAGAAACACGATCTCGATCCGGTTGTTGCGGGCCGCCATCGGGTTTTTCACCGCCAGCTTGCGATCGGCATGACCCGTGACCCGTTCAAGCCGTTTGGCGCCGACCCCCTTGTCCTGAAGCATCTGCCGTACCACCTGCGCGCGCGAAGTCGACAGATCCCACGACGGATTTCGGGCCAGAACCACCGGAGAGGAATGCACGTGACCCTCGACCGAGATGGAATTCATCACCATGTCCGATGAACGTGCAACCAGCAGTACCAGTGCACGCATCATCTGCGTTGGAGAATCGGAACCTCTCTCGAACAACGGCTCATCTTCGGTATCGAACAGCTCGACGATCAGACCCTCGTCCGTCACCCGAGTGACAATATGCTTCAAGGCCTTTTTGGACACCATGCTTTCGCCTGACCGCCCCAGCAGCCGCGCCTCGAGCGACGAGAAGCCTTCGAACGCGCCGCGCCCGCCGCCATCGGCATCCACACCGGTCGAACCCCGCGCGCGCTTGGCCTCGGTCGGGTTCTTGTTCGTCGCTCCCGAGCCGTCCATCACCATGGTTTTCTCCGAGAACATATTGTCGCCCCCAAAGGCCCCGTCGCCCCCGCCGGAAACGGGATTGATCGGAATTGTCGGTGAGAAGTAGTCCGCCAAACCCTTGCGTTGCTTTTCTGTCGTTGCGTTCAGCAGCCACATCAACATGAAGAACGCCATCATGGCCGTCACGAAGTCCGCATACGCGACCTTCCAGGCGCCGCCGTGATGGCCATCGCCACCCGAAACGCGCTTCTTCTTGATGATGATCGGCGCCGCATTTGATTGCGCACCCATCTAAACCACCCTTTTTCACCCACCCATTGGATTAACAGCGCGGGGATTAAGGGCGGCTTAATATCTAAAACTGTTCAGACCTTTGCCGACCCATCATTGGACCATCCCGGCGTTGGCCCGGCGCAGGATGACCGAAAGGCGGTTGAGACTGTTCTGGACTCCGTCCGGATCGAGTTTGCCGAAAAAGCCATCAAGCTCGTCATGGATGCGAACCGCCTGATCCAGGAGCGGGTCCGTGCCCGGCGTGTACAGACCCGCCTTGATCATCACTTCGGACTGCTCGTAGCTTCCGACCAACCGGCGGGCTTCGGTGATCAGCTTGTTTTCCTCGGGTGTCGCCGCAGCCGGTAAAGAGCGCGAGACCGAACGGCTGAGCGCGATGGCTGGAAAGCGCCCTCGCTCGGCGATCTCGCGACTTAGCACGATATGCCCGTCAAGAACGCCGCGCAGGATGTCGGCCACCGGTTCATCCATGTCCGAACCCGCGACCAGAACGCTGAACACGGCGGTGATGTCGCCCTGATCGGCGGTTCCCGGGCCGGCGCGTTCACAAAGGCCGGCGATCATCGGTGTGACCGAAGGCGGAAAACCCCGCAGGGACGGGGCCTCACCCATGGCGACGGCGATCTCGCGATGCGCCTCGGCGAACCGGGTGACAGAGTCGCACAGGAACAGAACGCTCAGACCCTGATCCCGCAAAAACTCGGCCGCTGTCATCGCAGACCAGGCGCAGCGCCGGCGGGCCAGAGCTGATTGGTCGGACGTGGCCGCAACCACGATCGAGCGCCCCATACCTTCGGCGCCCAACGCGGTCTCGACGAATTCATTCACTTCGCGCCCGCGTTCGCCCACCAGCGCGACGACCACTGTATCGGCTTGCATGGATCTGGCCAGCGTTGCCAGCAAACTTGATTTTCCCACACCCGACCCCGCAAAAAGGCCGACACGCTGCCCCTGGACGATCGGAAGCAGGGTGTTCAAAATCGCCAACCCGGTGGCCATACGGTCTCCCAGCGGTTTGCGGTCGACGGCCCGGGGGGGCGCGGACATCACGTTGCGGGCCTGCCTCCCGGGCAGAAGCGGTTTGCCGTCCAGCGGTTTGCCGAAGGGATCGACCACGCGACCAAGCCAATGCAAGCCGGGTGCAAAAACCGGAGTCGGCTCAAGATAGACCCGGTCCCCCAAGCGCACGCCGTCAGGGGCTCTGCCAGGCAGCATGTGAACAGCCCCGGCCTCGACCTGCAGCACTTCGCCGGCCAACGGCTGGTCGTCGCGTCGCTGCAAAATCAGATGGTCGCCGATGCGCGTGTGTTCCGCCAGCCCTTCGACCTCGATCACCCCACCGGAAACACCAGCGACCAGACCCATGTGCCGCACCGGAGAAAGCCGTTCGAACTGGCACTTCAGAATCGAGGGATCGAGGTCGGACATGGCGTCGGCTCCAATTGGTTTCTGAAAACGGTTTCTAAAGGAATCGGGGTTAAGCCTTGATTGAAATTGATCGAGGGAGAAGCCCCGATGTTCTCGGACCTGAACGTCTTTAAAGTTGCGTACGCCCTGGCAACCCACGCCGGACAACGGCAGGCGGTCATCTCGCGCAACATGGCCAATGCGGATACGCCCGGCTACCGGGCTCGCGATATTGAGCCGTTTGCGGAAGCCTTTGAAAAATCCAGTGCCACCAGCGCAATGAGCGCGACCCGCGACGGTCATTTGAACGGTGTCGGGCCGGGCGGCATGACTTGGGCCGAGCATATGCGCGGCGGCGCCGTCGATCCCAACGGCAATGGAGTTTCGCTTGAAGAAGAAATGCTGAATGCGGTCGAGGTCAAGCGACAGCATGACCGCGCGCTGGCCATCTACAAGTCCTCGATCGGGATCCTGCGCACCGGTCTGGGCAAAGCGTAAGGAGGCCGTCATGAGCGATTTCTCCAAGTCCCTTGCCGTCACCGCCAGCGCGCTGCGGGCGGAGGCCGCGCGCCTGCGCCATGTTTCGGAAAACATCTCGAACGCGGATACTCCGGGTTACCGGCGCAAATCGGTCCCTTTCGAGACGGTGCAAAAGGACGGCACTGATCTGGTTCAGGCCGGTCGGGTCAGGCTGGACCGGCGGGCGTTGCCTCGGATCTATGATCCCGGCCACCCGATGGCGGACGCCAGCGGATACTACGCAGGGTCCAATGTCGATCTGATGGTCGAGATCGCCGACGCGCGTGAGGCGCAACGCAGTTACGAAGCAAACCTCAAGATGTTCGACCAGACCCGACAGATGTCGGCCAGCCTCATGGAATTGTTGAAAAAATAAAGGAAAGCCAGAATGGATATCCGATCGATCACCGCGGCTCAGAGCTATGCGCATGCCCGCCCGGCCACCCAAGCAGATCCGGGAACAAGTGGCGCGGCACAAGGGCTGCGCGCAACCTTTCAGGACTTTGCGGCAACCCTGAAACACAGCGAAGAGGTCGCCAGTGCGGCCATGATTGGTCTGGCCGACCCACATGCCCTCGTGCAGGCACTGGCCCAGACCGAACTTGCGGTCGAAACAGCGGTTGTGGTGCGCAACAAGGTCGTTGAGGCCTACCAGGAAATTCTGCGGATGCCGGTCTGAACGATGCTTAGCGAAGGTCTGTTCTATGACGTCGTACGTCAGGCCCTGTGGATTGCCGTGATCACTTCAGTTCCGATTCTGACGGTTGCGCTGGTCACGGGTTTGGCCGTGGGCCTGTTCCAGGCCCTGACGTCCATCCAGGAGATGACCCTGACCTTCGTTCCCAAGTTGGTGGCCATCGTCATCGTGTTCTGGGTCTCGATGGGGTTCATGACGCAGACGCTGGTCACATTCTTCACCTCGACACTGGTTCCGCTGATTGCAGGAGGCCGCTGATGGATACAGTCTACGTCACCTTGTCCCGTCAAACCGGGCTGATGAACGAAATGCGCCTGGTCGCGAACAATATCGCCAATGCGCACACGACGGGTTACCGCCAGCAGGGTTTGGTGTTTTCCGAGTTTGTGCGGGACCTTCCCGGCAGCCCCTCTCTGTCCATGAGCCGTGCTCAGGCGCGCAACACGTCTTTTGCACAGGGCGTGCTGACGGAAACCGGTGGGCAATTCGATTTTGCAATCGAAGGCAGTGGGTTTTTCTTGGTTGAAACTCCGTCCGGCAACCGTCTGACCCGGGCGGGCAGCTTTTCACCGGACGCCAATGGCGATCTGGTGACGATGGATGGGCACCGCGTGCTGGACAGCAACGGGGCCCCGGTCTTCATCCCACCGGACGCAGCAACCATTGGTGTGGGCGGCGACGGGACGCTCAGCGTGAATGGACAGGCTTTGGGCCAGATCGGGGTGGTTCAGCCCGCGGAAGGCACCGAGTTGGTGCGGGAAGGCAGAACCCTGTTCAAACCGGAAGGCGAGGTCGAGCCGGTCGAGCAGCCAGTGGTTCTGAACCGGTTTCTGGAGGGTTCGAACGTCAACGCCATCGGCCAGGTGGCCCGGCTGATCGAAATCCAGCGTGCCTACGAACTGGGTCAGAGTTTTCTTGACGCCGAAGATGAAAGGGTCCGCGGCGCCTTGAAGACCTTGATGCGCTGATCTGAAACTGCAGGAGAAACCGAAATGCGAGCCCTGAAAATTGCCGCGACTGGAATGGCGGCGCAACAAATGCGGGTCGAGACGATCTCGAACAACCTGGCGAACATGTCGACCACGGGCTACAACGCCCGGCGGGCTGAATTTGCGGATCTGCACTATCAGCAGATGGCTCGCGCCGGCACGGTGAACGCCGCGGACGGGACTGTCCTGCCGACGGGAATACAGCTTGGTCTGGGTGTGCGTCCCGCGGCCGTGACTGTCGAGTTGGCCCAAGGCGCGTTGTCCGCGACGGGCAGTGACCTGGACATCGCGATCGAAGGGCGCGGATATCTCGAGGTGGTTCTGCCAAACGGCCAGTCGGCCTATACCCGTGACGGCAGTCTGAAGCGATCGGCCGAAGGCCTCATCGTCACGTCGGGCGGGTTTGCGGTCGCCCCCGAAATCACCATCCCGGACGACGCGCGGTCGATTTCCATCAACGCGTCCGGCGAGGTCTACGCCTATTTTGACGACACAGCGGAAGGGCAACTGCTGGGGGAATTCACGCTGGCCAGCTTTTCCAATGCCAAGGGCCTCGAGGCCATCGGCAGCAACCTGTTCAAGGAAACCGAGGCTTCGGGCGCTCCGATCGTGGGCACCCCAGGCGAGGACGGGCTCGGAATGCTGCGTCAAGGCTATTTGGAAGACAGCTCGGTCGATGCGGTACGCGAGGTGACTGATCTGATCGAGGCGCAGCGCGGCTATGAAATGAATGCCAAGGTGATTTCGGCCGTCGACCAGATGATGGGCGCGACGACACAGGTACGCTGATGCGGGTCGTGGGCTTCATATCGCTGTGGCTTCTTCCGGTTGCCGCGTTTGCTGACATAGTCGTGCCGACCAGAACGATCCGGGCCAAGGAGATCATTGAATCCGCTGATCTTCAGGTGAAATCCGGTGAGGCACCCGGCGCGGTAAATGATCCTGCAGACCTGATCGGGCAGGAAGCCAAGACCGCTCTGTATCCCGGTCGGCCAATTCTGATGGCAAGTGTCGGCCCTCCCGCCCTGGTCGATCGGAACGATCTGGTGACGCTTGTCTTCGTGAAAGGCGGACTGTCCATCGCGGTCGAAGGGCGCGCGCTGGGCCGCGGAGCCGCCGGTGATCGCATCCGAGTCATGAACCTGTCGTCACGAACGACGGTAACCGGAAAAATCCGTCCCGACGGCCAAATCGAGGTATTTTGATCATGAAACTGTCCAGACCCCTGTTGCTGGCCATCCTGTCCCTTTCCGCCTGCGGGCGTTTGGACCATCTGGGCAAACCGCCCAGCCTGTCGCCAACTACGGAAACTCCGGAACACGTGGCGATGTTGTGGCCGGGTTTGCCGTTGCACACTCAATCTCAGCGCGCCGTGGACGGCGCGTCTTTGTGGAGTGGGGGTCAGCAGTCTCTGCTGGGTGATCAGCGCGCTATCAAGAAGGGCGATATTCTGACTGTCGTGATCGAGCTTGATGAAAAGGCCGAAATCTCGAACGATACAAACCGGTCGCGCGGCAGCTCGGAAGATCTCAAGGTTCCCGGCCTCTTGGGATTGCCCCAGCGCGCAGCGAAACACCTGCCAGATGGTGCGTCACTGGACGAGGCGGTTTCGATCGATTCCGCGTCAGTCAGCAAGGGCAAGGGGTCGGTGAAACGCAAGGAAAAGCTGACACTGCGCGTCGCCGCAACGGTGATCGATGTCCTGCCGAACGGCGTCCTGTCGATTTCCGGAACACAGGAACTGAGGGTGAATTTCGAACTTCGCGAGCTGCTGGTGTCTGGCTATGTGCGTCCGCAGGACATCTCGCGCCAGAACGAGATTACCTACGACAAGATTGCGTCTGCACGGGTGTCCTATGGCGGCCGCGGCCAGATCACGGATGTTCAGCAGCCACGATACGGGCAACAGGTGCTGGACGCGCTGTTGCCGTTCTAAGGTGTTCAAATGATGAAGAAACTGCTCCCCGTTCTCTTGTTGATTGCAGGTCTCGGGGCCGGCGCTGCGGCTGGGCTTTTTTTGACACCGGGACCAGCGGATACCGAGGCCGATGCCAAAGCGCCGGAGCGCCACGCCAAGGAGACAACAGACAAGGCGAACAAAACCTCCGGCCACAGTGAGACGTCCGTCAAGGCCGGTCCCTATGAGTATCTCAAGTTGACCAAACAGTTCGTCGTTCCGGTCGTCGAAGAAAACGAAATCTCTGCTCTGGTGACCATGTCGCTGAGCCTGGAAACCCGGCCGGGCATCTCGGAGGAGTTCTACGAAATCGAACCGAAACTGCGGGACGGGTTTCTTCAAGTGCTGTTTGATCACGCGAATATTGGTGGGTTCGACGGCGAATTCACGCAATCGGACAATCTTGAGGTGCTGCGAAGGTCTCTGTTGGAGGTTGCCCGAAAGGACCTTGGCGATGACGTGTCCCGTGTTTTGATCATGAGCGTGAGCCGCCAGGACACCTGACGCCAAAGGTCGGGCTTCAGCTTCGGTTTACTGGTTCATCAGTTTCCTGGCGCGTGCAATGCGCAGCGCGGTTTCTTGATCGCGCTGCAACGACTCAACCGCCTGTTTGCGGCCGAATGCTCGGCGAAGGTCCTCCATCATTGCCAGTTTCCGGGATCTGACGCGCGCCAATTCAGTGTTGAGGTTACGCCGGGTTCTGGACTCCCACCCGTGCCACAAGACGTCCGCGCCAGCGATCTGGTACCCAAGGGTTTGCGCGGCGTCCGACGCCGTTTGGGCAACCTGCGCGTTCAGCGCGCTGATCTGTGCCTGAATGCGGCTTTCGGCCTCAAGTATCGGATTCAGTTTCTGAAACTCTCTTTCGAATGAAGCCGCCGTGACCGCCGCTAGATCCCTTAGCTTCGCGCGTGTCATCCGACCGCTCCTTTCGCGCGTTTTCGCATGGCTTCGGCAAATCGGATGGCCGCAGCGACAGGGCGATACAGGTCTTCCGTTATCTCCTTTCCGATCTCGACGGTCGCATGCAGGGCCCGCGCCGTCGGCGGATCCGAATGAATCGGAACTCCTGACTCCATCGCCGTTCGGCGGATTGTCGCGGCAATTTCGTCAACGCCCTTTGCGACGCAGACGGGTGCGGTTCCACGGGCGCGGGTCCATTTCAATGCCACCGCAAAATGCGTGGGGTTGACGATGACCACGTCGGCCTTTGGAACCTCGGCCATCATCTGGTTGGTCGCAATCTCTTGCGCGCGCTGGCGTCTTTGCTGTTTGACATGCGGATCGCCTTCCGAGTCCTTCGTCTCGTCCTGCAGTTCTTTGCGCGACATTCGATTTTTGCGCATGTGCTCGGAATACTGCCACAGGTAGTCGATGACCCCGATGGTCAGCGTGACGGCGACGACGATGAACAGGAACCGAAACAGTAGGTTCATCATCAGCGGGATGGAGGCTCGTGCGGGGCTGGCTGCAGCCGTCAGGATGTCCGCCAGGTTGGATTTCAAAAACACGGCAAGGCATATGCTGTAGATCACCAGCTTGATGAAGCTTTTGAGGAACTCAAAAAGTCCGGCACGACCGAACTTGTTCTTGGCATTGGATGGGATTGAAATGCGGGACATCTTCGGCGTCAGTTTGCTTGGGGCAAACACCAGGGCGCGCTGTGCCAAGAGGTTCAGCAACACAAACGCCGCTGGAACCGCCAACAGAATGCCCGCGGAAACGGCAACCTTTGCTATCAGCCCGCCGACCGGTGCAGCCGAGCTGCCAGACGTCAACAACAGTGACAGTTCCGGGGCCTGATCAATCAGAACCATCAGGGATGATCCCAAATGTTCGGTCGAAAACTGCCCGACCGCCAAAAGAGCGATTGTCAGGCCGGAATAGGCGGCAACAGCGGACAGGTCATTTGATTTGACGACCTCACCCTTTTCCCGAGCCTTCTGCAGTTTCTGCGGTGTCGCCTCGAAGGACTTGTCGGTGTCGTCGTCCGTGCTGCTCATTCCGGTGCTCCGATCGGATCAAGCAAGTACTGGAACAGAACGTCAGACCAGACCGCAAGGATGACCGGCGCTCCCGCGAACAGAAGGAACAAACCGGCAAAGGTGATTGCCGGCGCGCCCACAAAGGCGACCATCAGTTGAGGCATGGCCCGGTTGATGACACCCAGGGCCAGGTTGTAGATCAATGATGCAATGACAAACGGCATGGCCAGCCCAAAGGCCAATGCAAAGCTGCGCGATACCTGCGACACCCCCCAACGTGACAGATCGGTCGCCATCGGGGCGGCACCCACCGGGAATAGTGAATAGCTGTCGATCAGGAATTGGGCCGCCCGGATGTGAACGCCCATCAGTGTGGCAAGGGCCAACCCGGACAGGGTCAAGAAATGACCCATCGCCGGGGCCGGGTCCGCAGCGGCGCCACCCAGGATCTGCGATAACGACGTGGCTTGCGCGGCCATCGACCCGGCGGTTTGAAGGGCGAGTACCAGTAGCCGAAGTCCGATCCCCAAGGTCAGGCCGATCAGGATTTCGGTCAGTATCAATTGAACCAGCGGCATCAGGCCACTGTCGGGCTCGGCAATGGAAACCGACGGCGCGACGACCAGCGTGAATGCGATTGCGACTCCCAGCTTTACGCGGGTTGGAATGCTGCGCTCCCCGAAAGCTGGCAGCAGGGAAACCAGCGCTGAAACCCTGAGAAAAACCGCAAACGAGGACCACAGGACGCCCCCCAGTTGAGCCAGCAAGTCCGGCGGCAGCCCAATCACGCCGGCACCGTTCCGACCAGAGCCGGCCGCGCTTCGAGCCCAATTTCCTCGAACGACAGGACAGGATTCGAAATTCCCCGCGCGTGCATGATGGTACGCAGCAACCTGCGCCGCCGCGTCGAGGTTACCAACGCCGGGAACACACCCTGATCCGCGCTGCGTGTTATCGTCGTGACGACGCCATCGGCCAGTTTGTTGAACAGATTGGGGGGCAGCGCCACATCCAATCCAGCATTCGGAGTGTCGATCTGGTAGGTGGAGAACGTCTCCTCCCATTCCGGCGCCAACTGGATCAGGGGAATCGAGCCGTCGCCACGCTTCAAGTCCGCCACCAGTTGGAAGCCCAGTCGCTGACGCACGATTTCGCAGATCGCCTCAGGCTGCGTCGTGGTCATCCGCGCTTCGGCCACGCTTTCCAGGATCAGCGCCATGTTGCGGATCGAAACCCGTTCTTCGAGCAGCAGCCTCAAAACCGCGTGCAGGGTGCCGATCGGAACCTTGTCGGGGATCAGCTCATCCAGCAGCTTTCGGTTTGCCTCGGCCCGGGCCGGGTCGCTGAGGCGGGTCATCTCGGACAGGAGCCGACGCAGGGATTTCAGGGTCAGCAGGCGCGGGAAGTTCTGCTTGATGATTTCCAGCAGATGGGTGGCCAGAATCTCGGGCGGGGTTACGATGGTTGCGCCGCTCAGCGCGGCGGCCTCTTGATCCTTGGGCAGGATCCATCGGGCGGGCGCGCCGTAGACGGGTTCGGTGACGTCATTGCCTTCCGGCAACAGATCCAGCCGGTCCTGCACCAGCGCCAGGATCAGGTCGGGGTGAAGCACTCCCCGGGCCTGTTCGACGCCCTGAACACGAATGACGTAAGTGCCCGTCGGCAAGTCGGCCCGGTCTGTCAGCCGGATCTCTGGCAGGATCAATCCAAAGCTCGACGCGACGTAGGTCCGCATGTTGGCGATCCGAGCGTCCAATCCGGAGCCGGGGTTCAACACCATGCTGACCAGATCCGGGGCAAATTCGAGGTGAACGTCGTCGAGGTCAAGGACGTCTCCGATGCCTTGTGAAGCCTTGGGCTCGGCGTCCGAAGCCGGCATCTGCGCCGCCTCTGTGGCAGCCGATTGTTTTTTGTGAACAACAAAGGCCGCATAACCCAGGATCACGCCGCCGAGAATGAACGGCAGAAAAGGCAGCCCGGGCACCAGCGCAAACAGCACCATCAGGATCGCAACGGTTGCCAGCGCAGCTGGATGACGCCCCAGTTGCGAAAACAAGGCGGTGTCGGTTGCACCCTGCGTACCACCGCGGGCCAGCAACAGGGCGGATGCGATAGAGATGATGACCGCCGGTATCTGCGTGACCAACCCGTCACCAACAGTCAGGATCGCATAGGTTTCAAACGCCGAGGCGACCGGCATACCGTGCACGATCACCCCCATGATCAACCCCATCACCAGGTTGAGCAGGGTAATCAGCAACCCGGCAATCGCGTCGCCCTTGACGAATTTGGATGCCCCGTCCAGCGACCCAAAAAAGGTGGTCTCCTGTTGCTCAAACTCGCGCCGTTCCTTGGCTTGCTGATGGTCGATGGCGCCGGCAGACATGTCGCTATCGATGGCAAGCTGTTTGCCCGGCATACCGTCAAGGGCAAAGCGGGCTCCGACCTCGGCCATGCGCGCCGCACCTTTGGTGATCACCATGAAATTCACGATCAGCAGCACGCCGAACACGACGAGACCCAGGAAGATACTGCCGCTCATGACGAATTGGGCAAAGCCCTCGATGACGTCACCGGCGGCGTTCGGGCCGGTATGACCCTGCCCGATGATCAGCTTGGTCGAAGACACGTTGAGCGACAGGCGCAGCATCAGCGAGGCCAGCAAGATCGTTGGGAAAGACGAGAAATCCAGCGGCCGCTCAATGAACAAGGTCAGGGTGAAAATCAGGATGGCCAGTGCGAACGAGGCCGCAAGGCCAATGTCCAGTACCCAGGATGGCATTGGCAGGATCATCATGACGATCACCGTCATCAAGGCCAACGCCAGTAGAACGGTGGGTGAAAACAAGGATCGGGGGTCAAGCTTTGGCACGCGTCACTCCTGATCGAACGCGATGAAGGCAGCAGCAGCGGCGGAAGCGGGAACCAATGAGCCCAAGCGGCCCGGCCCGGTTCGGCCACGACCGTGCGGGATCAAAGGCGCGGCCGCCCGGGAAAACGGATCGCGCCCCGTGGGACCCGGCTGCGCCGGCGGCACACCGTCGAGATTGGCGAGGATGGTTTCAAACCGGTCTGTATAAGCCTGTGCGAGGTCCGGCGTGCGCGAATGATAGGCGCCAACCGCATGCCCCCACGAACCCTGTTCGGCAAAAAGCGTCTTCAGGAACTGCGCCGCGTAGGCTGCGTTCTGATCCGGATCAAACATAGCGTCTATGGACCGGAAGGCTTTGCCATGCCAGCGGTAGTTGATCTGGAAGCAGCCTATATCAAAACTGCGCGCACCCGCTTTGAACACGTCGAAGACAAAGGCCTTGGCCTCGGTCTCGGTGGCGAACCAGTACCCTTTGCCCTCGACATTGACGGTCCAGGGCCAGGGTGTCAGGCGGCCCTTCATCGTGCGCCCGGTCTCGGTTCGGGTAACGGCCAACAGGATATCCTGCGGCACACCTTCGGCCATTGCCGCCCGACGCGCGGCCCGGTCGCAGACGTCAGTCGCGTGGCCATCCGACCATGCTAGGGCGGCAGGCGCGGCGGCGGTTAGCCAAACGGCGATCGAGATGAAAAACTTGAGCTCTGGCATTCTGCCGGTCCGGGGATTCTTGTGTCCGGGCCAAGCTAGCCAGTTTTGGGTTTACAGAGGGTTATCGGGACCTCAGCCCCGATCGATTCGGCGGCCGAACACAACGCTGGTGTTGGTCCGCAGCACTCCCGGGATCGCCGCTAGCTCATCAACCAGAATGTCCAGATCCTCGATCCGCGGCGCTTCGGCGGACAGCAACAGATCGAATTCTCCATTGATCGACAGGCACAGCTTGACCTCTGGATAGGCTTCCAGCCGCTTGATGATGCGGGCGGTTTCTTTCTGCTGTACCTCCAGCAGGACAACGACCTGGACCTTGGGCGTGTCCTCGGCCTGGCGCAGGATCACCGAATATCCGGCGATCACACCGTTTCTCTCCATCCGGCTGATACGTTCATGCACCGTAGTCCGGGCCACCCCGAGCGTTGCCGCGATATGGGTGGTCGAGGCGCGCGCGTTGTGTTGCAGCGCGGCAATGATGCGGCGATCAAGCTGGTCCATCGATGCTCCGTGTTCCGAAGGGATGGTTCGGGTGTATGCCAGTTTGGCGTCTGCGCTCAAGGCTGATGCGGGTATCGGGGGTGAAGGTCGTCGATGATGATCGGGTGGGCGTGCTCTGCCGATCCGGACAGGTGCGGATGGTCGACCGGCAGGTCCGGATGCTGGTGGATGACCGCGCCCGGCTCGGCGCGAGGCCATGCCAACAGAGCTCCGACCAGACCGCACAGTGACAGAACGGTCAACAAAGCCATGGCCACTGTCGCACCGAACGCTGTCATGACCCATCCGGCCAGCGGGTAGAGAACCAACCAGCAGGCATGCGACAGGGTGAATTGGGCGGCGAAGACGGCCGGGCGGTCTTCGGCGTGGGCCGACCGGGTCAGCAGGCGCCCCGACGGGGTCAGGGTTGCCGAGTATCCGAAGCCGACCAGTGCCCAGATTGCGGACAGCCCGGCAAGGCTCATGGGTACAGCTGCAGACAGGATCGCAGCAAACGCCATGGCCGCGGTGGCAATTGTCGCACCCGCCAGCATCACTTTGCGGTCCTCGAACCGCCGCAAAACCGCCGGCAAGGCAAATGCCGCCAGCATGGACCCGCTGCCGAATCCGGCCAGCGCGATGGCCACGGCACTGTCGGACAACCCCAGGCTTGCACGCACGATGACGACGGTATTGACCAGGACCATCGCGCTGAGCGCTGCGGCGCTCCAGCTCAAAGCAAGCAACCCCCGAAGGCGCGGTGTGGCCAGATAAATCCGCAGACCGCGGGTCGTGCGGTCGAAGATCCCGCGCGGCCGGACGGGCGTGGGAGAGGGAAGGGTAACCGACATGACCAAAAAGGCCGAGGCGACAAAGCCGAGGCTTGTTCCCAGAAACAGGCTGTCGAAGCTGACGAAGATCAGCAGGAACGCGGCCAGCATCGGGCTCACCAGACTTTCCAGATCATAGGCCAGGCGCGACAACGACAGCGCCTTGGTATAGTCCTGCTGGTCGGTCAGAACGTCTGGTATCGTGGCCTGAAACGCCGGGGTGAACCCGGCCGAAGCAGATTGCAGAACGAAGATCAGAACGTAGACCTGCCAGATTTCGGTCACGAACGGCAGGCACAGCGCCACTGCGGCGCGGACGAGGTCCAGCGTCACAAGCAGTTTTCGCCGGTTCAGCCGTTCCGCAAAGGCCGCCGCTACCGGTGCGACCGTAACATAGGCAACCATCTTTATCGTCAGTGCCGTACCCAGAACCAGGGCCGCAGAGCTTCCGGCAAGATCGTAGGCCAGAAGCCCCAGGGCCACCGTGGCAAGACCGGTGCCCGTCAAGGCCACGATTTGCGCAGCAAGCAGGTGAAGATAGACCCGGTTTCGCAGAACGCTGAGCATCACAGGTACTTGGTGATGGCCTTGAAGGCGTCGACCGAGTCGGCGTCGCCCGATGCCAGGCAATGGTCGACATGATCATGGATCAGTGTCCGCTTGGCATTCGTGATCGCCTTTTCCACGGCAAAAAGCTGCTGGGCGATGTCCGGACAGGGCTCCTGGTCGTCCAGCATGGCGATGACCTTGGCCAGATGCCCATGTGCGCGTTTCAGGCGCGCGATGATCTGCGGGTGAGTTGAATGCTTGTGAGGGTTCATGCATTAACCCTATCCCCCCCATGGGGATGCATCAAGCCTGCGGGAGATCAATCGCGGCATCGGTCCGGATGGCGTTGAGTTTGCAGGCCAAACACCCTATTTCGGGGACGATACCGAACGAAGGAAGCACGTGTGGCGAACCATCTGTACAAGAACGACCTGCCCGATGGGCTGGATCTGGGTCCGATCGTGGCCATTGATTGTGAGACCATGGGGCTCAACCCGCACCGGGATCGCCTGTGCGTGATTCAGATGTCCGGGGGTGACGGCGATTGCCATATCGTGCAGGTCGAAAAGGGCCAAACCTCGGCGCCGAACCTGAGTGCCATGCTGGAAAACCCGGATGTGCTGAAGCTGTTTCATTTCGGGCGGTTCGACATTGCCGCGATGTATCATGCCTTCGGGGCGTTGGCCGCTCCGGTGTATTGCACCAAGATCGCCAGCCGCCTTGTGCGCACCTATACCGATCGTCATGGACTCAAGAACCTGTGTCAGGAGTTGCTGGGCGTCGATATCTCGAAACAGCAACAGATGAGCGATTGGGGTGCGGAGACCCTGACCGAGGCCCAACTAGATTATGCGGCCTCCGACGTCCTGTATCTGCACCGTCTGCGTGATGCCTTGAACGCGCGGTTGGCGCGTGAAGGGCGCACCGAGATGGCGCAGGCCTGTTTTGACTTCCTGCCGATGCGTGCCAGACTGGATCTGGCCGGATGGCCTGAAACGGATATTTTTGCGCACTCATGACAGACAATGAATCCTTTCTGAAGGTTGCCCGTCAGGTAATCACCGACGAAGCCCGGGCGTTGGATGTTTTGGCCGACAGCCTTGACGACCGGTTTGCCGAAGCCGTTCAGCTGATCCTGCAGGCCACAGGGCGGATCATCATCAGCGGCATCGGCAAGTCGGGACACATCGGCCACAAGATCGCCGCAACCCTGGCCAGCACCGGCACGCCGGCCTATTTCGTTCATCCGGCCGAGGCCAGCCACGGCGATCTGGGGATGGTGTCGAAAGGAGACGTGGTTCTGGCTATCTCAAATTCGGGCGAAGCACCGGAACTGGCCAATCTTCTGGCCTTTACCCGGCGGTTCGGCATTCCGTTGATCGGCCTGTCCAGCAAGCCCGAAAGTTCGTTGATGAAACAGGCAGACGTTCATTTGCTGATCCCCTCTCTTGGCGAGGCCTGCGGTTATGGGATGGTGCCGTCGATTTCGACCACGCTGACGCTGGCCATGGGCGATGCGCTGGCGATTGCGCTGATGAAATATCGTGACTTCAAGCCAGAAGATTTCCGCGCCTTCCATCCGGGCGGCAAACTGGGCGCGCAGCTGAGCGCCGTACGTGATCTGATGCACAGTGGCGATGCGGTGCCGCTGGTTTCTGCCGATACACCGATGAGCGACGCGTTGATCGAGATCAGCCAGAAAGGCTTTGGCGTGGTCGGGGTGACGGACGCGGATGGCAAGCTTGCCGGCATCATCACCGACGGCGACCTCCGGCGCCACATGGAGGGGCTGCTGAACAATACAGCCGCTCGGGTCATGACCCGCAATCCGACCACGATCGCACCGGATTCGCTGGCCGAAGAAGCCGTGGCGATCATGAACGCGCGCAAGATCACCTCGTTGTTCGTGGTCGACCCCGAACAGCCGGGATTGGCGCAGGGCCTTCTGCATATTCACGATTGCCTGCGCGTCGGGCTGGGCTGACAGGAGGCGCAGGTGGACCGCTATTCCCGAATGGTGCAGTTCCTGAAGGTTCTGTTGCCGCTGGCGGCGATTCTGCTGCTGTCCACGGTATTCCTGCTGTCGCGCAGCATCGAAACCAACGTCTCGGGTCCGTTCACCCAGCAGGATATCGACGAACGGCTTGAGGGGCAGCTTGTAACCCGCCCGAACTATCGGGGGACCACCCGCAAGGGCGAAGATGTCCAGGTCGAGGCGGTGCGGGCCAGCCAGGGAACTGCCGACAGCGATCCAAGAGCAACCGAATTCCGTGGCCGGTTCGGCCTGCTGAACGGTGGGGTGATCACACTGGACTCCAACTCGGGGTCGATCAGACCGGACAAGGCGACGGCCACCTTCACGGGGGACGTGGTGATCACCACTACGGACGGGATCCGGGTGACGACAGACCTATTGAATACTTCTTTGGACGAGATCCGGGGCGATACGCCCGGTCAGGTGCAGGGAACGGGACCAATCGGCAATTTCTCGGCTGGGCGGATGACATTCGGCGCTGAAAAAGACGGTGGACCGGTCCATATTCTTTTTACAGATGGCGTTAAGCTGTTATATGAGCCGAAAAAAGCCGAAAGATAGACTGTGTTTGATTTTCGTTTCGTCCTCGTTTGTTTCGCTCTGGCCGTGGGTTCGGTGCCAGCGTCCGCGCAGGAAGCGCAGGTGGCCTTTGGGTCGGTGAAGGCCGATCCCAGTCTGCCGGTCGAAGTGACATCCGAGACACTGAACGTCAATCAAGAGGACGGTTCGGCCGAGTTTCTTGGCAACGTCATTGTCGTGCAGGGCGAAATGCGCCTGTCCGCCGGTCGCGTGCTGGTGATCTACAACCAGGATCGGTCTGGGATCGAACGCATGGAGGCCTCGGAAAACGTCGTGCTTGTCAGCCCGCCGGATGCCGCCGAAGGGGATTGGGCGGAATACACCATCGACTCGGGTGTGATCGTGATGAAGGGCAACGTTCTGCTGACGCAGGGGCCCAGCACGATCAGCGGCGACCAGATGATTGCGAACCTGACAAGCGGAACCGCGACCATGTCGGGGCGGGTCAAGACGATCCTTCAGCAGGGCGGCAATTGATGGCGGGCCCGCAACTGTCCGTTGCCGAAGGGTCTCAGGGTCTGAAGATTCAGAAACTGCGCAAATCCTATCGCAAAAAGACCGTGATCCGGGACGTGTCGATGACGCTGGACCGGTCCGAGGTCGTGGCGTTGCTAGGGCCTAACGGCTCGGGCAAGACGACGACCTTCTATTCCGTTGCCGGGCTGGTGTTCCCCGAGGCCGGAACGGTCACATTGGACGGTCAGAATGTGACCACTCTGCCGATGTATCGCCGGGCTCGCATGGGCATCGGGTATCTGCCGCAGGAAATGTCGATTTTTCGCGGCTTGAGTGTCGAGGACAATATCTCGGCCGTGCTCGACATTGCGGTGAAGCATGTGCACCGCCGCAAGGAACGTCTGGAAGAGCTGCTTTCGGATTTTTCGATCGAGCATTTGCGGCGGGCGCCTGCCCTTGCATTGTCGGGCGGTGAGCGCCGTCGCGTCGA
The DNA here is from genome assembly GCF_056536865.1 of Ruegeria sp. CI8. Taxonomy (NCBI): domain Bacteria; kingdom Pseudomonadati; phylum Pseudomonadota; class Alphaproteobacteria; order Rhodobacterales; family Roseobacteraceae; genus Ruegeria; species Ruegeria sp. CI8. Next base: position 91,345 of record NZ_JBQFQL010000004.1, read on the forward strand.
GATAGCCCGCTGTCTGGCCGCCGACCCCAAGTACCTGCTGCTGGACGAGCCATTTGCCGGCGTCGACCCGATCAGCGTGGGCGATATCCGGCATCTGGTGGCGGATCTGAAGAAGCGTGGAATCGGCGTACTGATCACCGACCACAACGTGCGGGAAACGCTGGAAATTGTGGACCGCGCCTACATCCTGCACGACGGGCAGGTGCTGATGTCCGGATCGCCCGACGAGGTGGTGGAAAACGAAAATGTCCGCCGCGTGTATCTGGGTGAAAACTTCAAGATTTCATAGGCTTAGCTTTCATTGCGCCAGGCGCATGACAGAATTCGCGTATATACACTCCTGTTTTGATTGACTCTTCTGCCGCCTCTTGGCTCAATTGGGACATGGCATTTTCGCGGTTCCAGACTGGATCTCGATCTCCCTTCTCCGAAGGGCCCTACCGAGGACAACCGCGAAACATGTCTCTACCCCCCACCCGATAAAAACAAGCATGTCACCTGACGTGACGTCATAATGGGTGTGAATTGTGAAGGAGATCACATGCGTTACCAAATCAGCGGCAAACAGATCGACATTGGTGCAGCCTTGCAGACACACGTGCAGGACGCATTGGGCGAGGTCGTGAGCAAATATGCTCAGCGACCGACGGATGCCAACGTCGTCTTTTCCCGTTCAGCGCATGAGTATGTGTGCGAAACCACCATACATATGTCCACGGGCCTGACAGCCCAGGCCAAGGCACATGCAACCGAAATCTATGCAGCATTCGAGGCGTGCTGCGAAAAGATGGAGAAACAGCTGCGTCGCTACAAGCGTCGCCTCAAGGACCACCATCGTGAACGGGCTCAGCCGGTTGAACTCTTCGGAGCGTCATCTTATATCCTCGCCTCGAACGAATCGGACGTGGCCGACGAACCCGACTCATTGCAGCCCATCATCGTGGCTGAGATGGAAACCAAGATCCCATCGTTGAGTGTCGGCGAAGCTGTCATGCAAATGGAATTGGCCGGCGCCCCGGTGCTGGTGTTCAGGAATGAAAACAAGGACGGATTGAACGTCGTGTATCGCCGGGATGACGGCAATATCGGCTGGATCGATCCGTAACAGGCAAGAATTGGGCGGGGCCCCCGGATTTTGGGGGCGTCGCCGTGGAGCAAAACATGGATTTGTCGAGCATACTGAAGCCCGAAGCGGTGCGCGTGCTATCTGCAGCGTCCAGCAAAAAACGGTTGTTTCAGGAAATCGGTGACGTCGCCGCGGGCGCACTCGGACTTGATCCGCAGACCATCGTAGACTGCCTGCTGGAGCGGGAAAGCCTTGGGCCGACCGGCGTTGGCCATGGTGTTGCCCTGCCACACGCCCGTTTGTCCGAGATCGATTCGGTTGCCGGCGTGTTCGTCATGCTGGAAAAGCCCATCGACTTCGGATCGGTCGACCGTCAGCCCGTGGATCTGGCCTTTGCGCTGTTCGCCCCGGAAGACGCCGGTGTCGAGCACCTCAAGGCCTTGGCGCTGGTATCGCGCACGCTGCGCGACGGCGCGGTCTGCTCGAAGCTTCGGGCCAACCCGGATCCGGTCAAGCTGTATGCGATCCTGACCACAGCCCAGTCCATGCAAGCTGCCTGAGACCTGTTAGAAAGAAAAAAGCCCCCGGTTTTCGGGGGCTTTTTTCGTCTGGGGCCATGCTTAACCGCCGGTTCCCATCTCGAGCGTCCACCAGATCTTCCCGCCGTTTTCCTGGTGCCATGCAAACCCCATCTGGGTTGCTTGCGGGTCCATGATCACCGATCGCGGACCCGGTTCCTGCATCCACGCGGCCAGGGTTTCGGTTTCGGTCTCGTAGGTCTCGGAAATCGCTTCACCCAGGAAACGCCCCGCATAACCGGCACGGGCCACCCGGTCGAGCGGCGAAGATCCGTCCGAGCCGAAATGCCAGGGCCGGTTCTGCCGCGACATGTCCTTGGCGTGCGTCGCCGCCGCTGCGTTCAACTGCGCGTTCAACTGCACCGACTGCAGTCCCGACGCCTGCCGCAGGGCGTTTACGGAATCAAGCATGCGGAACTGCAGTTTTTCGGGATTTCCCCGGATCTTGTAGGCTTTGGGCAGCGGGCGCCCATCCGCACCAAGGGTTGAAGTGCCGCTCACGTCGGTACATGCCGCCAGCGCGACAAGGCAAATCAAGAGCAGGGAAAATATGCGCGTCATGATGAGTCCGGTTTGCTTGTTTCCAATTGGCAATACCCTGCCAGCGGCCCATGAGCAAAGGCTCAAATGCACGAACCCGCATGATTCTGCCGGTTTGATTTGCGACTGAAGCATTCTGGCAATAACATAGAGCGGATTCTTGCACATCTTTCGCAGAGGACCTGTCACCATGGTCAAGAAACGCGTTTTCTCTTCGTCCCGCCGCGGATTCCTCGCAGGCGCATCGTCTTTGCTCGCCAGCCCGGCGATCGCCCAATACATCCCGGGCGACCCATTGCGCCCTGCACCCGAGCCTGAACCGGCCGTTCGCCGCAACGTGTCGGGGTTCAAGGCGCAGCAGTGGCAGCCCTACTTCTCGAACACCCGGAACGGGGCGATTCTGGTCGACACCGTTTCCCGCGCTTTGCACTACTGGTCGGAAGATCAGACCGTCTACAAGCTGTACCCGTCCTCGGTTCCGCTGACCGAAGAGCTGACCCGCCGCGGTCGCACAAGTGTCATCCGCAAGGTCGAAGGGCCCAGCTGGTCGCCGACGCCGTCGATGAAGAAAAGAAACCCGGAATGGCCGGATTACATCCCTCCGGGGCCCGATAACCCGCTGGGAACGCACGCGTTGTATCTCAGCTGGAAGTATTACCGGATCCACGGAACCCACGATACGCGGAAAATCGGCCGCCGGTCGTCGAACGGGTGCATCGGGTTGTTCAACGAGAACATCGCAGAGCTGTACGCCATGGCGAAGGTCGGGACGCAAGTGTTGCTAATTTGACGACATTTTCGCGCGCCAACCCGCTTGCACTGCAAGTTGCAATTGCATTCGTTCTGCTTTGCTGATTAGAAAAAACCACGAGGTAAGTCTTAGGTGTGTGGTTCCGCAATTGGGATCGCGCAAACTCTGGAGGTTAATATGAAGAAACTTGTACTCGCTGCTGCACTGACCGCTGCTGCTTCGACCGCATATGCTGGCAACCTGGAAGAGCCGGTTGTTGAGGCACCTGTTGTCGTCGAAGAAACCCAGGGCTCGTCGCAGGGCATCATCCTGCCGCTGATCCTGCTGGTCGTTGTTGCCGCAGCTGTTGCCGCAGGCTAAGTCCAACGGACTACGACAAAAAAGAAAGGCGGTGGATTTCCACCGCCTTTTTTCGTGCTTGTTTCCGGGCCGGTTCAGTCCAGCCAGCCTTTGAGGTTGTCCTCGACAACCTTGCCCAAGGCCGCGATATGCGCGTCCTCGTCGTTGAGGCAGGGAATGTAGGTAAAGCTTTCGCCGCCGGCGTGCTCAAAGCTTTCGCGGATCTCTTCGTTGATCTCTTCCAGCGTTTCAATGCAGTCCGACGAAAATGCCGGGGCGATGACGGCTATGTTCTTTTTGCCCTGCCGAGCCAGTTCCGCGACGTGGTCGACGGTGTAGGGCTTCAGCCATTCCTCGGGCCCGAATCGCGACTGGAAGGTGGTCACCAGTTGATCATCCGCCCAGCCCAGCCGTTCTTTCAACAGGCGTGACGTCTTGGCGCACTGGCAGTGGTACGGATCACCCTGCATCAGATAGCGTTCCGGCATGCCGTGATAGGAGCACACCAAAACGTCCGGCTTGGTCTCCATCGCTGCATAGGCCGTCTCGACCGACTGCGCGAGGGCGTCGATATAGGCCGGCTCGTCGAAATAGGCGGGCACCGTGCGGCTGGCGGGTTGCCAAGCCTCGTCCATCAGTGCGCGAAAGAACTGGTCGTTCGCGGTGGCGGTCGTAGCGCCGGCATATTGCGGATAGAGCGGGAAGAACAGGATGCGGTCACAGCCTTCGGCCACCATCTGGCGGACCTTCGACTTGGTCGAGGGGTTCCCGTAACGCATGCAGAAATCCACCATGACCTTGTCACCATAGCGTTCCTGCATCGCCGCACGCATCTTGGCGGTCTGGTCCTTGGTGATGGTCATCAACGGGCTTTCGCCCTTGTCGTGGTTCCAGATCGACTTGTACGCCGCGCCCGAGCTGAAGGGACGTTTGGTCAGGATGATCGCCTGCAGGATCGGCTGCCATTTCCAGGCCGGATAGTCGATCACCCGCCGGTCGGACAGGAACTCGTTCAGATAGCGGCGCATCGGCCAATAACTGTAGTCGTCCGGGGTGCCGAGATTGGCCAGAAGAACGCCGACACGGCCCATCTTCACTTTTGGGTGGTCTGCCGGAGCGTGTTCCGGGCGGGTGGCATCGAACATGGTGAGCTTCCTGAATTCTGGTTTAGAGGCTGAAATAATCGGTTCGGTCAGCGGGTCAATCGGACAGTTTGCCTTCTTTCGTGCCAAGGGCGTCGGCCAGTCTCATCTGGGCCGAGCCAGGGCGCAACGGCTTGGGCTGGCTGGCATCCGGCGCCCAGCCCGTCAGGCAGATCAGCTCGAACGTGGCACTCAGCCGGCCTTCGGGAGATGTGAAATGCGCGGCGTAAATCTCTTGGGCCCGGGAAAAGACCGCGCGGCGCGACGGGTGTTTCAACCGCTGGGTCATGGCGTTGGTTTCACCCATCGCGCGCAGGTCCCGCATCAGGTGCCACAGGTCGCGATACGTCGCCGTCAGGGGCACTTTGTCCGCAACAGGCAATGCAAAACCCGCACGCTGCAGCAGCGCGCCAAGATCTCGCAACTCGGCCATCGGCGCGACACGGGGGCTGAGACCGCCGGTCACCTCGACCTCGGCCTGACCCAGCGCGGCCCGCAATTCGTATAGCGTTTCACCGCCCAGACACACCACCAACAACAACCCGTCGGGCTGCAGCGCGCGGGCACATTGGATCAGCTGTCCCACCGGATCGTTGGCCCAATGCAGGGCCATCGCATGGACCACCAGATCATGCGCAGCGGGTTTGAGGTCCAGCACGTCGGCATCGGCCACGACCCGGGCGCCCGGCAGGACCGGCGCCCAAATCTCGGGGTAGGGGGCTACGATCGCTGGCGCAGTAAAGGATTTGTTAACCATGGAAAGGCGATCCTGCACCTCGTCCATGGCGGCGTGGTGCAGAAAAAGGGCTTCGTCGCTGATCCGCGCGCGGTGTGCCGCAAGCGCTTTGCGATCGAACAGCGAGGGTGCATTGGGTGCTGGCAAATCCATAAGCCGCAATTATCGCATATGGCAGCGGATTCAAACCGCGATCGAGGTCGTGTATCCGCCACGCTGCATCGGCTGCGGCGAGATGGCGGCCTCGGATTTCGGCCTGTGCGGGCCGTGCTGGCGCGAGACCCCGTTCATCGGCGGGACGGTCTGCCACAGTTGCGGTGCGCCGGTGCCTGGCAGCGATGATGGTCACCGAATCGACTGCGACGATTGTTTGCGCCGCCCACAACCGTGGGCCGAGGGGCGCGCGGCATTGCTGTACCAGGGACGGGCGCGGTCACTGGTTCTGGCCCTGAAGCACGGGGATCGTTCCGAACTGGCAAAACCTGCGGCGCGTTGGATGGCGCAGGCGGGTCGCACCCTGTTTCGACCGGATACGGTGATCGCCCCGGTGCCGCTGCATTGGTCGCGGCTGCTGAAGCGCCGATACAACCAGTCCGCTCTTTTGTCGCTCCAACTGGGAAAGGAGGCGGGCCTGCCGGTCTGTCCGGATCTGTTGATACGCAAGCGGCGTACCCCACCGCTGGAAGGCAAAACGGCGGCCGAGCGTGCGGATACGCTGCGCGATGCGATCACCGTGCATCCGCGCCGGGCGGACCGCTTGAAGGGGCGCCATGTGTTGCTGGTCGATGACGTGATGACATCGGGTGCGACCCTGGCGGCCTGCACCCATGCCTGCCAAGAGGCCGGTGCGGCTCATATTTCCGTGTTGGTACTGGCGCGCGTTGCCAAGGATGCCTAATTCCCCCTAGATTGCGCGAAATCCAAGGGAACGGACCATGAAACCGGTTGTCATATATACCTCGCCGCTGTGCGGCTTTTGCCACGCGGCCAAACGGCTGCTGAATCAGAAAGGCGTCGCCTTCGAGGAAATCGACGTTTTGATGAACCCCAAACGCAAGCCCGAGATGATCCAGCGGGCGGGCGGGCGGCGCACGGTGCCTCAGATCTTCATCGGCGACACCCATGTCGGTGGCTGCGACGATCTGTACGAACTCGAACAGGCCGGCAAGCTGGACCCGCTGTTGGCCGCCTGATGAGAACCGCCCTGCTGCAGATCACCTCGTCGGACGACCCGGCCGCGAACTTGGACATGGTGCGCGCCATGATGGACGAGGCCGCGGGCAAGGGCGCGACGTTCATCCTGACGCCCGAGGTCACCAACTGCGTTTCGACCAGCGGAACGCGCCAACGCGAGGTGCTGCAGCACGAGGAAGACGACATCACACTGGCGGGCCTGCGCGAACAGGCGGCGGAATTGGGCGTGTGGCTGCTGATCGGATCGTTGGGGCTGAAGACTCATGACGCCGACGGGCGGTTCGCCAACCGGTCTTACATGATCGACCCGCAGGGCGGGATCGTCGCGCGCTATGACAAGATCCACATGTTCGACGTGCAGGTCACCGAGACCGAGACTTTTCGCGAATCGGCCAGCTATCGGCCCGGGTCGCGGGCGGTGATTGCCGAGACCGCCTTCGGCAAGGTCGGCATGACCATCTGCTATGACATCCGGTTCCCGCATCTGCACGCCGCGCTGGCACAGGGCGGGGCCACGATCCTGACGGTTCCGGCTGCGTTCTCTCCGGTGACCGGCGCGGCCCATTGGGAGCCGCTTCTGCGCGCCCGCGCCATCGAGACCGGCTGTTGGGTCATTGCCCCCGCGCAGACCGGGGAACACCCCAAGACCCGCGGCAAGACGCGCCATACCCACGGGCACAGCATGGTCGTGTCGCCCTGGGGCGAGGTGCTGATCGACGCAGGCACTCAGACCGGCATTCACTTTTTTGATCTGGATGATAGGTCTGTTACAGAGGCACGGCGGCGCGTGCCGTCCTTGACACATGTTCGCCCGTTCGACGGGCCCTGATCCAGAACCGGGTAATGACTGACGAAACCAACGCCCTTGCGGTCGCGCTGTTCAGCGAGATCCTGACCGCGGACCAATTGCTGCGGAACCGGCTGAGCCGGGTGCTGCCCAAGGGCATGGAAATCTCGCATTTCTCGGTGCTGAACCACCTGGTGTTCGTGGGGGGCGAGCGGACGCCTGCCCAACTGGCCAGCACATTCCATGTGACCCGTGGGGCGATGACCAACACTTTGGCCAAGCTGGAATGGGCCGGATACATCCACATCCGCCCCGATTGGGACGATGCCCGCCGCAAGATGGTGGCGATCAGCCCGGCCGGCCGCCGGGCGCGGGATCAGGCGATCTCGGCCATCGCGCCTCTGATCAACCGGGTCGTGGGCGAGTTGGGCCTTGAGCGTGTGCGCACGACCCTGCCGGTTCTGCGCGACCTGCGCATGAAGCTGGAAGAGGAATAGACCTCAGCCCGGCTTCACGCTGGCGGTGACATAGTTCACGCTCAGATCCCGGTCCGAGATCGACCAGCTCCAGGTGATCGGGTTGAAGACGAATCCCTTGCGGTCCACCGGGTCCAGACCGGCTTGGCGCAGCAGGTCGAACAGCTCGTCCGGGGTGATGAATTTGGACCATTCATGCGTGCCGCGCGGCAGCCAGCGCATCACGACCTCGGCCCCGAAAATCGCCATCGCATAGGATTTCGGGTTGCGGTTGATGGTGGAACAGATTTCCAACCCGCCGGGTTTCAACAGCTGTTGCGCGGCTGTCAGATAGGCCAGCGGATCGGCCACATGCTCGACCACCTCCATGTTCAGGACCACGTCGAACTGCTCGCCCGCGTCGGCCAATGCCTCGGCGGTGGTGTGGCGATAGTCGATCTGCAGGCCGGATTGCTCGGCATGGATTCGAGCGACGGGCAGGTTGCGCTCGGCCGCGTCGGCGCCCACGACCTCGGCCCCCAGCCGCGCCATCGGCTCGCTCAGCAATCCGCCGCCGCAGCCGATATCCAGCAGGCGCAGGCCCTCGAACGGTTTCGCCGCCGTCAGGTCCCGGTCAAATTCGCCCGCGATCTGCTGTGTGATATAGTCCAGACGGCACGGATTGAGCATGTGCAGAGGTTTGAATTTCCCGTGCGGGTCCCACCATTCGGCGGCCATGGCCTCGAATTTTGCGATCTCGGACGGGTCCACCGTGTTCGGATGCGCTTGCATTCCTGTCTCCGTGTGCTCTTTTACGCTGTAGGACTATATAGGGCCATAATGGACAAGTACCCGGACCAAAAGCGCGCAGTGCAATATCTTTACCCGCCGGTCGATCCGTTCGACCAGCGCGTGGTGGATATGGGCGACGGGCACCGCATCTATGTGGAACAATGCGGCAATCCCGACGGGATTGCGGTGGTGGTTCTGCATGGCGGCCCCGGCGGCGGCTGCAGCCCGGCCATGCGGCGCTATTTCGACCCCGAGGTCTACCGGGTGATTCTGTTCGACCAGCGCGGCTGCGGCCGGTCGCGGCCCACGGCCTCGGTCGAGAACAACACGACGTGGCACCTGGTGGCCGATATCGAGCGCCTGCGGAAACTGTTCGAGATCGACGACTGGATCGTATTCGGCGGCAGCTGGGGCGCCACGCTGGCGCTGATCTATGCCCAAACCCACCCCGACCGGGTGACCCGCCTGGTTCTGCGCGGCGTGTTTCTGGCCACGCAGGCGGAGCTTGACTGGTTCTATGGCGGCGGGGCCGGCAAGTTCTGGCCCGAGCAATGGGCGCGCTTCACCTCCCTGCTGCGCGACTCGGAACTGTCCGACACAATCGGCGCCTACAACAAGCGGCTGTTTTCGGGCGATCGCGCGACTGAGATCCTGTACGCCCGCGCCTGGTCGCACTGGGAAAACGCGCTGGCCTCGATCCACACGAACGGGGCCGTCGGTGAAAGCCCCGGCGAATATGCGCGCACCTTCGCGCGGCTCGAGAATCACTATTTCATCAACAAGGCGTTTCTGGAACATGACGGCCAGATTCTGGACCGGATGGACCGGATCGCGCATATCCCCGGCCATATCGTGCAAGGCCGGTACGACATGATCTGCCCCCCGCAGGCGGCTTGGAGCCTGGCCGAGAAATGGCCCGAGGCCGAGCTGAAGATGGTGCGGCAGGCCGGTCACGCCCTGTCGGAGCCTGGGATCAGCGCCGAACTGGTGCGCATCATGGACCGAACCGCGCAGGAGGTTGCATGACCCGCATCGACCGCCGTGCTCTGTTCACCTCGGGTGCCGCCGCAGCCCTGCTGGCCGCGACGGGGGCCTCGCTGGCGGATACGCCGAAATCGGGCGGCGTGCTGCGCATCGCCGTGCCGCGCGATGACAGCCTGGACCGGCTGGCCCGGGGTGCGGTGTTCGACACCCTGACCGAGATCGCGCCGGACGGCACTCTGCGCGGCGAGCTGGCGACCGCATGGCAGACCGATTCCGAGGCCCGGGTCTGGACCTTCGACCTGCGTGCGGATGCAGTGTTTCACGACGGTGCGGCGCTGACGGCCGGGGATGTTCTGGCGGTCATGTCCGAGGTCGGGCGCGCCGAAGCCCTGGCGCCGGACCGCATACGGATCGAACTGGCCGAGCCCAACCCCGGCCTGCCTTTCCTGCTGGCCGATACCCGGTTCGTCATTACCCGCGACGGGCAGAGCGTTTCGCCGCTGCGGCAGGCGAACGGCACCGGGAGTTACCGGGTCGAACGGGCCGAAGACGGGCGCCATTTCCGCGGCCGCCGGGTCGCGGGCCACTACAAGGATGGCCGTGCCGGCTGGCTGGAGGCGGTCGACATCATCGTGATCCCCGACCCGGCCGTGCGGGCCGAGGCGCTGCGTGACCGCTATGTGGACGTGTCGGTGCTGCCGGCGGCGCAAGGGCTGCGCGGTCTGGGTGGCGTGCGGTTCTTCCCCAACGAATCAGAGATGTCGCTGGCAATCTCCGGCACCGTGGGTCTGCCACGCCGGATCGGGCGGGGCGCGCCGTTGGACGATGGGCGCATCGCGGAACGCTGGTGGATGGCCTGAGACCGACCTGAAAACTGACGCGGATTGTCCGTTGGTTGACGGCAGGGGTTGCAGACTCGGGGCGTCCTGCGTATATGCAGTTGCAACAGCGGCGTGTCGGACTTCTGGTCCGAGGCTCCACCGGAAAATTCGACGGGCCGCGCGCCCGTTTTTTTGTGCCCGATTGAAGGGTAGAGCACCATATGACAAACGACCTGATAGCCAAGGCGGCGATCGACCGACGACTGGCCGAGATCATCACTCCGGTGATCGAGGATCTGGGATATGAGTTGGTCCGCATCCGCCTGATGAGCGGCAAGCAGACCACGCTGCAGATCATGGCCGACAAGCCCGATGGCGGCATCGAGGTGGATGACTGCGCCGAGATCTCGAACGCGGTCAGCGCCACGCTGGACGTCGAGGACCCGATCCTTGACGCCTATACGCTCGAGGTGTCCAGTCCCGGCATCGACCGGCCGCTGACGCGGCTGAAGGATTTCGAGATGTTCGAGGGCTACGAAGCCAAGCTGGAAACCACCGAACTGATCGACGGCCGCCGCCGCTTCAAGGGGGAACTGGCCGGTGTCGAAGGGGATGAGGTTCTGATCAACATCCCCAACGGCGAAGAAACCGTGACCATCGGTCTGCAATTCGACTGGCTGAGCGACGCCAAGCTGGTCCTGACCGATGACCTGATCAAGGAAATGCTGCGCCAGCGCAAAGACGCCGGCGCCCTGAACGAAAACGCTTTCGACGAGATTGAGACCGAAGGGTCCGAAGAGGAGACGAACTGATGGCAATCACCTCAGCAAACCAGCTTGAGCTGTTGCAGACCGCCGAGGCTGTGGCCCGCGAAAAGATGATCGACCCCGGTCTGGTCGTCGAAGCGATGGAGGAATCGCTCGCCCGTGCCGCCAAGAGCCGCTACGGCGCGGAAATGGACATCCGTGTGTCCATCGACCGCAAGACCGGCAAGGCGACCTTTACCCGGGTCCGCACCGTGGTCGCGGATGACGAGCTTGAGAACTATCAGGCCGAGATGACCGTCGAGCAGGCCAAGCAATACATGGAATCGCCCGAGATCGGTGACGTCTTCGTGGAAGAGGTCCCGCCGGTGGAAATGGGCCGGATCGCCGCTCAGTCGGCCAAGCAGGTGATCCTGCAGAAGGTTCGTGAGGCCGAGCGTGACCGCCAGTACGAAGACTTCAAGGATCGTGTCGGCACCATCATCAACGGTGCCGTCAAGCGCGAGGAATTCGGCAACGTGATCGTCGATCTGGGCGGGGCCGAGGCGGTTCTGCGCCGCAACGACAAGATCGGCCGCGAAAGCTATCGCCCCAATGACCGGGTGCGCGCCTACATCAAGGAAGTGCGCCGCGAAACGCGCGGTCACCAGATCTTCCTGTCGCGCACCGCGCCCGAGTTCATGGCCGAGCTGTTCAAGATGGAAGTGCCGGAAATCTATGACGGCATCATCGAGGTCAAGGCCGTGGCCCGTGACCCCGGTTCGCGTGCCAAGATCGCGGTCATCTCGTATGACAACTCGATCGACCCCGTCGGCGCCTGTGTTGGTATGCGCGGCAGCCGCGTGCAGGCCGTCGTGAACGAGCTGCAGGGCGAAAAGATCGACATCATCCCGTGGAACGAAGACCAGCCGACCTTCCTGGTGAATGCGCTGCAACCCGCCGAGGTTTCCAAGGTGGTTCTGGACGAGGAAGCAGGCAAGATCGAAGTCGTCGTGCCCGAGGAACAGCTGTCTCTGGCGATCGGTCGCCGTGGTCAGAACGTGCGTCTGGCCAGCCAGCTGACCGGTCTGGACATCGACATCATGACCGAGGCCGAAGAATCGGCGCGCCGTCAGAAGGAGTTCGAAGCCCGCACGCAGCTGTTCATGGACAGCTTGGACCTGGACGAATTCTTTGCCCAGCTGCTGGTCTCGGAAGGCTTCACCAACCTGGAAGAAGTGGCCTATGTCGAGCTGGACGAACTGCTGGTGATCGATGGCGTCGACGAAGGCACTGCAAACGAGCTGCAGGCCCGTGCGCGCGAATTCCTTGAGGCACAGGCCAAGGCGGCGCTGGACAGCGCCCGCAGCCTGGGTGCCGAGGACAGCCTTATTGAATTTGAGGGCCTGACACCCCAAATGGTTGAGGCGCTTGCCAAGGACGGCGTCAAGACGCTGGAAGACTTTGCAACCTGCGCTGACTGGGAACTGGCCGGAGGCTGGACCACGGTTGATGGCCAGCGGGTCAAGGATGACGGTATTCTCGAACCCTTTGGCGTGACGCTGGAAGAGGCACAGGATCTGGTGATGACCGCCCGGGTCATGTTGGGCTGGGTCGACCCCGCCGATCTGGAGCAGCCCGAGGCAGACGTCGAGGACGAAGCAGCAGACGAGGAGGCCGAGGCCTGATTCCAGGCCTCGGGTGGCACACATGGGTCGCGGTGGCGTCCATAAGGAACGGTCCGAAGGGCCAGAGCGGAAATGCATCGCCACGGGCGAGGTGCAGCCTCGGTACGGGCTGATCCGCTTTGTAACCGGCCCGGATGGGCAGGTTTTCCCGGATGTCGCGTCCAAGTTGCCGGGTCGGGGCGTTTATGTCTCGGCGGATCGCAAGGCGCTGGACACGGCCGTCGGCAAGAAGCTGTTTGCACGCGGGTTCAAGGCGCAGGTGACTGTACCGCAGGACCTTGTGGACGAGGTGGAGCGTCAATTGTCGCGCCGCGTGATCGAATTGATCAGCCTGGCGCGAAAGTCCGGCGATGCGGTCGCCGGGTATGAAAAGGTCAAGTCCTGGCTTGATCGCGAAGAGGCCTGGGTTCTGATTCAGGCGGTCGATGGTTCCGGGCGCGGCAAGTCCAAGCTGAGCACGCCGCATTTCGGGAAATACATCGGCTGGCTGACCGCAGACGAGCTTGGGGCGGCATTTGGGCGCCAAACGGTGATTCATGCGGCGCTCGCCTCTGGCGGACTCGCCAAACGTGTTGTAGAGGAAGCGCAGCGCCTGCGTGGCTTGCGCGATATGGATGACGGCGGCAAGGGCCGCGCGGAAGGGTAAGAAGCTTTATGAGCGATAGTGACGGCAAAAAGACATTGGGTCTTCGTGGTGGGGCACGCCCCGGGAATGTGAAACAGAGTTTCAGCCACGGACGCACCAAGAATGTCGTGGTGGAAACCAAACGCAAGCGCGTGGTGGTTCCCAAGCCGGGAGCGTCCAAGCCCAGCGGTGGCGCTGCGCCGTCGGGTGATCCTTCGCGCCGGCCGGCCGGGATTTCCGATGCCGAGATGAATCGGCGCCTGAAGGCGTTGCAGGCGGCCAAGGCCCGTGAGGCCGAGGAAGCCGAACGCCGCGAGGCCGAGGAAAAGGCGCGCGCCGAAGAGCGTGAACGCCGCCGCGCCGAACAGGAGGCCAAGGAGCGCGAACAGCGCGAGGCCGAGGAGAAAGCCCGGCAGAAAGCCGAGGAAGAAGAGCGCAAGCAGAAAGAGGCCGAAGAAGCCGCTCAGCGCGCCGCAGCAGAAGCCGCGGCCGCGAAAGAGGCGCCCAAGGCCAAGGCCCCCGCGGCCAGCAAGCCTGCGCCAGCGGAAACGCCGCGCAAGGCGGATCGCGAACAGCGTCAGACCCGCGGCAAGGGCCGTGACGATGGCCGCCGTTCGGGCAAGCTGACCCTGAATCAGGCGCTGTCGGGCGGTGAAGGTGGTCGGCAGCGTTCGATGGCGTCGATGAAGCGCAAGCAGGAGCGTGCGCGGCAGAAAGCCATGGGCGGCTCGGTCGAACGGGAAAAGGTGATCCGCGAGGTTCAACTGCCCGAGGCGATCGTCGTATCGGAACTGGCCAACCGTATGGCCGAACGCGTCGCCGATGTCGTCAAGTCGTTGATGAACATGGGTATGATGGTCACGCAAAACCAGACCATCGACGCCGACACTGCCGAACTGATCATCGAAGAATTCGGCCACAAGGTCGTGCGGGTTTCGGATGCGGATGTCGAGGATGTCATCTCGGATGTCGAGGACAAGGATGAAGACCTGCAGCCCCGTCCGCCGGTCATTACCATCATGGGTCACGTCGACCACGGCAAGACCTCGCTGTTGGACGCGATCCGCGACGCCAAAGTCGTTGCGGGCGAGGCCGGTGGCATTACCCAGCATATCGGCGCCTATCAGGTGCAGACCAACGACGGCACTACGCTGACCTTCCTGGATACGCCGGGCCACGCGGCCTTTACCTCGATGCGCTCGCGCGGTGCTCAGGTAACGGACATCGTGGTGCTGGTTGTCGCGGCGGATGACGCTGTGATGCCGCAGACGGTCGAGGCAATCAACCACGCCAAGGCCGCCGGTGTTCCGATGATCGTTGCGATCAACAAGGTCGACAAGCCCGAGGCCAACCCGGACAAGGTGCGCACCGACCTGCTGCAGCACGAGGTGATCGTCGAGAAGATGTCCGGCGAGGTTCAGGATGTCGAAGTGTCGGCCATCACGGGCCAGGGTCTAGACGATCTGCTGGAAGCCATCGCGCTGCAGGCCGAGATTCTGGAGCTGAAGGCCAACCCGAACCGCGCCGCACAAGGCGCCGTGATCGAGGCGCAGCTGGACGTGGGCCGTGGCCCGGTCGCGACCGTTCTGGTCCAGAAGGGCACGCTGCGCCAGGGCGACATCTTCGTCGTGGGCGAGCAGTACGGCAAGGTCCGCGCGCTGATCAACGACAAGGGCGAGCGCGTCCAGGAAGCCGGGCCTTCGGTTCCGGTCGAGGTGCTGGGTCTCAACGGTACGCCCGAGGCCGGTGACGTTCTGAACGTGACCGAGACCGAGGCGCAGGCCCGCGAGATCGCCGAGTACCGCGCGCAGGTTGCCAAGGACAAGCGCGCCGCCGCCGGTGCCGCGACCACGCTGGAACAGCTGATGCAGAAGGCCAAAGAAGACGAGAACGTGGCCGAGCTGCCCATTCTGGTCAAAGCTGACGTGCAGGGTTCGGCCGAGGCCATCGTGCAGGCGATGGAGAAGATCGGCAACGACGAGGTGCGCGTGCGCGTGCTGCACTCGGGCGTCGGCGCCATCACCGAAACCGATATCGGCCTGGCCGAAGCGTCGGGGGCTCCGGTCTTTGGCTTCAACGTGCGGGCCAACGCATCGGCGCGCAACACCGCCAACCAGAAGGGCGTCGAGATCCGCTACTACTCGGTGATCTACGACCTGGTGGATGACGTCAAAGCCGCCGCTTCGGGCCTGCTGAGCGCCGAGATCCGCGAGAAGTTCATCGGCTATGCCGAGATCAAGGAAGTGTTCAAGGTCACCGGCGTCGGCAAGGTTGCCGGCTGTCTGGTCACCGAGGGCGTTGCCCGCCGTTCGGCCGGCGTGCGCCTGCTGCGCGACAACGTGGTGATCCACGAAGGCACGCTGAAGACGCTGAAACGCTTCAAGGACGAAGTGGCCGAGGTTCAGTCGGGTCAGGAATGCGGTATGGCGTTCGAGAATTACGACGATATCCGCCCGGGCGACGTGATCGAGATCTTCGAGCGTGAGGAAGTCACCCGCACGCTGGATTGATCCGGTCGAAATTGAAAGAAACGGCGGTCCCCAGGGCCGCCGTTTTCGTTTTCAGGGGTGGTCGTTCAGAAACGTCCCGTCCTTGAGGATGATGTCGAAATGGTGCGTGCCCGGCTGCAGGTCAAAGCTGACGGCATGGCCGGCCTTGCGCAACGCTTCGGCATAGTCGCGGCTCTGGCGGATGAACTCGCCCGTGTCCCGCTCGCCCACCGTGACCCGATAACGCGGCCCGGGCGCGGGCAGGCGCAGGATGGGGGACAGGTCGTGCAGCTCGACCGGAGTCAACTGCAGCGGATCGTTGACCGGGGTCAGACTGATCGGTTCCAGGTCGTAGACGCCGCTGATCAGGATGACTTCGCGCACCCGCAGGCCGATCCGGGCGAATTGGTCGGCCGAGGTCGCCATGACCATCGCCGCCAGATGCGCGCCGGCGCTGTGCCCGGACAGGGTGACATGCGAGGCGTCGAACCCCAGCGACTTGGCCCGAGTGGCCAGCCACATCAGCGCGGTCCGGCATTCATCGACCATCTGGTACAGCCGCGCGTCGGGGGCGAGCGTGTAGTTCACCGTCGCAAAGGCCTGCCCGCCTTGGACCAGCGCGGGCGCCATCATCGCCGAGTCGCGCTGGCTGAGCGCCTGCCAATAGCCGCCGTGGATAAACACATGCAGCGGTGCGCCGGGCGCGCGGGCGGGAAAGAAATCCAGCACCTGCGCGGGAGTGTCGCCATAGCCGAGGGTCTCTTGCACCGTCAGTTGCGCCCGCGCCTGCGCGCTGAGCGCTGAATAGGCCGCCAGATAGGGGGCAAGGTCGCCGCCGATCATCGAACTGGGCGCGTATTCGCGCTCCAGCTCGGCTTGGGTAAATCCGCGATACAGCATGGCTCAGCCCTGTCCGCCGTACATCAGGTCGGTGCGCACGTCATAAAGGTCGTGGAAGAATCGCAGCTCCAGCGCCTTGCGCAGAAAAGCCACGCCGCTGGAGCCGCCAGTGCCTGGCTGCATGCCGATCACACGTTCCACGGCGGTCGCATGGTCGAACCGCCACCGCTGGAACAGCGATTCCACATCCATCAGCTTTTCGCCCAGCGCATACAGGTCCCAGTACCGGCCCGTGTTCCGGTAGATCTCGGCCCAGATCTTCACGATGCGCGGATCGCCGGAATAGGTCTTTGAATAGTCCCGGTCCAGCAGGTCCTGCGGCACGTCGAACCCCTGCCGCGCCAGCATGTGCAATACCTCGTCATACAGCGACGGTTTGACCAGAGCGGCGGTCAGCATCTCCATCACTTCGGGGTCGTGCTCATGCACCTTCAGCGTGGCGGTGTCCTTGTTGCCCAGGATGAACTCGATCTGGCGATAGCCGTAGCTCTGGAAGCCGGATGAATTGCCCAGCGCCTTGCGGAAGGTCATATAGTCGGCGGGCGTCATGGTCAGCAGGGTTTCCCACGCGGCGATCAACTGGCGCTGGATCGCCTTGATCCGGTCCAGGTTCTTCATCGCGGGGCCGAACTCATCCTGCTGCAGAAACCGGCGCACCTCGACCAGCTGATGGTGCATCAGTTTCAGCCAAAGCTCGCTGACCTGATGGATGATGATGAACAGCATCTCATCGGGTTGGGCCGGGTCCTGAAAGGTTTTCTGCAAGTTCAGCAGGGTCTTGAGTTGCAGGAAATCGCCATAGCTTTTGCGGTGCGTGTCCGCGAAATCGGTTACCAGCGTGTCTTCGATTCCCCGTTCCAGCGGGCGGTCGCCCTTGGCTTTGTCGGCCATTTCATTTCCTCCCCGGCATGTGTGCGCACCTGTCTAGAAGGTGCGTTTGCAACTATCCAGAGGGTCAGGCCCAGTCCAGCACCACCTTGCCCGATTTTCCCGACTTCATGGCGGCAAAGCCCTGCGCAAAGTCATCGGCGGCAAAGCGATGGGTGATGACCCGGCTGACATCCAGACCGTTCTGCAACATCGCGATCATCTTGTACCAGGTCTCGAACATTTCGCGGCCGTAGACGCCCTTGATGGTGATCGCCTTGAACACGATGCGGCTCCAGTCGACGGGTGATTTTCCGGGCGGAATACCCAGCAGGGCGATCTTGCCGCCCATCACCAGTGCCTCGACCATCTGATCCAGCGCCGCCTGCGAGCCCGACATTTCCAGCCCCACGTCAAAACCCTGGCTCATGCCCAGGTCGGAAATCACCGATTGCAGCTCTTCCTTGGCCACGTTCACCGCTCGGACCGAGGGCACGACATGCTGCGCCAGCGCCAGCCGGTCGGGGTTGATGTCGGTGATCACCACATGCCGGGCGCCGGCGTGGCGGGCCACCGCGGCGGCCATGATCCCGATCGGGCCGGCGCCGGTGATCAACACGTCCTCGCCCAGCAGATCGAAGCTCAGCGCGGTGTGCACGGCATTGCCCAGCGGGTCGAGTATCGCGCCGATCTCGTCGGGGATGTCGTCGGGCAGGGGCACCACGTTGAAGGCCGGCAGCTTGAGATATTGGGCAAAGGCGCCCTGTTCGTTCACCCCGATCCCGCGCGTGCCCGGGTCAAGGTGGAACTTGCCCGCGCGGCTCTGGCGGCTGTCGGTGCCGATCAGGTGACCCTCGCCCGAGCAGCGCTGGCCGATCTTCAACCCGGTCACGTTGCGGCCCAGCTCGACGATCTCGCCGGCGAATTCGTGGCCGGTGATCATGGGAACGGGCACCGTGTGCGACGCCCATTCATCCCAGTTCCATATATGGATGTCGGTGCCGCAGATCCCGGTCTTTTTCACGCGGATCAAAACCTCGTCGGGGCCGATCTCGGGGACCGGGGCCTGTACCATCCACAGCCCTTCTTCGGGCCTGGACTTCTCCAGCGCTTTCATCGTGTTGGGTCGCATCCGGATCACTCCCACAAATCGGTCGACAGGTATTTCAAGCCGCTGTCACACATCACGATGGCGATGCAGCCACCGCGTTCGGGGCCACGCAGCAGGTCGATGGCGGCAGCCAGGTTCGCCCCGGCGGAAAAGCCCGCAAAGATGCCTTCGGTGCGGGCCAACAGGCGGGCGGCGTTGCGCGCTGATGCGCCGGTGACGGACAGATGACCGGCCAATTTCGCTCCGTTCAGATGCGTCAGAACCGACATCGCATAACCACCGCCCTGGATCGGATGATCGGGCGCACGGACGGGTTCACCGGCCAAGGCACGAGCGCCGTCGGGCTCGACCGCATAGCACCGCACCCCAAGGGGTGACAGGTAG
Source organism: Ruegeria sp. CI8 (assembly GCF_056536865.1). NCBI lineage: Bacteria > Pseudomonadati > Pseudomonadota > Alphaproteobacteria > Rhodobacterales > Roseobacteraceae > Ruegeria > Ruegeria sp. CI8. The sequence continues at coordinate 110,337 of NZ_JBQFQL010000004.1, forward strand.
TCAGAGACCCCGGCAAGTGTGCCGCCAGAGCCGGCAAAATCACAAAAGGCTGTCACGGCACCTGCTGATTGGGCCCAGATTTCCGGACCCGTCCCGGCGGCATGGGCCTTGGGGTTGCCCGCGTGGCCGAACTGATCGGCGCGGAATGCGTTGCGCTCGGCGGTGATGCGGCGGGCGGCGTCATCCACCAGCGCCAGGTCGGCGCCCGAGACTTCGCCCGGTTTGCCGCCTTCGGCCTGAGGGACGATCACCACCTCGGCGCCCAAGGCGCGCATCATGCGGGCGCGTTCGACCGAGTTCCCTGCGCTCATGACCGCCACGAACGGGTGCCCCAGAATGCCGCAGACAATCGCCAGGCCGGTGCCCATGTTGCCTGAGGTCAGCTCGACCACCGTCTGCCCCGGGATCAGGCTGCCGTCGGCGCGGGCCTGTTCGATGATGGACCGGGCGGCCCGATCCTTTTTCGAAAAGCCCGGCAGCAGATAGTCCAGCTTTGCTAGAATACGGCCGTCCAGATCCAGAATTTGGCAAACCCGGGACAGCTCGATCAGGGGCGTATCGCCGATCGCGTCGATGACCGAGTTCAGAACCATCAGATGACCCCCAACGCCTTTCCGACCTTGCCGAAGGCGGCCAGAGCGCGGTCCAACTCGTCGCGGGTCAGCGCCGCGTTCATCTGGGTGCGGATGCGGGCCTGGCCACGCGGGACCACCGGGAAGAAGAAGCCCGAGACATAGACGCCTTCGTCGAACAGGCGGGCGGCCATGTCCTGCGCCAGCTGCGCCTCGCCCAGCATCACGGGGATGATCGGATGTTCACCCGGCAGCAAGTCGAACCCCAGCCTCTCCAGCCCGGCGCGCCAGTATTTCGCGTTGCCGAACAGTTGCTTGCGCAGCATGTCGCCCTCTTCGACCAGGCGGATCGCCTCGAGCCCGGCGGCGACGATGGAAGGCGGCAGCGAATTCGAGAACAGATAGGGCCGCGCCCGCTGCCGCAGCAGGTCGATCACTGGCTGCGGCCCGGCGATGTAACCGCCGATTGCCCCCCCAAGTGCCTTGCCCAATGTCCCGGTCAGAATGTCCACGTCCACGCCGAAATGATCCGGCGTGCCCGCGCCGCGCGGCCCCATGAAGCCGGTGGCGTGGCAGTCATCGACCATCACCACCGCGTCGTATTTGTCGGCCAGTTCGCGGATCCTGGGCAGGTTGGCCAGGTAGCCATCCATCGAGAACACTCCGTCGGTGGCGATCATGATGTGCCGCGCCCCGTCCTCGCGCGCCTGTTTCAGCCAGGCCTCGAGGTCGTTCATGTCATTGTTCATGTAGCGATAGCGTTTGGCCTTGCACAGCCGCACCCCGTCGATGATCGAGGCATGGTTCAGACTGTCCGAGATGATGGCATCCTCGGGTCCCAGCAGGGGTTCGAACAACCCGCCATTGGCGTCGAAACAGGCCGCGAACAGGATCGAATCGTCCTTGCCCAGAAACTTGGCCAACCGCTGCTCCAACTCGCGGTGGATGTCCTGCGTGCCGCAGATGAACCGGACCGAGGCCATGCCGAACCCCTTGGGCTCCATCGCGTTCTTCGCGGCCTCGATCAGCGCCGGATGGTCGGCCAGACCCAGGTAATTGTTGGCACACAGGTTGATGACCTGACGTCCGCCCACCGTGATCTCGCCGCTTTGGGGCGAGGTGATCATTCGTTCCGTCTTGTACAGGCCTTCCGCCTTGATCTGCGAGAGGGTGTCCGAAACGTGGGACAGGAATGCATCAGCCATGGCGATCTCCTTCTTCTGAGTCGCGTATCTAACATAACGGACGCGCTTCCCAAATAGGAGATTTTCAGTATGGCGGAAAAAAATCCGTGAAGGCGGAAATTGGCCGATATGTGCGGATCAGGCGTTCTTGACGATCAGGAACACGCGGGCGGGTCCGTCCGGCGCCGCGATGGCGTGGGCCACATCGGCCGCATACCGGGCCGTGTCGCCCTGGCGCAGTTCCATCGTCGCGGCGCCCGAGGTGACGCGGACGGTCCCTTCCAGCACGGTCAGCTGTTCGCGCGCACCGCGGGCATGGGGCTGGCTGTTCAGTGCGCCACCTGCGTCGAACCGTATATCATAGACCTCGTGGCCGCCGGCCTCCTCGGGTGGCGAGAGGATGCGGATCCGGCAGGATTGGCCCATATTGTCGATGCTGGGCACCTCGGCGCTGCGCAGCACTTCGATCTGGTCGGTGGTCTCGGACTCTTCCAGAAGACCGGCGAAATCGACCTGTAGCGCACGGGTCAGGTTCCACAGGGTCGAGATCGTGGGGCTGCTTTCGCCGCGTTCGATCTGGCTGACCATCGACCGGGACACGCCGCTGAGATTGGCCACCGCTTCCAGTGACAGTCCCTTGGCGCGCCGGGCCTCTTTCAGGCGGGCGGGCAGGCGTGTCAGGATATCGTCTGAGTTTTCCGTCATGGCGGAATTTCTTGCGCGTCCGGGCGTGAATTGTCAATTCCGCCGATGACGGAACGTCCCGCGCGACAGGCCCATGCTGCGGGTGCATACTGCGCGCAAATCCAAGAGGAGAGAGACATGACCGACATCGTGATTCTGGACGGTGCCCGCACCGCAATCGGTACGTTCGGAGGGTCGCTGGCCGCGACCCCGCCGATTGATCTGGCCACCGTCGTGACCAAGGCCGCGCTTGAGAAATCCGGCGTCGAAGGCGACCGGATCGGGCATGTGGTGTTCGGACATGTCATCAACACCGAGCCGCGCGACATGTACCTGTCCCGCGTCGCGGCGATGCAGGCGGGCATTCCGAACGGCACCCCGGCGATGAACGTGAACCGGCTGTGCGGGTCGGGCGCGCAGGCCATCGTATCGGCAGTTCAATCGCTGATGCTGGGGGATGCCGAATTTGCCGTGGCCGGCGGCGCCGAGAGCATGTCGCGCAGCCCTTACATCGTTCCGCAGGCGCGTTGGGGCGCCAAGATGGGCGACATCAAGTCGCTGGACATGATGCTGGGCGCGCTGAACTGCCCCTTTGGCACCGGGCATATGGGCGTCACCGCCGAGAACGTTGCCGATGAACACCAGATCACGCGCGAGGAGATGGACGCGTTTGCGCTGGCCAGCCAGCAGCGCGCGGCGGCTGCGATCGAGGCGGGCTATTTCGACAGCCAGATCGCGCCGGTGCAGGTCAAGGTCAAGCGCGACATGGTCGATTTCAAGGTCGACGAGCATCCCAAGGCCACCACGGCCGAAGCCCTGGCCGGGTTGCGCCCGGTGTTCCAGAAGGACGGGCGTGTGACCGCGGGCAACGCCTCGGGCATCAATGACGGCGCGGCGGCGATGGTTCTGGCCACGGCCGATGCCGCCGAGAAAGCCGGCCTGACGCCCAAGGCGCGCATCCTAGGCTATGCCCATGCCGGCGTTCGCCCCGAAGTGATGGGGATCGGCCCGGTTCCGGCCGTGCGCAACCTTTTGGAGCGAACCGGCCTGTCGGCGGGCGATTTCGACGTGATCGAAAGCAACGAGGCCTTTGCCGCCCAGGCGCTGGCAGTGAACAAGGAACTGGGGCTCGATCCAGCGAAGGTGAACCCAAATGGCGGGGCCATCGCCCTGGGTCATCCGGTGGGGGCCACCGGGGCGATCATCACGCTGAAGACTTTGTACGAGTTGGAGCGCATCGGTGGGTCGAAAGGGTTGATCACCATGTGCATCGGTGGCGGGCAGGGGATTGCCATCGCCATCGAACGGCTCTGATCCGAGGCTGGGCCGGGGGGCTGTCTGCCCCCCATCGCGCCGGGGCGCGATTCCCCCCGAGGATATTTTTGGCCAGATAAAGCGGCGGCGTCTGTCAGCCCAGGCCCGCAAGGATCAGGACGGCCACTGCCCCGGCGGCTGCTCCGATCGCGGCGGGAATGGCCTTGGGCCAGAAATCTGACCCGGAGGGATCATCCTTGCGGGTCTGAGCGATCAGGGCATTTTCGACCAGATCAGGCAGGCGGGGCCCGAACCGTGCAAGAACCAGCGCTGTTTTTCCTAAATCACGAAGGGCGGCGCGGGGGCCGATGGACTGCTTGATATAGTCCTCGACCACGGGGCGGGCGACCTCCCAGATGTTCATATGCGGGTCGAGCGAGCGGGCAACGCCTTCGACCACCACCATCGTGCGTTGCAGCAGGATCAGTTCGGTGCGGGTTTCCATGCCGAAGCGTTCGGTCACCTCGAACAGGTAATTCAGCAGGCGGCCCATCGAGATATGGGTCGCATCCATGCCGAAGATCGGCTCGCCCACTGCGCGCAGGGCGCGGGCGAATTCATCGACGTCCTGGTTAGCCGGGACATAGCCTGCCTCGAAATGCACCTCGGCCACGCGCTTGTAGTCGCGGCGGATGAAGCCGAAGAGGATCTCGGCATAGACGCGGCGGGTGTATTCGTCGATATGGCCCATGATGCCGAAGTCATAGGCGATGATGTCGCCGTTCGCGGCGACCTTGAGGTTGCCCTGGTGCATGTCGGCGTGGAAGAAGCCATCGCGCAGGGCGTGCAGCAGGAACAGGCGCAGCACACGCTCGGCCAGGTCGCGGCGGTCGTGATTTGCGGCGTCCAGCGCGTCGTTGTCGCCCAAGGGGATGCCGTCAGCCCAGCTGAGCGTCATGACCCGGCGCGCGGACAGCGACCAGACCACGGGCGGCAGCCAGAAGCCTTCGTCATTCTGCGTGTTGGCGGCAAATTCCGAGGCCGCCGAGCTTTCGAGCCTGAGATCCAGTTCGCCGCGGACGACGCCGTCGAAATGCTCGATCACTTCCATCGGACGCAGTCGGCGCGCACCGGGGGCGAAAAGCTGGACGATCCGGGCGGCGAAATAGAACGCATCCACATCCTTGCGGAACGCGCGTTCGATTCCGGGGCGCAGGACCTTGACGGCCACGTCCTCGCCTGTGCTGGCCAATTTCGCCTTGTGGACCTGCGCGATTGAGGCGGCCGCGATCGGTTCGCTGAACTCCGAGAACATCTGATCCAGAGGTTGGCCCAGCTCCTTTTCCACCTCGGCCATGGCCACGTCGCGTGGAAAGGGGGGCAGCTTGTCCTGCAGGACGCGCAGCTGTTCGGCCAGCTCTTCGCCGACGACATCGGGGCGCGTGGACAGGACCTGACCGAACTTGATGTAGGCCGGGCCCAGGGCGGTCAGCGCCCGGGTGGCCGGTGGCATGGTCGGGTCGCCCTTGTAGCCCAGCCACTGGAACGGTTTGCCAAGCGTGTGGGCCAGGATCCGCAACGCGCGCGGAGCCTCGAACGCGTCCAGCACCACGTTCATGGCGCCGGTGCGCTCCAGCGTGGCGCCCGTGCGGATCAGGCGGATGATGTTGTGGGGGCCGCGCATGGGTCAGATCTTCCAGCCGGAATGCAGGGCCGCGATGCCCATGCTGAGGTTGCGGTATTTCGCGTTTTCGAATCCGGCGGCGCGCACCATGCCCAGAAAGGTATCCTGATCGGGGAACTTGCGGATCGACTCGACCAGGTATTGATAGCTGTCGTAGTCGTTCGCGATCAGCTTACCCATGCGCGGGATCACGTTGAAGCTGTAGAGGTCATAGAGTTTCTGCAGCCCGTCATTGGGCAACTGGCTGAACTCCAGCACCATCAGGCGGCCGCCGGGCTTGAGCACGCGGTAGGCCTCGTTCAGGGCCTCTTGCGGGCGGGTCACGTTCCGGATGCCGAAGGAAATGGTGTAGACATCAAAGGTGTTGTCCTCGAACGGCAGGGCCATCGCGTCGCCCACCACCCAGTCCAGGCTGTCGGCCATCTGTGCGGCCTCGGCGCGTTTGCGACCCTCGATCAGCATCGGCTCGGTCAGATCCAGAACGGTGGCATGGCCGTGGCCCGCGCGCTTGAGGAAGCGGAACGAGATGTCACCGGTGCCGCCGGCCACGTCCAGCAGGCGCTGGCCGGGGCGTGGCGCCAGCCAGTCCATCATCGCGTCTTTCCAGACCCGGTGGATGCCCATCGACATCACGTCGTTCATCACGTCGTATTTCGACGCGACCGAGTTGAATACGCCCTGCACGCGCCCGGCCTTTTCGGCCTCGGGGACGGTTTCGAAACCGAAATGAGTGGTCTTGTCGCTGTTGTCGGACATAAGCCTTGCCGTTCGTCGAATTTCGTCTCTGTTATAGGGCCTGGAAACCGGGGCACAATGCGGCCCTTTGGAATAGGAGCCGTCTAATGCCCGAATTGCCCGAGGTCGAGACAGTAAGACGCGGCCTTGCCCCGGCGATGGAAGGTGTTGTGATCGAAAGGGCGGACGTGAACCGCCCGGATCTGCGCTGGCCCTTCCCCGAGCGGATGGCCGCACGGCTGACCGGCCAGCGGGTCGAGCGTCTGCGGCGGCGGTCGAAATACATCCTGGCCGATCTGAGCGGAGGCGAAACCCTGTTGATTCACTTGGGCATGTCGGGCCGCATGACTGTGTCGGGCGATCCGCTGGGACAGTTCGTGCATCATCACCCGATGCCGCAGAAACATGACCACGTGGTGTTTCATATGGCCAACGGCGCGCGCATCACTTTCAATGACCCGCGCCGGTTCGGGGCGATGGACCTGATGCCCACGGCCACCGCCGAGCAGCACAAGCTGCTGGCCGTGCTGGGGCCGGAGCCGCTGGGCAACGATTTCAACGAGACCTATCTGATCGAGGCCTTCCGCGGCCGGGCCACACCGGTCAAGGCGGCGCTGCTGGATCAGAGAATCGTTGCCGGGCTGGGCAACATCTATGTCTGCGAGGCGCTCTACCGCGCCAGAGTGTCGCCACGTCGCAAGGCGGGTCAGATCTCGGCCGGGCGGGTCGAGGCCCTGGTTCCGGTGATCCGGACGGTGCTGGCCGAGGCCATCGAGGCCGGCGGATCCTCGCTGCGCGATTTCCGGCAAGCCGATGGAGAGCTTGGATATTTTCAGCACAGATTCGACGTCTACGGGCGCGAGGGGCAGCCCTGCCGGACCGAGGGCTGCGGGGCCGAAATCCGCAGAATCACCCAGTCGGGGCGGTCGACCTTCTATTGCGCGCAATGCCAAAGATAGCTTGATCCGAGTTTTCCGCGTGGTAAGGAATTGGACCTGAACGGAACAACCGAAAGCTCAGACCTCATGGCTTTTGAGACGATCATCGTCGAAATCGAAGACCACGTCGCCCTAATCAAGCTCAACAGACCCGATGCGTTGAACGCGCTGAACACTCAGCTTCTGGGTGAGCTGTGCGAGGCGCTCGAGGACGCGGACACCAATGACAAGGTGCGCTGCATCGTCATCACCGGATCGGAAAAGGCATTCGCCGCGGGCGCGGACATCAAGGAGATGTCCGAGATTAGCTTTGTCGATGTCTACACCACCAACCTTTTCGCAGACGCCAATGACCGGATCACCGCGATCCGCAAGCCGATCATCGCGGCGGTCGCGGGCTATGCGCTGGGCGGCGGGTGCGAGCTGGCCATGATGTGCGATTTCATCATCGCCGCAGACACCGCCAAGTTCGGCCAGCCTGAGATCAATCTGGGCGTCATCGCCGGGATGGGCGGCAGCCAGCGCCTGACGCGGTTCGTGGGCAAGTCCAAGGCGATGGACATGAACCTGACCGGGCGTTTCATGGATGCCGAAGAGGCCGAGCGCTCGGGCCTCGTGTCGCGCGTGGTGCCGGCCAAGAAGCTGATCGAAGAGGCGACCGGCGCGGCCCAGAAGATTGCCGAGAAATCGCTGCTGACCGCGATGGCCGCGAAAGAGGCGGTCAACCGCAGCTACGAGGTTCCGCTGAGCGAGGGCATGCTGTTCGAGCGGCGCGTCTTCCACTCGATGTTCGCGACCGAAGACCAGAAGGAAGGCATGGCCGCATTCCTTGAAAAGCGCGCGGCCCAGTTCCGCGACAAATAACCGGCGCCGACAGGACGGTAGGATCAGGCGGGCGTTGCCCGCCTTTTTTCGTGGCGAGCAACAAGGCCAAGAATCGGCTTGGCAAAGTCTGAAAACTTGGCTATTGACCGCCACCATACATGCGCGTGCGGCCCGCTTGGCCCGATTCACACTCGTGATTTCTGATCCGGTGCGGGTAATTCCGTGACGTGCAACCCTAGAAAAACGTACCGAACAAAGGTCAGAGACACATGGCAAACTCGCCCCAGGCAAAGAAACGCGCTCGTCAGAACGAGAAGCGTTATGCAATCAACAAAGCACGTCGTTCGCGCATCCGCACCTTCCTGCGCAAGGTCGAAGAAGCAATCGCATCCGGCGACAAGGACGCGGCAACCGCCGCTCTGCGCGCGGCCCAGCCCGAGCTGATGCGCGGCGTCACCAAAGGCGTGTTCCACAAGAACACCGCAGCCCGCAAGATGTCGCGCCTGTCGGCGCGCGTCAAAGCGCTGGGTTGACCTAGCGTCAACATTTGCTGGTTCATTCCGGTTTCGAAGGCGTCGCCCCGTGCGGCGCCTTTTGCGTTGTTGCCAGAATGCCGCGCCTTCACGAAACCGAGAGATTCTTTCGCCCAAAGACCCGAGTCAATATCAGAGTTTCGTTGCCCGGCCCCACTGCCTCTTGCTACGACAGGTTCAGCGATTCACTCGCTTGGGGGGACAGGCTGTTCCTGCGATCGGACTGACGGGCATCAGAATGATCCAGGGGCGAATGTCGGCAACCGGTGCCAACCGGTTTGACGATCTGCTGCGGATCTCGGCTACTCCGATGATCTTGGCCCTGTCGAAAACTGGAACTGCGTGGCGCAAACCGCGGTTTGGGCGGCTGTACTTTTTGGTCGTCGTCAAACAGGCAAGCGTCGTGACCACTGATATTCCCGCCGATTCTTGGGGTTTCGGCGACAGAATATCTGCGCGCGAGTGAACGTATAAGAACCGGGATACCGGTCACAATCATAAGGCCGATTAGGTCAAAAATATTGGGATGCGTGAGGCGCTGGATGACACAAGAAAAATGGGGACAACTGCGTAACAAATTGCTGAAGGCCGTGGGCCGGAACAATTTTACGACCTGGATTGAACCTTTGGAATTTCAGGAATTGAAGGGTGGCGTGGCCGTATTTTCGGTTCCGACCAACTTCATGGGGAACTACGTCAGTCAAAATTTTGCAGACCTCATTCTGTACGAGTTGAACACGGCCGGAGAGTCGGTTCAGCGCCTGGCCTTCCGGGTGGCCGCCAACTCACCAGCGCGTCCCGCCGCCGCGGTCCAGCCGGTCGAAGACCAGCCCGAGCCGGTCAATTTCGAGCTGGCACCAGAAAGCAACGGAACCAATGAAGCGCTCGAGTCGCTGCAGGCCGCACCGTTGGACGCGCGCTTTACCTTCGACACCTTCGTCGTCGGCAAGCCGAACGAACTGGCCCATGCCGCCGCGCGCCGTGTTTCCGAAGGCGGCCCCGTCACATTCAATCCGCTGGTTCTGTACGGTGGTGTTGGCCTCGGTAAAACGCATTTGATGCATGCCATCGCCTGGGAGCTGAAGACCAAACGCCCCGAGCTCAATGTGCTGTACCTGTCTGCCGAACAGTTCATGTACCGCTTCGTACAGGCCCTGCGCGAACGCCGGATGATGGATTTCAAACACCTGTTCCGCTCGGTCGACGTGCTGATGGTCGATGACGTGCAGTTCATCGCCGGCAAGGATTCGACGCAGGAGGAATTCTTTCACACCTTCAACGCGCTGGTGGATCAGAACAAGCAGATCATCATCTCGGCCGACCGCGCGCCGGGTGAGATCAAGGATCTGGAGGAACGGGTCAAGTCGCGTCTGCAATGCGGACTGGTGGTTGACCTGCACCCGACCGATTACGAGCTGCGCCTGGGCATTCTGCAGAACAAGGTGCAGCAATACGCCAAGACCTATCCCGACCTGAAGATCGCCGATGGCGTGCTGGAATTCCTGGCCCATCGCATCTCGACCAACGTGCGCGTTCTGGAAGGGGCGCTGACCCGGCTGTTCGCCTTTGCCTCGCTGGTCGGCCGCGAGATCGACATGGAGCTGACGCAGGACTGTCTGGCCGACGTGCTGCGCGCCTCGGAACGCAAGATCACCGTCGAAGAGATCCAGCGCAAGGTTTCCGACTACTACAACATCCGCCTGTCCGACATCATCGGTCCGAAACGCCTGCGGTCCTATGCCCGCCCGCGTCAGGTGGCGATGTATCTGTGCAAGCAGCTGACCAGCCGGTCGCTGCCCGAAATCGGCCGCCGCTTTGGCGGGCGCGACCACACCACCGTCATGCACGGCGTCAAACGCATCGAAGAGCTGAAGCTGACCGACGGTCAGATCGCCGAAGATGTGGAAATGCTGCGCCGGGCGCTCGAAGCCTGAGCCCCTGCAATTCTAAAAACCGTCCCGGCTCCGCGCGGGGGCGGTTTTTCTGTGCGCATTTTTCCACGATTTCCACGGAACTGGGGCGCAGGGCCGCTCGGGACCTTGACGGTTTGCGCGTTCCGACCCAGAAATCGGTAAAAAATCCTTGTGCCTCAGGGCTGAACCGCTAACTTGCCAGTCCCGCCCATGTAAGCACTCAAATCAGAGGAATTGAGGGTATGAAGATCAGCATCGAACGCGGCACGCTGCTCAAGGCCGTTTCGCAGGCCCAATCCGTTGTGGAACGCCGCAACACGATTCCAATCCTGGCCAATGTGCTGATCGAGGCCGAGGGCGATCAGGTTCTGTTCCGCGCGACCGATCTGGATATCGAGGTGGTCGACAAGGCCCCCGCGCAGGTCGAAAAGGCGGGGGCAACCACGGTTGCGGCAACGACCCTGCACGAGATCGTGCGCAAGCTGCCCGATGGCGCGCTGGTCACGCTGACCGCCGACAGCGCGGCTGGCCGGCTGACGGTCGAGGCGGGGCGGTCGAACTTCTCGCTGGCGACCCTGCCGAAAGAGGATTTCCCGGTGATGGCGTCCTCGGAATACCAGTCGAACTTCACCGCTTCGGCGGCTCTGCTGCGGCGGCTGTTCGACAAGTCGAAATTCGCCATCTCGACGGAAGAGACCCGGTACTACCTGAACGGCGTCTACATGCATGTGACGGATGGCCCCGAGGGCGGCAAGGTGTTGCGCTGCGTGGCCACGGACGGGCATCGCCTGGCGCGGATCGACGCGGATTGCCCCGACGGGGCCGCCGATATGCCTGGCGTGATCGTTCCGCGCAAAACGGTGGGCGAGTTGCGCAAGCTGCTGGAAGATGACGACATGGACATCGCGGTATCGGTCAGCGAAACCAAGGTGCGCTTTGCCACACCCGACATCACGCTGACCTCGAAGGTGATCGATGGGACTTTCCCCGACTACACCCGCGTGATTCCGCAGAACAACACCCGCAAGATGGAAGTGGACGCGGCCGAGTTCGCCCAGGCTGTCGACCGGGTGGCCACCGTGTCGTCCGAGCGGTCCCGTGCGGTAAAGCTGCAGCTGGACGGCGACAAGCTGGTCCTGTCGGTGAATGCGCCCGACAGCGGCGCGGCCGAGGAAGAGCTGGCCGTGGCCTATGGCGACGAACGGCTGGAAATCGGGTTCAACGCCAAGTACCTGCTGGAAATCGCAAGCCAGGTGGACCGCGAGAACGCGGTGTTCCTGTTCAACTCGGCGGGCGACCCGACCCTGATGCGCGAAGGCAATGACCAGAGCGCGGTCTATGTCGTGATGCCGATGCGCGTCTGATCGCGCGGGCGCGGGATGCGTCCGGCGCGCGTCTTTGTGCAAGGATGAAGGGAGGGGTCATGGCTTTGGCCCTGACCGAATTGACGGTCTCGCATTTTCGGTCGCACAAGCTGGCGCGAATGGCGCTGGACGGGCGGCCGGTGGCCTTGTACGGGCCGAATGGGGCCGGCAAGACCAATATTCTCGAGGCGGTATCCCTGTTTTCACCCGGCCGCGGCATGCGCCGGGCCAGTGCCGCCGAGATGACGCGCCGGCCCGAGGCGCTGGGCTGGAAGCTGAGCGGTCTTCTGGACGTTCAGGGCCGCCGGTCCGAGATCGAAACCTGGTCCGAGGGGGGCGCAGCGCGGCAGGTCCGGATCGACGGAAAGGCAGCCAGCCAGATCGATCTGGGCAAGCTGGCGCGGGTCGTCTGGCTGATGCCCGCGATGGACCGGCTTTGGATCGAAGGCGCCGAAGGCCGACGGCGCTTTCTGGACCGGGTGACGCTGAGTTTCGATCCGAGCCATGCCGAGGCCGCGTTGATCTATGAAAAGGCCATGCGCGAACGAAACCGCCTGCTGAAAGAGCAGGTGCGTGACGCGCATTGGTACGCGGCGCTCGAGGCTCAGATGGCCGAAACCGGGCATCGCATTCATACCGCGCGGCTGGGTGCTCTGGCGCAGTTGCGTGCGGCGCAGGAGCAAGCCGAGACCGCATTTCCCTCGGCGGAACTGGAACTTGTTCAGTCCGAAGGGAACATGCCCGAAAGCGCGCAGGATCTGTTGGAGGCGCTGGCCGAAAGCCGGTTCCGCGACCTGTCGGCGGGGCGCACATTGGTTGGGCCGCACCGTTCGGATCTGTACGGGGTTTTTGCCGCCAAAGGCGTTGCGGCCAGTGAGTGTTCGACCGGAGAGCAGAAGGCGCTGCTGGTTTCCTTGATTCTGTCCAACGCGCGGGCGCTGGCCGCGCAGGTCGGGGCACCGCCGATCCTGTTGCTGGACGAGGTGGCGGCCCATCTGGACGCGGACCGCCGGGCGGCGTTGTATGACGAAATCTGCGCGCTGGGGGCGCAGGCCTGGATGACCGGAACAGGCCCCGAGTTGTTCGCCGAACTGGGCGACCGGGCGCAGTCTTTCGTGGTCAATGACGCGGGTGACGGCTCGACCGTCACCCGCTCTTGAGCGGATCAGGCCGGCTCGCCGACCTTGCGTTCCCACAGGAAGGGACGCATCACCTCGTCCACCGGCGTCTGGGCCATGTGGTTGACGTAGTTCGACATGGTTTTCTGCGCCAAGCCCAGGATCACGTCCAGAACGGCGCGGTGCGAATAGCCAGCATCGAAGAACGCCTGCAACTGCGCGTCGGTGACGTTGCCGCGCTGGTTCATCACCTGCAGCGTGAACGTCCGCAGCGCCTCGAGCTTGGGCGAGGGCAGTGGGGTTTCATTGCGCAGCGCTTCGGTGATCTCGTCCGACACCTTCATCATCTTGGCGATGCCGGTATGGGCCGGTACGCAATAGTGGCATTCGTTTTCCACGTTGATGGTCTGCCAGACGACCGTTTTCTCGTCATTGTCGAAATCGGTCTGCAGGAACAGGTGGTGCAGAACCTGGTAGGCCTCAAGGTGCTGTGGGCTTTCGGCCATGACCTTGTGCAGGCCCGGCAGGCGGCCAAACGCGGCCTGCGATTTCTCGAGCAGGGGTTTCGAACCTTCAGGTGCGGTGTTCAGGTCATGTGAGGGAAAATCGGCCATTTTGGTCTCCTTTTTTGGCGGCTGAGTCCGAAATAGGCTTTATTGAGCGATCACTCAAGTATATATTTGAGTAATCGTTCAAGAATTGGTGATCACATGCCCCGCAAACCTGCCTATGACCGTGACGCGCTGATCGCGCAGGCCAGAGACCTGTTCTGGCGCCAGGGCTGGGCGGGCACGTCCCTGAAGGATCTCGAGAATGCGCTGAAGTTGAAGCCAGGCAGCTTTTACGCCGCCTTCGGGTCAAAGGACGCCTTGTATGCCCTGACGCTGGAACGCTATGCGGATGAAGGCGTTGCCCGGCTTGAAGCCCTGGCCCGGGAACTGGGGCCGCTGGGTGCGCTGAAGGCCCAGCCGCGTTTGGTTGTCGAGGCCGCGAACGCGCCCGCAAAGGCCTGCATGCTGGCCAAGACCTATGCCGAGTTGAGCGCAAAGAATCATAACTTGGCGCAACTTGCTGCAGCCCATCTGTCACGGATGAAAACCTGCTTCGCCGATCTGTTCCGACAAGCGCAGGCGCAGGGGCAGATCGGCGCTGACCATGATCCCGAACGGCTGGCGGCGCGCTACCAGTCCGACTTGTTGGGCCTGCGCCTGTCGGCCGAGCGCGGCGATGTCGATGCCCGCCAAATCGCTGCTGATATTGCCGCCGATCTGGATAGATTGTGACCGTCTGAGGTCGGCCGATCAGCTCGGCCTGCGCCCGAAAGAACCGGCACAAAATCTGGGGGGATGACGTGACATTCCCCACCAGAGAACGTATAACTTACCAAAATAATATAGGTACTGACGGCATGTCCGAAGACGCACAGGCAAATCAGGAATACGGCGCAGATTCCATCAAGGTTCTCAAGGGGTTGGAGGCTGTCCGCAAACGCCCCGGTATGTATATCGGTGACACCGACGACGGGTCCGGTCTGCACCACATGGTGTATGAGGTCGTGGACAACGGCATTGACGAGGCTTTGGCCGGTCACGCCGACCATGTGACCGTCAAGATTCACGCCGATTCCAGCGTCTCGGTCAGCGACAATGGTCGCGGGATTCCGGTGGACATCCACCCCGAAGAAGGCGTCTCGGCGGCCGAGGTCATCATGACCCAGCTGCACGCCGGCGGGAAATTCGACTCGAACTCGTACAAGGTGTCGGGCGGTCTGCACGGCGTGGGCGTTTCGGTGGTGAACGCTCTGTCCGATTGGCTGGAGCTGCGCATCTGGCGCAACGGCAAAGAGCATTTCGCCCGGTTTGAAGGCGGCGAAACCTCGGAGCATCTGAAAGTGGTCGGCGAATGCGGCGACCGGACCGGGACCGAGGTGCGGTTCCTGGCTTCGACCAATACGTTCTCGAACCTTGAGTATTCGTTCGAGACGCTGGAGAAGCGGTTGCGCGAACTGGCCTTCCTGAACTCGGGCGTTCGGATCATCCTGATTGACGAGCGGCCGGCCGAGCGGCTTGAGACCGAACTGTTCTACGAGGGCGGCGTCAAGGAGTTCGTGAAATACCTCGACCGGTCGAAAACTCCGGCCATGCCCGAGCCCATCTATATCAAGGGCGAGCGCGACGATATCGGGGTCGAGATCGCGATGTGGTGGAACGACAGCTATCACGAAACCGTCCTGCCATTTACCAACAACATCCCCCAGCGGGATGGCGGCACGCATGTCGCTGGCTTTCGTGGAGCGCTGACCCGCACGATCAACAACTACGCGCAGTCCAGCGGGATCGCGAAAAGGGAAAAGGTCAGCTTCACCGGCGATGATGCGCGCGAAGGCCTGACCTGCGTGCTGTCGGTCAAGGTCCCTGACCCGAAGTTTTCCAGCCAGACCAAGGACAAGCTGGTCAGCTCGGAAGTGCGACCGGCTGTCGAAGGGTTGATGAACGAGAAGCTGGCCGAGTGGTTCGAGGAGAACCCCAATGAGGCAAAGACCATCGTCGGCAAGATCATCGAGGCCGCCTTGGCGCGCGAAGCGGCGAGGAAAGCCCGCGAACTGACCCGACGCAAGACGGCGATGGACGTCAACTATCTGGCCGGCAAGCTCAAGGATTGCTCCGAGAAGGACCCGGCCAAAAGCGAAGTTTTCCTGGTCGAGGGGGACTCGGCCGGCGGATCGGCGCAGACCGGTCGCGATCGTCTGACGCAGGCGGTTCTGCCTTTGCGCGGCAAGATCCTGAACGTCGAGCGTGCGCGCTTTGACCGGATGCTGTCCAGCCAGGAAATCGGCAACCTTGTGATGGCGCTTGGCACCGGTATCGGGCGGGATGAGTTCGACATCTCGAAGCTGCGCTACCACAAGATCGTCATCATGACCGATGCCGACGTGGACGGCGCACATATCCGGACCCTGTTGCTGACCTTCTTCTACCGTCAGATGCCCGAGTTGATCGAGGGTGGATATCTCTACATCGCGCAGCCGCCACTGTATAAGGTTTCACGAGGAAAGTCAGAGGTTTACCTGAAGGATCAGGCAGCGCTTGACGACTATCTGATCAACCAGGGTGTCGAGGGCGCCGTGCTCAAGTTGGGCTCGGGTGAAGAGATCGTGGGTCAGGATCTGACCCGTGTGGTGGACGAGGCGCGCCAGCTCAAGCGCGTATTGGACGCCTTCCCGACGCATTACCCGCGTCACATCCTTGAACAGGCCGCCGTTGCCGGGGCTTTTGTGCCCGGGGCGGTGGATGCCGACCTGCAGGGTGTGGCCGACAAAGTCGCGGCGCGGCTGGACCTGATTGCGCTGGAATACGAGCGCGGCTGGCAGGGCCGGATCACTCAGGATCACGGTATCCGACTGGCGCGCATCCTGCGCGGCGTCGAGGAAGTCCGCACGCTGGACGGTCCGATGCTGCGTTCCGGCGAAGCGCGCAAGACAGGCAGCTTTACCCAGAGCCTGCAGGACGTCTACAACCTGCCGGCCACATTGGTCCGCCGCGACCGGTCGCAGGTCATCCACGGCCCGTTGGATCTGCTGCGCGCCATTTTGGAAGAGGGCGAAAAAGGCCTGTCGCTCCAGCGCTACAAGGGCCTGGGTGAGATGAACCCCGATCAGCTGTGGGAAACTACGCTAGATCCGGATGCGCGGACATTGCTGCAGGTGCGTGTCGATGACATGGTCGAGGCCGATGACTTGTTCACCAAGCTTATGGGCGACGTGGTCGAGCCGCGCCGTGAATTCATCCAGAAAAACGCGCTGAGCGTGGAAAACCTGGATTTCTAGTCGCTTCGCAAGACGACTGAACCGGCCCAACGGACGGCAGTTTTGCTCGGGACGCTCCTACGGCCAAAAAACGTGGCCTGGGAGCGGACCTGAATGAGCGGTTCTGGGTGGTGCGGGTCAAGGAAGTTGGACCCAATGCGGGTTTGCTTTGCCAAGTCATCCCTGCGGGGTGAGTGCCGTGCAGTAGCGATCAAAACTCAGGGATATTGAAAACGTACAGGCGCGACTTCTCGGCATCGTCCGTGAGGATGTAGAGAAGCCCTTTGGCCTCATCCAAGGCGATCCCTTCGGGGTGCTTCACGACCTTTCGGTCTCCATTTTTCATATACGTCAGTTCAATCGTATCTGCTTTTCTCGTCTCTGGATCGTACAAAAAGATCTGGCGTCCCTTGTCGCTGAGAATCCATAGCACACCCGACACGGACCAAGCCAAACCGCTTACATCCAGTTCATCGTCATTCACGCGATCCGAGACAAAACCAGATCCACGATCCAAAGGGATGACTTCCTGAATTTCAGTCAGGTCCGGTGAGACAACCAGCAACAGACGCGGTTGTCCTTCAATGACAACGAATACTCGCCCAGTGTCCGGGTCGACGGTGATGCCCTCAGGCCCCTTGTTCAGCGGGTTGCCGACAAGCAGTTCGGCAGCGGCCGGGTACCCCTTGAGGGACGCAAGTGGGACCCTTGTCAGTTGGATAGGGTCGGTTGGTTGAACGACCAATATCGATCGATCGGTTTCCTGAAGGAGCAAAACCGACCCATCTTTTCGCGACGCGACGCCCTCCAAATCTGATCCGGCCAAAGGCGGCAACTGGAAGGAGTTTCCCAATACTCCGTCGACTCCAAGTGGGTGCAGTTTCGGCTCAGCATCGCTTACAGACCACAAGAAGCCTTCAGCGTGGGACAGCGACAAACCGGAAGGTTCTGAGAATCCCTTTGATTCGTCCGCCACCTTGAATCTATCGACCAGAACCAGATCAGCACTTTTGGCGTGGGCAGAGCCAGACCAAGGCAAAAACGCTGCCGCTAGGAAGCTGGCCGCAAGAGCGGATCTCCCAAATTTGCAGAAGCGCCGTGAAACTTCAGGTTTTGACGGAAACACGTGCTTTCTGCCCTTCGATATTTTCGTGTGTGTGACACACCCCTTTATCGCATTCGTATCACAACTTGTCTGTGATGTCGGAAGAAAGCGCTTTGAACTCTTTACCTGATCCTGCGTGTTGGGATTCACTTGTGACGGGCACTGTCTGGGCGCAAGCAGGAAGGAAGATGAGTTGAATACGATTTTCCCGTTTGTGACTGTGTTGTTGATGCTGCTTTTGCCCGGTACGGCGATGTCGCAAATCGACCCGGCGACGATGCTTGCCGGGGCATCCGAATCGGAAATTCTGATCGAACGCAGATGGACGCAGTTTCGCGGCAAACAGGAACTGTATTTCTTTTCTCTTGATGTGCTGGTCACAATCATTCTGGCCGGCTTGATCGTCTTTCATCCGGTGCGGCGCAAAGCCCGTAGAAGTGTCGGCGACATCGTCATGCCCAGGCTCTTCTTCCTCTATGCGCTGATCGGCATGGCGGTGGGGTTCCTGGTCGTCCAGCACGGGTCAATGATCGGGTTCGTTATCTTCGGCATCGGAGCGTTGCTCAGGTTTCGCTCCAATTTGGATGATCCGATAGATACTGTCGAATTGATCGTCGTAACCGTACTTGGGCTTGCGGTCGGGTTGGGCCTGCCGCTGATGGCCACATTGGTGGCGGTTGTCTGTTGGTGTTTCATTTGGCTCGGAGGGCGAAACAAGGGCGTTGAAATATCGCTTAAGGCTTCGGACGAAGAGCACTCATTGAACGTCAGCAGCGCCATTGAAGCCATGGCAGCCGACGCCGGCTGGAAGCTGATCAGAAAACACCACGTTCCCGGCAAATCCCGAATTTCATTGCTTTTCATTACCTCTGGTGGACTTTCCGAGGCCCGCATCGAAGAAATGATAAACGATTTGGTCCCCGAAAAAGTCGAGTTGAAACTCAGCTTCTAGTCATTTCACAAGGTCTAAACGTTTCAACACCGCATTCGGGGATCTGATCTCTTTCGGGAGCGACTTGAAGTCGACAGACCTTTCGAAATCCGGCCCTCGATATACTGCTATCCCAAACTCTCCGTTCGGCTGGAAGGTTACATGCGTGAAACTGTGAGGTGACCTGGCGCGATCACCGATTAGCCGCCGCGGGCCACCACCCAAGCAAGCTTGCGAAACATAGGCCACGCCGTCTTTCCAGCCAGGGTAAAAAGCATGATGGTGTCCAGACAGGTGCAGAACGACGCCGCTTTGCAGATAGATTCTTTCAAGCGTCGGGTCACCGATGATTTCGCGTTCGCGCTGGATCGCAAACGGCCACAGCGGGAGGTGGCTGAACGTGACAATCGGGTCTCCACCTGCCCCAAGTTGCACAAGTTGGTCCGGCTGATCGCCGGATAGTGGCCCAAGGGTCGTGGCATCCAAAGATGCAAAGGTTATCCCCTGCATTTCAAACGCGTAGAAGAACGGATAGTCATCCGACATCAGGAAGTTGACGTTTGGTTTTCTCGGGCCCCATTCCTCGGCGTATATCTTTCTCTCGCGCTCGAACCCGCGATAGGCCGACGCATCATGGTTTCCCGGCGTGACCGCAAATGGAATTCCGGCAGCCTCCAGCGGGTCGGATACCGTCATGTGAAACGCCTTCCACATCTCTCTGACCTGTTTGTCTGAAAGGTTGGGGATACGCTGTCCGGCGACCATATCGCCCGTCGAAATCACCAGATCGGGATCAATCTCGATTATCCGCTTGATCGCCTTTTCGATGCGGGCATCGTATTTGACCGAGCCATAGCTGCCGTTCAGATCCGATATGACGATCACATCCAAAGCGGCCGCTTTGCAGGCGAGCACGACCGTCCAAACGAACGCCGCGACAGTGATCGAACGCTTACGGATCATTGCAGTCCAGGCCCTCCGCCTCGGTATTTTTGTTCAAAAAGAATGTGACAGGGTCCAAGTCAAACACCAGATCGCCTTTGGCACAATTGCTCTTGAGGATGGATGTTGCCAGCGCAGTGTTTTTGACGACCTGCGCAATCTGACGGTCCGACAACCCAAAGCTTTGTGACAACCAGCCGTAAACCGGGCCTTGCGTTTGAAGGTCACTGTTCAACGCAACCAGCCGCCGGTATGTGTTTGGAGAGAAATGCCGCATTTTCTCCAGCATCTGAGTGGATTTCGCGAAGTTGGCATATTCGACCCGCCCACCGGCATCGTTGTCGTTCAGATTGCTGCGACGGATCAATATTGCATCGGCGGGAACGTCTCCATCATTCGGCTGATGGTGCTTCGTTTTCTGGTTCTTCAGTTTTCCGTCTTCGACCCAATACCAGTAGGGCGTGAAATCAATATTTCCCACACGGTCCTGCTGGCTGAAGATGAAGTCGAGCAGAACAATCTCGGTAAGCTCCTGCATCCAGAATGCCATCTGCCGGTCGCTGACATCGGGCCCGAGGTCCTTGTTGATCTGACGATCCTTTCGGCCTTTCCTGACACCCTCTGCAATGGCCTCGGGCAAGGGTTTTGACGACCGCAAGGCCAGGAAAGCGGGTGTTTCCTGAAAATCGCGATTTTGGCCTTTGCCCCAACCGGACTTGCGGGTGCCGTTGATTTCCGAGCCGTAGCGATGACCGGGGCTATCAAGCAGGACTCCGTATATCTGCGTTCGATCCGCGGTGAACAGATCATCGGTTGGCTGGTACGAGTTCGGATCGGCATCCGCAGCCACGAAGACCCGCCAGCCTTCATGGTTCATGCGCCCGCCATGAGATCCACCGGAAATCGCAAGGCCAGGCTCCGCAACCTCGGTAAGATGCGCCTGATCGTCCATGCTGCGCCAGACCGCCACCGGAACTTTCACCGTCGCGTCGAAATACCTTGAGAAATGGTAGTAGAGCAGCGACGAGGTGGAAAACGTTCCGCTTGTACCTTTTTGGTTCATGGTGGATTTGAATTTGGCCACTCTGCCCTTGGCCAGTTCTTTTGCCGACTTGCCCTCTTTGCAAGCGTTTCTCTCGAACTCAGAGCGGTTCCCCACGTAGGGTCCTTCCGAAATATCGTAGACGGCCATTCCTGGGCTGGTGCTCCAGGTTTTTGGACAAATAGCGATTTCGGGTGCATAGAAATCGATCTCGCAATAGGCAGTTTCTTCCTCAAGATCGCTGTTCTTGTACTCGCCCATTGGGACTTTTTCGATCCGAATGCAGCGTTCCGTAACACCATTGGGACTAGCAAATGTCGTGGCTTCTCCGCGAACATCGTCGCTCGCCCACAAGGCAGTGGGCGCAATGAAAGCCAGTGACCCCAGAAGATTGAACCTCATTTGGATAGTCCTTCGCATGTCATTTGGGGCAAATCGCGGCCTGTTGTTCGGCGGAGATCTTCAAACTGGGGTCGACGCTGAAGTTTGAGAATTTCGAGTCAATCCACTGGTCACACCCGCCCGAACATGGGGCCCCGTTTCGGGCATCATTCCAATATTCCTTGGCCCTTTCTTCCGTCCAGCCGCAAAACTGAACAAGCGCCATTGCCGACAATGCGCCTGAGGAATGAACGCCCCACATGCAGTGCACAAGGACAGGACCCTTTCCAGGGTCCTCAATCACCTCGTGTACGGCGGCCATGACACTGCCGGGTCGGGACGATCTGGCGCTCTGATAGTCAAAGGCTCCGTTTCCACAACTGGTGCGGCCGTATTCGGTGTTCTTGCCGAAATCCGCATAAAATCCGGCCGAAAACCCTTCATCGCACAGTGTTTCGCGCTGAGCGTTGCTCAAGCCCGTTCGACCCTTGTCGCCGCCCTTGAAGCCAGAGCGGTACAAAACGCCGCTTAGGACTGGGCGAAAGAAAGCGACGCCGTCGACGCCTCCGTCGCTGCCCCTAGAGAGCATCTGGCTGTTGCTTGGGCCACCGGCTCGACTGGTGACGTCAGAATTCGCCGCAGTTGCCAGAACACCGATGAATATGAGGGATGTCAAAAACCGCATGCGTATTCCTTTCTGTTTTCAGCCGGCGATGCTCACGCTTTTCCTGCCGGAAATCCCGCGGAGAGGCGCGTTCACGGTAACCAGGTCAGGTCGGCGGTTGGCATCTCGCCCTTCAGCTTTAAATCGGCCACACCATGTTGATGATATAGACGACCACGAAGTAGGCCAGAACAACTTTCCAGTTCCATTGGTGTTTGTTGTCTTCGGTGATCACGCCGGCCGACTTCAAGGCCAGGTTGGTGATTATCAAGGCGACAACGGTAATCGCCGCATGTGCCAGGTCGAAATGCAAGTTGGAGCTCCTTTTTGCAGATTTGGGATTGATGAATGTGTGTCAGCAGTCACCTGACGGCAGCATCGCTACGTCCGAGTATCTTCCCTCAGATGTCGTGATCCGAGCACAAGCACCGGTCTCCTTGTTGAACCAGTACGAGGTCAGCCCTTCGCTTCGGATGAGTTCAAACCCGAGACTTTGAATGCCCATTTCAGCCTGACCCGCTCTTGCGCCTTCAAATGACGACAGATCGCTGGAACTGCCCACAATCGGTGCACTTGCTTCCACTGATCCGCCACTTTCGCCGCATCCTGCAAGCACAGAGACACTGACCGCGCCGATCGCCACTAGGGTCTTGGACTTCATCTGTTTTTCCCCGGTTGTTTTGGAAATGCGGTTCAGGGTTTCAGGTCGATCACCTACTCAATTCCAAAAATGACGTTGTAGTCGACGGCAGAGCTGCCGCGGTTGATGACCTCGACAACATGATCGCCGGATTGCCACAGCTGTCCGCGATACTCCTTGTCCGCAGACATCAATCCCAGCAATTCAGACCCATCGGGGTTGCGAATGACGTAGTCCAAGGATCCATTTCGGGGAGCAACGCGGACGTAAAGGAACTGTTCGTTCTTCGCGCCAAGAACGTATTGCTGCGATTCCCCTGGCGCGAGTTGGCCGACGAGCTCGGCGCCGGTGGATCCGGCATCGAATGTGACGCGCTGGCTACCTGTAGACCCGGAAGCGCCGTCCATGGCTCCGCCACCATCATCCATCGCCTCGACAACCGACATCTCGCCAATGCTTCCGTCCTTGTACGCAATGCAGCGCCAAAGTGTTCCGCCGGCGTCACGCAGCATGACGAGCGTGCCGGCTTCCGAGAACTGTGAGCTTTCGATCGTACCGGATTGACCGTCCGGTCCACCGACCTGTCGCAGATGGTCGATACACGCGTCGTCGGCGTCTGACATGGCCAGGGCGGCCGTTCCGCTGATTGCAAGGGCGGGCATTAAAAGGTTCAAAAAACTGCGTTTCATAAGCAGGTCCTCTGTCGATCTATCCTAAGTGTTGTGTTTCTTGTCGGCGGGAACCTCACTGCGCTTCCCGCAATTCTGCCAGAAACTCGTCGCATGCCTGTGCGCTGCCGACGATCTCGTCAGTCGTTTCAATTCCTTGCAATGACGCAATCTCGGAGTTCACGCGATTGAGGATCTGATCTGCTTGTTCGGCGGTGATCAGGTTCTCGGCCTGAGCTCCCTTCAATGTGGTGCACACACCGGCGGACAAGCCTGTCGCAACGCCGACACCCATCGCGGCCCCGCCGCCCAAGGTCATCGCTCCAACCACGCCGAGGATGAGCCCGATCACAAGCCCCAAGATCACTTTACCCATGTTTTCCTCCCATTTGGTGGGAAAGAGTTCCGCCTTTATTCCTGGCGCAAGCCGCGTGCCCATTTGCATATCAAAACCAGTGCCAACAGGTTGAGCACCGGTGCAGTTGCCGCGAGCCACGGTTTGGCCGACTCTGAGAAAAGGTCCACCGCAAGGACCCAAGGCAGTCCCAGCGGCAAAAGGAACACGCCGGACAACGGGTCTCGTTCCTGTCCGAACCAGCCAAAGGTACCGGTCAGGAACGCAAACAACGCCAGCAGGTAAAGGGTCGCAAACGCGATGATGGTTATTCTGCAGACCATGCCGGACCTCAGAGTATCAAGCCAGCGCTGCGCAGCCGATTTCGGCTACGCATCAAACTGGTCACAACGCGCCTTCGTCGCCCAGGAACTCAATACCGGCTGTCGCGCCATCACTGTAGGCAATACAATTCCACGGAGCCCGATCCTCGCCAACCCCAACGGTGACTTGTGTTCCAGCCTCGCTGAACGCGGATGAGAGCACGACCACTTGCGAATTGTTGGTTGTTTTGGCCACGTCTCGCAGACACGCCTTTTGAGCGGGCGTCAGTTCGGCAGGTGTGCTTGACGTGCTGGTGTCGTCACAGGCCGCTAGCAGTACGAAACACGTCGCGCCTGAAATCATCATGACTTTGTTAATCACTTTCTTCTCCTCTTGGGTTTGTTGATACTTTTGGAACAGGTGGTCTTATTTTGCGCGCTCACGTCTATGCGGTCCCCGATTTTGCGGCCAATGACATGGCTGGCAGACAGATATTCTGCCGATCCCCGGGACCGTGAACAAAGCGTGCTGACGCAATGACGTCATGGGTAAAAACCGGTGCGAAGTTTCGAGGAAGGGTTCGTACGTTAAGTCCGGGCACCGCGTCCTCCCAACGCTGATCTTCGTGAAATGCCTTCCGACCGCCAGCACTCACTCCAGCAGTCGGAAGGGCCCGACGAAACGGGCGACAGCGACAACAACGGAGGTAAAGCTAAAGTTGTGTCGAATTCGTATGTTTGAATCAATCACAAGATAAATCAATGATTTTTCCGCGCGTAAATTTTGTAAGCTTGCCAACGATAGGCTTCTGCATTCAAAGGGAAAAGGCGAGGCCGTTCACGGAGGCTTGGCAGTCAGCCCGCTTGCGCCGCCGTGTTTCGGGACCTTCCGAGCTATCTTAATCCAGTTGGTCAAAACGACATAATTCTCCGCCCGGTCTGTCGCTCAGGTGGTGCCGAAGGGTCGCCAGGATGCCTCCCTTTCGCACCCGCCCAGAACGTCGTTGACAGTGCAACCCGATTCATGGATGAGATTGGCGCTGATGGTTCCCGATCGTTTCGCCGGTCGGGTAAAAGGGAATACGGTGCGGCGCCGTTCTGACGCCAACTCCGTGACTGCCCCCGCAACTGTAGGCGGTGTGCGACCCCCGGATGCCACTGGGCCGATAGGTCTGGGAAGGCGGGGCAAGCCATACACCGCGAGTCAGGAGACCTGCCATCATCAAACGCAACTCAACCCGGGCGGGGTGTCCCGGAAGGAGGCCAAGATGGCATTTTCGGCTTACGCCGCTGACATGACTGGTTCCCTTTCCGCCCCGCGATTTCGCGGAGGGCGAAATGAACCGACAATCAACACATCACATCACGGTTTGCCTATCTTGCCGACCTAAGGGCGCAGCCGTACGCCCCGGGCCTGACCTGATCGGACGATTGCGCGCCGCGCTGGCCGAAGACGACGGTTTGGCAGGTTTTGACGTTTCCGGTGCCGCCTGCATGGCCGGGTGCACCCGACCCTGTACCGTCGCCTATCACGGGCCGGGCAAGGCATCTTACCTGTTTGGCGGGCTGACGTCTGAAGAGACCGGGGCATTCGTGGAATTCGCGCGGCTCTACGAGCAGTTGCGCGATGGATGGTGCAGCTCGGTCGACCGCCCGGCCGGGCTTCGCCACGCAACACTGGCCCGCATTCCAGCCGCGATGGCTGCGTCTTCGGAAAATGCGGATTGCGCCTCATGAGTGCGCCTTTGCTGTCGGTGGATGCCGTCACCTGGGCGCCGCGAAAACGAGCGCCGTTGGTGCTGCACGAGACCAGTTTTGCGCTGATGCGCGGGCAGGTCATGGGGGTTTTGGGGCCGAACGGTGCCGGCAAGACAACCCTTCTGCGGATGATCTACGGCTATCACCGTCCGTCCTCGGGCGACATTCTGGTGGACGGCGGGTCCGTCAAAAGAATGGCCCCCAGGGCGCTGGCGCGTCAGGTTGCCGCCGTGCTGCAGGAGCAGCCCTCGGATTTCGCGCTGACCGTGCGCGACATCGTGGCGTTGGGGCGGGTGCCGCACCGGTTGGGCCTGTCCACGCCCGGCAGTCGTGACCACCAGATCATCGAATCCGCGCTGCACCGAATGGATCTGCAAGGGTTTGCCGACCGTGGGCTGGCCACTCTGTCCGGCGGCGAGCGTCAGCGTGTGATGGTCGCGCGCGCCCTTGCCCAGGAACCCCGGATTCTTGTGCTGGACGAGCCTACCAACCACCTGGACATCCGCAACCAGCTAGAGGTGTTGCGGCTGATCCGGGACCTCGACCTGACGATCGTCACCTCGCTGCACGATCTGAACCTGGCCGCCGATGTCTGCGACCGTGTTCTGATTCTGAAGAACGGTCGACCCTGCGGCTTTGGCCCAACCCAGACAGTGCTGAGTGACAGGCTGGTCTCTGACACGTTCGATGTCACCGCCCGGCAAGAGCAACTCAGCCTCAGTCACAAACCTCACCTGACCTATCAACTCCCCAATCCCCAACCAGAAGGAAGCTTGGAATGAAACCGACCACCCTAGTCCTGGGCTTGGCTTTGGCCGCCAATACCGCGATCGCGGAAACCACCGTGCAAAGTTGCAATCGAACCGTCACCTTTGACGAACCGCCCAAGGCGGCGATCTCGAACGACGTGAACCTGACGGAAATGATGCTGGTGCTGGGCCTGGCCGACCGAATGGTGGGATATACCGGCATTTCCGGCTGGAAGACGTTGGACGAGGACATGCGCGCCGGAGTGCAGCAACTGCCCGAGCTGTCGGCCAAGTATCCCAGCAAAGAGGTGCTGGTCGGCGCAGATGCCGATTTCTATTTCGCGGGCTGGAACTACGGGATGAAAGTGGGTGGCGAGGTGACGCCAGAGACGCTCGAACCTTTCGGGATCAAAGTCTACGAACTGACTGAAAGCTGCATCCATATCGGCGACAAGCCCAAAGCCAGCATGAGCGACATGTACAACGATCTTCTGAACCTCGGTCGTATCTTCGGTGTCGAAGACAGGGCGCAAAAGCTGGTCCAGGGATATAAGGCCGAACTTGCTGAGATCACATTCAGCCTGAATCCTTCGGACGAACCGCTGCGTGTCTTTGTCTATGACAGCGGCGAGGATACGCCGTTCACTGCCGGCCGCTATGCCATGCCGACCGCTCTGATCGAGGCCGCAGGCGGCGTCAACATCATGGATGATTTCGAGAAAAGCTGGGCGACCGTCACCTGGGAGGAAGTCGTCGATCGCAACCCCGAAGTCATTGTGATCGTCAATTATGGCGACGTCGCCGCCGAGCAGAAGCGGGACTTCATGGTCAATAATCCTGCATTTGCAGATCTGGACGCGGTCAAGAACGATCGTTTCGTGGTCCTGGAATATGTCGAGGCCACACCCGGACCGCGCAACATAAAGGCGGTTCGGAAGCTCGCCCATGGCTTTTGGGGCCCGGCTGCCTCGGTCGGCAACTAAATGCGCGTAGTGCAGGCGCGCCGGGTACTTCCGCTCTGGGCAGCGATGCTGGTGGGGCTGGTCGTGTTGGTCGTGTCCTTGTCCTTTGCGATCTCGGTGGGGGCCATTTCGGTGCCCACCAAGACCGTCTGGGGAGTGTTGCTGCACGAAGCCGGCCTATCCTCGGACGAGCCGACATGGTCAAAGGGCCGCGCCGCGATTATCTGGGAAATCCGTTTTCCGCGCGCCTTGCTTGCCGTCATGGTCGGGGCCGGACTGGCGATAGTCGGGGCCACCCTCCAGGCGGTCACAAGAAACCCGCTGGCCGATCCGCACCTGCTGGGCATTTCGGCCGGCGGCGCGTTTGGAGCCATTCTTGCCTTGTTGCATACCGGCTTGTTTCTGGGGCTTCTGACCGTGCCGGTCATGGCGTTTCTGGGTGCCCTGGCGGCCACGCTGACGGTCCTGAGCGTTGCCCGCTGGGCCGGCGCCACAAGCGCGGACCGCCTGGTCCTGACCGGTGTGGCGGTGTCTTTCGTCATCATGGCTGGCGCCAACATTCTGATTTTCCTCGGCGATCCCAAGGCGGCCCATACGGTCGTGTTCTGGATGTTGGGCGGGTTGGGGTTGGCTCAATGGTCATACCTGATCTACCCGCTGGCGATCGTGCTGCCATGCGGCACCTGGTTGTGGCTTCAGGCCGCCAGGCTGAACGCGATGACCATCGGGGATGAGACTGCAAGCTCGTTGGGTATTGCGGTGGCGCGGTTTCGGCTTGGTGTCTTTGCAGCTGGCGCGCTGATCACCGGAGTCATGGTGGCCTTCTCGGGCATGATCGGCTTCGTCGGTCTGATGGTTCCGCATATCGTGCGGTTCTTTGTTGGCGGAGACTATCGACGCGTCGTCCCTCTGTCGGCAATTCTGGGTGGTTTGTTTCTTCTATGGGCGGATGTGGTCGCCAGAACTGCAATGGCCCCGGAGGACATCCCAGTTGGCGTCGTCACGGGTCTTTTGGGAGGGATCTTCTTTATTCTGTTGTTGAAACGCTGAGTGTTGGGGCCCGTTGGCGGATCATCAGCCAAACGGTGCTTGAAGCTGGCGGAGCACCGGCGAAGGCGCGCGGCAAAGGAGTAGAACTTGCAAGCAAGCCCTTCACTATCTTAGCCGTATTAATGGGTAATGGCGGAGACGAAGGGATTCGAACCCTCGAGACGGTTTCCCGCCTACTCCCTTAGCAGGGGAGCGCCTTCGACCACTCGGCCACGTCTCCGCCGACGGGTATAGCCGTGCAAGCGACGGAAATACAAGGCCAATTCCTGCACCATCGGAAATTTTTGCCGGATTGGGCGAAGCCCTTGAAAACGCTTGGAATCGCTTGGGTCTGCACCCGCTTGGGCAAAGGCGTGGTCACTATGTCTTGCTGTTGGATTTTCAAGAACCATGCGTGGATTCGCGTTCTGCTTCGATTTGGTTTCGCTGTCCCAACGTCGGTTGGCCTGAGAATGTACGCGCGGCCAGAGTACGTAATCGGACACAAAAATTTGGGCGAGCCAGGTGCGGTAGGGAACTGCATCTGCAAAATGATGGGTGCCGCAAACGGCTGAACCAATTGGAGAGGTTGCCTGCCTTTGGCGTTGGAACGCGCTCTGCTGGATCACCAGTGCCAGGTGGTTTGAGTTGCAGAAACGGCCGTTTCTTTTGACTGAACTCGGCGGCTCAGCTTCTCCGCTGAAAAGGCATAAGAACAGAAAACTTGCCAATTACATGCCAATGGATGCATATTTGCTAAGATTTTAGTCATTTTGATTGATCCAAAAAAACAGTTTCAGAGGCTGGCCGGGCAGTGAGCGCATCCGCGCTCGACAGTAACCTTTGGGGGAAGGGCTGGCATTTTGGCTTGGTTGAAGATTGTTCTGGTTGGTTTTTTCGTTCTTTGCGTTCCTGCCCTCAGCTGGGCAAATATCGGAACCGTAATCAGCGTGAAGCAGGGGGCGGACGTGACCCGTGGCGGCAAAACGCTGCCCCTGCGTAATGGGATGGAGGTGTTGTCCGGCGACTCGATCGTCACGGATGCGAATGGCGTGGTTCAGCTTGTCTTTGTGGATGACACGAAGATCGCGGTTGGTCCCAATGCGCGGATGGTTCTGGACGTGAAGATGTTGCGCGGCAACCGCAAGGCTAAAAGCTTTGCTGTCGAGGCGCTGGGTGGAAGCTTCCGGTTCATCTCGGGCAAAAGCAGGAAAGGCGCCTACTCCATCAAGACGCCGACGGCCACCATGGCGGTGCGGGGCACGGTATTTGACATGTGGATCGCGCCGGGAAACCAAAGCGCGATGCTCGTGCTGCACGGCACGGTTCAGATGTGTGGCCTCGGCGGCTCTTGCCGATCAACGGGTCGGATTTGCAGCTTGTATGCAACCAGCCAGCGTGGTGCGGTCGGGCGCCCGGTCGATCAGGCGATGTATGACAAGGCCGTGGTCAGCGGTTTTCCTTTCATTCAGTCGCAGAAAGACCTCAAGCCGCCTTTGCAGGTGGATGTAGAAGGGTGCTCGGGTGAATCCCAACCTGCGCCGCGCGCAAAATCGGACGCGCCCGAACCGCGCCGGTCCGCTCCGCCGCAGAGGCAGGTCAAGGCAGCGGTTGCCGCGCCGCCCGAACAACCGGATCCGGTCGGGCAGTTCGACAGGCCGGGCGACCGGCCCGAAACTGTCGATGATCGGCGGGATACTGGCGGCGGTGTCTTTGGGTCCGGCGGCGATGGCTAGAGCGTTGTCCATGTCGTTGCCGGCGAGCAGAGGTTGACGTGAGTGTCAGGCAGCACGAGAAAGCCGGACGGCGCCGTGCTTTTCGGCTGGTGGGCCTGGGTCTGATCCTGTTTGGTTGTCTGCTGCGGGTACTGGACCCTTATCCGGTCCGCATGTCCCGGCTGATCTTTTTCGACGTGTTGCAGCGGTTGTCCCCGCGCGCCTTCGATCCCGATTTGCCGGTCCGGGTCGTCGATATCGACGAAACGTCGCTCGAGAATTGGGGCCAATGGCCCTGGCCCCGGACCCTGTTGACGCAGATGGTCGAGCGTTTGGGCGAGTATGGCGCCGCTTCAATCGCTTTTGACATGTTGTTCGCCGAGCCCGATCGGTACTCACCGTCGCGGCTGCTGAGTGATCCGGCCCTGGCTGACATTCTCAGCGCCAAAAAGGAAGCCGCCCAGCTGGACAATGACATCTTGTTCGGGGCCGAGGTTTCGAACTGGCCCGTCGTGATGGGTGTGGCGGCGCGATTGACCGGAGGGGATCAGGACATTGCCCCGAAGGCCGGGATCGTGGAGATCGGCGAAAACCCGGCCGCCGGGCTGGTGTCCGTGCCCCACTGGACTCCGCTGGCGCCACCGCTGGACCGGGATGCAACCGGGATCGGCGGTGTGAATGTTTCACCTTTGGGCGGCACGGGCGTGGTTCGTCGGGTTCCGGTGTTGTGGCAGGGGCCAAGCGGTGTTCTGCCCGGACTTGGGCTGGAGGCTCTGAGGGTCGCGACGGGCGAGCCGGTGATCTTCATCGAAGGGGCTCAGGGCGAGGCCGGCATCGTGCTGTCGGTCGAATTGGCGGGTCTGGTCCTGCCCACAACGGAAAACGGAGAGGTCTGGGTCAGGTACAGACCGGATGATCCTGGGCTCTACCTGTCGGCCAATGACATACTGCAATCCGCAGATGATCCGGTTCTGCGCAGCCAGATCGAAGGCCGGATCGTATTGATCGGAACGTCGGCGGCAGGTCTGTTCGACATGCATCAGACTGCGTTGGGAGAGTCCGTTCCCGGCGTCTCCATCCACGCCCAAGTCATCGAGCAGGCGCTGCTGGGCGACATGCTGACCCGGTCGGATGTCACTGCCGCCCTCGAGCTTCTGGCTTTCATCATCCTTGGAGTCGTCGTCACGGTCGTCATGTCCAGTTTCGGTGCGGTTGCCTCGTTCATGGCCGGCGGCATCGCGGCGGCCGTGGTTGTCGGGGTCAGTTGGTTGGCGTTTCAGAACCAGTCCGTGCTGTTCGATGCAACCTTCCCGCTTGCCGGCGGGATGGCCAATTTCGGGCTGTTGTCCGGTTATCTGTTCATATCGACCGAGCGGGAAAAGCGGGTGATCCGGCGGATCTTCTCGCACTATGTCGCGCCCGAGATCCTGGACGAGATGGATGCAACCGGGCACCAACTGCAACTGGGCGGTGAAACGCAGGAAATCACGGTCATGTTCTCGGACATTCGCGGGTTTACACCGTTGTCCGAGCGGGTGTCGGCCACAGATCTGGTCGCGCTGCTCAATGAACTGTTCTCGGTCATCGGAGACAGGATCCTGCACGAAAAAGGCACCATCGACAAATTCATCGGGGATGCGGTCATGGCGTTTTGGAACGCGCCGGTTCCAGTGGAGCGGCACCCGCTTCTGGCGGCACAGGCTGCGTTGCAGATGCGGCGAGCTCTGGCCGAGTTCAATGCTTCGGACACGATGCGCGGGCATCCTCCGATCGCATTGGCGACAGGATGCGCCACGGGAATGGCCTGTGTCGGCAACATCGGCTCGCGGCGGCGATTCAACTACACGGTGATCGGAGATGTGGTCAACGTCGCCGCTCGAATCGAGCAGAGTTGCCGCCAGGTCGAATATGATATCCTGGTCTCAAGCTCAGTCTCACAGGCCGCTGGCGTCGATCTCGCGATGCTCGAAGCTGGGCTTGTTCATCTGAAAGGCAAGACCGAATTGGAGCCGATTTTTGCATTGGTCGGTGACAGCGTGTTGGCCCATAGCGCGGATTTCCAGAAGCTGCAGGAGATGCATCAGGATCTGATCACTGCGATACGTGCACGGCGGTCTCACGACGAAATACAGCGCTTGAGCGAAGCCTGCGGCGCCCAAGCAGGCTTGGTCGAACCGGGCCTGCGCGCGTTCTATGCGGCCTTGCCGGGACGGTCGGCTGATTTCCGGTTCGACATCCGCTCGGGCCAGGCGATGTTCAGTCATCATGGCAACGTGCACCGGTTTCCCGGATGACAGGGACCCATTGCGAGCCGCAGAGTCAAAACGGGCCGCGCCTTTTTTCAAAGGCACGACCCGTTTCGATCGGACAGGGTTCTCAGTCTCGCCCCCTCGAATACTATCTACAAAATCACGAACTAAAACTTCGATACACTCGAGACTGATCCACATTCCCAATCGGGATGACACATTGATGCCCGATTTCAACCGGGGCGACAGTGAAGCAGTTCACATTCGCAGAAACTTTTTTACAAATTTCTCCACTCGAAGAATCCGGGCCCGGCACGGTGCAGCAGTTTTGCCGCCATGGCCCGGCCCATTTCCGCTGCGTCCTCCGTCGAACCGGTCTCGCTCTCACTGATGGCATCCGATCCATCCGGGCGTAGGACCTCGCCGCGTAGGCGCAACTGCCCATCGGCAAGTTCGGCCAGACCGGCAATCGGAGTTTCGCAGGACCCGTCCAGCGCGGCCAGCAACGTGCGCTCGGCCGCCAAACGACAGGCCGTTTCAGAGTGATGAATGGCCTCCAGCATCTCGGCGGCCCGATGGTCGTCCGCGCGACGTTCGATGCCGATCGTACCTTGCGCGATGGCCGGCAGCATGTCGTCGGGCGAGATCGCAGTGGCAGGTACGTCCTGCATGTTCAGGCGGCGGATGCCGGCCATGGCCAGAAACGTGCATTCGGCCACACCATCGGCCAGCTTCTTCAGGCGGGTCTGTACGTTGCCCCGGAACTCGACCACGTTCAGATCAGGTCGGCGGTGCAGCAACTGGGCCCGCCGCCGCAGCGACGAGGTGCCGACGACCGCGCCTTCGGGCAGGTCATGGATCGAGTTGAGGCGGGGCGAGATGAAGGCATCGCGCACGTCCTCGCGCGGCAGGAACGTGTCCAGCACCAGCCCCTGCGGCTGTTCGACGGGCATGTCCTTGGTCGAGTGCACGGCGATGTCGATATCGCCAGCCAGCATCGCCTCTTCGATTTCCTTGGTGAACAGACCCTTGTTGCCGATCTCTTTCAACGGGCGGTCCGCGTCGATCATGGCGCGGTTGTCGCCGGTGGTCTTGATCACCACGATCTCGAACGCCTGTTCCGGCAGATCGAAGGCATCGCACAGCCGCTGACGGGTTTCATGGGCCTGGGCCAGCGCCAGCGGCGAACCACGGGTGCCGATCTTCAGCGGCGATGCGGGGGTGGGCAGGGTCAAAGTCATGGGCACAGCTTTAGTCGCGTCACATTGCCCTGACAATGGGGGCCACGCTTGACATTTTGCCGCTGAAGGCGGACCCGTTGCGCAAACCGGAATAGTGGGGGCTGACATGGCCGAGAACAAGAAACTGCTGCGGGCGCTGGCGGGCGAGGTACTGGACACGCCGCCGATCTGGATGATGCGACAGGCCGGACGCTATCTGCCGGAATACCGCGCGACGCGGGAACAGGCGGGCGATTTCCTGTCGCTGTGCTACACCCCCGATCTGGCGGCCGAGGTGACGTTGCAGCCGATCCGCCGCTATGGGTTCGATGCCGCGATCCTGTTTGCCGACATCCTGCTGGTGCCACAGGCGCTGGGTGCCGATCTTTGGTTCGTCACCGGCGAAGGGCCGCGCCTGTCGACGATCACGCAGCAGTCGGATTTCGATGCGTTGAAGCCGGTTGATGCGATTCACGAGACCCTGTCGCCCGTCTATGAAACCGTGCGCATCCTGTCGCGCGAGCTGCCGTCCGAAACGACCCTGATCGGCTTTGCCGGCGCTCCGTGGACCGTTGCGACATACATGATTGCCGGGCGTGGCACCCCTGATCAGGGCCCTGCCCACGCCCTGCGTGAGGAAAACACCGCGCTGTTCGAGGCGTTGCTGGACCGGATCACCGCGGCCACGATCGAATACCTGTCGGCTCAGATCGAAGCGGGGGCCGAGGTGGTCAAGATTTTCGACAGCTGGGCCGGGTCGCTGAAAGGTGAGGCCTTCACCAAATATGCGGTCGAGCCGTGCCGGATCATCACCCAGGCGCTCAAGGAACGCCACCCGGGCATTCCCGTCATCGGTTTCCCGCGTGAGGCGGGCGAGGGTTATGTCGGTTTCGCAAAGGCCACCGGTGTCGATTGCGTGGCGCTGGACAACTCGGTTGCGCCGGAATGGGCGGCCGAACATGTGCAGGTGGATGGCTGCGTGCAAGGCAACCTGGCCTCGTCGCACATGGTCACCGGCGGGCAGGCGCTGGTGGATGAGACCCGCCGCATCCTGCGCGCCTTTTCCAAGGGGCCGCATATTTTCAATCTGGGTCACGGGATCACGCCGGATGCCGACCCGGAGAACGTGCAGTTGATGATCGACACGGTGCGCGGCGGGTAGGCGGCGCGGGAGGGGGCCAGCCCCCCTTGGCCGTTGGCCAGATGAAGGATGTGTCAGGTCTTTTTGAGAGCCTGAAGTTCGTTCAGAATTTCGATCGTGTGTTGGCCGCGGGTCGGGCTGGGTTTCGGCTGCCATTGATGGGCGGAGAAGCGCGGGGCGGCGGCGGCCTGCAGGGTGCCGTCGGCCGCGCGCCAGGTTTGGCGGGCGGTGTTCATCGGATGGGTTGCGGCCTCGTCGGGGCTGAGCACCGGTGCGACGCAGGCGTCTGAGCCTTCGAACAGTTTGGCCCAATGGTCGCGCGGTTTGGTTTCGAAGATTTCCGCCAGGCGCCGGGTCAGGTCTGGCCAGAGCGTGCTGTCATATTGTTGCTGGAACGCCGGGTCTTGGGACAGGCCGAGGATTTCGAGGAATTGGGCATAGAATTTCGGTTCGAGGCATTGGACCGAAACAAAGCCGCCATCCGCGCAAGCGTAGGTGCGGCTCCAATGCGGGCCGTCCAGCAGACTCTGGCCGCGCGTGTCGGACAGGTTGCCGGTCTGGCGCAAGCTCATCAGCAGGCTCATCATATGCGCGGACCCGTCGTAGATGGCGGCGTCGACCACCGTGCCTGTGCCCGTTGCGCGCGCGTTCAGCAGCCCGGCCAGTATGCCGGTGACCAGATACATCGCACCGCCGCCGATATCGCCGACCAGCGTGGCCGGGGTCATCGGTTCGGTGCCGGGTGGTGAGCCGTACCAGAGTGCCCCCGACAGGGCGATGTAGTTCAGATCATGTCCTGCGGTGTCGGAAAGCGGGCTGTCCTGGCCCCAGCCGGTCATGCGGCCATAGACCAGCGCCGGGTTCAGGGCGTGGCAGGCTTCGGGCCCCAGGCCCAGCTTCTCCATCACGCCGGGGCGGAAGCCTTCGATCAACGCATCGGCAGTTGCGATCAGGCGCCGGGCGGTTTCGAGGTCGCCGGGGTCCTTGAGGTCGAGCGCGATCGAGCGCTTGCCCCGGTCCAGCACGGATCGGTCCGGCATGCCGGGTGTGACGGCGCCCCCCTTGCGGTGGATGGTCACGACATCGGCCCCCAGATCCGCCAGCATCATGGCGGCGAACGGGCCGGGGCCAAGACCCTCGATTTCGACAACACGGATTCCGTTCAGCATGAGCAGCACTCCCTCGCGGCGATGCTGGCCGGGGCCCAGCAGGAATGCAAGACCGACCGGCAGCGACGCGGCGTCTGGCATCGGTCTGATCCGGAACGGGAAAAATCAACAAACACATCGGAATACTTGCCAGCTTGGGGCCAGCGGCGTAGCGTGCTGTCCGGGGTGGATCAGCGAGGGGTAGGATGCGTCTTTGGATCACGATCAGTGCCGCCATGGTCTTGGCGGTTCTGGCGGCAATCATCCTTCTGCTGCACCCACCCGGCGACCTGCGCATGGCAGCCGGACCGGCGGGTGGTGCCTATATCGAAGTGGCGCAGGACTATTCCGATATCCTTGCCGAGGATGACATTCGGCTCGAGATCGTCGAAACCGCAGGGTCGGTCGAAAATGCGCGTCTCCTGGAAGACGGGGCTGTGGATGTGGCCTTCTTGCAGGGCGGCATCGAAGTTGACCCGGATCGGGCGCAGGCCATCGGGACGGTGTTTTTCGAGCCGATGATTTTCATGGCGCGCGAGGATGCGTGGATTCCGCCCAATCCCGCGTTATGGCGTGGGTTGAGCATCAACAGCGGTGCGCCCGGGTCCGGCACCGCGGACGCATTCCGCGACTTCGAGCGCGCGGTCGGGCTGGCCCAAGAGGATAACGTGCATGTTGCACTGCCCTATGACCAGGCGGCCGACGCCTTGCTGGACGGAACGTTGGACATCGCCGTCTTTGTTGCGCCGATCGAAGCCCCCTACCTGCTGGCCGCGTACGAGGTGCCGGGACTGAAGGTGCTGAACCTTGAACATGTCGAGGCGATTTCGCGTCGTTTGTCCTATGCCACCGTGGTGACCGTACCGACCGGAGGCATGTCGCTGAACCCGGTTTTACCGCCGCGCCCGGTTGATCTGATCGCTCTCGAGGCGCGACTGGTCGTGCGGCCGGGACTGCATCCGGCGTTGGTCAACCGGCTGACGATGGCGGCGATCGCCCTGCACGAGGCTCAGGGCATCATCAATGACCCCGGGGCCTTTCCGGGGATCGAAGGGACCGCATTGCCTCTCAACAACACCGCGCGGCAGCTGATACTTGAAGGGCCATCCACCTGGCATGATTGGTTGCCCTATTGGGTGGCGGCGCAGGTCAATCGGGTTTTCCTTCTGTTCCTGCCGTTCTTTTTCATTGTCCTACCGCTGGTCCGATTGTTGCCACGCATCTACGCCTATTTCCAACGATGGCGTGTCTGGCAGCACTACCCGGAAATTCGTCTGATCGAACAGGACCTGGCCGACAACCCTTCCGCGGAAGACCTCGCGCGGATGCAAGGCCAATTGCAGGTGCTGGACGAAAAGCTGGCGGACCTACGGCTGCCAGCGGCCTACCGGCAAGGGCAGTATGATGCCCGTCTGCATCTGGAACTGGTGCAGAAACGGATTGCCGACATGCGGGCTCAGGATTCCGGGGGCGGCGGATAATGTGTGGAACACGGTTGCCGCAACGGCAGTTCGTGGATAGGTCTTTGGTCGAATATCAGACATTTCAAAAAAGGGGAGTGGTCCCATGCAAATGAGTGACACGCGTGAAATTCAGGCGGCGCCGTCCGATGTCTATGCGGCCCTGCTGGACCCCGAGGTGCTGAAAGCCTGCGTGCCCGGTGCGCAAGAGGTTTCGGGCAATCCGACGGACGGTTACGAGGCGACCGTGGTGCAGAAGGTCGGGCCGGTAAAGGCCACGTTCAAAGGCACCGTCACGATGTCCGACATGGTTGAGGGTCAAAGCCTGACCATCGCCGGTGAGGGCAAAGGCGGGGCGGCGGGTTTTGCAAAGGGCAGCGCCAGTGTCACGTTCAGCGCCAGTGACAGCGGTGGAACGGTTCTGGCCTATGACGTGGATGCCAAGGTTGGCGGAAAGCTGGCGCAGCTAGGCAGCCGTTTGATCGACGGCTTTGCCAAAAAGATGGCTGACCAGTTCTTCTCGAACCTTCAGCAGCATTTCGAAGGCCCTGCAGAGCCGGAAGAGGGCGGCGAAGACACTCCCGAAGGGGAAAAGAAAGGCTGGCTGGGTCGCCTGACCGGGCGCGAGTGAAACCTGCGTTTGCGCGCAGAGGACTGTGCGGATTTGGTCTGTTCGGCAATCCTTTGGCGCGATACTGTCCCGGCCAGAACTGGGAAAACGCATGACGACAATTCTTTCGATCAAGGATCTGCGCAAAACCTATGCCGGCGGGTTCGAAGCGCTGAAAGGCGTATCGCTGGACATCGAAGAGGGCGAGATCCTGGCCCTGCTCGGCCCGAACGGGGCGGGAAAGACAACCCTGATCTCGACGGTTTGCGGGATTACCACGCCCACGTCTGGGACCGTCACAGTAGGGGGGCACGACATCCTCACGGACTTTCGTGCAGCCCGGCGCATGATCGGCCTCGTGCCGCAGGAAATTGCGCTGGAGCCGTTCGAGAAGGTCTGGAACACCGTACGGTTTTCGCGCGGTCTGTTCGGCTATGGGCAGGACAGTGCCCGGATCGAAGAGATCCTGCGCAAGCTGTCGCTGTGGGACAAGCGCAAGAACGCGATCAAGGAACTGTCGGGCGGCATGAAGCGGCGGGTGCTGATCGCCAAGGCGCTGGCGCACGAGCCGCGGGTGCTGTTTCTGGATGAACCCACCGCCGGTGTGGATGTCGAACTGCGCAAGGACATGTGGGCCATCGTCGACGAGT
Source organism: Ruegeria sp. CI8 (assembly GCF_056536865.1). NCBI lineage: Bacteria > Pseudomonadati > Pseudomonadota > Alphaproteobacteria > Rhodobacterales > Roseobacteraceae > Ruegeria > Ruegeria sp. CI8. Next base: position 148,667 of record NZ_JBQFQL010000004.1, read on the forward strand.
TGAAGGCTGCCGGTGTCACCATCATTCTGACCACCCACTACATCGAAGAGGCCGAAGCCATCGCCGACCGGATTGGTGTGATCGACAAGGGCGAACTGATGCTGGTGCAGGACAAAAACACCTTGATGGCGCAGATGGGCAAGAAGCAGATCGAGGTCATGCTGACCCGCACGATCTCGGACATTCCCGGCAGTCTGGCCCACCACAATCTGGTGCTGAACGGGCAGGGCGATGCGCTGATCTATACCTACGACACCAATGCCGATCGCACTGGCATCACCACTTTGCTGAATGACGTGGCCGAGGCGGGGCTGGTGTTGCGTGACGTTCAGACCCGGCAATCGAGCCTGGAAGAGATTTTCGTCAACCTCGTGTCCGGAGATGCCGCATGAACTGGTCCGCCATCGCCGCCATCTACCGGTTCGAAATGGCCCGGTTCTTCCGCACCCTCGCGCAGAGCTTTCTGTCACCGGTTCTGTCGACCTCGCTGTACTTCGTGGTGTTTGGCACTGCCATCGGCAGTCGCATCCAGGAGGTCGAGGGCGTCTCCTACGGCGCCTTCATCGTGCCGGGGCTGATCATGCTGTCGGTGGTGATGCTGTCGATTTCGAACGCGTCCTTTGGCATCTATTTCCCCAAGTTCCTGGGCACGATCTACGAACTGCTCTCGGCTCCGGTGAATTTCATCGAGATCGTGATCGGCTATGTGGGCGCCGCCGCGACCAAGGCGTTGTTCGTGGGATTGGTGATCCTGACCACCGCCACGTTCTTCGTGGACATCCGCATCGAGCACCCCTTCGCGATGGCCGCCTTTCTGATCCTGTCCTGCCTCAGCTTTTCCCTGCTGGGCTTCATCATCGGGATCTGGGCCAGCAATTTCGAACAGATGTCGTTGGTACCGCAGCTGGTTGTGACGCCTCTGATCTTTCTGGGCGGCACGTTCTACTCGATTTCGATGCTGCCGCCGGTGTGGCAGACGATCTCGTTGTTCAACCCGGTGGTCTATTTGATCTCGGGCTTTCGCTGGTCGTTTTACGGGCTTTCGGACGTGCCCATTCTGCTTAGCCTTCTGGCGATCCTGGCCTTTACCGGCTTTTGCCTGGCGGTCATCGGTTGGATCTTCAAAACCGGGTGGCGCATCCGGAGCTAGGGCGTTGCATTTTTGCCGTGGCTGAACAGGATTTTGGTTCACGTCACGTTCATGGCAGGTGGGGTCCCTTGTTTAAGGGGCGGACGCACTCTACATCGGCACCCATGAAACTCAGCCTGCCGTTTCTCAACAAGCAGCCAACCGTGGCTGTCGTTCGCCTGTCCGGAGCCATTGGAATGGCTGGCCGAGCCTCGCTGAACGATGCCTCTTTGGCGCCGGTTCTGGAAAAAGCCTTCCGCAAGGGAAAACCTGCCGCCGTCGCGCTCGAGATTAATTCGCCGGGCGGATCGCCGGTGCAAAGCTCGCTGATCGGTGCGCGGATCCGGCGGTTGGCCGACGAGTTCAAGGTGCCAGTCCATGCTTTTGTCGAGGATGTGGCGGCGTCGGGTGGTTATTGGCTTGCGGCTTCGGCGGACGAGATCTGGGCGGATGACAGCTCGGTTCTGGGGTCGATCGGGGTCATCTCTTCGGGGTTCGGAGCCCATGTGTTTCTGGCCCGGCAAGGGATCGAGCGGCGCGTGCACACCGCCGGGAAATCCAAATCGATGCTGGACCCGTTCTCTCCGGAGAAAGAAGAGGATGTCGCGCGTCTCAAGGGGCTGTTGGAGGACATCCACCAGAATTTCATTGCCTATGTGAAAGCTCGGCGCGGCAGTCGTCTGGACGAGGCCGCCGATCTGTTTACCGGTGAAATCTGGCTGGCGCGGCGTGCGCATGAACTTGGGCTGATCGACGGCATCGCGCATCTCAAGCCAAAGATGCAGGAAGTGTTTGGCGACAAGGTCAAATTCCGGCGCTACGGGTTGCGCCGACCGATCTGGTCGCGGTTCGGAACGGACATGGCGCAGGATGCCATTTCCCTGCTTGAGGAGCGCGCGGCCTACGCGCGCTTTGGTATGTGACGTGATCGTCAAGGTCGTCATTCTGTTTCTGGTTGCCATGGGGGTCCTGGCGATGTTCGGAAAGCTGCGCTTTCCCGGTCAACAGCGATTGAATTCCGCGAAATGTCCGCGCTGCGGTCGGTTCCGGATCGGCAAGGGCCCCTGCAAATGTGAGCAAGGAGGGCGTCGATGACGGCCTGGCTGCTTTCCGGTCTTGGCTTGTTGATCCTGCTGTTGGCCGGTGACGCGCTGGTGCGGGGTGCGGTGAATCTCAGCCTGCGTCTGGGTGTTCCTGCCTTGATCGTCAGCCTGACGATCGTGGCCTTCGGCACCTCGGCGCCTGAGCTTCTGATTGCCATCAAGGCCATCGAGGAAAATGCGCCCGGTATCGCGCTGGGCAATGTCGTCGGTTCGAACACGGCCAACATCCTTCTGGTCTTGGGTTTGCCGGCCTTGCTGGCAACGATCCACAGCAGCGAATGCAACACGCGCAGAAACTACATCTTCATGTTGCTGGCCTCGGTTCTGTTCATCGGTTTGGCCTTTTGCGGGGAATTCAACCTGTTCAGCGGGGCAATCCTGCTGGCGGGATTGGCTCTGATCCTGCTCAACGCCTTCCGAGAAGCGCACGCGCATCGCAACTCCTGCTCGGAAGAGCAGGACCTGGAAGCGCTGGAAGAGGCCGACCCGGACATGCCGTACTGGAAGGTGTCGCTGTATCTGGTGCTGGGGCTGATTGGCCTGCCGATGGGCGCGCATCTGCTGGTCGACAACGCGACCATCATTGCGCGGACCTACGGGGTCAGTGAAACGGTGATCGGGCTGACGCTGGTCGCGGTCGGAACCTCGCTTCCCGAACTGGCGACCACCGTCATGGCCGCGTTGCGCCGGCAGGCCGATGTTGCTCTGGGCAACGTCATCGGTTCGAACATGTTCAACCTTCTGGGCATTGTCGGTATCGCCACGCTGTTCGGGCGCATCCCCGTGGACCCCGAATTCCTGCAATTCGATCTTTGGGTCATGCTGGGCTCGTCCCTGCTGCTGATCCCGTTCGTCTTCTTCAAGCAAGACATCACCCGGGTCTGGGGGTTCATCTTGACGCTGCTTTACGTCACATACGTCGTGATCCTGTTGGCCTGATCTGACTGAAAGGAGCCCCTACATGACCCGAGCACTGGTGACCGGCGCCGGCATTCGACTGGGGCGGGCCATGGCGTTGTACCTGGCGAAACGTGACATGGATGTTGCCGTACACCACGCAACCTCGGGCGCAGCCGCCGCCGAGACCGTGTCCGAGATCCAGTCGATGGGCCGCAATGCCGTGGCGCTGCAGGCCGATCTGCTGGACGAGGATCAGGTGCAGACCCTTTTGCCGCGCGCGGCCGAGGCGCTGGGCGGTCCGATCACCTGTCTGGTCAACAATGCGTCGATCTTCGAATACGACAACATCCGGACTGCCACCCGGCAAAGCTGGGATCGCCACATGGACAGCAACCTGCGCGCGCCCTTCGTGCTGACGCAGGCCATGGCAAGCCAGGGTCTGGAACCCGAGATGGATGAGAATGACGAACCCGTCGCGACCGGCTTGATCGTGAATATGGTCGATATGCGGGTGCGCAAACTGACGCCTGAGTTCATGTCCTACACCATCGCCAAGATGGGGCTATGGGCATTGACCCGGACGGCGGCCCAGGCACTGACGCCGGCCATTCGCGTCAATGCCATTGGGCCGGGTCCAACCCTGCAGGGACATCGGCAAAGTCCCCAGCACTTCAAGACCCAACGCGAAAACACGGTCCTGGAACGCGGTGCAAACCCCTCGGATATCAACGCGGCTCTTGGGTATTTTCTGGACGCCCATGCGGTCACGGGCCAGCTTTTGTGCGTTGATGGCGGCCAGCATCTGGGCTGGCAAACGCCTGATGTAGTGGGCCTTGAATAGGTATTGCCCCTGCAAGTTTTGCACCGCTCTCGATCCTGTTACAGGTTCGTTACAAAAATGTCTTTTTTTTCATACACTTGTAAAGCGAGAATAAAAATATCGTTTAGAATCAATGCATTGAATTTGTGCCTATTTATTGTGCAACGCAGTGAAAACACAAGGATTCAAGGAAAAATCACGGTGCAGGGAAAGTTGTCCGCACAGTTATCCACAAGAATCGTGGATTTGTTTTCTCTTGATCTGAGGCGCGCAAGATTGCAGCCACGGTCAGAGAATCGTATCTCTCTCTCATGACCGCCGACAGCGCCCCTCAATCCCAGCCTCAGCCGACCGGCTATGCCTGCATCCAGAAATACGTGAAGACGCTGGACAGTTCGCCGGGTGTCTATCGGATGCTGGATGCGGACAGCCGGGTTCTGTATGTCGGCAAGGCGCGCAACCTGCGGGCCCGGGTGTCGAACTACACCCGTCCGGGACATTCCGGCCGGATCGAGCGGATGATCGCCTCGACCGCGTCGATGATGTTCCTGACCACTCGGACCGAGACCGAGGCGCTGCTGCTGGAGCAGAACCTGATCAAGCAGCTCAAGCCCAAGTACAACGTGCTGCTGCGCGACGACAAAAGCTTTCCCAACATTCTGGTGGCCAAGGACCATCCATTTCCGCAGATCAAGAAGCATCGTGGGGCCAAGAAAGACAAAGGTGCCTATTTCGGCCCCTTCGCCAGTGCGGGCGCGGTGAACCGCACGCTGAACCAGCTGCAGAAGGCGTTTCTGCTGCGCAACTGCTCGGATTCGATGTTCGACAGTCGCACCCGGCCCTGCCTGCTCTATCAGATCAAGCGCTGCTCGGGGCCGTGCGTGGGCATGATTTCGCAGGCCGACTATGCCGAAAGCGTGCGCGACGCCGAGCGGTTCCTGTCCGGACGCTCGACCCGAATCCAAGAGGAACTGGCCGCGCAGATGCAGGAGGCTTCGGACGCGATGGAGTTCGAGCGCGCCGCCGCCCTGCGCGACCGGATCCGCGCGCTGACGCAGGTGCAGACGGCGCAGGGCATCAACCCGCGGGGGGTGGCCGAAGCGGATGTGATCGGCCTCTACATGGACAGCGGTCAGGCCTGCGTTCAGGTGTTCTTCATCCGCGCCAACCAGAACTGGGGCAACCGCGATTTCTATCCGCGGGTCGGGCCCGACGTCTCGCCGGCCGAGGTGATGGAGGCCTTTCTGGGCCAGTTCTATGACAACAAGGAACCGCCGCGCCAACTGATCCTGTCGGACGCGATCGAGAACGCGGACCTGATGCAGCAAGCCCTGTCGGAAAAGGCCGGTCGCAAGGTCGAGATATTGGTGCCGCAGCGGGGCGAAAAGCTCGAGCTGGTCTCGGGCGCGCTGCGAAACGCGCGCGAGGCGCTGGCGCGCCGCATGTCGGAAAGCGCGACGCAGGCCAAGCTGCTGCGCGGCCTGGCCGAGGCCTTTGATCTGGACGCGCCGCCGAACCGGATCGAGGTCTATGACAACTCGCATATCCAGGGCACCGACGCAGTGGGCGCGATGATCGTGGCCGGGCCCGAGGGGTTCATGAAGAACGCCTACCGCAAGTTCAACATTCGCGGCGACGACCTGACGCCGGGCGACGATTTCGGCATGATGAAAGAGGTGCTGACCCGCCGCTTTACCCGCCTGCTGAAAGAGGACCCCGACCGCGACAAGGGCCTGTGGCCCGACCTGTTGCTGATCGACGGGGGTGCGGGGCAGGTGAGCGCCGTGCACGAGATCATGCAGGCACACGGGGTCGAGGACATCCCGATGGTCGGTGTGGCCAAGGGCGTCGATCGGGACCACGGCAAGGAAGAGTTCCACCGCATCGGCCAGCGCCCCTTTGCCCTGAAGCGTAACGACCCGGTGCTGTATTTTATTCAGCGGCTACGGGACGAGGCGCACCGCTTTGCCATCGGTACCCACCGCGCCAAACGGGCCAAGGCGATGGGAGCGACGCCTCTGGATGAAATCCCCGGCGTAGGCGCGTCCCGCAAACGCGCCCTGCTGGCGCATTTCGGCAGCGCAAAGGCGGTCAGCCGTGCCAATCTGGCGGATCTGAAGGCCGTGGACGGGATCTCGGCCGGTCTGGCGCAGAAGGTCTATGATTTCTTTCACGAAAAGGGCTGAGGCCGCTGGCGCCCGCGCCACAGGATGTAAAGCCCCGAGGCCACGATCAGCGCGCTGCCCAGCCACATGGTCTGGTCCAGATGCTCGTCGAATATCAGTACGCCCAGCCCGATGCCGAACAGAAGGCGGGTATAGCGAAACGGAGTTACGGCCGACACTTCACCCGTCCGCATGGCCAGCATCAGCGAAGAATAGGCCACCGCGCCCATCACCACGGCTCCAGTCAGGTGCAGGGCGGCTCGGGCGTCCACCGGCACCGCGGCGGCGCCTTCGAAAGCCCGGTACAGTCCACCGGCGACGACAATTGACAGAAAGCCATAAAACCCAAGAACGGTGGTGCCCAACGTGGCGGGGGCGGCGCGGCTGGCCAGATCGCGGCCGGCAAAGCCCAGCATTCCCAGTACCGCAAGAATGGACAGGGCCGAGAAACTGTCTCCGGTCGGCTGGATGATGATCACCACTCCGATCAGTCCGACCAGAATGGCACTCCAGCGCCGCCAGCCGACGGTTTCCCCGAAAAACAGCGCGGCACCCGCTACCACGACCAGCGGCGTGGCCTGCAGGATCACTGTGGCCGAGGACAGCGGCGTCAGGGCGATGGCCAGCACATAGAACAGGCGGCCGAAGACTTCGAACAGCACTCGGATCTTCATCGGCTTGGACAGGACATCGGGGTGCAGCAACCGCCGCCCCTGAATCAACGCGACCCCGGCGAAAATCAACGCCCCGCCCAGTCCGAACAGCACCAGAACCTGCCAGATGGGCAGCACCTTGGCGGCACTTTTCAACAGCGCGTCCTCCAGGGCGAACCCGGCCATGGCCGCGATCATCCAGGCGCTGCCGATCAGATTGGCGCGCGCATCGGTTCTGATATGTGAGGTCACGGGGCGGATCTTTCCTGATGTGCCGATACCCGCGCAACCTGACCCGTTCTTCGCGCCGCGCCAAGGGGGAAACGGTCGTCGATCCTCCGCCTGCGACGGTCTGACCTGTCGTGGTCCAAACACCTGTGTTCTTGGCAGTTTTTTATTGTGCCGTCTTTTCTGTTCCCGGCCATGGTTGTAGGGTCCAGCGCATGAAGTGGAACCTGCCGAATATTCTGACTTTGCTGCGCCTACTGGCCGCGCCCGGCCTGGCGGTGATGTTTCTGTATTTCACACGGCCCTACGCGGATTGGTTCGCGCTGATCCTGTTCCTGTCGGCGGCCATAACCGATTGGTTCGACGGCTATCTGGCGCGCGCGTGGAAGCAGGAAACCAAGATGGGTGCAATGCTGGACCCGATCGCCGACAAGGCGATGGTGGTGATCGCGCTGATGATCTTGGTCGGCTATTCGACCGAGCACTGGACGCCCTGGCTGGTGCTGCCCGCCACCGTGATCCTGTTCCGCGAGGTCTTCGTCTCGGGCCTGCGCGAGTATCTGGGCGACGTGGCTGGAACGCTCAAGGTCACCAAGCTGGCCAAATGGAAGACGACCGCGCAGATGGTGGCGATCGCCGTGCTGTTTTCGCAGGGCATATTCGAGCACTATTTCGTCATGTCCACCTTCGGCATGGATGCCGCGCTGATCGACCAGATCCTGTCGGGCCAGGTCGAGGACATCTCGGGCCTGCAATGGAAGCTGTATGGCATGTTCTGGTCGGGCCGCATCGGCTTGTGGCTGCTGTGGATTGCGGCGACGCTGACATTGATCACCGGCTACGACTACCTACGTAAAGCTATGCCCCATCTGAAGGAGGGCTGACGCATGGATGTCCTGTATTTCGCCTGGGTCCGCGAGCGGATCGGCGTGCCAAAGGAAAAGGTCGAAACCACTGCGGCCACGGTCTCCGATCTGGTGGCGGAACTCAGCGCCCGCGAAGACCGCTATGCCGCGGCCTTTGCCGACATCTCCGCCCTGCGGGTCGCGCTGGATCAGGAGCTGTCGGATTTCGACGCGCCCCTGGCCGACGTCCGCGAAGTGGCCTTTTTCCCGCCCATGACCGGCGGATAAGGCAATGCGGATCTCCGTCCAGCAAGAGCCGTTCGATCTGGGGGCCGAGGCCAATGCCTTTGCCGCAGGTGACACGGCCAATGGCGCCATCGTCACCTTTACCGGTGTCGTGCGAGATCTGGCGCAGACCGATCTGGCCTGCATGGAGATCGAGCATTATCCCGGCATGACCGAACGCGCCATCGCCAAGATCGCCGAGGAAGCCAAGAGCCGGTGGTCGCTGGGTGACGTGCTGGTGATCCATCGCCATGGGCGGCTGGCCCCAGGTGACCGGATCATGATGGTCGCAACGGCAGCCCCGCACCGCAAAGATGCGTTCGAGGCCGCTGAATACCTGATGGATTACCTGAAATCCCGCGCCCCGTTCTGGAAGAAGGAAATCACAGGTTTGGGCGCGGAGTGGGTTGCCGCCAAGGACGAGGACGAGGACGCGCTGTCGCGCTGGTAGGCGCTCAGTCGGCGTTGTTGATCCGGCCGCGCAATTCCTCGGCTTCCTGACGGGCGGCGCGCAGCCCGTCCATAGCCGCGGCCAGCTCGGCCTCGGTTTGGGTCAGCTGGTTGGTCAGCTCGGCCTCGCGCTGCTGCAGATAGGTGATCGCCTGATCACGGGTTTCCTCGGCCTCGTGCAGCTCCTGGCTCATGCGGTCCAGATCGGCCACGTCGGATTGGCGCACGCGCGACAGGCGGTGCACAAGCCAGTTGGCGAACCAGCCCATGCAGAAGGCGGCGAACAGGATGACGGCGGTGGCGATGATGAATTCGGTTCTGTTCAACTTACTGGTCCCCTGCATCCGTTTCGGATGCTTCTTCTTCTGTTGGCGCAGGTTCGGTTGCGCTTGTCTGGGTCTCCAATGCTTCCAGACCGGTTTCCTGATTGGCGACCGGCTCGGGCCGGATCAGGCGAAATTCGATGCGCCGGTTTTTCTCGCGCCCGTCTTCGGTGTCATTGTCTGCAATGGGCTGCGTCTCACCATATCCTGCGGCCGAGTAGCTTTTGGTCGGCACCCGGCGAGCGCGCAATTCGTTAAGGATGGACTGGGCGCGTGACTGGCTCAGCTGCTGGTTCATCTCTTCACGGCCCTGGCTGTCGGTATGACCCTGGATTTCAATCCGGATCGGTCCGCATTCGCGCAGGATCTCGGCAATCTGGTTCAGACTGTCGCGGGACTCTGATGAAACCGTAGCCGACCCGGGCTCGAACGTGATCTTGCGGGTTTCCTGAACCTCGGCGATGCGACTTTCGCACTGCTCTGGGTCTGGCAGCGCGTCTTCGGGTTCGGGCGGGGGCTGATAGGTGATCGACAGGTCAAAGTCCTGCGCATCGCCCAGCTTGTCGGACAGCAGGCCCGCGATCTGTGCCTTGGCGTCTTCATCATGGCTGACGCCTGTCAACTCGACCTTGTCAGGCGTTACGGTCAGCACGCCGTTGTTCAGCCAGGACAGGGATTCCAGCCCCGCCAGAACGCGCACGGGCCAGTCCTGCGGCATCTGGTCGACCACGCGGGCGGCACTGTGAACCTGATCGAATCCGAAGGCAGCCCGGGCGTAGCTGTCGATCATGTCGCGCTGCAAATCGTCGCCCAGACGGCCGCGCAGTTGTACCAGACCTTCCGGGCTGCGGGTGGCGGTGAATTCCACAGGTCCGGCTTGTTCATTGTTTTCTGGTTCGGGCAGAACCGCGTGCAGGGCGAACACTTCGGGCAGGGCGTTTTCCAACTCACCCACGACCTTGTCGAAGGTGGCCGGGCTGGTGTTCGGTTCAGCAATCAGCGTGATGTCGGCATCCGACATCGTGACCGATCCTTGCCCGATCTCGGACAGAGCCCGGATACTCAGTTCAGCGGCCTGCGCCCATCGGGGCGATGGCACACCCAGGCCGATCGTGCAGGTATAGGGCCCTGAAAGCCCGGCATCCTGCGCGGCCGCTACAATGGTGTCGCGCGCTTTTTCATCCTGTGCCGAACAGGCGTCGAACTGGCCGCCCTCCTCCGAAATCAGGTAGCGCAGGGTGAACGGAGTGATCACCGGGCGCGGTGCCGAAATCGCCAGACCGATGCGCAAGCTGGGCGGCGCGGCGCGTGTCAGCTCTTGTTCCAGCCGTTCTTTTTCCTGCTGGCTGTCAGCGATGGCAGTGATCTTGACCAGGTCGGGGCTGGCGGAAACCTTGGCTCGCGGCAGCTTGGACAGGGCAAGGATGGCATAGGAAATCGCGTCGTCCCAGCCTTTGGGTTTCTTGTAGTCTGCGGTTTCCAGCAGGTCCGACACCCTTGCCTGCGGGTCCAGCTTCTGCAGCCGGTCCATCAGAGCGTTGCGATCCACGCTGGCCGGAACCAACCCGATCACGGAAATGCCGCTGTCGTTCCGGAGAATTTCGGCCGAGAATTTGGGCGGAGTCAGGTCAGCCGTCGGGGCAATGTCCATCTCGTCGATCACCCGAGAGGTGTCGACCTGTGTACCGGCCGCGGTCAGCGCGTTGAATCGGGTGGCCTCGTCCGGGGCAGTACCGGTCAGCACAACGCGCAGCCCATCCGCCTGCACTTCGGCCCACTCATGGCCCTGCATGCTCAGTGCATTACGAACGGCAGTTTCCGAGGTTTCTTCGATCTTGGTCACCGCGAATCCGGCGGCCAACAGACAGACCCCCGCCGACACGACAAAGATCAGGGCTGATGTCAGGAAATACGGCAAGCGCATGAGCGGTTTCTTATCTCCTCGGGCCATTGGGCGGGACTCTTACAGGCACCGGTACCGAGGTGCAATCAGAGGAGCAATGCGACGCAAAGGAAGATGAGCGGAATAAGGCCGGTGTCCCGGTTGGCGCGAAACAGCTGCAGCAGTTTCGCGTTGTCTTCGATGTCCAGCCCGCGCAGTTGCCAGGCCATGTGCCACCCCATTGCCCAAGGTCCACCGATGGCCACGACCAGCGCCAGCACGCTGGCATTGGGCAGCGCGGCTTCGACGATGGCCAGCCCCATCAGCGCCACGGTCGCCAAAAGAAAATACTTCAGCCATTTCGCGGTGTCGGTCCCGAACAGACGCGCGGTGGACTTGATGCCGATCAGCTCGTCATCCTCGGCGTCCTGGTGGGCATAGATCGTGTCGTAGGATAGCGTCCAGGCGATGCCGGACAAGTATAGCAGGATCGCGGGCCATTCGACCGTGCCGCGATGCGCCGCCCAGGCCAGCAAGGCGCCCCAGTTGAAGGCCAGCCCCAGAAACACCTGCGGCCACCAGGTGAAGCGCTTGGCATAGGGATAGATCGTCACCGGCAGCAGCGACAGGACGCCCATCGCGATGGCCGCCTGGTTGAAGGTCAGCAGGATTGCCAGCGCCAGAAGGCATTGGATGCCCATCCAGATCACCGCCTGCCGCACGCTGACCTGACCCGAGGGGATGGGCCGCGAGCGCGTGCGGGCGACCTTCGCGTCGAACTTGCGGTCGGTGATGTCGTTCCAGGTGCAGCCCGCGCCGCGCATCAGAAAGGCTCCGGCCGCGCACCCCACGGCAATCCACAGATCGCCCCACCGCGGCTGACCGTCATGCAGGATCGCCAGCGCCAGGCCCCACCAGCACGGAATCAGCAGCAGCCACGTCCCGATCGGCCGGTCCGCGCGCGACAGCCGCAGATAGGGGCGGGCAAAGGCCGGGGCGCGGGTATCGACCCAGTTGCCGGTAACGGCGTCGGCGACCTGACCGTCTGGTGTTGGGGCATTGCCTTGCATATGTAGGGTCTCATGAGTGCGAAGATCAGGCTGTATGTAGATCACCCTTTGGGTGCGGGGCAATCGGTTCCTTTGACGCGCGAGCAGGCCCATTACCTGTTCGGCGTGATGCGTCTGGCCGTGGGCAGGCAGGTGGGCCTGTTCAACGGCCGCGATGGCGAGTGGCTGGCGCAGGTGGCCGAGGCGGGCAAACGGGGCGGCGTTCTGAGCTGTGTTGAACGAACCCGGCCACTGCAACTGCCGCCGGACCTGTGGCTGCTGTTTGCTCCGATCAAGAAGGCGCGGACCGATTTCATCGTCGAAAAGGCGGCCGAGATGGGGGCCGCCAAGATCATGCCGGTGCAGACTGCCTTCACCAATTCCGAACGCATCCGCCAGGACCGGCTGCAGGCCCATGCGGTCGAGGCGGCCGAGCAATGCGGCGGCACCTTCGTGCCCGAGGTCTGCGACCTGCAGCGGCTGGACAAGCTGTTGGACAACTGGCCCGACGGCCGCCAACTGATGTTCTGCGATGAGGCCGAAGCCGGGTCGGCCCTGCGCCTGGCCGAACAGGCCAAGAGCCGGCCGTGGGCCATTCTGATCGGCCCGGAGGGCGGGTTCTCCGATGCCGAGCGCCAGCGGTTGAAGGATCTGCCGTTCACGCATGTGGTCAGCCTGGGGCCGCGCATCTTGCGGGCAGACACGGCGGCGGTGGCCGCGATGACCCTGTGGCAGCAGGCGCTAGGGGACTGGTCCTGATGTGGCGGCTGGCGCAGCAACAGGACATTCCGGCGATCGAACGGTTTCTTCTGGACCATGTGCAAAGCTCGATGTTCGCGCTGGCCAACCTGCGAGAGTTTGGCCTGAACGTACCCGCGCCGCGCGCGATGAGCATGTGGATGCTGGGCGACCCGCTGCGCGGCGTGTTCGGCATCACCAACGAAGGCATGATCCTGCCGCAGTGCCCGGATCTGCCCGAGGCCGGCCTGTCCGAGGCAGCGGACCTGATCCGGGGCCGCACGGTCATTGGGTTGGCGGGCGAGGCCACGCAAGCCCGCCGGTTTCTGCGACAGGCCGGATGGCAGGACCGCGCCGCCCGTCTGGACCGGGATGAGCCCTCTTTTGCGCTGGACTTGCGCGACCTGATCGTTCCACCAACGGAAAACGCAAGGCTGGTGCCTCTGTCTGACGGCGACCGCAGCCTGCTGATCCGCTGGCGCGAGGCCTATCACTTGGAATCTTTGGGCACCGACCCGGGCATGGCCCGCGCGGCTGCGCAGAAGGACATCGACGGATATATTCAGCGCGACTCGCACCGGCTGTTGATGGTCGACGGCCACCCCGTCAGCATGACAGGCTTCAATGCCACGTTGCCCGAGATCGTCCAGATCGGCGGCGTGTTCACCCCGCCCCCGCTGCGCGGTCGGGGCTATGCCCGCACCGCCGTTGCCCTGCATCTGGCCGAGGCGCGGGCCGCCGGAGTGCGCAAGGCCGTTCTGTTCGCGGCTTCAAACGCCGCCGTGCGTGCTTATGTTGCTATTGGGTTTGCCCCTGCCGGGACCTTTTCACTGGTCCTGTTCAGCGATCAGATGGAGGCCGCGTCATGAGTTTCATCCGACCCGAAGCCAAACTGGCCCTGTGGCGCTGGCGCGAGGTGCTGGCCGCCGGGTTCGTTCTGATCCTTGGCCTCAGCTGGATCGGCGGTCCGGGCGGGTTGCTGGGCTGGCTGGGCTGGGTGCTTGTGCTGGTCTCGGTCGCGCTGGCCGTGATCGGCGTACAGCGCGCGCGGTTCCGGCTGGGCGCGGGCGGGCCGGGCGTGGTGTCGGTGGATGAAGGGCAGATTGCCTATCTGGGGCCGCTGGAAGGTGGCATCGTCGCCACCCGCGAAATCGAGAGCCTGACTCTGGACCCTACCGCCAGCCCCGCGCATTGGGTGCTGCAGCAGCCCGGCCAGCCGCCGCTTCACATTCCCGTGAATGCCGAGGGCGCCGAGGCGTTGTTCGATGTGTTCTCGGCCCTGCCGGGGCTGCGGACCGAGCGGATGCTGTCGGAACTCAAGGGCGGGGCGTCGCATCCGGTGGTCATCTGGGAACGCCACCCCTCGCGCCCGGCACACATCCGGTTGAATTGACGGTGCATTGACACCGGGGGAGATTGCGACCACCACTGACCCCCACGACTCGACACTTCAGGATCGGAGCACGGTTCATGTCCATTCCTCAGTCCGGCGGCGGGCCGATCGAACGCCACGAACAACTGGCCGAATACCTGGCCGATGGCTGCAAGCCCAAAGGCGAATGGCGCATCGGGACCGAGCACGAAAAATTCGGCTACTGCAAGGACACGCTGAAGCCGCTGCCCTACGAAGGCGAACGCTCGATCCTGGCGGTGCTGCAGGGGCTGCGCGACGGGCATGGCTGGACCCCGGTGGAAGAGGCGGGCAAGCTGATCGGGCTGGAAAAGGACGGGGCCAACGTCTCGTTGGAACCGGGCGGGCAGCTGGAGCTGTCAGGCGCGCCACTGGAGACCATCCACGAGACCTGCGACGAGGTGAACGCACATCTGCGCGACGTGAAGGACATCGCCGACAAGATCGGCGTGGGCTTCATCGGGCTGGGCGCCGCACCGATCTGGAAACACGAAGACATGCCGCTGATGCCCAAGGGCCGGTATGTCCTGATGAATGACTACATGGAAAAGGTCGGCGACATGGGCCGCGCCATGATGCGCCGGACCTGCACGGTTCAGGTCAACATCGATTTCGGGTCCGAGGCGGACATGGTGCAGAAGCTGCGCGTGGCGCTGGCCCTGCAGCCGGTGGCGACCGCGCTGTTTGCCAACTCGCCCTTCTTCGAGGGCAAGCCCAACGGCCACAAAAGCTGGCGCAGCTACATCTGGCGGCATCTGGATGACGCGCGCACCGGCATGCTGCCCTTCGTGTTCGAGGACGGCTTCGGGTTCGAGCGCTACGTGGAATATGCCTTGGATGTGCCGATGTATTTCGTCTATCGCGACGGCAAGTATATCGACGCGCTGGGCATGTCGTTCCGCGATTTCCTGCAGGGCAAGCTGCCCGCGCTGCCGGGCGAGACGCCGACGCTTTCGGATTGGGCCGATCACCTGACCACCGCCTTCCCCGAGGCGCGGATCAAGAAATTCATGGAAATGCGCGGGGCCGACGGTGGCCCGTGGCGCCGTCTGTGTGCGCTGCCCGCCTTCTGGGTGGGGCTGACCTATGACCAGTCCGCGTTGGATGCCGCATGGGATCTGGTCAAGGGCTGGGACGCCGAAACCCGCGAGGGGCTGCGCGTCGCCGCGGCCCGGGACGGGCTGCAGGCGCAGGTCGGCGGTATCAACATGCACGATCTGGCGCGCGAGGTGGTGGCCATCGCCGAGTCCGGCCTGAAGGCGCGGGCGCGGCCGGGTGCAGGCGGGCTGGTCCCGGACGAGACCCATTTCCTGAACGCGCTTAAGGAAAGCATCCAGTCCGGCAAGGTGCCGGCCGACGAGCTGCTGGAGCATTACCACGGCGACTGGCAGGGCGATCTGACGCGGATCTACCCCGAATACAGCTACTGACCGCGACCTGTTGCAATTAGGGGCCTGTTAGCCACATTCCCGGATCGCGCCTTGTTCGGCGGCGGCGTTTGCGCGATACATTCGGGTCAGGTTTTCCGGTCGTGGTGCTTTCATGGCGCGTATCAGTGAGTTGCATTATTCCAATGCCTATGCCGCGAATTCGGGCGTGTCCGAATTCTTGGAGGTGTCCCTTCGCCCCGGCGAAGATCCGGCGGATTTCACCGTGTCCTTCTATCAGGCGAACGGGCAGGTTGGGATCGAGATCCCACTCAACGATCCCTCCGTTCAGGTCACCGTCGACCCCGACAACAACGAGATCGTCTATGTCATCTCGGCCGATGATTTTCCGATCTTCCTGACCGATCCGGATGGTGGCGGCCCAACCAATTACGAAGCCTATGCGCTGACCAACACCGCCACGGGTGAGGTAATAGATTTCTACGACATCGGTGGCGGCACGCAGAACATCGTCGCGGTTGACGGGTTGGCGGCCGGGGAAACTTCGGTCAACCTGCCGGTGCTGGTCGGGCCGAACCAGACCACGACGACCCTGCAGTTCAATCAACCCGATCCTAACACGCTGACCTATGGCCCCTTGTCGCCCGGGGATACCGGGGCCGCCTGTTTCACGGCCGGAACCCTGGTGGATACCCCCGAGGGGCCGCGCCGGATCGAGACGCTGCAGCCCGGCGATACGGTCCTGACCGTCGATGACGGCCCCTGCCGGGTTCGCTGGATCGGCGGCCGCACGGTGCGCGGCGTGGGTCGTTTCGCGCCGGTGCGCATCCGCGCGGGTGTTCTGGGCGCCAAGACAGACATTCTGGTCTCGCCCCAGCACCGCATTCTGGTCGGAGGCTGGCAAGCCCAGCTTCTGTTCGGCGAGGATGAGGTTCTGGTCCCCGCCAAATCGCTGGTCAACGGCGATACCGTCACCGTGCAGCCCTGTGACATTGTCCGCTATGTCCACCTGTTCTTCGACCGGCACCAGCTGGTCACCACTTCAGGTCTTGTGTCCGAGAGCTTCTTTCCGGGGCAGGAGGCGCTCTCGGGGCTGGAGCAGGAGGCCGCGCGCGAACTGTTTGCGCTGTTCCCCGAACTGCAGACCCATCCGCAGGGCTATGGCCCCACGATCCGCCCGGTCCGGTGTGATCGACAGGCAGCGGTTCTGCGCGCGACCTGATCGCGCGGCCCGGCCCTCTTGCTTTCGCGCGCTGCTGTGATAGCAGGACAGCAACAGAATTCAGGGGACCGTCATGGACGATCTTAAGGCAAAATACCTGGGTCAGATCGCTGACGCAGGCGACGAAAGCACGCTGGAAGCGATCCGCGTGGCCGCGGTGGGCAAAAAGGGCGAAGTGGCGCTGAAGATGCGCGAACTGGGCAAGATGACGCCCGAGGAACGCCAGGTCGCCGGCCCCGCGCTGAACGCGCTGAAGGACGAGATCAATTCGGCGCTGGCCGCCAAGAAGGCCGCATTGGCCGATGCCGCGCTGGACGAACGTCTGCGGACCGAGTGGCTGGACGTGACCCTGCCCGCGCGCCCGCGCCGCCAAGGCTCGATCCACCCGGTCAGCCAGGCGACCGAGGAACTGACCGCGATCTTTGCCGAACTGGGCTTTTCCGTCGCCGAAGGTCCGCGGATCGAGACAGATTGGTACAATTTCGACGCGCTGAACATCCCCGGCCACCACCCCGCGCGGGCCGAGATGGACACGTTCTACATGCACCGCGCGCCGGGCGACAATCGCCCGCCGCATGTGCTGCGCACCCATACCTCGCCGGTTCAGATCCGCTCGATGGAAAAGCAGGGCGCGCCGATCCGCGTGATCTGTCCGGGCGGTGTCTATCGCGCCGACTATGACCAGACCCACACGCCGATGTTCCACCAGGTCGAAGGCCTGGCCATCGACAAGGATATCTCGATGGCGAACCTGAAATGGGTGCTGGAGGAATTCGTCAAGGCGTTCTTCGAGGTCGACGACGTCGAACTGCGCTTCCGCGCCTCGCATTTCCCGTTCACCGAACCCTCGGCCGAGGTCGATATCCGCTGTTCTTGGGAAGGCGGCCAGCTGAAGATCGGCGAGGGCGACGACTGGATGGAGATTCTGGGCAGCGGCATGGTCCACCCCAAGGTGATCGCCGCCGGCGGGATCGACCCCGAGGTCTATCAGGGCTTTGCCTTCGGCATCGGCATCGATCGTCTGGCGATGCTGAAATACGGCATCCCGGATCTGCGGGCGTTCTTTGATTCCGACCTGCGCTGGCTGCGCCACTATGGGTTTGCGGCGCTGGACATGCCGAACCTGCATGGTGGTTTGTCACGATGAAATAGCGTGGGGCTTGCCCTGCTGCCCAAGAGAATTCGGCGGGCTGGCCCGCCTTACCGGACAGGAAAACAGAAATGAAATTCACCCTCTCCTGGCTGAAAGACCACCTGGACACCGACGCCTCGGTTGATGAGATCGCCGAGGCGCTGACCGATCTCGGGCTCGAGGTCGAAGAGGTCATCAACCCGGCCGACAAGCTCAAGGATTTTACTCTGGGCTATGTGAAACATGCCGAGAAACACCCCGATGCAGACAAGCTGCGCGTCTGCAAGGTGGACACTGACGAGGGCGAGTTGCAGATCATCTGCGGCGCCCCCAACGCGCGCGAGGGTATCACCGTCGTGGTCTGCAAGCCGGGCATGTATATTCCCGGTCTGGATCTGACGATCAGCGTTGGCAAGATCCGCGGCGTCGAAAGCTTTGGCATGATGGCGTCCGAGCGCGAGCTGGAACTGTCGGACGAACACGACGGCATCATCGAACTGCCCTCGGGCGAGGTGGGCCAGCGGTTCGTCGATTGGCTGGCCGAGAACGACCCCGCCAAGATCGACCCGGTGATCGAGATCGCCATCACCCCCAACCGTCCCGATGCGCTGGGCGTTGCGGGCATCGCGCGCGATCTGGCGGCGCGGGGTCTGGGCACGTTGAAGCAGCGCGACTATGCCCCGGTGCCCGGGGATTTCGAAAGCCCGATCAAGGTGACGATCGACGACGACACGCTGGATGGCTGCCCGCATTTCACCGGCCGCCTGATCCGTGGCGTCAAGAATGGCCCCAGCCCGCAATGGCTGCAGGATCAGCTGAAGGCGATCGGCCTGCGTCCGATTTCGGCCCTGGTGGACATCACCAACTATATGACCTTCGACAGCAACCGCCCGCTGCACGTCTTTGACGCCGACAAGGTCAAGGGCAACCTGCGGGTGCACCGCGCCAAGGGCGGCGAGAAACTGGTGGCGCTGGATGAAAAGGAATACACGCTGCAGCCCGGCATGATGGTGATTTCCGACGACAACGGCCCGGAATCCATCGCCGGCATCATGGGCGGGCAAGAGACCGGCTGTACCGAGGACACGGTGAACGTGTTCCTGGAAAGCGCCTTTTGGGATCACGTCCAGATCGCGCTGGCGGGCCGTGCGCTCAAGATCAATTCGGACGCGCGCTACCGGTTCGAGCGTGGAGTCGATCCGGCATACACGCTGGAAGGGTTGGAGCACGCGACCCAGATGATCCTGGATATCTGCGGCGGTGAGGTTTCAAAGGTGGTCGAGGCCGGCAAGGCGCCGGACCATTCGCGCGCCTATCGGCTGGATGCGGCGCGGGTGCAGTCGCTGGTGGGCATGGACATCCCCGAAAGCGAGCAGCGCCAGACCCTGACCCGGCTGGGTTTCCGTCTGGAAGGCGACATGGCCCATGTGCCCAGTTGGCGCCCCGACATCCAGGGCGAGGCCGATCTGGTCGAGGAGGTCGCCCGCATCGCCTCGCTGACCAAGCTGCAGGGCAAGCCGCTGCCGCGTGTCACGGATGGTATTCCCAAGCCGGTCATGACCCCGGCCCAGCGGCGTCAGTCGATGGCGCGGCGCACCTGCGCGGCGCTGGGGTACAATGAATGCGTCAGCTATACTTTCATCGATCAGGCTTCGGCCGCGCTGTTCGGTGGCGGCGACGACGCGACGATGCTGGAAAACCCGATCTCGTCCGAGATGAGCCACATGCGCCCCGACCTGTTGCCCGGCCTGTTGCAGGCCGCGGCGCGCAACCAGGCGCGCGGCTTTGCCGATCTAGCTCTGTTCGAGGTCGGCCCGGTCTTTCATGACGGGGAACCCGGCGAGCAACGCACCCAGATCGCAGGCCTTCTGGTCGGGCGGACCGGACAAAAGGATGTGCACGGCGCCGCCCGCGCGGTCGACGTGTTTGACGCCAAGGCCGATGCCGAGGCCGTGCTGGCCGCCATCGGTGCCCCGGCCAAGGTGCAGATCCTGCGCGACGGCGACGCCTGGTGGCATCCGGGCCGTCACGGCAAGATCTGCCTGGGCCCCAAAAAGGTGCTGGGTGTGTTCGGCGAACTGCATCCGCGCGTGCTGCAGCAGTTGGACATCAAGGGCCCGGCCGTGGCCTTCACCATCTGGCCGGACGAGGTGCCGCTGCCGCGCAAATCCGGCACCACCCGCTCGGCACTGGAACTGCGCGACCTGCAGGCGGTTGAGCGTGACTTTGCCTTTGTTGTCGATGCCGATGTCGAGGCGCTGACGCTGGTGAATGCCGCCGCCGGGGCCGACAAGGCACTGATCGAAGAGGTGCGCGTGTTCGATGAGTTCATCGGCGGCAGCCTGGGTGAGGGCAAGAAATCTCTGGCCATCACCGTGCGCCTGCAGCCGACCGACAGCACGCTGAAGGAAAAAGACATCGAGGCGGTGGCGGAAAAGATCATCGCCAAGGTCACCAAGGCAACCGGCGGCGTTCTGCGCGGTTGAAGCGGCTCTAACCCGAAGAGACACGCGCGCCGATGGTGCGCGTGTTTCAGTTTGCGAAGAAATCCGCCAGCAGGTCAAAGACCAGCCGGATGCGACGGCTGGTATGCAGCTCGCGATGGGTGGTCAGCCAGATCGGGAACCGCAGCGGCTCCATGTCGGGAAGGACGCGCTCCATACCCGGTGTGGCATCGCCCACCGGCTCGGACATGGGCGCGATGCCAAAGCCCTGCCTGGCAAACTCCCATGAGACGATGCCGTTCTGCGACCCCAGGCGGAAGTTTTCTTCGGTCAGATGCAGGCCGATCGGTTCGAAATAGGCGATCATCTGCGCGGTGTCGCCGAAACTGATGAACTCGTGCCGGGACAGGTCCGACAGCGACTTGGGGCGTCCAGCCCGGTTCAGGTAGGCGGTGGCGGCATAGAAATGCCCGTCAGCCTCCTGAACCAGTTTTGCGATCAGGTCGGGCTGGTCGGGGCGGACATGGCGGATGGCGATATCCGCCTCGCGCCGCATCAGATCGCGAATGTCGTTCGCGGCGATCACGTCGATCCGCAGTTTCGGAGCCTGCGCGCGAATCTCGCGCAGCAGATCCGGCAAAATATAGGCCGACATCACGTCGCTTGCGGTGATCCGCACCTGCCCTTCGATCGACTGCGCCTGACCGGACGCCGCCAACGCAATGCGATCTGCGGCTGCGCCCATGGTCTGTGTGTGCTCCAACAGTTCGATCCCGGCGGTGGTGATCTGAAGTGATCGGCCGACCCGTTCGAACAACATCACGCCCAGGTCGGATTCAAGCGCGGCGATCTGGCGGCTGAGGGTCGGTTGTGTCTGGTCCAATCGCCGCGCCGCCGCCGAAAGCGAGCCGGTCTCGGCCGTGGCCAGAAAGGCGCGGATATGGTTCCAGTCGAATTTGCGCGGATCATCCATGCAAGAATGTATAAGGATTCTGCGAATTTCGGCAATTCACCTTTGAAACGCGTATCACTAGCTTGCGCTCAAAGGAGAGCCGACATGACCACCACAGCCAAATTCTGGGACGGAATCGCCGAGAAATACGCGAAATCGCCGATCCGGGACATGGAGTCCTACGAGCACACGTTGCAACGCACGGTGTCCTATCTGAAGCCAACCGATCAGGTGCTGGAACTGGGCTGCGGAACCGGGCGCACCGCGCTGCGGCTGTCCGGCCATGCGGATACGATCACGGCGAGCGATGTCTCTACGGGCATGTTGGCCGTGGGCCGCAGGCTGGCGCAAGAGGAGCAGATCGAAAACGTCGTCTTTGTCGAGGCCGACGCGAACCGCCCCCCGAATTGGGCCTATGATGTGGTGATGGCGTTCAATCTGCTGCACCTGATCCGGGATCTGGAGGCGACGCTGGCCGGGGTTCATGAGGTGTTGAAACCCGGCGGTCTGTTCATTTCAAAAACGCCCTGTCTTGCCCAGGGTGGATTGGGGTTCAAGTTCGGCTTGCTGAAGCTGCTGCTGCCGATCATGCAGCTTTTGGGTAAGGCGCCATTCGTCAGCCAGTTCGACATCAAGACGCTGGAAACGACAATTGAAAAGGCCGGGTTCGAGATCATCGAAAGCGGGAACTTCCCGGCGAAACCGCCCTCGCGCTATCTGGTGGCTCGCAAGTTGTAACGCCAGCGCAGCATCGGCAGGCAACTTCCGCATTGGGCTTTGCGGGTTTGGACAGTAAACAGGGCCAGAAGCAAAATGCGGAGGTTGCTATGGGTTTGAATGTCTACCTGTCGGGCGAGATCCACACGGATTGGCGCGAACAGATCATCGAGGGCGCGCAGGGGCTGGATGTCACGTTCAACAGCCCAGTGACCGATCATGCGGCCAGCGACGATTGCGGTGTCGCCATTCTGGGGGCCGAGCCGAACAAGTACTGGCACGACCACAAAGGTGCGATGGTCAACGCGATCCGAACCCGCAAGGGGATCGCAGATGCCGATGTCGTCGTGGTGCGGTTCGGGGACAAGTACAAGCAGTGGAATGCGGCCTTCGACGCGGGCTATGCCGCGGCCCTGGGCAAGTCGATCATCGTGTTGCACGGCCCCGACCATCAACATGCGCTGAAAGAGGTCGATGCCGCCGCGTTGGCGGTGGCCGAGGAGCCCCGTCAGGTGGTCGAGATTCTACGCTATGTGCTGACCGGGAAACTGCCCGGTTGATGGCACGGAATGCCGACGCCGCTTGCAAGGCGGCGACGGCGTGATCCCCTACCCGCGCGGAGGCGTGACCAGACCCTTTTGGACCGCGGGCCGGTCCAGGAACCGGTTCAGATAGGCGATGGTGTTGCGATGATCGTCCCAGCCGACCAACTCTTTGGCGCCGTAGAAATCAAGGCCGCGCAGCCACGGGGCCAAAGCGATATCGGCAATTGAGTACTCACCGGCGATCCAGTCCTGCCCGTGCAACTGGGTCTCGACGACATTCAGCAGCCGTTTGGCCTCGTTTATATACCGCTCGCGCGGGCGCGGGTCTTCGATCGCGCTGCCGGCGAACTTGTGGAAGTAACCCAGCTGCCCGAACATCGGACCCACGCCACCCATCTGGAACATCAGCCATTGCGTGATCCGATACTTGTCGGCCGTGTTCTGGCCGAGGAACTTGCCGGTTTTCTCGGCCAAGTAGAGCAGGATCGCACCACTTTCGAACAGCGCCAAGGGCTGTCCGTCCGGGCCGTCAGGATCGATGATCGCCGGAATCTTGTTGTTTGGGTTCAGCGACAGAAACTCGGGGCTTTTGACGTCGGCGTCTGACAGGGTGACCTTGTGCGCCTCGTAGGGCAGGCCTGTTTCTTCGAGCATGATGGACACCTTCACGCCGTTCGGCGTCGGGAAGGAATAGAGTTGGATCCGCTCCGGCGAATGCGGGGGCCATTTGGTCATGATCGGGAAGGTGGCGGTGTCCAGCATGGCAAGCTCCTTGTTCGGGTACTATTGCAAGCTAGGCATTCAGGGGCGGATTGTTAGATGGCGGTCTGTGCAACCCCGGGCAGCGACTGTTTGCTGAAGCACAGCGGGGAAATCCGGGACATTTCAAACCTAGACCTGTGCGGTTTTATCGCCCAATGTTGCGGAAACCCCGCGCGAAAGTCGCGGGTTTGTTGCTGTTTGAAAGGAGACGCCCGTGGATGAGGTCGTGACGCAGGTAGGGGCATTTGCCCCATTGATCATGAGCGCGGTCAAAGCCCTGATCGTTCTTGTTGTCGGCTGGATAGCCGCTGGCATGATCGCAGGGATCGTTCGCCGTCGAATTAATTCGACCCCGCAAATCGATCCGACTTTGGGGAATTTCGTTGCCAGCACCGTCAAATGGGTGATTCTGGCCATTGTCCTGGTTGCTGTGCTTGGCATCTTCGGAATCGAAGCGACGAGTATCGTTGCCATTCTGGGTGCCGCTTCGCTGGCCATCGGCCTTGCGCTGCAGGGCACGCTCAGCGACCTAGCCGCAGGTGTGATGCTGGTGGTTTTCCGGCCATACAAGCTGGGTCAGTTCGTGGATATCGGTGGGACAGCCGGCACGGTGAAGGACCTGAACCTGTTCACGACCGAACTGGTCACGCCCGACAATGTGCAGATCATCGTTCCCAACGGTCAGGCCTGGGGGTCGATTATCACCAACTACTCGGCCCACGACACGCGGCGTGTCGATCTGGTGTTCGGGATCGACTATGGCGACAGTGCGGATGCGGCCATGAAGATCATTCTGGATGTGGCCAAGGCGGACAAGCGCATACACTCGGACCCCGAGCCCTGGGTGCGTGTGACCAACTTGGGAGACAGCTCGGTAGACCTGACCGCGCGGTTGTGGTGCGCGGCCGCCGACTATTGGGACGTCAAGTTTGATCTGACCAAGGCCGTCAAGGAGGCCTTTGACAGCAAGGGCATTTCGATCCCCTACCCGCACTCGGTGGAAATCCACAAAGAGGGCTGAATGCTCCCGCCCGTCCGTCGGGCATTAGAAATGCCCTTCTCCGGTTGGGCCAAGCGCCGCGCAGATGCGCGGCGCTGTTGCGTTTCGATCAGGCCTTGACGACCATTGCGGGCGAAACCACGTCGATCCCCAGTGCCTTGCCTACGGCATAGTAGGTCAACTGGCCGGCGTGCACGTTGAGGCCCGCCAGAAGGTGGGGATCGTCCTGACATGCCTGTTTCCAGCCCTTGTCGGCCAGCGCCAGCATGAACGGCATCGTTGCGTTCCCCAGCGCGATGGTCGAGGTCCGTGCCACCGCGCCCGGCATATTGGCCACGCAGTAGTGCATGATGCCATCGACCTCATAGATCGGATCGGCGTGCGTCGTTGCCTTGGAGGTTTCGAAACAGCCGCCCTGGTCGATGGCAACGTCGACAAGCACCGCGCCTGGCTTCATGGTCGACAATTGCTCGCGGGTGATCAGTTTCGGGGCGGCCGCGCCCGGGATCAGAACGGCCCCGATCACCATATCCGCCGACTGGATCAGCTCGGCCGTAGCACCGGCGGTCGAGTACTGGTTCTTGAACCGGCCACCGAAGACGTCGTCCAGATAACGAAGGCGCGGCAGCGAACGGTCCAGAACGGTCACATCAGCGCCCATGCCCGCCGCCACCTGAGCCGCATGCGTGCCGACGACGCCGCCACCGATCACGACAACCTTGGCCGGGCCCACACCAGGGACGCCGCCCATCAGAACGCCGCGCCCGCCATTGGCTTTTTGCAGGGTCCACGAACCCACTTGCGGGGCCAGGCGACCTGCGACTTCGGACATCGGGGCAAGCAGCGGCAGACCACCGTTGGAATCAGTTACCGTTTCATAGGCGATCGCCGTGCAGCCCGAGGCCAGCAGATCGTGGGTTTGCTCAGGGTCGGGCGCAAGGTGCAGGTAGGTGAACAGCAGCTGGCCTTCGCGCAGCATCTTGCGCTCGACCGCTTGCGGTTCCTTGACCTTGACGATCATGTCGGCGGTCGCGAACACCTCTTCCGCGGTGTCCACGATGCGCGCGCCTGCGGCAACATAGGCGTCGTTGTCAAAGCCTGAACCCAGCCCGGCGCCGGTTTCGATGATGACCTCGTGACCACGGGCAACCGCTTCCTGCGCGGCGTTCGGGGTCATGCCGACGCGGAATTCCTGCGGTTTGATTTCCTTCGGGCAACCGATTTTCATGGGGCTCTCCATTCATAAACTGCACAAATTATGTGCAGAAAGCGGTGCAATTTCTGTGAAACTCGGTGCGCAACTGCGCTAATATGTGGGAAATTTTTCGATGAAATGAGAAAATCTTGCAACGGATGTGCGTGAATGTCACTTGATGCGACTGACCGAAAGATTCTGGCGGCCCTTCAGCGCAAGGGGCGCATGTCGAACGCGGAACTGTCCGAGCAGGTCAACCTGTCACCGTCGGCCTGCCATCGCCGGGTTCAGCGGCTTGAGGCGGAAGGCTATATCCGGGATTATGTCGCGCTGTTGAATGCGCGCAAACTGGGGGTGCCGACAACCGTATTTGTCGAGATCACCTTGCAGGGTCAGGCCGAGGAGGTGCTGGAGGCTTTCGAGCGGGCGGTCCGGCGCATTCCGGACGTTCTGGAGTGTCACCTGATGGCCGGGTCGGCGGATTATGTTCTGAAGGTGGTCGCCGAAAACACCGAGGATTTTGCGCGCATCCACCGCCAGTATCTGTCGCGCCTGCCCGGAGTTGCGCAAATGCAAAGCTCGTTCGCCCTGCGGACCGTTTTCAAGACGACCGCACTGCCTGTTTGACCCTAGTGCGGCAGTCTTGCCGATGCGGTTGTATCTGCCGTTGAGCCGGTTCAATATTGGCCTTCGGGGCGGGAAACAGGTCGGCATGACATTGGCCGGTTACACGCACCCGATATGGTCCGAGACTGTTGAAAGATAAGGAGCAGGCCCTTGGCTGAAGACTATGAGAACACAGTCGACGATTGGCTGGAAGCCGAGTTGCAGGACACACTGGACGAGGATTTTGAGATCGAGTTCAGTGAACCCATGCTGTCGATGGAGGTCCGCAAGATCTATCGCGAACAGCATCCTGAAATGCTGGATCGCAAGGTCTATTTCCGCAACCTGTTGCGCCTGCAGGCCGAACTGATCAAGGTTCAGGACTGGGTGCAGCATACCGGCGCCAAGGTTTGCATCCTGTTCGAAGGGCGCGACAGCGCTGGAAAGGGCGGGGTAATCAAGCGGATCACCCAACGGCTGGACCCGCGGGTTGCACGTGTCGTTGCTTTGCCGGCCCCCAGCCGGCGCGAGCAGAGCCAGTGGTATTTTCAACGCTATGTGCCGCATTTGCCGGCGGCGGGTGAGATCGTTCTGTTCGACCGGTCGTGGTACAACCGGGCGGGCGTTGAACGGGTGATGGGCTTCGCCACCGAGGCCCAGGTCGAGCAGTTCTTTCAGGACGTTCCCGAATTCGAGCGCATGTTGGTTCGGTCGGGGATCATCTTGCTGAAATACTGGTTCTCGATCACGGACGAAGAACAGCAACTGCGCTTTCTGATGCGAATCCACGATCCGATGAAGCAGTGGAAACTGTCACCGATGGACCTGGAATCGCGGATCCGCTGGGAAGACTATACCAAGGCCAAGGAAGATATGCTGTTTCGAACCAACATTCCCGAGGCCCCCTGGTACATTGTCGAAGGCAACGACAAAAAGCGGGAAAGGTTGAACTGCATGGAGCATATTCTGACCAAGATTCCGTACGAAGAGGTGCCCCACGAAAAGGTCACTCTGCCGGATCGGAAATACAATCCCGAATACGAACGGCGGGTTCTGCCGGACGAATTGTACGTGCCCAAGATCTACTGAAACGACAAACCCCCGGGCGATGCCTCGGGGGTCGTCAAATAGTGTCATCCAAAGCTGGACGAGGAAGATCTTAGAGCAGACCTTCGCGCTGGGCTTTCTTGCGTGCCAGTTTACGGGCACGGCGGATCGCTTCAGCTTTCTCGCGCGCTTTTTTCTCGGACGGTTTCTCGAAATGTTGCTTCAGCTTCATTTCACGGAACACGCCTTCGCGCTGCAGCTTTTTCTTCAGGGCACGAAGCGCCTGATCGACATTGTTGTCGCGAACACTAACCTGCATGTGGTTGTCACCACCTTTCTAGATAGAGTTGCAAGGAAATTGCAGGAGTTGGCCGTATAGCAAAGCGGACCTAACTTGTCTAGTACTGGGCCCAACAGTCGGAGGACCGCCATGACCGTGACCTATGAAGATGCAAAACAGCAATTGCTGGATGCAATTCTGACCCATGTTCCTTTTGATGGTTGGTCCGAAGAGAGCTTTCGCGCGGCCATTGCCGACTGCAATCTGGACGAAGGTCTGGCCCGGGTCATCTGCCCGCGGGGCGCCGTGGATCTGGCGCTCGCATTTCACGCCCGCGGGGACGCCGAGATGCTTGAACGGCTGAACTCCGAGGACCTGAGCGATCTGAAGTTCCGCGACAGGATTGCCGCCGCAGTGCGCTTCCGCCTGCAGGCGGTCTCCGACCGGGAGGCGGTGCGCCGAGGTGTGACTTTGTTTTCGTTGCCGTCATATGCAGCAGATGGCGCCAAGGCGGTCTGGGGCACCTGTGACCTGATCTGGGATGCGCTGGGCGACACTTCGGATGATGTCAATTGGTACACCAAACGCGCGACGCTGTCGGGTGTGTATTCCTCGACCCTGTTGTTCTGGTTGGGCGATGACAGCCCGGACCACCAGCGGACATGGGAATTCCTGGATCGCCGCATTGCGGATGTGATGCAGTTCGAGAAGCTCAAGGCGCAGGTGAACAACAATCCGCTATTCAAACCGTTCCTTGCGGTTCCCAACTGGCTGGCAAGTCAGGTTCGGGCGCCAGTCAGGATGCGGGCCGATCTGCCGGGTCTTCTGAACCCGCGCAAGTAACTGCCTCTTGCTGCTGGGCCTTTCCCGATTCGCCTGATACCCATTGCGCAAAGGAGTTTTGCCAATGCCCCAGATGATGCGCGCCATTGAGATCACCACGCCCGGAGGTCCGGACGTTCTCAAGCTGACGGAACGCCCCATGCCCGAGCCGGGTCATGGTCAGGTGGTTTTGAAAGTGGCCTATGCCGGCGTCAATCGCCCAGACGCTCTGCAGCGGGCCGGGGCCTATGATCCGCCGCCGGGGGCCAGCGACCTTCCCGGGCTCGAGGCTTCGGGCGAGGTGGTGGCCATCGGGTCCGGCGTCTCGGGGTTGGCACTGGGGGATCAGGTCTGTGCGTTGTTGCCTGGCGGCGGGTATGCAGAATACGTGGTAACACCGGCGGCACATTGCCTGCCTGTGCCCTCGGGCCTGGGCCTGAAACAGGCCGCCTGCCTGCCCGAAACCTTCTTTACAGTCTGGTCAAACGTGTTCACTCGTGGCGGGCTGAAGGCTGGCGAACGGTTCCTTGTACATGGGGGATCGAGCGGGATTGGTACCACGGCCATTCAACTGGCCAACGCTTTCGGAGCCCGGGTCTTCGTGACGGCTGGTTCGGACGAGAAATGCCAGGCCTGTCTGGACCTGGGGGCCGAGAAGGCGATCAACTACAAGACCGAGGATTTTGTTGCTGCCATGCGGGCCGAAGGTGGGGCGGATCTGATTCTCGACATGGTTGGCGGCGATTACATCCCTCGCAACGTCAAGGCGCTGGCCGAAGATGGCAGGCTGGTTCAGATCGCGTTTCTGCAAGGACCCGTCGTCGAGTTGAACTTTGCTATGATGATGGTCAAACGCCTGACCCTGACCGGCAGCACACTGCGGCCACAGAGCGATCTGGCCAAAGCACGCATCGCGCAGGATCTGCACGAGGCGGTCTGGCCGCTGCTTGAGGCTGGAAAAGTTGCCCCGGTCATGGACAGCGAATTTGATCTGGCCGATGCCGCCGCTGCGCATGCCCGCATGGAAAGCTCCGGCCACATTGGCAAGATCGTCTTGAAAGTATCAGGCTAGGCATGTCAGCGCGGGGGTTGCCCCGCGCCTTGCTCAGGCGATGGCGCGTCTATAGAGGTGCCATGTCGCGTGCCCCAAGACAGGCATTGCGACGATCAGGCCCAACAGCAGCGGGATCGCACCAAGAACCAGCAGCGCGGCGACGATGAAACCCCAGGTCAGGATCACGGTCGGATTGTGCCGCAGGACCCGGACCGAGGTGACCACGGCCACGGGCAGGCCGACCTTGCGGTCAAGCAGCAACGGGAAGCTGACAACGCTGACGGCCAAGGCCACCAGAGCAAACAGAAACCCAACCGCCGATCCGACGATGATCATGGTCCAGCCGGGGCCGGTGGTCAGAGCCTGTGTCAGAAATTGGCCCAGCGTCTCTGGCGGCTGCGGACCCAGTGTTTCGATATAGATGCCGTGTGCCACCATCAGCCAGACCAGCAACAGCATGACAAGGTAAAAGGCCAGTGCCAGTATGGCGCCGAACGAGGGGGATCGAAAAACACCCAACGCGTCCAGCCAGTGAACCTCGTGCCCCTGTTCCCGCTTGCGGCTGATCTCATACAAGCCCAGTGCAGCGACCGGACCGATCAGCGCAAACCCGGCCACCAGAGGAGCCAGAAGTGGCACCATGTTGGCTTGCATCGCGAATCCGAACATCAAAAGCCCCGCGATCGGGTAGATCAGAACGATGAAAATGGCATCGGCCCGGATCGCCAGAAAGTCTTCGTATCCGGCGCGCAGGCATTCTCGCAAGTCTTGCAACGTCAGCGTTTGTACCGTCGGCAGATGCTGGGTGTCAGCGCTGCCGATGCCCGTTACGTTTTCAGCGATGTGATCGCTGGTCGCGCCGAGTTGCTGCGCGGTCCAACTGATCGGGTTTCCGATTGTCTTTGCCATTGTCATCCCTTTCCTTGGCGCAGGTGCGCCGCAGGATGCATCCGGCGAAAAGTTGCCCGTGGCCGGATGACCCGGCAACGCCTGACCCTAGTGTACCACAGTTTTTTCCAATCCTGGTTCACCCTTGCGAGATCGCCGGATTGCCCTGCGGCGCCGAAGTGATAGCTTGGATCCAGGCAAAAGGAGGTCAGCATGCTGAAAACGGCGCGTACCGTAGTCATTCACGAAACCGGCGGCCCCGAGGTGCTGAGGATCGAGGATAGACCGTTGGGTGACCCGGGACCGGGTGAAGTTCGGATCCGCCATCACGCCTGCGGTCTGAATTTTATTGATGTCTACCAGCGGACCGGTCTGTATCCGATGGAACTGCCGCACGCGCTGGGAATGGAAGCCGCCGGGGTGATCGAGGCGGTCGGCGAAGGCGTGACGCATCTGAAACCGGGCCAGCGGGCGGCCTATGCAGCGGTGCCGGCCGGTGCCTATTGCGAAGCGCGGGTGATGCCCGCGTCGCAGGTGTGCCCCTTGCCCGGCGGAATCTCATTCGAGACCGCGGCGGCCATGATGCTCAAGGGCTTGACGGTTGAATACTTGTTTCACCGCACCACGCCGCTGAAACGTGGTGATACGGTTCTGTTCCATGCCGCCGCCGGGGGTGTCGGCCTGATCGCGTGCCAGTGGGCCAAATCCGAAGGCATCAAGCTGATCGGCACGGCCGGGACCGATGACAAGTGCCGTCTGGCCCAGTTCAACGGCGCCACACACTGCATCAACTACCGGACCGAGGATTTTGCGTCCCGCGTGGCCGAGATTACCGGCGGCAAAGGGGTCGATGCGGTCATGGACTCTGTTGGTGCCGATACGTTCGAAGGCTCGCTGGACTGCCTCAAGCCATTGGGGATGATGATTTCCTTCGGCAATGCGTCTGGACCCGTGCCACCGTTCAACATCGGCATTCTTGGGCAGAAAGGGTCGTTGAAGATCACCCGGCCGACGCTGTTCACCCATATCGCGGACCATTCCGTGTGTCAGGCCATGGCCCGGCGGCTGTTCGGCAAGGTGGCGGGCGCCGAGGTCAAGATTCACATCGATCAACGCTTCGAACTGGATCAGGTTGCAGAGGCGCACCGCGCACTGGAGGCGCGACAGACAACCGGAAGCACGATCCTGGTGCCATGAAAAAGGCCCGGCACGCTGTGCCGGGCCCGTTCGATTCTGCGCGAGGGATCAGAAGCGGTATGCCGCCCGGATCTGGAACGTGGTTGCATCCACGTCGACACCGGTCGAGTTGAAATTGTCGAACTCGTGGTACAGCAGCTCGCCCGCGATGCTGACGTTCGGCGCGACGATCTGTTCATAGCCAGCGCCGATGAACCATCCATCGTCGCTGCCCAGCGTGTCGGTTCCCGCATCCGCGTAACCGGCGACACCATACAGCAGCCCCTGCGGGTTGACCTTGTAGCCGGCGCGGGCTTTCAGTCGCCAGACGTCTTCGACCGTTGCGGCACCCGAAAGGTCGACATCAGACCAGTCATAGTCAAAGCCGCCGCCCACGACCCAGTCGCCCAGATCATAGTCGTAACCAAGGATCAGACCGCCGATGGCGCCGTCTCCGTCCACACCGGACA
Source organism: Ruegeria sp. CI8 (assembly GCF_056536865.1). NCBI lineage: Bacteria > Pseudomonadati > Pseudomonadota > Alphaproteobacteria > Rhodobacterales > Roseobacteraceae > Ruegeria > Ruegeria sp. CI8. Next base: position 180,348 of record NZ_JBQFQL010000004.1, read on the forward strand.
GGCTGGTGCCGATATCCGCGTAGCCGACCTGCGCACCTGCATAGAACCCGGTCCAATCGCCCGAGGACTGCGCCATGGCGGTGCCAGCCGCAAAAGTTGCAACGGTGGTCAAAAGTGCCAGTTTGCTCGTCATCTTGCTATCCTTTCGTTGGAAGTTTTCTGCCTCGGCCTTTGGTTGGCCTGAAGGTTTGTATTGATCATTACGTTCCGGTCGGTGGACCGGATCATTGGTTTTTCGCTGTTATTCCGACCCGGATTTCCACAAGGTCGGCGCCTGGCCGCCCTTTTGGAGTGTTGTTCTGATCAGATAGGTTCGGGGTCGTGGGGCTTCAAATCACGATCGGCGGCAGAAGCATTCTGCCGCCGATCCTTGCCGCCAATTCAGCAGATTATTGCTGCAGTTCGGCCGGATCCTTGTCGGCGATCGTTTCCCAGTTGACGCTGGCTTTTTCGATGAAGCCGGGGATGTCGCCTTCCCAACGTTCCTGGATGTCTTCCGACAGGTTCAGGTACAGCTTGTTGTCCACGATCTTCCAGTAGGTCGGATCGCCGTCAAACTTGAACCCCATGGCCGCTCCGAAGGCGCAGTAGCCGCCATAGGCCGGCAGGTAGGCCTCGGGATTGGCTTCGAATGCGGCCTTGTTCTCTTCGGTGGCAAAACGGTACAGCGCATCGTTGTGCAACGCCGTGATCTTGTAGCTGCCTTTGGTCGGCTCGCCTTCAGTGAAATACGCCACCGGGTCGTAACCCTGCATCGCCAAACCGGTCGACGAAGCGTTGATTTCTACCCCGGCCGCCAGGGCCGAGCTTGCGATTGCCACAGACAGCGCAACGCCGCCCAACAGGGATTTGATCTTGTTCATGGTTCCACCTTTCGTGATCGGGCTGCCCGGCATGTCCAAGCGCGGGCGTTTCAGCACCGAAATTGCGTTTCGTGCACCCGGTAATTGAGCGTCACGAAAACTCAGGTGGGAAAGGCGGCGATCACGTTCAAAGCAATCAAACGTGAATGTGCGGAAATGCCAGGCGGTCTGTTCGCAAGCGCAGATCGGTCTGCGGTTCAGCTGTCGGGTACCAGGGCCAGAACAAAGCGTACGACCTTGGCGGCAGGCATCTCGCAGGGGCGCAGCAAAGCGCCGCTTTGATCCGTCAGGTACAGGTTCATACTGATGTAGTCCGCACCACCCCGTTCATGGGCGACCAGCTTGTGCGATTTGCCGCCGGCCATCGCCAGCCGCGTGACCGAATAGCTTCGACCGTTTGCGGTTCCGGTGAACGAACCCGCCGGCAAGGCAAAGAATGAGTCCAAAAAGTCGGCCGGCGCGGTCACGATTTCCCGATCTTGGGCTCTGTTCCCGCCTTGATGCGGGCCAGATTTTCGCGGTGGCGCCAGTAAATCAGCAGCGTCAGAACGACGCCCAGCAAAAAGGTCGACCCGTCCGTCAGGATCATCACCCATGTTGTCGACAGGGCTGCCGCGGCCAGCGCGCCGAGGGACGAGATCCGCCAGATCGCAGCAGCGACCAGCCATGTCAGACAGCACGCAACGCCCACCCGCCAGTCCAGCGCCAGCCACAGGCCCAGGAAAGTTGCCACGCCCTTGCCGCCCTTGAAGCTCAGCCAGACCGGGTAGCAATGGCCGACAAAAGCCGCCAGCGCCGCGACCTGGGCGGCATCGTCGCCGGCCAGTGCCCGGGCCAGCAGGACCGCGACCACGCCTTTGCCGGCGTCGAACAGAAGAGTCAGCGCCGCCGCCGCCTTGCTGCCAGTGCGCAACACGTTGGTGGCACCAATATTGCCGGACCCGATCTGGCGCAGGTTGCCCAGTCCCATCACCCGCGCAACGATCATGCCATAAGGTACCGACCCCATCAGGTATCCGATCGCGGCCCAGATAATCAGTTGGGTCGTCGAGCTGTCGAAAACGGGCATCAGGATCTCCGGAAAATTTCTTTGCCTGCAACGTAGGTTGCGGTGACCTTACCCTGCATCCGCTGTCCGTCAAACGGGGTGTTCTGCGATTTCGATTTCAGCGTGAACCGGTCCAGCACGAAGGGCACATCCGGGTCGAACAGAACCAGATCGGCCGGGGCGCCCGCGCTCAGGCGGCCGCAGTCCAGCCCCAGTCGTTTCGCCGGATTCAGTGTCATGGCCCGGAACAGGGTCGGCAGGTCCAGTTGATCGGCATGATACAGGCGCAGTGCGGCCGGCAGCAGGGTTTCCAGCGCCACTGCGCCCGAGGCCGCCTCTTCGAACGGGAGGCGTTTGCTTTCCTCGTCCTGCGGCGTGTGCATCGAGCTGATCGTGTCGATCAGGCCGGACCGCACGGCCTCGATCACCGCCTGCCGGTCATCCTCGGAGCGCAGCGGCGGCTTGACCTTGAAGAAGGTGCGATAGTCCGCCACGTCCAGCTCGTTCAGCGTCAGGTGATGGATCGAGGTGCCGGCGGTGATGTCCAGCCCGTTGCGCTTGGCCCGTTCCAGTGCGGGCAGGGCGCGGGCCGTGGTGATCTGATCGGCGTGATAGGCCGCGCCGGTCATTTCCAGCAAGGCGATGTCGCGGTCCAGCCCCATGCGTTCGGCCATGGGCGAAACGGCGGGCAGACCGCGCAGGGCGGCGAATTTGCCGCTGGTGGCGGCAGCACCGTGGCTCAGCCCCGGGTCCTGTGGGTGGGCGATGACAAGCGCGCCGCAGGCCCGGGCATAGGTCAGCGCGCGGGAAAATACCTTGGTGTCCGTCACCACATGGTCGCAGTCGGTGAAAGCCACCGCGCCCGCATCCATCAGAAACCCGATCTCGGTCATCTCGCGCCCGTCGCGGCCCTTAGTCAGTGCGGCCATGGTCAGCACGTTGACGGGCGTGTCGGCCTGCGCGCGTCGGGTGACGAACTCGAGCGTTTCCGGCGTGTCGATCGCAGGCAGGGTGTCGGGGCGGGTGACCATTGTGGTCACGCCTCCGGCCGCGGCGGCAAGGCCCGCGGATTTGTAGCTTTCCTTGTGTCGCTCGCCCGGCTCGCAGACCTTGACGCCGATATCGACGATGCCGGGGGCCAGACACTGACCGCCGCAATCAATCACCTGCGCGTCCGCCTCGGGCGCCAGACCGTCGCCGCTGGCCAAGATGCGCCCGTCGGCCACATGCAGCCAGCCCAGGGCGTCGGTTCCGGCTTCGGGGTCGATCAGGCGGGCGTTGGTGAAGATCAGGTTGGTCATGCCATTGCCCTTTCAATCGCGGCTTTGGTGGCGGCCGGGTCGGCCTGGTACTTGATCAGGTGCTTGTCGCCGCCTTTGGTGACGATCTGCACGAAGCTGCCCATGATATTCACGGCCGCGATCTGGTTCAGCGGCACGCTGCGCCCGCCGGGTCCGGTCAGGGTGGTGTAGGTCATCTGCCAGTTGGCCACCAGTTCCTCCGAGGCCAGGTACCACGCCCGGACGCCCACCGCCGCCAGACCGGCCGGGGCGCCGGTCCAGACATAGGGATTTCCGATCAGCCACAGCACGAGCATCGCCCCCGCCATCGCGCCCGCGGCCAACCAGGCGTTGGTACGGACATAGGCGCCCTTGTCCGGCGCAAAGGTCACAGGATCAGCCACAGAGCACCTCCGATGACCAACAGGATGATCAAGGCAAGCAAGGCCGATCCCGTCCGGCGGGGTTGCTCGCTCGAAACTGGATTTTGCGCGGCCGAGTAGGGTCGGGCGCTTTCGGTCTCGATGGCGCCACCGCTCCAGTTCGTGGCCTCTTCGGTGTAAAGGCCTATCAGGCGCAGGCGCGGGTCGGGGCTCAGCGTGGCCGCGCGCGCGCTCAGGGCCGCGCTGCGCAGCACCAAAACCCAGCCGTCGACCGACTCCAGTTTGGCCCGGTCCAGCTGGTCCTCGGACACGCCGCAGCCCTCGCTGAGATAGCCGTAGAGGCCCAGGTCCTCGAGGTCGGACACCGGAAACACGTCGATCTGCTCGGGGTCCAGCCCAGTGACGCCAAGGATCTGGTCTGCCGCGCCGGGCTCGCGCAGGAACTTCGCCTCTTCGGGGCGCATGTCCAGCGCGAACAGGCGGATCACGCCGCGCTCGCCAGCCGAGATGTCCAGATCGCTCATGCCTCCTCCTTCAGGTTGCGGGACAGCAGTTCCATCGCGGCCATGCGCACGGCGACGCCCATCTCGACCTGCTCCTGGATGACCGAGCGGTTGATGTCATCGGCCAGCGTCCCGTCGATCTCGACCCCGCGGTTCATCGGGCCGGGATGCATCACGATGGCGTCCGACTTGGCCAGCGCCAGCTTGGCGGCGTCCAGACCATAGCGGTGATAGTATTCCCGTTCCGACGGGATGAACCCGCCATCCATCCGCTCTTTCTGAAGGCGCAGCATCATCACCACGTCCACGTCGCGCAGGCCCTCGGTCATGTCGTCATGGATCTCGGCCCCGAATTCAGCGAATTGCGCGGGCACCAGCGTCGGCGGGCCGATCAGGCGGATGCGGTTTTCCATCTTGCCCAGCAGGATCAGGTTCGATCGCGCCACGCGGGAATGGGCGACATCCCCGCAGATCGCCACGTTCAACCGGTGCAGCCGCCCCTTGGCCCGGCGGATGGTCAGCGCATCCAGCAGCGCCTGCGTTGGGTGCTCGTGCCGCCCGTCGCCGGCGTTCAGCACCGCGCAGTTGACCTTCTGCGCCAGCAGGTCCACCGCGCCCGAATGCGGGTGCCGCACCACCAGCAGGTCGGGATGCATCGCGTTCAGCGTCATCGCCGTGTCGATCAGGGTCTCGCCCTTTTTGATCGAGCTGGCCTGCATCGCCATGTTCATCACATCTGCGCCCAGACGCTTGCCCGCCAGTTCGAAACTGGCCTGCGTGCGGGTCGAATTCTCGAAGAACATGTTGATCTGGGTCAGCCCCGCCAGAACGTCCGAGTGCTTGGCCGATTGCCGGTTCAGATCGACGTATTTTTCGGCCAGGTCCAGAATGGCGGTGATGTCGGATTGGGACAGATGCTCGATGCCAAGTAGGTGACGATGGGCGAAACGCATGGGCCGGGCTCCTGTCTGACAGTCGCGCCGCTTATAGAAAGCGCAGCGCGTCGGGGCAACTGGAGTCAGTCCCCATCGGGCAGTTTCTCGCATCCGCCTTCGGGCAGGCACTGCTCGCCGGGCCGGCACCACTTGCCGTATCCGCAATCGACGGCCTTTCTGGGCACGCAGCCCTGATTGGCCGAGCACTTAAACCCGGTGCGGCATTGCGATCCGGTCTCTTCACACAGGTACCAGCCGGGGCGCGTACAGCCGCCGCCCGGCAGGCAGGTCGAACCGGCTGCGCAGGTCCGCCCGTCATCGCAGGGCGATGCCGGTTTCGGTGAGGGGTCGAATTCGGGCGTCACGGGCTGGCATTCGCCGCGCCCGTTGCAAAAGGTCCCGCCGGGGCAATCCAGCCGCGAGGCGCATTTGTTTGCCCCTGCCGGCGCGCATCGGGTGCCTCCGGCCACGCATTTCTCGAACGGTCCGCAGGACCGCCCGCCGCCGCAATAGGTGCCCCCGGCCTGAATGCAGAACCCGTCATAGCTGCAGCGCTGGCCGACCGAGCAGCATTTCAGACCGCACTGAAACTGGCCCCCACGGCATTGGCCTTGATTGTTGAGAAACGACTGCGCCTCCGACCCGCCGGGCAGCAGGGCGAACAGAGTGATCAGCAGAAGGCCCAGGGTTCGCGTCATGACGGGGACCATCGTCGGCCCGGCAATGCGCCAAGGCAAGGCCAATTTGCTTTCCCTTCCCGCAAAGCTGAGTAGATTGATGGTCATGGAATCGGCCCTTGACCCCTACACCGCGCGTGCCCTGCTGGAATGGCAGGTTGAGCTGGGCGTAACCGACGCGATCGTCGACGCGCCGGTTGACCGCTATGCATTGCCGGATACCGCGCCAAAGGTCAAAAAATCCGCCGTAGCGCAGCCCGCGGTGCAAAAGCCCGCCAAGGCGGATCCGGTGGTCGAGGCAAAGAAGGCTGCGTCTGCGGCATCGTCTCTGGATCAGCTGCGCGCCGCTCTGGAGGCGTTCGAACACTGCGATCTGAAGCGTGGCGCGCGACAGTTGGTCTTTGCTGATGGGACACCCGGTGCGCCTGTCATGATCGTCGGTGAGGCCCCGGGCCGTGAAGAAGACCGCGCTGGAAAGCCGTTCGTTGGCCGCGCCGGGCAGTTGCTGGATCGGATGCTGGCCGCGATCGATATGGACCGCGCCCAGAACGTCTACATCACCAATGTCCTGCCCTGGCGCCCGCCGCAGAACCGGGACCCGCGGCCGGACGAGATCGCGATGATGCAGCCGTTTTTGGAACGGCACGTGGCCCTGTCCAAGCCAAAGGTCCTGGTGGTGATGGGCAACATCAGCTGCCAGGCGGTTCTGAACAAGCGCGGCATCACGCGGCTTCGCGGGCAGTGGGATCAGGCGCTGAATCTGCCGGTTCTGCCCATGCTGCACCCCGCCTATCTGCTGCGCCAGCCCCATGCCAAGCGCCAGGCCTGGGCCGATCTATTGGATCTGCGCGCATATCTGGAGAACAAGGGATGAAGGTTCTGGCCTTTTCCGACCTGCATATGGCCCGCAATCGGGCTGCGGAACTGGTGGCAGCCAGCGTCGACGCTGACCTGGTGATCGGCGCGGGTGATTACTGCAACATGCGTCAGGGGCTGGACGAGGCGATGGATATGCTTTCCGGCATATCCGCGCCGATGGTTCTGGTTCCCGGCAACGCCGAAAGCGCCGAGGAACTGGCGGCGGCCGTGCCGGACGGCGTGCATGTTCTGCACGGAACAGGCATGACCGTGGACGGGCTGCGCCTGTTCGGACTTGGCTATGGCGTACCGGTCACGCCATTTGGTGACTGGTCCTGCGACCTGACCGAAGCCGAGGCCGCAGAGCTGCTCAATCGCTGCCCGTCGGCCGACATCCTGATCACGCATGCCCCGCCCAAGGGCAAAGGCGATCGGACCTCGCAGGGGCAATCGATCGGATCGAGCGCGGTGCGCGACGCGGTGGAACGGATTCAACCTGACTTTGCTCTGTGCGGTCATATCCACGACAGCTGGGGTTATCGCGGCGAGATCGGTCGCACCCGGATCGCAAATCTGGGGCCCAAGGTGAATTGGTTTGAGGTCGATCCATGATCGAATACGCAACGCTGTTGACCTTCATCCCAGCCGCCATAGCGCTGAACATGACGCCGGGGGCTGACATGATGTTCTGCTTCGGGCTTGGGCTGCGGTCGGGTGCTCGATCGGCCATCGTGGCCAGCGCCGGTGTTTCGACCGGTCTGATGGTTCATGTTCTGCTGGCTGGGCTGGGACTTGGCGCGGCGGTCGCGACTATGCCCTGGCTGTTCGACGTCATTCGCTGGCTGGGCGTGGCCTACCTGCTGTATCTGGCCTGGGGCACCATCAGAAACGGTGCCGTCCGGACTGACGCTCCAATGCAGTCGTCGGGCCATGCCTTTCGCGAGGGGATGCTTGTCAACATGACAAACCCCAAGATCATTCTGTTCGTTCTGGCCTTCATCCCGCAATTCGTCTCGCCGGCCAACGGATCGGTTCTGGCTCAGTTTCTGCTGCTGGGCGCGATCATCGCTGTGGGCGGGTTCGTCGTGAATGCCCTGGTGGGGTCATTTGCCGGCGGCGCCGGGCGAGCGCTGATTTCCAGCCCGCGGGCTTCGCGAATTCTCGGCTGGGTCAGTGGCGGCGTGTTCGTCGCGCTGGCGGCCCGGCTGGCCATCATGGAAAGAGCCTGACACGACATGTCCCGAATTGATGAAACCATGGAATTCATCCCCATCCGCATCGCTGTTCTGACCGTATCGGACACGCGGTCACTGGCCGAAGATCGTTCGGGGCAAACGTTGGTCGATCGGATCGAGCGTGCGGGGCACACCGTGGCCGACCGCAAGATCATTCAGGACGAGCGCGCCCAGATCGCCGAGCGGTTGCGGGCGTGGGTCGCCGACCCCGAGATTGACGTGGTGATCTCGACCGGCGGCACCGGCTTGACCGGGCGCGATGTCACGGTCGAGGCGCATCGCGATGTCTACGAAAAGGAAATCGAGGCTTTTGGCACCGTCTTCACACTGATTTCGATGGAGAAGATCGGAACCTCGGCGGTACAGTCGCGGGCCACAGGTGGCGTCGCCGGCGGAACCTATCTGTTTGCGCTGCCGGGCAGCCCGGGGGCCTGCAAGGATGCCTGGGACGGCATTTTGGAAAAACAGCTGGATTATCGCCACCGGCCCTGCAATTTCGTGGAAATCATGCCCAGATTGGACGAACATCTGCGACGGAAGTAGACTGGTCGTACGTTTAACGGCTCATAACCGCCTTGTGGGTTGGTATTTTTTCCGGCCCGGCTACCTATTTATAGACGGCGTCCCGTTGCAACCGGAGTGAAAGATCTATGCGATTTCTGCGGCAGAGCCTCATCGGTGTCTTTCTGGCATCCCTGATGCTTGCGCTGTTGATTGTCGCGGCGCAGATGATCACCGGCGCAGTGCAAGAGGTCATGACCCGCGACAACAAACCCCCGCAGGCGCGCGAACGCGTGTTCGCCGTCACGGTTCAGAAGGCCGAGCCACAAACCGCGACCCCCTATCTGGAAGCATTCGGCGAAGTTCAAAGCCGCCGGCGTCTGGAGTTGCGGGCGGCGCTGGGCGGCCGCGTCATCGGGCTGGCGGAAAACTTCGAGGATGGCGGGGTTGTGCGCGCAGGCGAAATTCTGGTCGAGCTGGACCCGGCCGATGCGCAGGCGGCGCTGGACCGTGCGCGGTCGGACCTGCTGGATGCCCAGTTTGAAGAACGCGATGCCGAACGCGCCCTGCTTTTGGCACAGGATGAATTGAAGGCCGCCGAGTCCCAATCGGATCTGCGGGAACGGGCCCTGCAGCGTCAGAAGGATTTGCTGGACCGTGGCGTGGGCGCGACAGCCAGCGTTGAAGAAGCCGAATTGGCCGCGGCCTCGGCCCGGCAAACCGTGTTGTCGCGCCGTATAGCTTTGGCGCAGGCCGAGTCCCGCGTCGATCAGGCAACGACGTTGCTGGCGCGGGCCCGTATCGCTTTGGAATCGGCGGAACGCGATCTGGAAGACATGACCATCCGCGCCCGGTTCGACGGGACGCTGACTGGTGTCACGCTGGTTGAAGGGCGCCTGGTCACGGCAAATGAAAAGCTGGCCGAACTGGTCGACCCGTTCGCGCTGGAGGTCGCGTTCCGTGTTTCGACCGCGCAATACGTGCGGTTGCTGGACGATCAGGGCAAGCTGATCCCGGCACCAGTGACCATCTCGCTTGAGGTGACGGGCACGGACCTGAGCGCCACCGGTCGGATAAGCCGCGACAGCGGGTCGGCCGGCGAGGGCCAGACCGGCCGATTGCTCTATGCCCGACTTGATGACGCGCCGGGGTTCAAGCCCGGCGATTTCGTGACCGTTTCGGTCGAGGAACAGCCGCTGGATAATGTCGTGCGTCTCCCGTCTTCGGTTCTGGATGCGCAAGGCACAGTGCTGGTGCTGGGCGACGACGACCGGCTGGAAACGCTCCCGGTCGAGCTGGTGCGCCGGCAAGGGGACGAAGTGCTGCTGCGCGGCGCCGGGCTGGAAGGGCGCGAAGTCGTGGTCGGTCGGACCCCGCTGCTGGGGTCGGGGGTCCGCGTGCGCCCGGTTCGCATCGAAGACAGCGCCGCGGTCGAGCCGGACATGGTCGAGCTGACGGACGAGCACCGCGCGCGGTTGGTGGCGCAGGTCGAGGCCAGCGACCGCATGTCCCAGGACGCCAAGACCCGTGTTCTTGCTCAGTTGAGCGAGGCGAAGGTGCCGTCGTCTCTGTTGCGGCGGCTTGAAAACCGGGCCGGGGGATAGGCGCCATGATGCGCGAGATCCCGGGCGCGGCCAGCGGCATCCTCAGCTATTTCACGCGTCACCGGACCATTGCCAACCTTCTGCTGGTGGTCATGCTGGTCCTTGGCGCGGCTTCGGCGCCGAACATGCGGGCGCAGTTCTTTCCGGACGTGATCCTGGAACGGGTCAATGTCAACGTCGAATGGGATGGTGCGGGGCCCGAGGATGTGGACAACGGGATTGTCCAGATCCTTGAACCTGCATTGCTGGCGGTCGAAGGCGTTGCCAGCACCGAGTCGACCTCCCGTGAAGGATCGGCCCGCATCGCGCTGGAATTTGAACCCAACTGGGACATGAGCCGCGCCGTCGAAGAAGTGCGCACCGCGGTCGACAGCGTGACCAACCTGCCGGAGGATGCCGAAGAACCGTCCATCCGGCGTGCCGCTTGGCGAGACCGGGTAACGGATGTTGTCCTCACCGGCCCGATCGAGACCGGGCAGCTGGCCAAATTCACAGATGAGTTGATCAATCGGCTGTTCGCTGCCGGTGTGACGCGGACCACGATCCGCGGCCTTGCGGCCCCACGCATCGTGGTCGAGGTTCCCACCGCGCAGTTGATCGCCAACGACATCACCCTGTCCGAGATCGCCTCGGCGGTTGCGGCCGAGGTCACGGCCAATCCGGCCGGGGACGTGACCGGCGCAAACGCCCGGATCCGCACCGGTGTCGAAAAGCGCACCCCGGAAGAGATCGAGCGCATCGCTTTGCGCACCTATCCGGACGGGTCCAAGCTGGTGGTCGGCGATGTCGCGCAGATCCGGGTCGAGGGCGTTACCCGCAATCGCAGCTATTTCGTTGGCGAAAATCCGGCCATGTCCGTCCGGGTGGACCGGTCGAACCTCGGTGATGCGATCGACATTCAGCACACGGTCGAGGATGTGGTGGCCGAGATGCAGGCGAGCCTGCCGGATGGTATCTCGGTCGAGCTGATCCGTACCCGGGCGCAGGCCATTACCGACCGGTTGGACATTCTGATCGACAACGGGCTGGTCGGGCTGGGCTTGGTGGTGTGCCTGCTGTTCCTGTTCTTGAATGCGCGCATCGCTTTCTGGGTCGCGGCCGGTATCCCGGTTGCGATGTCGGCGGCCATCGCCTTCATGTATATCGGCGGGCTGTCGATCAACATGGTCTCGTTGTTCGGCCTTATCATCACGCTGGGTATCGTGGTGGATGATGCGATCGTGGTGGGGGAACACGCCGATTTCCGGGCCCGCCGTCTGGGCGAGCCACCGGTCGTTGCCGCCGAGCGCGCCGCCCGGCGAATGGCGATGCCGGTTTTTGCGGCCACGGTCACGACCGTGATCGCCTTTTTCGGTCTGACCGCCATTGGCGGACGGTTCGGAGAGCTGATCCGGGACATTCCCTTTACGGTGATCGCTGTACTGATCGCATCGTTGATCGAGTGTTTTCTGATCCTGCCGAACCACATGGCGCATGCTATCGCACATTCGGCCAAGGAACACTGGTATGACTGGCCCAACCGGGTTGTGAACCGGGGTTTTCGCTGGGTGCGCGACACTCTTTTCCGACCTTTGGTGGCGTGGGCAATCTGGGCGCGATACGTGGTCGTGGCCCTGATGATCGCCATTCTGGCCAGCCAGATAGCGCTGTTCATCAAGGGCGACGTCAATTGGCGGTTTTTCAACGCGCCCGAGCGGGGCTCGGTCACCGGCAATTTCATCATGGCCGAAGGCGCTACCCGCGCCGACACGATCGAAATGATGCACATTCTGCAGCGCGCCACGGAAGAGCTGGGTCAGATCTACGAAGAACGCCACGGTCGCAACCCGATCGACTATGTTCTGGCCGAGATCGGGGGGAGCGCCGGTTATGGTCTGTCCGCCGCCGATGGCAAGGATGGCGATTTGCTGGGCGGTATCTCGATCGAGCTGATCGATGCCGACCTGCGGCCTTATTCCAGCTTTGAATTCGTGGGCGAGCTGCAGGAATTCGTGCCGCGCCATCCCAAGGTCGAATTGCTGACGTTCCGCGGCTGGCGCTCGGGTCCGGGTGGTGATGCCATCGACGTGCAGCTTTTCGGCGCGGACGTGAACACACTGAAATCCGCGTCCGAGGCCCTGCAGGCGGAACTGTCGAAATACCCCGAGGTTTCAGCGCTGGAAGACAATCTGGCCTATGACAAGGAAGAGTACATTCTGGATCTGACGGCACAGGGCGAGGCGCTGGGCTTCCGCATCGAGACATTGGGCCGGGTTCTGCGTCACCGGCTGAACGGGATCGAGGCGGCGACATTCCCCGACGGTCCTCGCAGCGCCGAGATCCGGGTCGAACTGCCCGAAAGCGAGCTGACCGCCGATTTCCTGGAACACACGTTGATGCGTTCACCGGACGGGGTTTATGTCCCGCTGGCTGACATCGTCTCGGTCAAGCGCGAGTCGGGGTTCTCGACGGTGCGCCGGGAAAATGGCCTGCGGGTGATCGCAGTGAACGGGGACATTTCCGAGGATGACCCGGCCCAGGCGGCGGAAATCACCCGCGCCATGCGCGAGGAAATCCTGCCTGATATCGCCGCCGAGTATCAGGTCGAGTGGCGCATGGCCGGTCTGAGCGAACAGGAGGACGAGTTCCTGACCGAGGCGCGTACCGGTCTGATCCTGTGTCTGACCGGAATCTACCTTGTTCTGGCGTGGATCTTCGCCAGTTGGACAAGGCCGCTGGTGGTGATGGCGATCATTCCCTTTGGTCTGGTAGGCACCATCTGGGGGCATTACATCTGGGGCGTTCCGCTAAGCATGTTCACGGTCGTCGGCCTGTTGGGCATGACCGGGATCATCATCAATGACTCGATCGTTTTGATAACGACCATTGATGGGTATCAGCAGGATCGCGGGCTGGTGCCCTCGATCATAGAAGGCACCGCTGACCGGTTGCGCCCCGTGATGCTGACCACGCTGACGACGGTGATGGGGCTGGCCCCATTGCTGTACGAAGGGTCGCAGCAGGCGCAATTCCTCAAACCCACGGTGATCACGCTGGTCTACGGGCTCGGGTTCGGCATGGTGCTGGTGCTGCTCCTGGTTCCCGCGTTGCTGGCGATCCTGAGTGATATTTCTCGCCCGATGACGGCGATGCGCCGCGCCTTGCGGGCGCCGGACAAGGTGGTCCGGGTCGCGGCCGCGGGGACGGGCGGGGCGATGATCCTCTGGCTGCTGGTCACGATGGTCTGGCCGGTTCTGGCCGGCGCGCCGCTGGGTGTGCTGTCCGGGCTGTACGGCGGCGAGGACGGTCTGGCATTGCTGAGAATGGGGCTGGGAGCGTTCGCGGCCGGTGCGGTTGCCATTCTGGCCGTCAGCCTGATCGTGTCCGGGGCGCTTTATGTCAGGCTTTCATCCCGGGCCAGTGCCTGAGACAGAAGGTCGGGCACCCGGTCGCTCATGGCAAGGTCGCGGTCCAGCACCTGCCGGATTGGGAACCAACGCGCATCCTGCGCATCATCCGCTGCGACCGGAGTGCCGGATCCGAAGCGGCAGGACACGCCGACCAGCAAATAGTGGGCGGTGATCTGTCCGGCCGCATCCCGGACCAGCAGATCAAGGTTGCCCAGATACGCCTGCGGGGTTGCTTCGATACCGGTTTCTTCCATCAACTCGCGCGCGGCGGCCTGCAGGACAGTTTCGCCCCACTCCACATGGCCGCCGGGAAATCCCCAGAGACCGGCATCGGGGGCCTTGCTGCGTTGCACCAGCAGGACATGGCCCTGATCTACGACAACCGCCAGTGCGCCGATCCGGGGAACCTGCTGCATCCGCTCAGCCCGCGCTGCAGCCCAGAATGTCGACCGCGTGTTTGGTCCCCAGAACCGTGATCCGCACGGCGGACCGGTCCAGCGCAAAGGGCTGACCGTCTGGGCTGATCACCTCGGACGTGGCGGTCAGCCGGTTGCCTTGCCGCTTGGTTTCAGTCTGCGAGGCCCACAGGGCCGGGTTCCCCGGTTCGATCACCGCAAGTTCGGCGCCACCGGCCGAGGGCATGTCGATCTGTACCTGAACCTGCAAACCGTCCGCGGTCGGGCTCAGGCGACAGGCCGCGCCGGTAACGCCAGCCTCGCGTGCAGAGAAGGGCCGTTGCGCAAGCGCAGCCGCGATCGCCGGATTTCTTGCTGCGCCGGCGTCCAGTTCGTGGTCGAATTTCAAAGAAGCGGGTATGCAGACATCCTTGCACACCCCCAGATCGACCTCGCCGCGCAACCGGACCGGTTTGGATGCGTCCTTGGGCGTAATCCGAACCGGCAACACCAGCTGTTTTTCGTAGCCGATGGACTTCAGGCCGTTCTGGTCAAAGACATGCGGCGTGGGCCACGTGATCGCAACCGCGCCGACATTGCCGGAGCGGCGCCAGTCGAATTCAGGCGGAATGCCGGCGTCACCGGGGGCCCGCCAATAGGTCTTCCATCCGGGTTCCAGATCCAATCGGATCGCGGTGAGATAGGTTCCATCCTCGGATTGGCCGCCATCGATCACGTCCAGCCGGACGATCGAGTCGATCGATTGCGCCTGCGCAGGCGCAGCCAGGGCCAGACAAGCTGAAACAACGGTCAGGACGGGTTTGAACAGCGATCTCATGATCCATACATGCGACTTGCGGGCAGGTTTGCCAAGTCACGTTCTGGTCACCGGCAGAAATCGCGGGATTTCAGGCGTGATCCCTTGCCAATCCGGGTTCCGCAAGGTCATTGTAAGGGAATAAGCCGCACGAGTTTTTTGATGGATCTGACTGGAAAACTGTTGATTGCGATGCCCGGCATGGGCGATCCGCGCTTTGATCATTCAGTGGTGTATCTGTGCAGCCACGGCGATGACGGCGCTATGGGTCTGATCGTGAACAAACCGTCGGATTTGCGGATCAAGACGCTTCTTGAACAGTTGAACATCGCGTGCCGCATCCCGGTTGTCGGAGAGCGCCTTGTGCATTTCGGTGGCCCAGTCGAATTGTCCCGGGGGTTTGTCCTGCACAGCGCGGACTACGACGCAAATCTGCATTCGCTGCACGTGGCCGGCGATTTCAGCATGACGGCGACGCTGGACGTGCTCGAAGATATCGCTTCTGGCAAAGGGCCGCTGAACTCGATGCTGATGCTGGGCTATTCGGGATGGGGGCCTGGACAGCTGGAAGATGAGATCGCGGCCAATGGCTGGTTAACGACCGATGCTACATCGAAACTGGTCTTTGACGTTGCCGACGACGAAAAGTGGGAGGCCGCCTTGGCCACGCTGGGTGTCGATCCGCTGACGCTGTCGGCCAGCGCCGGTCGGGCCTGATCAGGAGTTGCGCGGCGCCGCGGCCCGGCGCAGGCGGTCGTTGATGGCCGCCCCCACGCCCTCGGAAGGGATCGGGCTGACGGCAATCGGCCGCCCCGTACCGTCCAGTTCGTGCAGATACGCAAACAGGTTTGCCGCCGCTTGGATCAAGTCACCCCTGGCAGACAGGTTGCGGTCGCAATCGACATTGCCAAATCCCAGCAGCAGCTCGTCCCCGCGCCGCTCGGTGGCGTTCAGCCGCACCGGTGCATCCGGAGCATAATGTGACAGCAACTGCCCCGGAGCGGTCAGCAGATCTCCGGGCTTGTGGCGAGTCAGGCGCGTGCCTAGAACCGTTTCGATCTGTTCCAGTGCCACACCGCCGGGCCGCAGCGAAGCGGGGGTGCCGGCCAAGCCCACGATGGTCGATTCCAACCCGACTGAACAGGGTCCGTCATCCAGTACGGCGGCGATCCGACCGTCCAGACCGGCGCGCACATGCGCCGCAGTGGTTGGGCTGATCCGACCGGAGGGGTTTGCCGAAGGGGCAGCGACGGGTCCGTCAACTGCGCTCAGCAATGCGCGAGCGGTTGGGTGGGCGGGCACCCGCACGGCCAGCGTCTCCAGCCCCGCCGTCACCAGCGAGGACACGCCATGCCCTGCGCGCAGCGGCAGCACCAGCGTCAGCGGACCGGGCCAGAACGCAGCCGCCAGTCGTTCGGCATGGTCCGACCACTCGACATAGCGTTTGGCGGCCTCGACCGAGGCGACATGCGCGATAAGCGGGTTGAAACTGGGTCGCCCCTTGGCGGCGTAGATCGCGGCGACTGCCTCGCCTTTGCGGGCGTCGCCGCCCAGCCCGTAGACGGTCTCGGTCGGGAAGGCGACCAGCAGTCCCTGGCGCAGCAGGTCGGCCGCGGCTGCAATCCCGGCGGGATCAGCATCCAGATATTGCGTGCTGTTGGGGATCATGGGTGGTGACGCGGCGTTTTGGTTGCTTGCAACAGGGGGACGGATAGGTAATCGAACAAGCTTAGATGAATACCGGCGCGGGCCATGGATTCCAAGCCCGCCATTGCGACCGACACACGATTTCCGGGGGAAACCATGCCATATCGCGCTCCTGTCACTGATTACGAGTTCCTGATGGACAAGGTGGTGGGGTTCAAGGACGTCGCCGCGACCGAGAAGTTCGCCGAGGCCACCCCGGACGTGGTCAGCGCCATCCTGACCGAGGCCGGCAAGATGTGCGAAGAGGTAATGGCCCCCCTGCAGCGCCCCGGCGATCTTGAGCCGGCGCGACTGGAAAACGGGGTTTTGCGGACCTCGCCCGGCTATGCCGATGGCTGGAAGGCGATCGCCGAGGGTGGCTGGATCGGCATGAGCGGTGACCCTGAATACGGCGGCATGGGCCTGCCCATGACCGTGACCACCGCCGTCAACGAGATGATGAGCGCCGCCTGTCTGTCGCTGCAGCTGGCCCCGTTGATGAGCCAGGGTCAGATCGAGGCGCTGGAACACCACGCCAGCGAAGAGCTCAAGGCGCTGTACCTGCCCAAACTGATGTCGGGCGAATGGTCGGGCACGATGAACCTGACCGAACCGCAGGCCGGGTCTGACGTCGGCGCGCTGACGTCCAAGGCCGAACCCAACGGCGATGGTACCTATGCGATCACCGGGCAGAAGATCTACATCTCGTGGGGCGACAATGATTTCTGCGAGAATGTCTGCCACCTGGTTCTGGCCCGTCTGCCCGATGGCGCGCCGGGGACCAAGGGGATTTCCCTGTTCCTGGTGCCCAAGTTCATCCCCGATGAAAACGGTAATCCGGGCGTGGCGAATGACCTGAAGGTGGTGTCGTTGGAACACAAGATGGGACTGCATGGCTCGCCCACCTGCGTGATGCAGTATGACGGCGCCAAGGGCTGGCTGGTGGGCCAGGAACACAAGGGCATGGCCGCCATGTTCACGATGATGAACAACGCGCGCCTCGGCGTCGGCGGGCAGGGCGTGGGCGCGGCCGAGGGCTCCTATCAGCACGCGTTGGCCTATGCTCTGGAACGCAAGCAGGGCAAGACGCCTTCGGGCACGATCATCGATCATGCCGATGTGCGCCGGATGCTGATGGACATGCGGGCCGACCTGTTCGCCGCCCGTGCGATCATGCTGGCCAATGCCGCGGCCATCGACATGGCCAAGGCCACCGACAACGCCGACTGGGCCGCGCGGGCGGCCCTGCTGACCCCGATCTGCAAGGCTTTCGGCACCCAGACCGGCATGCGCGTGGCCGAGACCGGCCTGCAGGTGCATGGCGGCATGGGGTATGTCGAGGAAACCGGCGCCGCGCAGTATTACCGCGATGTTCGCGTCACCGCGATCTACGAGGGGACCAACGGCATTCAGGCCATGGACCTTGTCGGCCGCAAGATGATGGACGGGGGCGAAGCCGCCGCCCGCCTGCTGGACGAGATCGAAGATCATGCCGAGCGCGCCCGCGCCACCGTGCCCGAGCTGGCCGGCCCGGTATGGGAGGCGACTGAATCCCTGCGCGAGGCGACCGAGTGGCTGGTGGCGCAAGAGGACATGAACAATCGCTTTGCCGGGGCCGTGGCCTATCTGAACGCCTTTGCCCGCGTGCTGGGTGCGCATTACCACCTGATCGCCGCTTTGGCCGATCCGGATGGTCCGCGCGCCAAGCTGGCGCGGTACTACATCACCGCGCGCCTGCCGGAATACGCGGGCCTGCTGGATCAGGCGCAGATCGGGGCCAAAGACCTGTTCGCGCTCAGCGCCGACGAACTGGCCGCGTGATGGACGGCGCGCGGCCTCCGGCGTTTCGCCATCCCTGGCCCGAGCCGCCCGCGCCCGGACAAGCCACCGAGATCGCCGAGGGCGTGCTTTGGATGCGCCTGCCGCTGCCGATGGCGCTGGACCACGTCAATGTCTACGCGCTGGATGACGGCGATGGCTGGACGGTGATCGACACCGGGATTTCATCGAAAAAGACGCGCGGCCTGTGGTCCGACCTGATGGCCGGGCCGCTTGCGGGCAAGCCGGTGACCCGGGTGGTGGTTACGCATCACCACCCCGACCACGTCGGAAATGCCGGGTGGTTCCAGTCGGAGCACGGCGCCGATCTGGTTTCGAGCCGTACCGCATGGCTGTTTGCGCGAATGCTGACGCTGGACGTGCAGGAGAGCTGGCCGGAAGAGACGCTGGAATTCTACCGCAGCGCCGGCATGGCCCCCGAGATCCTGGCCAAGCGCATGTCCGAGCGGCCCTTCAATTTTGCCGACACGGTCTATCCGATGCCTCTGGGCTTTGTCCGCATCAAGCGGGGCGACGTGATCCGTATGGGCGGGCGGGACTGGGACGTGCATATGGGCAATGGCCATGCCCCCGAACACGCCACGTTCTGGAGCCGCGACGACAACCTAGTGATCTCGGGCGACCAGATCCTCAGTTCGATCAGCCCGAACCTGGGCGTCTATGCCACCGAGCCGATGGCTGACCCGGTGTCCGACTGGCTGGAGGCCTGCGAGCGCCTGCAACAGCTGGCGCGGCCCGATCAGGTGGTGTTGCCAGGGCACAAACTGCCCTTCATCGGCCTGCCGATCCGCATGAAGCAACTGATCGAGAACCATCACGGCGCTCTTGCACGCCTGCTGGACGATCTGGACGCGCCCAAGGCGGCGTCGGATTGTTTCGTGACCCTGTTCAAACGCCCCATCCGCGACGGCGAATACGGGCTTGCGCTGGTCGAGGCGGTTGCGCATCTGAACCATCTTTATCACACTGGAGCCGTGACCCGGGCGCGCCGTGAGGACGGCGCATGGGTGTATCAGCGCAAAGGTTGAAACGATGCAGGACAAGATCGAAACCTCGGCCGAGGCCGCCGAAGCGGCGGCTCTGCCCCGGTGCTATGAGGTTCATGCTGACCCGGACAGCACGTCGGGCACCAAGGATCTGCCCGAACCCCTGCGCCAGCCGGTCGACAGCAAAAGCCCCGCCCAATGGGCGTATGAGCGGCTGATCCTGTACATCCAGAACTTCGAGCAGACCCTCGATGCCGATCACGAGGTCGCCATGGGCTTTACCGGCGGTGACGCCGGGGTGATGCGGATCGAGGGGATGGGATATTTTGACCCCGACGTGATCACCTTCTACGGCTCGGACGGTTCGGGCGCACGCACCCAGCTGGTGCAGCATGTCAGCCAGCTGAACGTCATGCTGCGCGCCCTGCCCAAAACGGTCGAGGACAAGCCCGCCAACCGGATCGGCTTCCGCCTGGCCGCCAAGCTTGAGGAAAGCTGAGCGTCACGCTTGCAATTCACATCTGCGCGGCCTTGAATGAATTCAGCATTCAAAGGGAGCCGGCGTGTCACATTTCTCAACCGTAACAGATGCCTATCGCGGGGCCTGGGCCCGACGGCGAACCTTTGTTCCCATCTATATGGCGGTGCGTCTGCTGCTGATCGCGCTGATCGCACCCGGCGTGGCCTTCACCGTGAACCTGGCGGTGATGCTGTCCGACCAAACCGCGCTGACCGATCAGGACATCGCCATGTTCATCCTGTCGCCGGTTGGTTTCGTGGCGGCGGTGGTCATTCTGGGCCTGTTCTTGTTGGCCGAGGTGTTCGTCTTTTCGGTCATGGCCGGATCGCTCAGGATGGGCGAGAGCGACCCGTGGAGGGCCGGCGGGTCGGCGCTGCGATTGATCCTGTCGCGCCTGCCGACGCTGTTTTCCTTCGCGGTGCGCTTCATTCTGCGGGTACTCGTTCTGGCGGTGCCCTTCGTGGCGGTCGCGGGCCTGATCGCGTGGTGGACGCTGACCGAATACGACATCAACTATTACCTGACCTTCCATCCGCCCGCCTTCCAGGTGGCCGTCGCGCTGATCGGGCTGGTGGTGCTGGCTTTGGCCTGGGTGCTGATCCGCCGCCTGTCGGCTTGGGCGCTCGCCCTGCATCTGGTGCTGTTCGAGGGAATTGCGCCCTCGGAGGCCTTTGCCGAAAGCGCCCGCCGAATGGAGGGCAAACGCGGCCGGTTGAAGATCGAACTGGCGCTATGGCTGGTCGTACGTCTGGCGATTGCTGCGCTGATTGCCGCCGTGGCCAGCCTGCTGTTTCACCTTGTTCCGTTGGAACAGGGCACGAACCTGCGGTTTGCCCTGACGCTCAGCCTGCTGGTGGCCGGGCTGTGGTCTCTGGCCGGATTGGTGCTGGCGGCGGTGGCGCTGGGAGCGCTGGCGGTTCTGCTGGATGGGTTTTTTGAACCTCGCGCGGCAGAGCTGCCTCACCCCGAAGCTGGAAACCTGCGCGCCCCGGTTCTGGTGACCGTTGCCGCGGCAATCGTGGCCGTGCTGGCCGGTATCTGGTTCAGCCAGGACGTGCTGGACCAGATTTCGGCACCCGATTATGCCGACGTGATCGGCCACCGGGGCGCGGCGGCGCTGCGGCCGGAAAACACGATGGCTGCAGTGCTGAAGGCCATCGAAGACGGGGCCGACTGGGTCGAGATCGACGTACAAGAAAGCGCCGACGGCGAGGTGATCGTGGCCCATGACAGCGACTTCATGAAGCTGGGCGGGGTCAATCTGAAGGTCTGGGATGCCACGATGGAGGATGTGGCGCAGATCGATATCGGCAGCTGGTTCGACCCCGAATATGCCGATCAGCGTACCCCGACCCTGCGTGAGGTTCTCGAGGCAGCGAAGGGCAAATCCAAGGTCATCATCGAACTGAAATACTATGGCCATGATGTCGACCTTGAAAACCGCGTGGCCGCCATCGTCGAAGAATTCGGGATGGAGCAGGACATCGCCACGATGTCGCTCAAATACCCGGCGGTGCAGAAGATGAAAGCGTTGCGCCCGGACTGGCGCGCCGGCGTTCTGGCTGCCACGGCGGTGGGCGATCTGACCGGGCTGGAGGGCGATTTCGTCGCGGTGAATGCCGGGATGGTCACGCCCGGGTTGATCCGCTCGGTCCATGATGCAGGCAAGGATATCTATGTCTGGACGGTGAATGACCCGCTGCAGATGTCGTCGATGGCCTCGATGGGTGTCGACGGTCTGATCACCGACCGCCCGGCCATGGCGCGTGAAGTGCTGCGTGTCCGCGCCGAGATGGAGCCGGGCGAGCGCTTGCTGCTGTGGCTGGCCACGACCTTCGGCCTGTCGGTCGATACCGAGGCGATGCGCGATGAAAGCCCCTAGCTTCGGTCTTTTGCTCGCCTGCCTTGCCGGGTCGGCTTCGGCGCAGGATCTGATGCGCGGCGTCGAGATGCCCGCGCATCGGGCTTTGATCGCGCAATCTGTCGGGCAACCATTGAGCGCGTTTGAAACCGATGGCTGCTCGGGGGGCATGTCGTCCAGCTGGCGGCTGGTGGCAGAGACCTTTCCCAGATTTCGCGCCGTTTACGAAAGCCACCCGCCGTGGGAGTCATGCTGTGTGACTCATGATCGCGCGTATCACACCGCCGGGGGTGCCACGTCCGCCGACGCCAGTTTCGACGCCCGGCTGGAGGCTGACCGCGCCCTGCGCGCCTGCGTCAAGGAATTCGGAGCCGTGCATGCGCAGGACTATGCCACGCAATACGACATGACGCCCGAGCAGGTGAAGTCGGCCATGTCAATCACCGCCGAGGCGATGTTCATGGCCGTCCGATTCGGGGGTGGTCCCTGCACCGGCCTGCCGTGGCGGTGGGGCTTCGGGTATCCCGGCTGCTCGGTTTTCGCCACCGATGAGGCTGCGGGCAACTGAACTCGGGCACCTGCGCGCGATTGACGTCGTGACAGGCCGGAAAATATGATTTATCCAAACCGGCAAACACGCGAATTGGGAATCTTTCGAAATGGCTGAACACAAGCACGGCGAGATGGACATCACCGTCCAGACCAAAACCTTCAACGGGTTCATCAAATTCACCACCTACAGCGTCGTGGTGATCTGCTTCATTGCCCTGTTTCTTGCGATCTTCGGGGCATAAGCCGGACTGACGGGTCATGTTTCGCATCTTGATTGCCTGCCTGCTGGCAGTAACCGTCGCAGGCTGTGCCACGTCGCAGCGCCCTCAGGCCGACCAGTCCGAGATCGTTGCGCGATCCTACCGTGACCCGGGGCCCTCAACGCTGACCCTGTACACGATGATCAACACGCGTACGGGGTCTGGCGCGCATACCTCGCTGATGATCAGCGCCAGCGAGCGGGTAATTTTCGACCCCGCCGGGTCGTTCCGCGCCGACGTGGTGCCGATCAAGGATGACGTGCTGTACGGCATCACCCCCGCGGTCGAGCGTGCCTATCGCAGCTCGCACGCACGCGAAACGCATTATGCGCGCATCCAGACCATCCAGGTGACATCCCAACAGGCCGAGATCGCCTATCAGCTGGCCAAGCAGTCCGGACCGGTTGCGGGCGCCTACTGCGCCAACTCGACTGCTCGGCTGCTGCAGCAGGTTCCCGGGTTCGAGCAGATCCAGACCACCTTCTACCCGGTCAAGTTGTCCGATCAGTTCGGGCAGCTTCCGGGGGTCGTAACGACCGAATACCGTGAAAACGACAGCGCCGATCTGCAGGCGGGGCTGGCGGCCAACAACGCCGCGCTCAACCAGCTGGAAGCGGCTTCAACCAACTAGGTACAGCAGACCATACAGTGTGCCGGCCCCGGCAAAGATGGCGGCCAGCACGTTCTTGGTGATCAACCCGACGCTCAGGGCAACCACGGCCGAGGCCATGCGCGGCAGGTCCGGCTGGCCCTCGGTGGCCGTGGGCCACATGACCAGAGGGGCAATCAGGGCCGGCAGGATGGCCACCGCCGTATAGCGTAGATGCCGCAGCAACCATGGCGGCAACGGACGGTCTCCGACAAAGCCGATGAACACGAAGCGCAGGGCATAGCTTCCGATCGCCAGCCCGACGATGATCGTCCAGACCGTTGTCTGATCGGGGGTGGTCATGACGCTACCTTTCTGCGTTCCAGCATCACTTCGGCCTGCGCACCGGCCATCATGCCCGCGCAGCCCGCGATCAGCAGGCCAAGATTGTAGGGGATTGCTACGCATAGCAGCGATACGACGATAGCGACCAGAGCCGCGACCACATGGGCCGGAGTGCGCATCATCGGGCCGATCATGGCCAGAAAGGTGATCGGCAGCGCGAAATCCAGTGCCCAGCTATCCGGGATCTGCGTTCCCAGGTAGGCCCCAATAAAGGTGGCCAGTACCCACATGGGCACCAGCGGCGAAACCGACCCCATGAAATAGGTCATGCGCTGCGGAACCGACATGTCCGGTTCCTTTTCGAACTGGACGATCGAGCAGGCATAGGATTGGTCGACCGTAAGATAGGCGGCAAAGGCCCGTTGCCACAGGGGCGCCGCGCCCAGATAAGGCGTCAAAGACGCTGAATACATGGCCATCCGCAGGTTCACGGCCAGTGCCGAAACCAGAATGATGGCCGTGGGTGTGCCGTCCTGCAGCAGCTGCAGCGATGCAAACTGCGCGGCGCCGGCAAATACGGCTGCGGTGAACACCATGGTCTGCAGAATGCTCAGGCCCGCCTCGGTCGCGAAGACGCCGAACAGGGTGCCGAAGGGCACCGCCACGAAGATGAACGGGGTCCCGTCGCGAAAACCCTGCCAATAGTATGACTTGGATGTGGAGGTTGCCATGGCTAGATCCTATGGTGGTCTGCGCAGCAGTAGCGGGTCAGCGAGAGGGTTTCAATTGGCCACCGAAACCGATCTGTCGGAATACATCATCGCCCCCGATCCCGGCGCGGCGCGGTTGACCCGCGCGGTCGAGGGGGTGGACCAGAACGGCGAGGTCAGCCGCATCTCGGTTGTCGAGGAGCGCCCGCTGACGATCTTCCTCAATTCGCAAGAGATCGTGACGGCCATGACTATCGGCGATTACCCGGAATATCTGGCGCTGGGCTTTTTGCGCAACCAGGGCATGTTGCGCCCCGATGACGAGATCACGCGGGTCGATTACGATGACGATCTGGAAACCGTCGTGGTGCGCACGACCCGCGAAACCTCGTACGAGGACAAGCTGAAGAAAAAGACCCGCACCAGCGGCTGCGCGGTGGGCACGGTGTTCGGCGACATGATGGAGGGGCTGGAGGGCGTGCGCCTGCCGCAGGTTCAGGTGCGCACCTCGTGGCTGTATGATGTGGCGGCCAAGATCAACCGCACGCCGTCGCTGTACCTGCAGGCCGGGGCGATCCATGGCACGGTTCTGTGCCGCGAGAGTCGCCCGCTGGTCTATATGGAGGACGTGGGCCGCCACAACGCGGTGGACAAGATCGCCGGCTGGATGCTGTCCGAAGGCGAGACGGCCGGCGACAAGATCCTGTATACGACCGGGCGGTTGACCTCGGAAATGGTGATCAAGACGGCGATGATGGGCATCCCGGTTCTGGCCTCACGGTCGGGTTTTACCGCCTGGGGCGTCGAAATCGCGCGCGAGGTCGGCCTTACCCTGATCGGCCGGATGCGCGGCCAGCGCTTTGTGTGCCTGTCGGGCGAGGACCGGCTGCTGCGCGACGTGGACCCGGCCTCCGTGCCGGTCGAGGACAAGAAGCATCGAAGGAAAAGCGCCGATGGGAGGTGAAACATCACGCCCCCTCGGCGTCATACTGGCCGGAGGTCTGGCCACGCGGATGGGCGGCGGCGACAAGGGGTTGCTGCAACTGGGTGGGCAAAGCCTGCTGGCACATGTGATCGACCGGCTGGCGCCGCAGGTGGGCGGGCTGGCGCTGAACGCCAATGGCGATCCGGCGCGCTTTGCCGATCTTGGCCTGCCGACCCTGCCGGACAGCATTGCGGGTTACGCCGGGCCGTTGGCGGGCGTTCTGGCCGGGTTGGATTGGGCGGCGGGGCAGGGCGCTGATTGCATCGTCACCGCTGCCGCCGACACGCCGTTCTTTCCGCGCGATCTGGTCGAGCGGCTGACGCGGGCGGCGCAGGGGCAGGCTCATCCGCTGGCTCTGGCCACCACGCCGCGCACCGGTGACGAGGCGCTGAAATCGGGCGGTGGCCGCCGGGTGAACCGGCACCCGACCTTCGGCCTGTGGCCCGTCGCTCTGCGCGACGATCTGCGCGCGGCCCTGGCGGACGGGTTGCGCAAGGTGGTTCTGTGGACCGACCGCCATGACGGGCGCGAGGCGCTGTTTCCGGCCGACCCGTTCGATCCGTTCTTCAACGTCAACACGCCCGACGATCTGATCCGGGCGCAGCACCTGTTGGAGCGGGCATGAGGGTCTACGGCGTCACCGGCTGGAAGAATGCGGGAAAGACCGGACTGGTCGAGCGGCTGGTGGCCGAGATCACCGGGCGCGGGTTCAGCGTCTCGACCGTCAAACACGCTCACCACGCGGTTGACGTGGACCAGCCGGGCACCGACAGCCACCGCCACCGAACCGCCGGGGCGTCCGAGGTTCTGCTGGCATCCAGCCGCCGCATCGCCGTGATGCAAGAGCTGCGTGGCGCGCCCGAGCCGCTGTTGGACGACCTTCTGGCGCGTCTGTCCCCGGTCGATCTGGTGCTGGTCGAGGGATACAAGCGCGCGCCGCACCCCAAGGTCGAGGCCTTTCGCGCCCAGCCCAGAAACCCGCTGATCGCCGCCGACGATCCGACGATCCGCGCGGTGGCCAGCGACACGCCGCTGGATCTGGACCGTCCGGTTTTTGACTTGAACGACACGCCTGCAATTGCCGATTTCATCCTGGCCGAGGTCGGCTTGGGGCCGCGGCCCAGCCCCTGACCATGCCCGAGGACCGGACCATGCCAAAGATTGCGCCTCCACCGCTGAAAAACGACTGTTTCGCCCTGCCGCCGGGGGTCGAATGGACCCCGGTCGCCGACGCGCTGGCCCTGTTGCGCGACCGGTTGCACCCGGTAGCCGGTGTCGAGACCCTGCCCGTTGGCCAAGCCTGCGGGCGCGTTCTGGCGCGGGACGTGATCGCGCAACGGTCGAATCCGCCGCTGCCCAACACGGCGGTGGACGGGTACGGCTTTGCCGGTGGTCGGCCCGAGGGCCCGCATGTTCTGCCGCTGGCCGAGGGACGCGCGGCGGCGGGCGTGCCGTTTGCGGGGGCCGTGCCGGAGGGGCAGGCGCTGCGCGTTCTGACCGGCGCGCCGCTGCCCGAGGGGGTGGATACCGTCATTCTGGAAGAGGACGTGACCGTGCAGGACGGCCACATCGCCTTCAACGGTCCTTTGAAGGTCGGTGCCAACACGCGCAAGGCGGGTGAAGACGTGCAGGCCGGGGCCCTGGCTCTGCCTGGCGGGCGACGCCTGACGCCCGCCGATCTGGCGCTGCTGTCGGCGGTGGACGTGGCCGAGGTCCCGGTCCGCACCCCCTTGCGCGTGGGGGTTCTGTCCACCGGCGATGAATTGCGTGATCCGGGTCAGGCCGCGGGTCCGGGGCAGATCTATGATGCGAACCGCCCGATGCTGTTGGCGATGCTGCAACGGATGGGTTTTGTGGCGGTCGATCTGGGCCGCGTGGGCGACGACCGGGCCGCGCTGCGGGACCGACTGGACAAGGCCGCGCAACAGACCGACGCGATCCTGACCAGCGGCGGCGCTTCGGCGGGGGACGAGGATCATGTCTCGGCCCTGTTGCGCGCGGCGGGGGCCTTGCAGGAATGGCGCATCGCGCTGAAGCCGGGCCGCCCGCTGGCGCTGGGCCTGTGGCAGGGCACGCCGGTGTTCGGCCTGCCGGGCAATCCGGTGGCGGCGATGGTCTGCACCCTGATCTTTGCCCGGCCCGCGCTGGGCCTGATGGCGGGCGAGGGGTGGCGGCAGCCGCAGGGCTTTGACCTGCCCGCCGCGTTCGCCAAGCGCAAGAAACCGGGCCGCCGCGAATACCTGCGCGCCCGGGTCCGCGACGGCCGGGTCGCGGTGTTTCACTCGGAAGGGTCGGGTCGCATCAGCGGGGTCAGCTGGGCCGAAGGGTTGGTCGAACTGCCGGACGGCCCGCTGGACATCCAGCCCGGAGACCCGGTTCGGTTCATACCCTATGGGAGTTTCGGCCTGTGACGGTTTCGGTCTCTCGCGGGTTTGACCCCGATGAGCGCGCACGGGCGGCCGCGCTGTTCTGGCAGGCATTCTCGGGCAAGCTGTCGCGTGTCATGGGGCCGGATGCGCGCGGGCTGGCCTTTTTCGAACGGGCGCTGAACCCCGATTTCGCGCTTGTGGCGCGGGATGCGGATGGGCGGATGCTGGGGCTGGCCGGGTACAAGACCCGCGACGGCGGGCTGACGCAGGGCGGGCTGGCGGATCTGGCCCGGGTCTATGGCTGGTTCGGCGCCCTGTGGCGGGGCCTGTTCCTGAGCGTTCTGGAACGAGACCTGAAGCCGGGCGTGTTCCAGATGGATGGCATATGCGTGGCGACCGAGGCGCGCGGGCAGGGTGTCGGCACCCTGCTGCTGCGGGCGATCAAGGACGAGGCGCAGCGGCTGGGCATGCACGAGGTGCAACTGGACGTGATCGACACCAACCCGCGCGCGCGGATCCTGTACGAGCGCGAAGGGTTTCAGGCGATCGGGCAGGACCATACCGGCCCGTTCAAACACCTGTTCGGATTCAGCTCGGCCACGAAAATGCGGTGGGTCCTGCCCAACGGTGGCTAGTCGAAGGTTCCGGCCACCCGGCCCAGCAGCATGAAGGCGCGCGCCGTGCGCGTGTCGCCCAAGGCGGTCAGGTCGGCGTCGCTGGCCACAGGCTCGAACTCGACGATCATGGTGTCGAACCGGCGCAGGAAGTGATGCACCGCATCGCGAAAGATCGGGTCCTGTTTCAACCGCGCCGAGGTCAGCGCCAGGCACGACCGGTCGCGGATACCGCCCAACGCGGCGACCGCACGCCCGCGTTCGCCCTTGGCGAACTGGCGCCAGACCTCGGGGCGGGCCATGTCCGGACGCAGGTCGTCCATGTAGATGCCTTCCTGGCTGAGCAGAGTCAGCACGTCCTCGGCGGCCTGCACCAGTTGCGCGGTCTTGCGGTCCTTCATCGCGCGGCGCAGGGCGTTGAAGCCTTCGGTATCCTCGGCGGTTTCGGGAAAGTTCAGCGCGCGGATGAAAATGTCGGTGGGCAGAGGAGTCGTTATCTCTTCGGCCGGGGTGCCCAGTTCCAACGAGGTCTGGCCCGAGGGTGCCGCAGGTCTTGCCAGCGGCGCAAGATCCCGCCGCTTGCTGGAGAACGTGGCCAGCGTGCTTTGGGTGTGCCGGGCGGCCGCGGCGATTTCATCCAGTTTCCGGGCCACCGCGGGTTCGTAGGTGCTGGCCGAGCGCTGTTGCTGCGATACATAGGCCTGCCGGATCGCGTCGATCGCGGTCTGCAGCCGGGCGCTTTCTTCGCGCATGATGCGGCTGGCGCGCATGGCCAGCGCCGCGACCCAGATCATCGCCACCGGCATGAACACCGCCAGCAGCATCACGATGATACTGCCGGCCTGCGTCTGTTCCGGCAGCACCAGAAAGACCACGGCCACCACCAGCCAGATCAGGCTGAGGGCCGCGGCCGCAATCTCGATCCCGGTGACGCTCGGTCGGCCCGGACGGTCATAGATGCCCAGCCAGGTGGGGCGTTTGCTGTCCTGATCAGGGTCTTGGCCCGACATGGCGCGCTCCGATCAGGCGTAGTGGATGCTCAGCACTTCATACGAGCGCACGCCGCCGGGGGTGCGCACCTCGACGCTGTCGCCTTCTTCCTTGCCGATCAGGGCGCGGGCGATGGGCGATTTGATGTTCAGCAGGCCCTTTTCGATACTGGCCTCATGCTCGCCCACGATCTGCCAGGTCTTTTCCTCGTCGGTGTCCTCGTCCACCAGGGTGACCTTGGCGCCGAACTTGATCGCGCCCGACAGTTTGGTTGGGTCGATCACCTCGGCCAGCGACAGAACGCCTTCCAGTTCCTTGATGCGGCCTTCGATGAAGCCCTGCTTTTCGCGGGCCGAGTGGTATTCGGCGTTTTCCTTCAGGTCGCCCAGTTCGCGCGCCGAGGCGATGGCCTCGATGATGGCGGGGCGTTCAACGGACTTGAGTTGCTTGAGCTCTGCCTCGAGCGCGGCAAAGCCCGCAGGCGTCATGGGGATCTTTTCCATATCTTCTTTTTTCCACGCACAAATTGAGTCGCCCCGCCGCATGAGACCAGCGTCGGGGCGAAAGATGGGTCGGCAATTACCTGACCCAAATATGGCGTGAAATGCAAGAGGCCAAGGGGTTTAGCCCCTGCAATCCGCAACTTAACGCCGTCGGGCCGGTGGGGGTTTCCGATTGTGCCGATGCCCCAGCAGATCACCGCGTTTCCAGCGATGCGCCTCGGCGCCGAACCAGAGCATCTCAATCATATTGAACGACCTCGAATTCGATGCCGTTGTCATCGTCGAAATAGAACCGGCGGCCAGGCTCATAGTCGGCGTGGTTGTGCGGCTCGAACCCGGCGGCGCGGACCTTGGCTTCGGTCGCGTCGATGTCTTCGACCAGCACGCCCACATGGTTCAGCCCGCCGACGATGTCATAGCTGCTTTCGCCCGACGGTTTCGGGTCGGCCGGGGCGTAAAGCGCCAGATAGGTGTGCGCGCTGCCCACATGCACGGTATAGCCGCCCGCGATCGCCGGGCCCTCCCAGCGTGTTTTCCATCCGAAGACGTCCTGCATCCAGGCGGCGGTTGCCTGCGGGTTGCGGACGGTGAAGTTCGTGTGTTCCAGCGTCGCCATCATGGGGTCTCCTTCTCATGTTCAGGCTTGTTTCGACTCACCGTAATTCCTAAACCTAACTTTAGCTCAAGAGATTTTTTCGGGAGGAGATCATGCCCGCATCCGAAGGCCTTTCCATCGGTGCGCTGGCGCGCCGCACGGGGTTGGCGGTCTCAGCCATCCGCTATTACGAGGCGCAGGGGTTGATTTCCCCCTGGCGCAATCCGGGCGGTCAGCGGCGGTATCAGCGCGCCGACATCCGTCGGCTGAGCTTCGTGATGATTGCCCAGCAGTTCGGCCTGACCCTGCCCGAAATCCGCGAGGTGCTGGCCAGCCTGCCCGACAACCGCACCCCCACGCCGGCGGACTGGAAACAGATCAGTCAGCGCCTGCGCGCGCATCTGGACCAGCGAATCGATACTCTGCTGCGCTTGCGCGACAATCTGGACGGCTGCATCGGGTGCGGTTGCCTGAGCCTTCCGAAATGCGCGCTCTACAACCCCGACGACCGGGCCAAGGCGCATGGTAGCGGTCCCAGGTACCTGATGGGTGACGCGCCCGAGGGCTGATCTGCCGCATTGCAGCAATGTTACGCCGTGTTTTGATTGACCAAGGTCTTTTCCAGCAGGTAATCAGCCGGGAAACAAAATTTCGCCGAGCCCGCGCCCCAGGCGCCAATTCGGATAGTTAGCGGAGGAGCCCACGATGGCCGAAATTGAACGCGAAGCGATGGAATACGACGTGGTGATCGTGGGCGCAGGCCCGGCGGGCCTGTCGGCGGCCATTCGTCTGAAACAGCTGGACGCCGACCTGAACGTGGTCGTGCTGGAAAAGGGCTCGGAAGTGGGCGCGCATATCCTGTCGGGCGCGGTGCTGGACCCGTGCGGTCTGGATGCGCTGATCCCCGACTGGAAGGAAAAGGGCGCGCCGCTGAACGTGCCGGTGCGCGAAGACAACTTCTGTATGCTGGGCGAGGCCGGCAAGCTGCGCATCCCAAACTGGCCGATGCCGCCGCTGATGAACAACCACGGCAACTACATCGTCTCGATGGGCAATGTCTGCCGCTGGATGGCCGAACAGGCCGAGGAACTGGGCGTCGAGATCTTCCCCGGCATGGCCTGTTCCGAACTGGTCTATGGCGACAATGGCGAGGTCAAGGGTGTCGTGGCAGGTGTCTTCGGGCTGGAACCCGACGGGTCCTATGGCCCCAACACCGAGCCGGGCATGGAATTGCACGGCAAATACGTCTTCCTGTCGGAAGGGGTGCGCGGGTCGCTGTCCAAGGAAGTGATCGCCAAATATGACCTGCAGGCCGGGAAAGAGCCGCAGAAATACGGCATCGGCATGAAAGAGATCTGGGAGATCGACCCCGCCAAGCACAAGGAAGGCAGCGTCACCCACACGATGGGCTGGCCGCTGGGCGGCAATGCCGGGGGCGGATCCTTCATCTATCACTTGGAAAACAACCAGGTCTATGTCGGCTTCGTGGTTCACCTGAACTACAAGAACCCGCATCTTTTCCCCTACATGGAATTCCAGCGGTTCAAGCATCACCCGATGGTGGCCGACCTGCTGAAAGGCGGCAAGCGCGTCGCCTATGGCGCCCGCGCGATCACCGAGGGCGGATATCAGTCGATGCCGAAGCTGGTGGCGCCGGGCGTGGCGCTGCTGGGCTGCTCGGCGGGCATGGTCAACGTGCCGCGCATCAAGGGCAACCACAACGCGATGCTGTCGGGCAAGGCCGCGGCCGAGGCCGCGTTCGAGGCCCTCAAGGCCGACCGGTCGGGCGACGAGCTGTCCGCCTATGAAGACGAGGTGCGCAACGGTGCGATCGGTCGCGACCTCAAGAAGGTTCGGAACGTCAAGCCGCTGTGGTCGAAATACGGCCTGACCGCTTCGCTGGTGCTGGGCGGTATGGACATGTGGACCAACACGCTGGGCTTCTCGCTGCTGGGGACGCTGGGCCATGGCAAGAACGACGCCGAGGCGACCGAGGATGCCAGCAAGCACACCCCCATCGACTATCCGAAGCCCGATGGCACGCTGTCTTTCGATCGTCTGACCAACGTGGCGTTTTCGTTCACCAACCACGAAGAAAGCCAACCCTGTCACCTGAAGCTGACCGACCCCGAGATTCCGGTGAAGGTCAACCTGCCCAAGTTTGATGAACCGGCGCAGCGGTATTGCCCGGCGGGCGTGTACGAAGTGGTGAAGGACGAGGCCGAGCCGCGATTCGTAATCAACTTCCAGAACTGCGTCCACTGCAAAACCTGTGACATCAAGGATCCCAGCCAGAACATCACGTGGACCACGCCGCAGGGTGGGGACGGACCGAACTACCCCAACATGTAGGCAAAAACCCGGGCAATGGCGGGGCCGTGAACGCTCGGCCATTGCCTCTGGCGGGCCAAGGCCCTAGCTTGTTCTGCAATCATAGGCAGACAAGGCAGGTATTAGGTGGTTTCACTGGTTCGTCGCACGGCGCTGGCCGTGTTTCTTGCGACAGCGGCTGTCGTTCCGGTTCACGCGGATTCCGGCGCGGGATCCTATCTGGCTGGACGCCAGGCCATCTATGAAAGCGACTACAAGGCGGCCGAGGAGTACTACTCCAAGGCCCTGATTTTCGATCCAGGCAACACCAAGCTCAAGGAAAGCGTGCTTCTGGCGCGCGTGGCGCTTGGCGATGTGGAACGTGCATTGCCGATCGCCGAGGACATGGAGGCGAACGAGCAGCCCAACCAGGCCGCACGTATGGTTGTTTCCGCCAAACTGGTATCTGACGGAAAGTTCGACGAATTGCTGGCCCGTGATCCGGAAAACCAGGGCGTCGGCCCGCTGGTCGATGGGCTGATGACGGCCTGGGCGCATCTGGGCAAGGGCGAAATGACCAAGGCGATGGCGCAGTTCGATGAGGTCGCCCAACAGGACGGGCTGCGGGAATTCGCGCTGTATCACAAGGCGTTGGCGCTGGCGTCGGTTGGCGATTTCGAGGGGGCCGAGGCGATCTTTGCGGCCGACGACAGTATCGTTGCGCGATTCTCGCGACGTGCAGCGCTGGCGCGGGTCGAAGTCTTGTCGCAGCTCAACCGCAACGATGAAGCCCTGCAATTCCTGGAAAACGTGTTTGCGGCGGGCAGCGATCCGTCGATCGAGTCCTACGTGGACACGCTCAGCGCCGGTGGCACTTTGCCATTCACCCATGTCGGATCGGCCACCGAAGGCCTGGCCGAGGTCTTTTTCTCGGTCGGGGCGGCGTTGAACACCGAGGCTGCACATGACTATGTGCTGCTATACGCGCGGATCGCGACTTACCTCCGGCCCGATCACATCGATGCGATCCTGCTGAGCGCGGAACTGCTTGAGCAGTTGAGCCAGTACGACCTGGCCGCCGAAGCCTATCGAAAGGTTCCCACGGATAGCAGCGATTTCCACGCAGCCGAGCTGGGGCGTGCCGAAATTCTGGCTCAGTCGGGGAAACCGGATGCGGCGATCGAAGTGCTGGAAAATCTGGCGGCCCGGCAGCCCAATCTGCCCAGTGTCCATGTCGCCTTGGCCGACCTGCAGCGGCGTCAGGAAAACTACGCCGCAGCTGTCACCTCGTATGACCGAGCCATCGAACTGACCGAAACCGGTTCGGGTGGCAACTGGTTCCTGCACTACGCTCGCGGCATCTGCCACGAACGGCTCAAGGCCTGGGACAAGGCCGAGGCGGATTTCAGGCGTGCCCTGGAGTTGAATCCGGATCAGCCGCAGGTTTTGAACTATCTCGGTTACTCGCTGGTCGAGCGGCAGGAAAAACTGGAAGAGGCACTGGACATGATCGAGCGCGCCGTCTCGATCCAGCCTGACAGCGGCTATATCGTCGACAGCTTGGGCTGGGTCCTGTTTCGCTTGGGCCGGTACGACGAAGCGGTCGAGCATATGGAGCGCGCAGTTGAACTGATGGCCGTGGACCCGGTGGTCAACGACCACTTGGGCGACGTCTACTGGGCCGTCGGGCGCACCCGTGAGGCCGATTTCCAATGGCGGCGCGCGTTGTCCTTCATCGATCCCGAAGACACCGATGGCGAGGCCGACCCCGACCGGATCCGTCGCAAACTCGAGGTCGGACTGGACGCGGTGCTGGCCGAGGAAGGCGCGGCCCCCCTCAAGGTCGCCAATGGCGACTGAGGCCTTTGCGCCCGCGAAGATCAACCTTTCCCTGCATGTGACCGGACGGCGGGTCGACGGATACCATCTGCTGGACTCGCTGGTCGCCTTTGCCGATGTGGGAGACACGTTGATCCTGTCACCCGGGCCCGAGATTCACCTGACCGTGACCGGACCTCATTCCGCCGGGGTGCCGACCGACGACCGCAACCTCGTCTCGCGGGCTGCTCGGGCAATGGGATGGAGCGGGCAAATCCAGTTGGACAAGGTTCTGCCGCATGGCGGGGGAATCGGCGGCGGCTCATCGGATGCGGCTGCGACTTTGCGGGCCATCGCAGGGGAAGACGCGGAAGTTCCGCTGGAAACGGCTTTGGCCCTGGGCGCGGATGTTCCTGTTTGTGTACTGGGCAGAGCCGCACGGATGCAGGGCATTGGTGACCGTGTCGCCCCGGCTGCATTGCCCGCTTTGCCCGCGCTGCTGGTCAATCCGGGTGTGCCGGTTCCGACGGGGCCGGTGTTCAATGCGCTGGATTCGCGCGACAATCCGGGGATGCCGGATGAGATCCCGGCATTCGAAACGCCCGAGGCCTGCGCTGACTGGCTGGCCGGGCAACGCAATGATTTGCAGGAAGCGGCAATAGGCTTGGCGCCCCAGATTTCAGACGTGTTGCAGGCGCTGGGTGAAACGCGGGACGTTCTGCTGGTGCGCATGTCGGGGTCGGGTTCGACCTGCTTTGCGCTGTACCCGTCCATGAAGGCCGCACATTTTGCTGCCTACGAGATTGGTGTTTCCCAGCCGGACTGGTGGTGTCGCGCCAGCGTACTCAGCTGAGGCGGGACACGACGTAATCGGCCAGATCGCCGAGCAGGTCGCGCAGTTCGTGATCGGGCAGCGCGGTCAGAGCGGTTTTGGCCTTGGCAGCCCAAGCCAAAGCGTCTGTCCGGGTCTCCTCCAGGGTGCCGTATTTGCGCATGAGGTTCAGGGCCAGGTCCAGGTCTCCATCCTGTTGCCGACCCTTCTCGATCGTGCGCTCCCAGAACGCACGCTCGTCGGGTGTGGCCTGGTCCACGGCCTTGATCACCGGGAGGGTCAGTTTGCGCTCGCGGAAGTCGTCGCCCACGTTCTTGCCGATGGCCTTGCTGTCGCCCTGATAGTCCAGCAGGTCGTCGGCGATCTGGAAGGCGATGCCCAACGCGTCGCCATAGGCGAACAGTGCGCGGACCTGCTCCTCGGACGCACCGGCGATCACGCCGCCCACCTCGGTTGCCGCGGAGAACAGCGCGGCGGTCTTGCCGCGCACCACCTGCAGGTAGACGGCCTCATCCGTGCGCAGGTCGGTGGCTGCGGTCATCTGCAGCACCTCGCCTTCGGCAATGGTGGCCGAGGCATTGGCCAGAATGTCCAGAACCCGCAAAGATCCGGTTTCCACCATCAACTGGAAGCTGCGCGAAAACAGATAGTCGCCGACCAGCACGCTGGACTTGTTGTCCCACAGCAGGTTGGCAGTAGGCCGGCCCCGCCGCTGCGCGCTTTCGTCCACGACGTCGTCATGCAAAAGCGTGGCGGTGTGGATGAATTCGACCGTGGCGGCCAAACGGATGTGATGATCGCCGCCATAGCCGAACAGCCGCGCGGCGGCCAGTGTCAGCATCGGGCGCAGGCGCTTGCCGCCCGCTTCGACCAGATGCGCGGTGACTTCGGGGATGCGGGGCGCGTGTTCCGAGGCCATGCGGGTGCGGATCAGAGTGTTTACCGCCTCCATTTCACCGGCCAAAATCTCGGCCAGTCGCTCATGCGGTTTCGAGATCGTGCTGATCGTCATCACACTCCTGATACAAGGCTCGACTTTCGTCCTGCCTTGCCCTTACATCCATCCCCATGAAAGAACTTCTGCGCAGCACCGATCCGACCATCATCGCCTTTGCATCCGCTCTTCTTGAGGGCGAGGATATAGACTGCTTTGAGATGGACGTAAATATGAGCGTCCTCGAGGGAGGCATCGGAATCTTTCCGCGCCGCCTCATGGTTCGGACCGATGACCTCGAGCGGGCAGAGCGGGTGATGCGTGACAATGACATTCCGCTGGGAAGATGACCGGGTTTCCAGACAGCGCGCTGACTTGCAACGACTTTCTGGGTGGCCGCCTAAAGCTGTGGCAGCCGCGAGACGGTTATCGCGCCGGTGTCGATCCGGTGCTGCTTGCTGCCGCGGTTCCGGCCAAAGCCGGGCAGTCGGTGCTGGAGCTGGGCTGCGGGGCGGGCGCTGCGGTTCTTTGTCTCGCGACCCGCGTGCCCGGTCTGCGGCCGACTGGGGTCGAGCTTCAGGCCGACTATGCCGATCTGGCCGCAAGAAACGCGCAATGCAACGAGATCGATTTGTCCGTCCACGTGGCCGACCTGTCCAATATGCCGACTGATCTGCGTCAGCAGCACTTCGACCACGTGATCGCAAACCCGCCCTATTATCGGCCCGGTGCACATAGCGCGGCCGTCGATGCTGGTCGGCGAACGGCGCTGAGCGAGCAGACGCCGCTGTCCGACTGGTTTGATGCGGCGGCGCGCAGGCTGACACCGCGCGGGTACCTGCACATGATCCAGCGCGCGGAACGCTTGCCCGACATGATGACGGCCTGCGCGGGTCGGTTGGGCTCGGTAGAAGTTCTGCCCATCGCGCCGCGCATGGGGCGCGGGGCCGAGTTGCTGATCCTGCGGGCGCGCAAAGGGGGACGCGCGGATTTTCGGTTGCATGCGCCGCTGATTCTCCACAGCGGTGACCGCCATGAAAGGGACGGCGACAGCTACACCGACACGGTATCCGGCATCCTGCGCGAGGGCCGACCAATGCCCTGGCCGGACGCCCGATAGGCAATGACCAGCCGAAATTGTCGGATTTGAACAAGAATCCGAGCGTCTGCGGCGTGACAGGCTGGAAATGATGTGATCAACTTCCCATGTGATATTCAGAAACAGAGAAGGAGGATCGCCATGAGCGTAAGCGCACATCTGACGGAACTGAAGAAGAAGCACGAAACCCTCAGTCTCGAAGTGGAACAAGCCCAGCGCTCGCCCGGTATCGACGATCTCCACATTGCTCAACTCAAAAAGAAGAAGCTGAAGCTGAAGGAAGAGATTGAACGCCTGTCGGCTTAACGTCGTAGGCTGGCGCGTGCCGCGATTGCAGCGCCGCCGGTAACAAGCAATGCCGCGATCGCCAGCGTCCAGGACGGCGTGGCGATCCCGGCGACCACAAGCACCAGAGTTGACAGCAGGGGTGCCGCGTACGAGCTGGTGCCCAACATCTGAATGTCACCGTGCTTGACCCCGATATCCCAGACATAGAACGCCAGCCCAACGGGCCCCAACCCCAGGGCAACGGTCGACATCCAGGCCAGTGCGTCGGGCGGCCAGACTGTCTGCTCAAGGCTGAAATGCAGGATCCACGAGGCGATGGCGGTCAGCACGCAGAACACTGCTACCGAGCTGGTCGGCGTTTGACCCAGCCTGCGCGACAATACGGAATACCCCGACCACGTAAGGGCGCAGAAAAGCGCCAGCGCATAGCCCGGCAGGTGTTCGGCCTGAAACCCTGCGGTTCCGCCACCGGTGATGATCAGCGCGGCCCCGGAAAAGCCCAGACAAGCCCCGAGCAGATGGCCGAGACGCAGGGTTTCACCCGGAAGCAACCCTGAGAAAAGAACGATCAGCAAGGGCCAGAGGTAGGCGATCAATCCGGCCTCGGCCGCAGGTGCCATGCGCAGGGCCGAAAAATACAGGGCGTGGTATCCGAACAAGCCAACCGTGCCGAACGCGAACACCTTCCAACTGACCTGTTTCAGTTGCGCAAGCCCACCGCTGTGCCATGTCCAGATCAAGCCAAGGGTTCCGCCGATCGTGAAGCAGATGGCGTTCAGCAAAAGCGGCGGGGTCGGCGCCGAGCCAACCGTGAACAGCGCCAGCAGTGCCCACAAAAGGACGGCGACAAAGCCGATGGCGGTGGCGCGGTTCTTTGTCATGCGGGGGGAATTTCCTCGACGGGTATGATTTCAAGACCGTCGGATATGTGCGCGGTTTTTTCGATCTCTGCAAGGAACCAATCCCGGAAGGCGGCAATCTGAGGGCGCGTCTCTTCGCCCGAACGGCACAGGAACCGGAACCGGGCCTTGGTTTCGATGGCGGTTTTGAAGGGCATGACCAGCCGGCCTTCGATCACATCCTTGATGATCATCGGGCGCCGTCCCAACGCGACGCCGACACCCGCCACCGCGGCATCAATGGCGTGATCCGCGTTCGAGAAATGCGCGCCATGGGTCGGCGTGAAGTCCACCCCGACCGCGCGAAACCAGGCGGGCCAGTCACAGGGCGGATTCAGGAAGTTGATCGAGTCATCGTGGATCAGCGGCGCTTTGGTCAAGTCCTGTGGCGTCGGAAACCGGGCCGCAAGCTCGGGTGTCATGACCGGCGTCAACCACTCTTGCCGCACGGGAACTGAATACAGCCTGTCATCTTGCCCATACCCGAACCGGATCGCGACATCCACGTCGTCGCGCTCGAAATCGAGATTGCGCAGCGTGGCTGAGAATCTCAGGTCGATCTCGGGATGGGCGCGGGCGAACTCGTAAAGGCGGGGGGCCAGCCATTTGGCTGTCAGGGCCGGCCCAGCGGTCACTGTCAGTGTTGTGTTGTCCTGCAGGCGGCGGGTGGCCGACCAGGCCGCCTGCAGTGCAGCAAACCCTTTTTCCGTGCCCGGGGCCAGGGTTCGTCCGGTCTCGGTCAACTCGACCGCACGGTTCAATCGGCGGAACAACGGCTGGCCCAAATGCTCTTCCAGAGACTTGATCTGAAACGACAGCGCGGCCGGTGTCACGTTCAACTCGTCCGCGGCCTTGGCGAAGGACATATGGCGGGCGGCGGCATCAAAGGCCCTGAGGGCGGTGAGTGGGGGAAGTCGGTCGCTCATCTTCACATAAGATTTTCTAAACTGAATGTGGAAAAACTCTCGTTTGTACCCATTGAAAACAACAGGCATGTTGAGCGCAAGTCAAGTTCACCTTTAGTAGAAGGGAAAAGCCATGATCGAGATGACGACCAATCCTGCCGCACAAAAGGCAATTCTGCGCGCTCATCAAGAGCGCGGCAAGGCGATCCGGAGTTTCTGGAAGTGGGTTCTGGGTTCCCGCTGAACGCTGCGCGCGCGTTCTTACGGGATCAAAGAAGGGCCGACCCGTTGGGTCGGCCCGTTTTCATTTAAGCCGCGATCAGACGAAAAACTGCGCGCCGTTGGCCGAAATCGTCGACCCGTTGATGAACTGCGAATCTTCCGAGGCCAGGAATGCGACGCAGCGGGCAATTTCCTCGGGTTCGCCCAAACGGCCTGCAGGGATCTGACCGATGATGGCTTCACGCACCTTTTCCGGAACGGCCATGACCATCTCGGTCGCGATGTATCCGGGGCAGATGGCGTTTGCGGTGATGCCGGCGCGCGCGCCTTCCTGCGCCAGGGATTTGACGATGCCCAGATCACCGGCTTTGGTGGCGGCATAGTTCACCTGAGCGAACTGGCCCTTTTGCCCGTTGATCGAGCTGATTACGATCACCCGACCGAACTTGCGCTCGCGCATGCCGGGCCAGACAGGGTGTACGGTGTTGAACACCCCGGTCAGGTTGGTGTCGATCACCTGGTGCCACTGTTCCGGTGTCATCTTGTGGAACGGCGCGTCGCGGGTGATGCCTGCATTGGCGACAACGATGTCGATCGGGCCGAGCTCGGCTTCGACCTTTTCGATGCCCGCCTTGGACTCGTCATAGTCGGCCACGTTCCATTTGTAGGTCGCAATGCCGGTTTCCTCGGTGAACTTGGCCGCGGCTTCGTCATTCCCCGCATACGAGGCGGCTACATTGTATCCTTCGGCCTTGAGCGCTTTGGAAATTGCTGCGCCGATGCCGCGGGTGCCGCCGGTTACGAGTGCTGTACGTGCCATTTAGGACTCCTCCAAATTTAATCGTGTTGGTAATTCTGTTACTCTGAGAGATTGTGTTGCGCAATATCGTTTCGTCGCGAGCTGGCTCTTTCCGTTTGGTGATATTGTCGCATCCTAGGGATATTCTCGGAGTGTAACAAAAAAGGGCGCCCATTGGACGCCCTTATTCGTGACTTGTCAAAGCACTTAGACGCGCTCCACGCACAGGGCGACGCCCATGCCGCCTCCGATGCAGAGGGTTGCCAGGCCCTTTTTCGCGTTCCGGCGCTTCATTTCGAACAGCAGCGTGTTCAGAACCCGGCAGCCGGATGCTCCGATCGGGTGGCCGATGGCGATCGCGCCGCCGTTCACGTTCACGATCGAGGGATCCCAACCCATGTCCTTGTTCACGGCGCAAGCCTGTGCCGCGAAGGCCTCGTTGGCTTCGACCAGATCCAGATCGTCAACCGACCAGCCGGCCTTTTCCAGCGCCTTGCGCGAGGCATAGATCGGTCCGACACCCATGATCGACGGGTCCAGCCCGGCGGTCGCATAAGACGCGATGCGGGCCAGCGGTTCGATCCCGCGCTTTTCGGCGTTGTCGGCTGACATCAGCAGGGTTGCCGCCGCGCCGTCATTCAGACCCGAGGCGTTGGCCGCAGTCACCGAGCCATCCTTCGTGAAGGCTGGACGCAGCTTGGCCATCGCCTCCATGGTCGCGCCGTGACGGATGTACTCGTCACTATCCATCACGATGTCGCCCTTGCGAGTCTTGATGGTGAAGGGCACGATCTCGTCCTTGAACTTGCCGGCCTTCTGCGCGGCCTCAGCCTTGTTCTGGCTGGCCACCGCGAACTCATCCTGCATATCGCGGCTGATCTGCCACTTCTCGGCCACGTTCTCGGCGGTCTGGCCCATGTGGTAGCCGTTGAACGCATCCCACAGGCCGTCGCGGATCATGGTGTCGATGTATTTCATGTCGCCCATCTTGTGGCCTGCGCGCAGCGATGCGGCGTGGGGCGACAGGGTCATGTTTTCCTGACCGCCTGCGCAGACGATCTCGGCATCGCCCAGCTGGATATGCTGAGCGCCCAGTGCGACGGCACGCAGGCCCGAACCACAGACCTGGTTGATGCCCCAGGCCGCGCTTTCCTGCGGCAGGCCGGCGTTGATGTGCGCCTGGCGTGCGGGGTTCTGGCCTTGGGCGGCCGTCAGGACCTGACCCATGATGGTTTCGCTCACCTCGGACTTGTCGATCCCGGCGCGTTCCACGACGGCTTCGAGGACGGCAGCGCCCAGATCATGTGCGGGGGTGTTCGCAAAGGAACCGCCAAAGCTGCCGACGCCCGTGCGTGCGGCGGATGCGATTACTACGTTGGTCATACAGTCAATCCTTTACCGTCAAGGTCCTGTGGGAAATCTGACGGCGCAGGTCGCACAGAGCCTCTCTGGCGATGCAAGAGCGCCTCGTGATCCCCCGCTCCAGCACTTTCTGCCATAGCGCAATGCTGCACGTGCAGCAACGGACAGCTTGTCTCATGAGAAAGCCTCGGCTGGATAGCGCCCAAGGGAATTGGGTTCAACTTCCTGTTTTGGCTTCTTTTTCCGGTTGCCACGGGGCTTTCACCGTCGGAGCGCCGAATAGGTAGCCCTGCAGACAGTCCACACCGCTGGCCACCAGAAACTCGGCATCTTCACGCGTTTCGACCGATTCGGCGATGACCAGAATCTCGAATTCACGGGCGACGGCGATCAGCGCGCGCACCAGCGCCTGATTGTCCGGGTTGGTGCTGACACCCCGTACGAACTGCCCGTCGATCTTCGCCGCGTCAAAGAAGAACTCGCGAAAATACCTGAAGCTGAAGTTGCTGGCGCCGAAGTCATCCAGCGCAAAAGCGATCCCGCGATCCTGAAGCCGGTCCATGAAATCGATCACCAGTTCGGGAACCTGCATTGCCGAGCTTTCGGAGATTTCGAGGATAAGCCGCTCGCCCAGCGTTTTGTCCCGCTTGAGAAACCGGTCCAGGATCCGCGACCAGCGCGCGTATCCGATCGAGCGTGCGGACATGTTGACCGAAAGCCGGATTTCCGGATTGCGAGACAGGGCGCGCAATCCTTTTTCCAATGCTATGCAGTCCAATTCCCGGCCGATTGGTGTGTTTTTCACCTGCGGCATGAACTCCCGCGCGGGGATCACACGGCCGGTTTCGTCCAGCACGCGGATGAATGCCTCATAGAAGGCAACGCCGTGCGGGTCTCGTGCTTGCATGACGGGCTGGAACGCCAGGCGGCATTGCTGATGCTTAACAGCCTCGGTCGCCATTTGAACGGTCGAAGTATCTCGCGCGGCGACGGCCGAATTCAACGGGCTGTCCCCACCCTCTGGCAGATCTGCAAAGTCCTTTTTCCGCATCGACGCCGAATCCCCGCACGTTTCCGAAACCGGTCAGCACGTAGTTTCGGATCGTACCCGTGAATTTGCGGTTAATGCGCGTCGGGAAACAGTCGGCGGGATCAGCGGGTCGTCTGGGCTGCGTGGCGCAATTCGACTACGGCGCCAATCACGGCGCCCAGGAAGCCTGTGCCCACCATAGCAACTCCAAGCATCATCACCGCCGGCGCAGGCTGCTGGCCAAGGGCGCTGAGCATCGCGATTACCAGGCCCAACAGGCCGGTTGCGGTGAAGATGGCTGTAACGCGGGACATGGTGGAACTCCGACCGAACAAACTTGTCACTTGTCCGGATATGGAGCACGCGCGCCGGAATTCAAGCGCCCGCCCGGCAGACGCCGCCAGTCTCAGGCCTGTTTTGCCTGTTGGTTGGGCAGGTTTTCGTCAAATTGCTCGAAACCGGGCGTTCCGCGATCTTCGGGGTGGCGGGCCAGGTGCTTGGACTTGATCTGCTCGGAGCTGTCGCGGCTGCCGTCATGGCTGTAGCCCGGCGGGGCAAAGCAATAGGCCAGCCGCTGTTTCAGGGTCAGGCCCGGCTGGGTCGCGTCGCGCCAGATGGCCACCCATTCGTGAAAGGCCACCCGCAGCGGGTTGAAGGTGCCGATATTGTGCACCAGGCCATAGTCGACCCGGTCGTGCTCCTGCTCGGGGACGAAGGTGCCGAACAGCTTGTCCCAGATGATGAATACCCCGGCATAGTTGCAATCCAGATAGCGCGCGTTGCGGCCGTGATGGGCGCGGTGGTGACTGGGGGTGTTCATGACCGCCTCGAACCAGCGGGGCATCTTGCCGATGGCTTCGGTGTGGATCCAGAACTGGTAGATCAGGTTCAGGCCGCCGCAGAACAGCACCATCGCCGGGTGGAACCCCAGCAGGATCAGCGGCGCGCGCACGACCATCATGAAGGTGAAGGTATAGGTCCAGGTCTGCCGCAGGGCGGTCGTCAGGTTGTAGTGCTGCGAGCTGTGGTGGTTTACATGGCTGGCCCAGACCCAGCGGATGCGGTGCCCGAACCGGTGCACCCAGTAGTATCGCAGGTCATCCAGCACAAAGCACAGGATGATAACCGGGATCGATGTGCCCAGATCCAATGGCGTAATGTTCCACAGCCACATGAAGAACCCATAGGCGATGAAGCCCAGCAGGAATCCGGACGCGATGTTGCCCGCTCCCATGATCAGCGAGGTCACGGCGTCGCGGGTTTCATACCGCCCGCCACGGCCCTTGATGGCGATCCACAGAAATTCGGCCAGGATTGCGGCGATAAAGAACGGCACGGCCCATTGGACGACATCGGGAAAGCTGATCTGGTCGGTCATGCGGGCTCCAGCAGGTGGCGCCAGTGGCGGCGCTCGGTTTCATCAAGGCGGACGGTGACGCCGGGGGTGGCGAAGTCGTGGAACTGGACCTCGATGCCCTCGGGGTGGTCGATCCAGTCGAAATCGCGCAGGTGGCGGGCCACTGTATCGGCGCCAAAGGACCACAACAGGCCCGGCCCGGTCTCGGTGCGCAGCAATGCGGCGTGTCCGTCATGGGCCAGGGTGACGTCGATGATG
This sequence comes from Ruegeria sp. CI8, assembly GCF_056536865.1. Lineage (NCBI taxonomy): Bacteria > Pseudomonadati > Pseudomonadota > Alphaproteobacteria > Rhodobacterales > Roseobacteraceae > Ruegeria > Ruegeria sp. CI8. The sequence goes on from NZ_JBQFQL010000004.1 coordinate 224,353, forward strand.
GTGTCGTCGGGGAAATGGCGCAGCCATTCGGCGCGCGCGACATCGGCGCTCAGCACGCGCTGGCGCGATTTGCCCGTCAGATGCAGCAGTGCGGTGATGCCGGCAATGCCACCGACCACCAGAACCAGCAGGATTTCCAGCGGCATGATGTCCTCCCGCGGACAGAGTGCAAGCGGGGTCAGGCCCTGTCAAAGGTGGCGTTGCGTCAGGGGGTGTTGTGCGGCTCAAGCACTTCGTGCCGGACAACGCGCTCGACGAAGGGCACCAGCCCTTCGGGTCCCGAGGCGCGATCCTTGAGGTGAATGCAGATATCCGGCCGCCGCGCCGCGATGATGCCCACCAGTTCGCCGCGCACCTTGTCATCGAGGCCCGCGCCCATAATCGCGCAGGCGATGCGCGGTTCGGCGTCCAGTTGCCGCCGCACCTCGTCGGGATCATGCGCGCCCAGCCACCGGATCGGAAGATGCTCCAGTTGCCGCGCCACGTCGCCGATCACGTTGGGCAGCCGGCCGATCAGTAAAACCACCGGTTTCATCTCAGCCTCCTGTCTGTTGCCAATGAAAAACCGGCCCTGTTCAGGCCGGTTCCAGTCTAGCACAAAAGGCCCGTCAGGTGGTCAGCTTTCGGGGTTCAGCAGGGCCGCGATGATCGCCTTGGCACTGTCCGAGTTCCATTCGGCGTCGCCGATCAGCCGCGCGATTTCCTGGCCGTTGGGGTCGATGATTATGGTGATCGGCAGGCCGACGATGCCCATCTCACGCGCGACGGCCTGTTTCGGGTCCTGGTGGCGGGGCAGGTTGGTGATGCCGTTTTCGTCAAAGAACTTCTTGATCCCCGCGGGCGAGTTGCGCCCGGTGGCCAGCGTCAGAACCTCGAACTGGTCTCCGCCGAATTCCTCCTGCAACTCGGCGATCTGGGGCATCTCTTTTCGGCAGGGCGCGCACCAGGTGGCCCAAAAGTTCAGCAGAACGTATTTGCCGCGATAATCTGCCAGCGTGGCGGTGCCGCCGTCATCTTCCAGCAGGAATTCCGCGTCCGAGACCGGTTTCGGCTCGGAATGCAGGATCAGGCGTTTCAGGCTGCCGTCGCGCAGGTCGGCCAGGGCCTGCGTGTCGGCGGGCAAAGCGGCATTTGCACCCAGCGCAAGGGCCATATAAAGGGGGATCAGACGAAACAGGCGCATATCAACTCCGGGTTTTCCAGCATGACCGAACAATCCTCGAACCAGATGTGGGGCGGCCGCTTTGCCGCCGGACCAGACGCGATCATGGAGGCGATCAATGCCTCGATCGGGTTCGACCGACGGATGGCGGCCCAGGACATCGCGGGCTCGCGTGCCCATGCCGCCATGCTGGCCGCCACGGGCGTGATTAGTGATAGTGATGCCGAGGCCATTCGGGAAGGGCTGCTCACCGTTTTGTCAGAGATTGAACGTGGTGTGTTCCAGTTCTCGACCGCGCTGGAAGACATCCACATGAATGTCGAGGCGCGGCTGAAAGAGATCATCGGCGAGCCCGCAGGCCGCCTGCACACCGGCCGCAGCCGCAATGACCAGGTGGCGACCGATTTCAAACTGTGGGTCCGCGATCAGCTGGACGCCGCCGAATCCGGGTTGCTGGCCCTGATCCGCGCGCTTTTGGCGCAGGCCGAGGCCGGGGCCGATTGGGTCATGCCCGGATTCACCCACCTGCAGACCGCGCAGCCGGTGACCTGGGGCCACCACATGATGGCCTATGTCGAGATGTTCGGCCGCGACCTCAGCCGCGTGCGCGACGCGCGGGTGCGGATGAACGAATGCCCGCTGGGTGCTGCGGCGTTGGCCGGCACGTCCTTCCCGATCGACCGCCACATGACGGCGCGGGCGCTGGGCTTTGACCGGCCCGCCGCCAACTCGCTGGATGCGGTCAGCGATCGCGATTTCGCGCTGGAATTTTTGTCGGTGGCCTCGATCTGCGCGGTGCATCTGTCGCGGTTCGCCGAAGAACTGGTGATCTGGTCCTCGGCCCAGTTCCGCTTTGTCACCCTGTCCGACCGGTTCTCGACCGGATCGTCGATCATGCCGCAGAAAAAGAACCCCGACGCCGCCGAGCTGATCCGCGCCAAGGTGGGTCGGATCTTTGGCGCCAACACGGCGCTGATGATGGTGATGAAGGGCCTGCCGCTGGCCTATTCCAAGGACATGCAGGAAGACAAGGAACAGGTCTTTGACGCCGCCGACAACTGGATGCTGGCGCTGGCCGCGATGGAGGGCATGGTCAAGGATATGACCGCCAACCGCGACAGCCTGGCCGCTGCCGCCGGCTCGGGCTTTTCCACCGCGACCGATCTGGCCGACTGGTTGGTGCGGGTGCTGGGCCTGCCCTTCCGTGATGCGCACCACGTCACCGGATCGCTGGTCGCCATGGCCGAAAAGAAGGGCTGCGACCTGCCCGATCTGACGCTCGAGGACATGCAATCGGTCCACGCGGGCATCACGCAGGATGTCTATTCTGTCCTTGGCGTGGATAATTCGGTAAACTCGCGCCAGTCCTATGGCGGTACGGCCCCGGACCAGGTCCGGGCGCAGATCGCCCGCTGGAAGGAGATGCTGGAATGACAATCTTGCGCGTGATTGCCCTGATCGGGGCCGCCTTCACCTTGGCGGCCTGCGGCGCTGACGGAGAGCCCGTCCAGCCGACCCTGAACGCCAATGTAGGCGTTTCGACCAGTGGCACATATGTGAGCGGGGGCGTCGGCCTGCACCGAGGCCCCCTCAGCGTGTTTCTGGGGATCTGAACGCTCTGCGGTTGAAAGCGACGTGCCAGTCGCCATTTAGCAAGTGATCCAACAAATGAAGGCAGCGAAATGAAACCACTCGGCCTTATCCTGTCGCTTGCCATACTGGCGGCGTGTGAGACCACGAATCCGCCGCGTTCGCAGCCAGTAGAAGAGCCCGCGCGCTCGGGGGCTGGAGTGTCCGTATCCGGATACGCGCGGGCCGGGGTGTCGACGAATTTCTGAATGAGCCGTTGATGCGTTCAGCCGGCCACTGGGTGCCCGCGCTGCCGCAGACACTCGATCAGAATGTCACGCCGGGTGTTGCGCATCTCGGCGGCTCCGGCGAATGCACCTGCCGTTGATCCCACTGCTGCGCCGGCTATGGCGCCTTCTGTGTTTCCAACCGTGTCGTCCGAAATGCCTGCCAGTGCGCCGACCCCGGCGCCTATCAAGGCCTGTGACCGGGTTTCCGGGTTCCACAGGTCCTGAGACTTGGCCAATGCGCGGCACTGGTCCAGATCAGCGGCGTAAGCCGGGCCCGGCTCGGCAGACAGGACGGGTTGGTGTTGGGCCCCGGTGCCGCTGCATGCGGCTGTGACCAGGGCCAGCGGCCAGACGGTAAATGTGAATCGTTCCTTGAACAGCATGAGTTGTCTTTCTTGGTAGGTATTCCGGTGGGAGCCGGAGCCACTTCCTTTTGCTGTGGCTTCAGGCCCTATGCGAGTGCGCGCCGGGCGGGTTCAGATGTGGCCCAGGCCACGATGAGCCAAGGCCAGGATGTAGAAAGCCAGGATGAAATCCAGAATCTCGATCAGTCCCAGCATCAGCGGAATTGGGTCGGGTGATGTGGGGAAGACGTGACCCAGGTCCAGCAGGACCACGAAAATGTACCCCCAGGCCGCCATGATGGCGCCCCAGCTTGCCGTTGCCGAACCGCGCAGCATGGCCACCGCCGACCCCACGGCCAGCAGGGCAAGCGCGATCAGAAAGGCATTGAAGCCCCAGAACACCGTTCCGCCCAGCCCGGAAAAGTCCCGGGTCTCGATCGGGCCACCGGGGACCAGCGTGACAAAGCTGGCAACGAGGACAAGCATCAGTTTGGCGGCTGTTGCCGTGGGTTGGGACGCCATAGGCCGCGTTGGGCTGGCGTTGATTTGTGACGAATGCGCCATGACAGAATCCTTTTAATGACTGGCGGGTCATAAATGGAGATGGCGTTACTGACCGTCAAGTCATTAAAAGATTGAATTTGCGTGACGCCGCGTCCAATCTGCGTCAAGAGAGGCGCGCCGGAAGAAAATCGGGGGGCAAGATGCCGAAGATCGTCGATCGCGAAGAGATGCAGGGGCGGATATTGGATGCCGCCATGGCCTGCTTTCTGGATCAGGGCTATCACGCCACCAAGATGCAGGACGTGGCCCATCAGGCCGGCATGGCCAAGGGCACGTTGTATCTGTACTTCCAAAGCAAGGAGGCTCTGCTTCTGGCGTTGCTGCAGCGGTATTTCGAGGATATTCGCGCCCGCATCAGCGACATCCCGGCCCCGCAGACGCTGGACCAGTTCATGACCGGGCTGCGTCTGTCCATGCCTGCCGACCGTCTGGCGGCGACGCGGTTGTTCTTTGACGTGCTGGGCCCCGGATTTCAGGACCCGCGCGCGGCCGAGATCATTGGCGGGTTCTTCGCCTGGCTTGCCGAGCATTATGCGGCTCAGTTCGCCCCCTTGATCCGCGCGGGTGAAATCCGCGGCGATCTCAGTGCGCAGGCCGCAGCGCAGGCGGTGACGGCGATGCTGGATGGGCTGGTGATCCATTTGGCGATCTTCGGGGGCGATGAAAGCGACTTTGAGGCGCGGCGCGATGCGACCCTCTCGCTGCTTGAGGCCGGCCTGCGCGGATAAGCCATTGCGCCCGACTTCTGTGCGGTTCGCACCGGATTGCGTGCCCGCGACGCAAATCCCGTTGATCCACAGGCCTGTTTTGGTCTAAGCGCGCAGATATGGATCACTTTCTCTACCGCGATGGCGTGTTGTGCGCCGAGGATGTCCCGGTTGCCGAGATCGCGGCTGCGGTCGGCACGCCGTTCTATGTCTATTCCACGGCGACGCTGCTGCGGCACTACAACCTGTTCGACGAGGCGTTGGCAGGTACCGACCACGTGGTCTGTTATGCGATGAAGGCCGCCAGCAACCAGGCCATTCTGAAAACGCTGGCGCAAGCCGGCGCGGGGATGGACGTGGTTTCGGGCGGCGAATACCTGCGGGCCAAGGCAGCGGGTGTGCCGGGCGAAAAGATCGTGTTCTCGGGCGTCGGCAAAACGGCCGAGGAAATCCGCATCGCGCTGACCGGCGGGATTCGCCAGTTCAACGTCGAATCCGAGCCCGAGATGGAGGTGATCAACGCCGTTGCGCAGGAACTGGGCGTGATCGCGCCGATCACCGTTCGCGTGAATCCGGATGTCGACGCCAAGACGCACGCCAAGATCGCAACGGGCAAATCCGAAAACAAATTCGGCATCCCGATCGCCCGTGCACCCGAGGTCTATGCCCATGCGGCCAGCCTACCGGGGCTGAAGGTGGTGGGCATCGACGTGCATATCGGCTCGCAACTGACCGATCTGGAGCCGTTCCGTCTGGCCTACTCCAAAGTCGCCGAGCTGACCGAACAGCTGCGCGCACAGGGCCACGACATTCACCGTCTGGACCTGGGCGGTGGGCTGGGCATCCCCTATGCGCGCTCGAACGAGGCTCCGCCGTTGCCGTTGGAATACGGTGCGATGATCAAGGAAACGCTGGGCCATCTGGGCTGCGAGATCGAGATCGAGCCGGGCCGTCTGATCGCGGGCAACGCGGGGCTGATGGTGTCGAAGGTGATCTATGTGAAGTCGGGCGAAGGGCGCGATTTCCTGATCCTCGACGGGGCGATGAACGACCTGATCCGCCCGGCCATGTACGACGCCTATCATGACATCGTACCCATCATCGAGCCCGCGCCGGGGGGCGAACAACGCCCCTATGACATTGTCGGGCCGGTCTGCGAGACCGGGGATACCTTTGCGAAACAAAGGGCGATGCCACCGTTGAACCCGGGGGATCTGGTCGCATTTCGCAGTGCCGGCGCCTATGGCGCGGTTATGTCCAGTGAATACAACACCCGGCCCCTGATCCCCGAAGTTCTGGTTCATGGCGATCAATTCGCGGTTATTCGTGAACGGCCAACCTTTGACGAAATCATAAACCGCGATACCATACCTGAGTGGCTGTGACGCGATAACCGCGCGGGCCCGACCCGGAGGCCTGACGTGACCGACACTCGCAACCTGCCGATCCCCAGACTGTCCCTGTTGCTGACGCGCACGGGGATGCTGGCCGAGCAGGTGATGCGCGCTTTTTGGCCGTTCCTGTCGATTGCGGCCCTGATCATGGCGGCCTTGCTGCTGGGCCTCCACGACCTCGTCGGCGTTGAAACCGTCTGGATCATCGGAGCCGCATCCATTCTGGCGTTGACGGTTGCATTGGTCTGGGGCGCGCGGAGGTTTCGGTTCCCCACCCGCACTCAGGCGCTTGTCCGACTGGACGAGACACTGCCGGGCCGTCCCATTCAGGCGTTGCTGGACGATCAGGCCATCGGGGCGATGGACGAAGATTCGCGCGCTTTGTGGCAGGCCCATCAGGCGCGCATGGCCGCCCGCGCCGCGCGGGCAGGACCGGTCAAGCCTGACCTGAACCTTGCCGCTCGTGACCCCTACGCGCTGCGCTATGCGGCGCTTTTGGCGCTGGTGGTCGGATTGCTGTTCGGATCGTTCTGGAAAGTTGGATCGGTCGCCCAGATGACACCCGGCACGGCCGTAGCCGGCCAGGGCCCCAGCTGGGAAGGCTGGGTCGAGCCGCCTCGCTATACCGACCTGCCGACGCTGTATCTGGCCGATCAATCCGGTCCGACGCTGACAGTGCCACAAGGCAGCCGCGTCACTTTGCGCTTCTATGGCGAGGTCGGCGCGCACAGCTTGACCGAAACCAGTTCCTCCGCTTCCACCACGACAGCAACCGATCCGGATCAGGAGTTTGTCGTCGAGCGTTCGGGCCGATTGTCGATCGAGGGCCCTGCAGGGCGTGATTGGGGTGTCGAGGTCATTGCGGACGCGCCGCCGGTAATCGCCGTGGCCGAACCCGCCACCGCCGAGGCTGGTGGCCAGATGAAACTGCCGTTCTCGGCGCGTGACGATTATGGCATCCTGTCAGGCACCGCGTTGATCGAGTTGGACCTGTCTGCGGTCGATCGTCGCCATGGTCTGGCCGTTGAGCCCGAACCTCGCGACGCGGTCACCGTCGACCTGCCCATGCCGATCGCTGGTGACCGGAGCGATTTCACGGAAGACCTGATCGAGGACTTTTCGGAACACCCTTGGGCGCACCTGCCGGTCAAGATTACCCTTTCGGCCGTCGATGCCGCTGATCAGGTGTCGGAGTCGGATGTCTACCGGACCGACCTTCCCGCCCGCCGGTTCTTTGATCCGCTGGCTGCAGCGGTGATTGAACAGCGCCGCGATCTGCTGTGGTCGCGCGACAATGCCAAAAGGGTGGCTCAGCTGTTGCGGGCGGTTTCGCACCGGCCCGAAGATGTCTTCCGTTCGGAAACCGCATATCTGCGACTGCGCTACATTCTGCGCCGGTTGGAAACCTTTGCGGAATTCGGCCTGGGCCCCGAACAGCAGACCGAGATCGCGCAAGCCTTGTGGGATCTGGCCATCCTGATCGAAGAAGGCACGCTCGCCGACGCGCTGGAGCGGATGCGTCGCGCTCAGGAACGTCTGACCGAAGCGATGCAGAACGGTGCCAGCGATGAGGAGATCGCCGAGTTGATGCAGGAACTGCGTGAAGCGACCGACGAGTATCTTCGTCAGCTGCAGCGGCTGGCGCAGGAAAACCCGGACGGCCAGCAGGGCCAGCAGAACCAATCCGGTGAATCCATGCAGATGACGCAGGATGACCTGCAGCGGATGATGGACCGGATCCAGGAACTGATGGAGCAGGGCCGCATGGCCGAGGCCCAGCAGGCGCTGGAGGAGTTCCAGCAGATGATGGAAAACATGCGGGTGACCCAGGGCCAGGGACAGGGGCAACAATCCGAAGGCCAGCAGGCCATGGAAGGATTGGCCGAAACCCTGCGTGAGCAGCAGGGCCTGAGCGACGAGGCCTTCCGTGACTTGCAGGAGCAATTCAATCCCGGCGCGCAGGCCGGTGAAAGCCAGGGCAATGAAGGCCGCTCGGGCGGTCAGGGGCGCGGCCAGAGCCATGAGGGTCAGGGCGGCGAGGGCCAAGGATCGGATCAGGCGGGCGAAGGTCAGCAAGGGCAAGGGACTCTGGCTGACCGCCAACAGGCGCTGCGCGATGAACTGAATCGCCAGCAGCAGAACCTGCCGGGCGCCGGAACACCCGAAGGCGACGCCGCACGCGAGTCGCTGGGGCGTGCAGGTCGTGCCATGGATGAGGCCGAAGATGCCCTGCGGAGCGACGACCTTGCCGAAGCGATCGACCGCCAGTCCGAAGCAATGGAAGCGTTGCGCGAAGGGATGCGCGAGCTGGGTGAGGCCATGGCCCAGAACCAGCAGAACCAGCCCGGTCAGGGTACGCAGGAAGGCGACATGCAGGCCAACAACCGCGATCCGCTGGGTCGGAATCCGGGTGCTGCGGGCTCGATCTCGACCGAGGAGAGCCTGCTGCAGGGGGATGATGTGTACCGCCGTGCCCGCGAATTGCTGGATGAAATTCGTCGCCGCACGGGCGAAACCGACAGGCCCAGAATCGAACTGGAATACCTCAAAAGGTTGCTCGAGCGGTTCTGACCGGCAGAGTTACTCGGTCGCGGAGCCAGCCTGCGATTCCAGCCAGACCCGGGCCTGATCGACCATCGAGACATACGACTGCAACACGGGCTCGGCCTGGGGAACCGCCTCGCTGATCTGGCGGGCGTTGCCGTAGATCAGGAAAAGGATGACCCCTATAATCAGGATCAGCGCAAAGCCGCGCAGGAACCCGCCCGATTTCCGCGGCGGGGCCTCGGCGGGCTCTGCTTCGGCGGGTGCGTCGTCGCTGCGCAAAGTCGAGTTGATGCTGTCCACATCCGGCAGCGCCTCTTTCTGACCGGTTCCCGAGGCGGTTTCGGTCGCCGCAGGAGGTTTGGGCTTGGGGGCCGGTTCCGGCTGCTGATCCAGGCCCAGATCCGGTTGACTTTCCAGGCCGGATCCTTCCTTGGCGCGCAGTTCGGCCTCACGCGCGGCTTCCTCTCGCAGGATTGTCGCAACGGCCGGATCGACGTTGCCGGTTGGAGCGGCTGGCCGGGCTTCGTCGTCGGGTTCGGGATCGGGCTGTTCGGCTTCTACCTGTTCGTCTTCTGCCTGCTCCGGTTCCGGCGCAGAAGCTTCGGCGGCTGGCGGCTCAGACGCATCCGAGGGCGCACTTTCGGCCGGCCCGTCATCGGTTTCGGCCGCGACAGGCTCAGCCTCCGGGTGTTTGGGTTGGAACCAGGTCTGCTCGCAGCTCGAGCATTGCACGTCTCGGCCTTCTTCCGGAATTACCTCATCCGGAACCTCGTACTGGGCATTACAGTTCGGGCATGTTAGTCGCATACTGCCTCCCCGGCCGCCAGCGGCCTGTCGTCGTTTTTCCAAGAATGATAATCCGTTAAGGCGAAACAGCAAAGCGCGTTTTCGGCCCGGTGGATCAAGTGTCGCCAAATGGACTCGGTGCAGGCATTGAAACCGTGGTCGTGCTCGGGCAAGAAGGGCGCAAGCAATATTGAGGGCAGGCGTGATCGAGCTTGAAAATGTCAGCTACAGCTATGGCGGCGGCGAACTGCTGAGCAATGTCTCGGTCCAGTTGCAGCCAGGGTCGTTCCATTTCCTGACCGGCCCGTCCGGAGCGGGCAAAACGACCCTGTTGAAACTCTGCTATGGCGCGTTGCTGGCCAGTTCGGGGCGGATCAGCGCCTTTGACCAGGACATTGCCCGATTGGACCGGGACCAGATGGCCCTGCTGCGCCGTCGCATCGGTGTCGTGCATCAGGACTGCCGGTTTCTGGACCACATGACTCTGGCTGAGAATGTCGCCCTGCCACTGATGGTGTCGGGACGCTCTGTCGAGTCCGAGCAGGAAGATCTGACCGAACTCCTGTCCTGGGTCGGTCTTGGTGGCCGCCTGGACGCACTTCCGCCGGAGCTTTCGGGCGGCGAGCGGCAACGGGCTGCACTGGCGCGGGCGGTCATCCTGTCACCGGACGTGGTGTTGGCCGACGAACCCACCGGCAACGTCGACTGGGAGATGTCCCAGCGTCTGCTGCGTCTGCTGATCGAGCTGAACCACATGGGAAAGACCGTGGTGATCGCCACCCATGATCTGAGCTTGATCCGGGCGGCCAAAAGCCATGTGCAGGCCCGGGTTCTTCGGATCTCGCAGCGGCGGCTGCAACTGGCGGGGGCGGATCTATGATTGCCGATGACATTCGCGCCCTGCTGCGCCGGGACGCCCGGGCCGACCGCGTCGTGCCGCCAACCGGATTTACGGCGCACCTGACCCTTTTCGTGTCAGGTGCGATGGCCTTTCTGACAGTATTCGCGCTTGCGCTGTCGCTGGCCTCGGGCCGATTGGCCGATCGCTGGGCCTCGGAGCTGGCCGGAGCGGCCACTCTGCGGATCAATGCGCCTGCTGAACAGCGTGCCGCGCAGACCGAGGCCGCTCTGGAGGTTCTGAAACAGACCTCGGGCGTGGCCTCGGCCCGCGCGCTCAGCGCCGAAGAACAGGCCGCGCTGCTGGCCCCCTGGTTTGGACCGGACCTGCCGCTGGACACGCTGCCGGTGCCTCAGCTCATCGAAATCATCGAGGGCGAGCCGGGGCTGGACACGATGGGCCTGCGCCTGCGGCTGGCGGCCGAGGTGCCCGGCGCGGTTCTGGATGACCATTCCCGCTGGCGCGAGCCGCTGGTCGACGCGGCCACCTCGCTGCGACGGTTGGGCTGGATCTCGATCTTGCTGATCGGTGGGGCCACGGCGGCGATGATCACGCTTGCGGCCAATGCCTCGCTTGCGGCCAACGCCCAGATCATCGAGGTGCTGCGCCAGGTCGGTGCACGCGACCGTTTCATCGCCGGTGCCTTCGTGCGTCGGTTCACCTGGCGCGCGTTTTTCGGTGCCGTGGTGGGGACGGTTCTGGGCCTGACCGGTGTGTTGCTGCTGCCCGAGGCCTCGGATGCAGGCGGTTTCCTGACCGGCCTTGGATTTCAGGGTGCTGACTGGCTGCTGCCCGCCGTAATCCCCGTTTTGGGCGCGGCCGTGGCCTTTGCCGCCACATGGTCGGCGGCCCGTCGCAAATTGAAGGAGCTTTCGTGATGGCAATAGCGGTCCAATGGGGGCGCTCGCTGATCTTCATGGTCACGATCTACGCGTGGATGGCGGTTCTGGGTCTGGTCTTCGCGCCCTATGCGCTGTTCTCCAAGCGCGGGGCGCTGCGCGCCTGCAAGACCTATGCGCGCACGACCATATGGCTGGCGCGCTGGATGGTGGGCATTCGCGGAGAGGTGCGCGGCAACGTGCCCACGGGTGAGGTGGTCATCGCCGCCAAGCACCAGTCCTTCTTCGACATCATCCTGATCTTCGACGCGATCCCCCATGGCAAATTCATCATGAAGCGCGAACTGCTGTGGACCCCGATCATCGGTATGTATGCCCGTCGACTGGGTTGTATTCCGGTCAATCGCGGCAAGCGTGGCGCGGCAGTGGCCAAGATGGTCAAGGACGTTTCCAAGGAGTTTACCGAGCCCGGGCAACTGGTGATCTATCCGCAGGGCACCCGCGTGGCGCCGGGGGTCTACAAGCCCTACAAGGTCGGCACCGCCGTTTTGTACGAGGGGCTGGGGTTCCCCTGCGTGCCGGCGGCCACCAATGTCGGTGTCTTCTGGCCCCGGTCGGGGATTTTGCGCAAACCGGGCCACGCGATCGTCGAATTCCTTGATCCGATCGAACCGGGCGTCAATCGCGACTCGTTCCTAGCCAGGCTGGAAGAGGTGATCGAAACGCGCTCGAACGCGCTGATGCGCGAAGTGGGGTTTGATCCGGATGCAGTTCATCAATGACATCACCGCGCTCGAGGCGCTGTACGGCACCCCCGGCGCGGCCTCGATGCGGAAGGTTGCGCGGCAACTGACGCCGCTCTATCGCAAGTGGATCATGGCGTCGCGTCTGTGCTTGCTGTCCACGGTAGGGCCCGAAGGGGTGGATGGCAGCCCCCGGGGCGATGACGGCCCGGCGGTGATGGAACTGGACCCCGGCACCCTGGCCTTGCCCGACTGGCGCGGCAACAACCGCCTGGACAGCCTGCGCAACATCGTGCGCGATCCGCGTGTGGCGCTGATGTTCATGGTGCCCGGCTCGAACAACGTGGTGCGGGTGAACGGTACCGCCCGGTTGACGGCCGATGCCGACCTGCGCGCCCGGTTCGAGAAAAAGGGCAAGCAACCGGCCACGGTGATCGTTATCGAAATCGGGGAAATCTACACGCAATGCGCCCGCGCGCTGATGCGGGCCGAAACCTGGACCGGCGGCGATCTCAGCGCCGGGTTGCCGACGGTGGGCGAGATTCTGGCCGAGGTGTCGCAGGGTGAGGAAGGCGGCGCACGCTATGATCGGGAATGGGGCGCGCGCGCCGCAAAGACGATGTGGTGATCACGCTGCCGCTGCGCCCAGCCGGGTGACCCGCGCGATCCATTTCTGAACGCTGTCCTGTTTGGGGTAGCTGGCACCGGAAAACCAGGTGAACCGCGTCGGCTTGAACCCGACGAACCCCAGAACCTGACCGCGCATCTGGTGAATCAGCGCCCGGCGGTAAACCAACCGCATGAACCAGCCCGGTGTGTCCGAGGTGATGATGACCCGCGCAGTTCGGCCGTCGAGCATCGGCGCCGGGAATCCCAGTTTGTTGGGATTGCGGGTGTCGAACGTACGGCCCGGGATGAACATCCGGTCGATCAGCCCCTTGAGCTTGGCGGGCAGGCCGCCCCACCACATGGGCGTGGTCAGAACCAGGTGATCGCTCCATTCGAAATCCTGCAGAACCTGTTCCAGAACCGGCTCCAGCGGTTTGAAATCATGATAGTTGCCCTGTCCGAAATCGAAATCGAACTCCAGATCGCTGAGGTGAACGGTTTTCACTTCATGGCCCTTGGCGCGCGCGGCTTCGGCATAGGTGTCGGCAAAGGTGCGCGACAGGCTGCTTTCGGCGGGGTGACCGTCGAGGATGAGAATTTTCTTGGGGTGCATCGGGATTCTCCAAAAATTGACCACGGTCAGTTTATAGAATCAAAAAATGACCACGGTCAATATCAAATTTGACCGCGGTCAAAAAACATGCGAACAAGCCTCATGCAAAAGACGATTCAGAAACGAACCTTGAAAACCCGCGCCAAGCTGCTGCAGGCGGCGGCGGACGTGGTGCAGAAAAACGGATACCAGGCGTTGCGCGTGGAAGAGGTGGTACAGGCCGCCGGTGTGGCCAAGGGCACCTTCTTTGCCCATTTCCACGACAAGGACGCGCTGATGGAGATCCTGATCGGCGAAAAACTGGACTCCTGTCTGGATCAGGCGCAGGCGTCGGAAACGCCGAATACCGTGCCGCAGATTATAGTGGCCCTGGCCCCTGTGCATGATTTCATGATGTCCGAACGCTATGTGTTCGACCTGCTGATCCGTTATTCCGGTGCCGCCGCGATCTCTGAAATCGGGCCGATCGCCTATTGCTTCGAGAAATACTTCCGGATCGTGATGATGTGGCTTGATCAGGCCGAGGTTAGACAGGACGTGTCGACTGACCTGCTGGCCGAGGGCGTGCAGGCCTTTGCCATCCAAGCCATGTCACTGAAATTCTGCGCCCTGCATTCGGCGACGACATTCACCGACCGGCTGGAAACCTATCTGCGGGCGTGGCTGACTCCGGCGGCCTGACCGCCGGAGCCGAACTCATCAGGCGTGGATCGGACCATCGCCGCAGGCCAGCGCCGCTTCGCGCACGGCCTCGGAATAGGTCGGGTGGGCGTGACAGGTCAAAGCCAAATCCTCGGCCGAGGCGCCGAACTCCATCGCAACGCAGACCTCGTGGATCAGGTCGCCCGCGCCGGGGCCGATGATGTGGCAGCCCAGGATGCGGTCGGTTTCCTTGTCGGCCAGGATCTTGACGAACCCGTCGGCGGCAAAGTTCGCCTTGGCGCGGCCATTGCCCATAAAGCTGAACTTGCCGACCTTGTAGGCGCGGCCCTGCTCTTTGAGGGTGGCCTCGGTCTCGCCGACATTGGCAACCTCGGGCCAGGTGTAGATCACGCCCGGAATGACGCCATAGTTCACGTGCCCATGCTTGCCCGCGACCACTTCGGCGGCGGCCATGCCTTCGTCCTCGGCCTTGTGGGCCAGCATCGGGCCTTCGATCACGTCGCCGATGGCGTAGATGCCCGGCACGTTGGTCTGCCAGTCCTTGCCGACCTTGATCTGGCCGCGCGGAGTCAGCTCGACCCCCAGCGCCTCCAGACCCAGCCCGTCATGGAACGGCTTGCGCCCGGTGGCGACCAGAACGGTGTCGGCCTCGATCACGTGCTCGCTGTCATCCTTGCGCAGCTTGTAGGTCACCTTGGCCTTGGTCTTGGTGGCCTCGGTCTTTTGCACGGCGGCGCCCATGACGAAGTTCAGGCCCTGTTTTTTCAGGATGCGCTGGAAGGTCTTCTGCACCTCGGGGTCCATGCCCGGGGTGATGACGTCCAGATATTCGATCACCGTCACCTCGGCGCCCAAACGCTGATAGACCGAGCCCAGTTCCAGCCCGATCACGCCTGCGCCGATCACCACCAGCTTTTTCGGGATCTTGCCCAGCTCCAGCGCGCCGGTCGAGGTCACGACGACCTTTTCGTCGACCTCGACGCCGGGCAGCGACGCCGCCTCGGAGCCGGAGGCGATGATGATGTTCTTGGCCTCATGCAATTCATCACCGACCTTGACCTTGCCCGCCGCCGGGATCGAGCCCCAGCCCTTGAGCCAGTCGATCTTGTTCTTCTTGAACAGGAACTCGACGCCTTTGGTGTTGGTGTCGATCACGTCCTGCTTGTAGGCCAGCATCTGTTTCCAGTCGACCGAGGGGCTTTTGCCCTTGAGGCCCATCTTGGCAAAATTGTGCTCGGCCTCGTGCAGCTGATGGCTGGCATGCAGCAGCGCCTTGGACGGAATGCAGCCCACGTTCAGACAGGTGCCGCCCAGCGTCTCGCGCCCTTCGACGACGGCGGTTTTCAGGCCCAGCTGCGCGCAGCGGATGGCGCAGACATAGCCGCCAGGACCGGCGCCGATTACGATGACGTCATAGTTAGCCATTTTGTTCTCCCAAATCCGCGGAGTGTTCTTTTTTGAAAAGGCGACCCACGGGGTGGATCGCCTGGGTGCCTGTTCAGACGGGTGTCAGAACCTTCACCTGAATATGCGCGACGCCGCCACGTTCATGGTGCATGGCCAGCTCTTCCGATTCGATGAAGCTCTGGGCCCGGTCCAGATCGGTAATCTCGAACAGGGCAACCGCATGATCGCGCTGTTCGGGGTCTTTCCAGACGTGCAGATCGACAATCCCGGCCGCCTTGCGCATCGGCTTGTCCTCGCGGAACACCTTCAGCCAGGCGTCGAAATCGGCCACGTCGGCCTGCCAGAGTACGTGCGTCGCCATGATCACAGATCCATCAGCAGACGGCGCGGGTCTTCCAGCGCCTCTTTCACGCGCACCAGGAAGGTGACCGCGCCCTTGCCGTCGACGATGCGGTGGTCATAGGACAGCGCCAGATACATCATCGGACGGATCTTGATCTCGCCATTGATGACCATCGGACGTTCCTGAATCTTGTGCATGCCCAGAATGCCCGACTGCGGGGGGTTCAGGATCGGCGAGGACATCAGCGAGCCATAGACGCCGCCATTCGAGATGGTGAAGGTGCCGCCCTGCATTTCGGCCATGCTCAGCTTGCCGTCACGGGCGCGTTTGCCCTTCTCGGCGATGGCTTTCTCGATCTCGGCGAACGACATGCGGTCCGCATCACGGATCACCGGAACCACCAGGCCCTGCGGAGTGCCGGCGGCGACGCCCATGTGGACGTAGTTCTTGTAGACGATGTCATTGCCGTCGATCTCGGCATTGACCTCGGGCACCTCTTTCAGCGCGTGGCAGCAGGCCTTGGTGAAGAAGGACATAAAGCCCAGGCGGACGCCGTGCTTCTTCTCGAACTGGTCCTTGTACTGGTTGCGGAGGGCCATCACCTCGGTCATGTCCACCTCGTTGTAGGTGGTCAGGATCGCGGCAGTGTTCTGCGCGTCCTTCAGACGCTTGGCGATGGTCTGGCGCAGGCGCGTCATGCGCACGCGTTCCTCGCGGGCGGCGTCCTCGGCGGCGACGGGTGCGCGCGGGGCTGCGGCCGGTGCCGGAGCGGCCGCGGCAGGGGCGGCGGCGGTTGCGACGGCGCGGGCCACGTCTTCCTTCATGATGCGACCATCGCGGCCGGTGCCGGTGACCTGATCGGCCGACAGACCGGCTTCGGCCATGGCCTTTTCGGCCGACGGCGCATTGGCCACGTCCTTGCCGGTGGCGGCTGCTGCCGGGGCAGGGGCTGCCGCGGCTGGCGCAGCCGGTGCGGCGCCTGCTTCAGCGCCCGAGATCACGGCAAGCTTGGCGGTCGCGTCGACCGTCGCGCCCTCGGGGGCCACGATCTCCGCGAGTACACCCGCAGCCGGAGCTGGGACCTCAACCGAAACCTTGTCGGTCTCCAACTCGCACAGCATTTCGTCCTGTGCGACGGTATCGCCGACCTTCTTGAACCAGGTCGATACTGTCGCTTCGGTGACGGACTCACCCAGTGTCGGAACCATCACGTCGACGCTGCCGCCCGAGGCCGCAGGTGCCGCTGCCGGCGCGGCTTCAGCTTTTGGAGCGGGGGCCGCACCCTCACCGGCCTGGATCGTTGCCAACAGCGCATCAACGCCGACCGTCTCACCTTCGGCGGCTACGATCTCGCCCATCACGCCGGCTGCGGGCGACGGAACCTCGACGGTGACCTTGTCCGTCTCAAGCTCGCACAGCATTTCATCCACGGCGACGGCATCGCCGGGTTTCTTGAACCAGGTTGCGACCGTGGCTTCGGTGACGGACTCGCCCAGCGTGGGAACACGAACTTCAATCGTCATCGTTAATTATCCTTCAATGGTCAGCGCTTCGTTCACCAGCGCTTCTTGTTGGGCTTTGTGTTGGCTGGCCAGACCCGTTGCGGGCGAGGCCGATGTGGCGCGGCCGGCATAGATCGGCCGGGTATGCTTGGCGCCGATGCGGGACAAGACCCATTCGATGTTGGGTTCGATGAATCCCCAGGCACCCTGGTTCTTGGGCTCTTCCTGGCACCAGACCATCTCGGCCTGTTTGAACCGCTCAAGCTCGTTGATCAGCGAGTGGGCCGGGAACGGATAGTATTGCTCGATCCGCAGCAGATAGACGTCGTCGATCCCGCGCGCATCGCGTTCTTCAAGCAGGTCGTAGTACACCTTGCCCGAACACATCACCACGCGCTTGATCTTGTCGTCGGGCACCAGCTGGGTGTCCGAATTGCCTTTTTGCGCGTCGTCCCACAGCACCCGGTGGAAGCTGGATCCGGTGGTGAAGTCCTCGGCATTGCTGATCGCCAGCTTGTGGCGCAGTAACGATTTGGGCGTCATCAGGATCAGCGGCTTGCGGAAGGTGCGGTGCAACTGACGGCGCAGGATGTGGAAATAGTTTGCAGGCGTGGTGCAGTTGGCGACGATCCAGTTGTCCTGGCCGCACATCTGCAGGAACCGCTCCAGTCGTGCCGACGAGTGCTCGGGGCCTTGCCCCTCGAACCCGTGCGGCAGCAGGCAGACCAGACCGGACATGCGCAACCATTTGCTTTCGCCCGAGCTGATGAACTGGTCGAACATGATCTGCGCGCCGTTGGCGAAATCGCCGAACTGGGCCTCCCACAGAACCAGCGCGTTGGGCTCGGCCAGCGAATAGCCGTATTCGAAGCCCAGCACCGCGTATTCCGACAGCATCGAGTCGATCACTTCGTACTGCGACTGTCCGGCGCGGATGTGGTTCAGGGGATAGTAGCGCTCTTCGGTCTCCTGGTTGATGAAACCCGAATGGCGTTGGCTGAATGTGCCGCGGGTGGCGTCCTGCCCCGACAGGCGTACCGGATAGCCCTCGGTCAGCAGCGACCCGAAGGCCAGCGCCTCGCCGGTGGCCCAGTCAAAGCCCTCACCGGTTTCGAACATCTGCTTTTTGTGCTCGAGAAGGCGACCTACCGTCTTGTGCAGGGCAAATCCTTCGGGCACCGTCACCAGCGCCTTGCCGACCTCGGCCAGCGTGTCCGGCGTGATTGCAGTGTCGCCGCGGACATATTCTTCCTTGTTCTTGTCCAGATGCGACCACCGGCCATCCAGCCAGTCGGCCTTGTTGGGTTTGTAATCCTTGCCGGCCTCAAACTCGTCGTTCAGATGCGCCTGGAAGGCGGCCTTCATGTCCTCGATCTCGCCCTCGGGGATCAGACCGTCCTTGACCAGCCGCTCGGTGTACAGCGACAGCGTGGTTTTGTGGGTCTTGATCTTCTTGTACATGATCGGGTTGGTGAACATGGGCTCGTCGCCCTCGTTGTGACCGAACCGGCGGTAGCAGAAGATGTCGATGACCACGTCCTTGTGGAACTTCTGGCGGAACTCGGTCGCGACCTTGGCCGCGTGCACCACCGCCTCGGGGTCGTCGCCGTTCACGTGGAAGATCGGCGCCTCGACCATCAGCGCGATATCGGTCGGGTACGGGCTCGACCGCGAGAAATGCGGCGCTGTGGTAAAGCCGATCTGATTGTTCACGACGATATGCATGGTGCCACCGGTCTTGTGACCGCGGAGACCGGACAGGCCAAAGCCTTCGGCCACGACACCCTGGCCGGCAAAAGCCGCGTCGCCGTGGAGAAGAATGCCCATGACCTTGCTGCGATCGGTGTCGCCAAGCTGGTCCTGCTTGGCCCGGACCTTGCCAAGAACAACCGGGTTCACGGCCTCGAGGTGGGACGGGTTCGCCGTCAGCGACAGGTGCACGGTATTGCCGTCGAACTCACGGTCGCTGGACGCACCGAGGTGATATTTCACGTCGCCCGACCCATCCACGTCCTCGGGCTTGAAGCTGCCGCCCTGGAACTCGTTAAAAATGGCGCGGTAGGGTTTGCCCATCACGTTGGCCAGGATGTTCAGACGTCCGCGGTGCGGCATGCCGATCACGATATCGCTCAGGCCCAGGGCGCCGCCACGCTTGATGATCTGTTCCATCGCCGGGATCAGCGCCTCGCCTCCGTCTAGGCCGAACCGCTTGGTGCCCATGTATTTCACATGCAGGAACTTCTCAAAGCCCTCGGCCTCGACCATCTTGTTCAGGATCGCTTTACGGCCTTCCCGCGTGAACGAGATTTCCTTGCCATAACCTTCGATCCGCTCTTTCAGCCAGGCGGCCTCCTCGGGGTTCGAGATGTGCATGTACTGCAGCGCGAAAGTGCCGCAATAGGTGCGTTTCACGATCTCGACGATCTGGCGCATGCTGGCCATCTGCAGACCCAGCACGTTGTCGATAAAGATCGGCCGGTCCATGTCGGCATCGGTAAAGCCATAGGTCTTGGGGTCCAACTCGGGATGGTTGGTCGCGGCGCGCATGCCAAGTGGGTCCAGATCAGCGGCCAGGTGACCCCGGATCCGATAGGCCCGGATCAGCATCAGCGCGCGGATCGAATCCAGCACGGCGCGCTTGATCTGTTCGTCGCTTACATCAACCCCTGCCTTGGCGGCCTTTTCCTTGATCTTGTTGCCCGCTGCCTTGGCGTCGACCTCGATCCACTCGCCGGTCAGGGCGCCGGTCAGGTCATCATTCGGCATCGGTGGCCAGTCGGGGCGCGCCCAAGAAGGCCCTTCGGCCTCTTTCTGGACGTCCGGTGCCGCGTCTCCCATCTGCCGGAAAAACTCGGCCCAGGCCGCATCGATTGCGCCGGGGTCCTTGGTGTACTGGGCGTATAGCTGCTCCAGGTACTCGGCATTGTGCCCCTGCATGAAGCTCGAGGCATGGAAGGCAGAATTGGGCGAGTGTTCGGTCATTGGGTTACCTCATATGGGTTGGGACCGTATTTGTTGGTGCCTGGCTGGCTGTGGCGGGACAGCCACCACAGAACCAGGAGGGGCGACACCAGAAGAACAAGCAGTGTCGGAATGACGATCAGCAGCGTGGCGCGCGTGAACAGGATGTCGAGGCTTCCGCCATGCTGGAAGCTTGAGGCGAGGCCGATGCCGAAGACCAGAACGGCAAAAGCCCCAAGGATCAAAAGGATCGGCAGCAGCGCATAGAGACCGTTGCGCCCGGTGTCATGCATGCGCCGCCACGCCACGGCCAGATGCGGAAAGAACACGATCAGCGACACGATGCTCTGCACCGGCTGGCTTGATGTGGCGGTCACCTCGACCGAGCCTTCGGATTGCACGGTCGTGACCCGTCCGAAGAAATGCCAGTCGATGACCGTGGCGATTGCGCTCCAGACCAGAATGAACAGGAAAAAATACCAATACTCGGGGCGAGAGGCCCGCCCCGAGAATGTGAAGTATTTGGAGAAACACGTTTTGACGGCTTCGTTGAAGGTCATGTGTTTCGCTCCGCTGAGGCCAGCCCACGCAAGGGGCCGGCGGTTTACTTGCCGATTGCTTCCAGCACAGCCTCGCCCAGCTGCGCCGGGCTTTCGGCCACGACGATGCCGGCCGAGCGCATGGCTTCGATCTTGTCCTCGGCACCACCTTTGCCACCGGCGACGATCGCGCCTGCGTGGCCCATGCGGCGGCCCGGAGGGGCTGTGCGGCCTGCGATGAACCCGGCAACCGGCTTCTTGCGGCCCTTCTTGGCCTCATCCGCCAGGAACTGTGCGGCTTCTTCCTCGGCCGAGCCGCCGATCTCGCCGATCATGATGATCGACTCGGTCTCGTCATCGGCCAGGAACCATTCCAGCACGTCGATATGCTCGGTGCCTTTGATCGGGTCGCCGCCGATGCCCACGCAGGTGGACTGGCCCAGACCCACATCGGTGGTCTGCTTGACCGCCTCATAGGTCAGCGTGCCGGAACGCGACACGACGCCGACCGAACCGCGCTTGTGGATGTGGCCGGGCATGATGCCGATTTTGCAGGCGTCGGGCGTGATGACGCCGGGACAGTTCGGGCCGATCAGGCGCGATTTGCTGCCTTCCAGCGCGCGCTTCACCTTCATCATGTCCAGAACCGGGATGCCCTCAGTGATGCAGACGATCACTTCCATCTCGGCGTCGATGGCTTCGAGGATCGAATCCGCGGCAAAGGGCGGCGGCACATAGATCACGGTCGCGTTGGCCTCGGTCACGTGCTTGGCCTCGTGCACCGAGTTGAACACGGGCAGGCCCAGATGCTCCATACCGCCTTTGCCCGGGGTCACACCGCCGACCATCTTGGTGCCATAGGCGATGGCCTGTTCAGAGTGGAACGTGCCCTGCGAGCCAGTAAAGCCCTGACAGATCACTTTGGTATTTTCGTCGATGAGGACTGCCATTTGGCGTTCTCCTGTTTTCGGCGGGATCTGACCCGCCAGCATTCATCGGAATGGCGGGCCGCGACCCGCCCTGAGTTATCGGGTTCAGCCTTTGACTGCCTTCACGATCTTCTCGGCACCGTCTTTCAGGTTGTCCGCCGCGATCACGTCCAGGCCAGAGGTGTTGATGATCTCTTTGCCTTTTTCGACATTCGTGCCTTCCAGACGCACGACCAGCGGAACCTGCAGGCCGACCTCTTTCACCGCGGCGACCACGCCCTCGGCGATGACGTCACAGCGCATGATGCCGCCGAAGATGTTGACGAGGATGCCTTTGACGTTAGGATCAGACGTGATGATCTTGAACGCCTCGGTCACTTTCTCTTTGGTGGCGCCGCCGCCGACGTCGAGGAAGTTGGCAGGCTCGGCACCGTACAGCTTGATGATGTCCATCGTCGCCATCGCCAGACCCGCACCGTTGACCATGCAGCCGATCTCGCCGTCCAGCGCGATGTAGTTCAGGTCGTATTTGCTGGCTTCCAGTTCCTTGGGGTCTTCCTCGGTGGTGTCGCGCAGTTCGGCGATGTCGGGGTGGCGGTAGACCGCGTTGCCGTCAAAGCTCAGCTTGGCATCCAGCACCTTGAGGTCGCCACCTTCGGCCACGATCAGCGGGTTGATCTCCAGCATCTCCATGTCCTTCTCGACGAAGGCCTTGTACAGGATGCCCATCAGACGCACGCATTGCTTGACCTGCGCGCCTTCCAGACCCAGCGAGAAGGCGATGCGCCGGCCGTGATACGGCTGGTACCCAGTGGCCGGGTCAACCGAGAAGGACAGGATTTTCTCGGGTGTCGCTGCGGCTACTTCTTCGATGTCCATACCGCCTTCGGTCGAGCACACGAACGAGATGCGGCTGGTCTGGCGGTCCACCAGCAGGGCCAGGTACAGCTCGCGCTCGATGCCCGAACCGGCCTCGATGTAAACGCGGTTGACCTGCTTGCCTACGGGGCCGGTCTGGTGGGTGACCAGCGTGCGGCCCAGCATCTTCTTGGCTTCTTCGGCGGCTTCTTCCACCGATTTGGTCAGACGGACACCGCCTTTTTCACCGGCATCGGCCTCTTTGAAGTGACCTTTGCCGCGGCCGCCCGCGTGGATCTGTGCCTTGACCACCCAAAGGGGGCCGTCCAGTTCACCGGCGGCTGTTTTGGCTTCCTCGGCGCGCAGAACTGCACGTCCGTCGGAGACCGGAGCGCCATAGCTGCGAAGAAGAGCCTTGGCCTGATATTCGTGAATGTTCATCGAAACTGTCCCGTCTGACTGCGATTAGATCGTTATAGGGGTGTCTAGCGGTAAAAATTAAAGGGTTTTCTGCTGCGATCGCGCTATTTGCCGAAGATTTTCAGCATTTGTGATCACACATTTTCGGGGTGTGATCACAAACAAACCGGTGCCAAAAAATGATTCGAGCGAGTCAGAATAGGCTTTGAAAACATATTCGAAGACCGTGTTCGCACCCCGTTTGCGCCAACATTTCCGGTCGCGTTCGAAGCGGCGGGACCGGACCTGCCAGGCCTTCGGGGCTTGGCGCATTCTCGCAGGCTGGCTAGTCTGACCGGGCCTGTGCGGGTCCGGTTGGGTCGGGCAGGTCAAACATGAACAAGCTCCGAGCAGATGACAGTGCCGAACCCAGATTTCCCCGATGTCATGACCTGGATCTTCGACGGATCCGGCAAAGCCGTATCACTGGACGCCGATGAATTTGCCAGCTGGATACCGGCCGGACCGGAGGGGCAGTTCGCTTGGCAACACCTGAGGCTGGAAGCGTCTGGCACGGTTCCCCTTCTACGCGCCGGCGGGCTTGATGAGTTCGTGATCGACGCTCTGACGGCGGATGAGACCCGGCCCCGCTGTACCGTCCATGGCGATGGCGTAATTCTGAACCTGCGCGGTGTGAACCTGCAAGAAGGGCAACCGCCCGAAGACATGATCTCGGTCAGGCTGTGGTTGACTGAGAACAAGATCATCGGTGTCTGGCGCCGCCCCTTGGATGCGGTTGCGGACATGCTGGCGGCAATCGACCGCGGGCAGGCATCGAAATCGCCGGGTGACTTCGTCGCGCGGTTGGCCTTGCGGCTGGCAGATAGGGCCGAACCTGCGATCACCGATCTGAACGAACGTGTGGATGACCTCGAGGAGGCGCTTCTTGAGGCGAATGCCGAGATTTCCCGGGCCGAGCTGGCGGCGATCCGCAGATCCTCCATCGTTCTGCGCCGTTATCTGGTACCCCAGCGCGACGCGTTGACGACGCTCGAGATTGAAGACGTGCCGTGGCTGCAGTCTCACGACCGGTCGCGGTTGCGCGAAGCCTCGGAGCGCATCTACCGGATCGGCGAAGATCTGGCGGCCGTGCGGGAACGGGTTCAGATCATACACGATCAGCTGATGGATGAACGGGCCGAACGTATGAACAGCCGTATGCTCGTGCTGTCAGTGGTCAGCGCTGTCTTTCTGCCGCTGGGCCTGGTGGCGGGAGTGCTGGGGATCAATGTCGGCGGCATTCCCGGCGCCGAAAGTCCGCATGGGTTCTGGGTCGTTTGCGCCTTGCTGGTCGCACTTGGCGGGATGCTTCTGGGCGTTGCCAGGTGGCTTGGGATGTTCCGATAGAACTCGAAGGACCAAAAGAAATGCCCCGCCGGTTGGAGACAGCGGGGCAGGGTGTCATGCGTTTGGCCGGATCTTTGGTGGGACCCAAAGATCCGATCAATGTATCAGGCCAATGAGCTGTCGATGCCCTTGCAGGCCTCGATCAGACCTTTCACCGCGTTGACCGAATTGTCGAAACCGGCCTGCTCTTCTTCGTTGAGCTGGATGTTGACGACCTTTTCGATGCCGCCGGCGCCGATCACGGTCGGGACGCCCACATACATGCCCTTCACGCCCAACTCGCCATCGCAATAGGCGGCGCAGGGCAGAACGCGCTTCTGGTCTTTCAGATAGGCTTCGGCCATCTCGATCGCCGAGGTTGCAGGCGCGTAGTAGGCTGAACCGGTCTTCAGCAGGCCGACGATCTCGGCGCCGCCGTCACGGGTGCGCTGTACGATGGCGTCCAGCTTCTCCTGCGTGGTCCAGCCCATCTTGACCAGATCGGGCAGCGGGATGCCGGCAACGGTCGAATAACGAACCGACGGCACCATCGTGTCGCCATGGCCGCCCAGAACAAAGGCGGTGACGTCCTTCATCGATACGTCGAACTCTTCGGCCAGGAAGTGGCGGAAACGGGCCGAGTCCAGCACGCCGGCCATGCCGCAGACCTTGTTGTGGGGCAGGCCCGAGAATTCGCGCAGCGCCCAGACCATCGCGTCCAGCGGGTTGGTGATGCAGATGACGAAGGCGTCGGGTGCGTTGGCGGCGATGCCTTCACCGACCGACTTCATGACCTTCAGGTTGATGCCCAGCAGGTCATCGCGGCTCATGCCCGGCTTGCGCGGCACACCAGCAGTCACGATGCAGACATCCGCACCGGCGATGTCCTCGTAGGACTGGGTGCCTTTCAGCTTGGCGTCAAAGCCCTCGGACGGGCCGGATTCGGCGATGTCCAGCGCCTTGCCTTCCGGGATGCCCTCGGCGATGTCGAACAGAACGACATCCCCCAGTTCCTTCATTGCTGCGAGGTGGGCAAGCGTGCCCCCGATCTGACCTGCGCCGATCAGCGCGATCTTGGGTCTGGCCATTTGGAATATCTCCGGTCGGTTTTGAAATCGACGGTTTGCTAGTCGTTAAAACGCCGTTGCGCAAGGGTTCTGCAGCGCGGCATGCGACCGCATACCGTTTGCCTGCCCCCCGCCGGTTGCGCTAAACCACCCGCAGGACAAGCCGTTTCGGGGCCGCCGCATGGTCGAATTGAACCTGATGTTTTTTGCCGTGGCGATCCCGGCCGTGATCTTTGCGGGCATCTCCAAGGGTGGCTTCGGCTCGGGCGTGGCCTTTGCGTCCTCATCGATTCTGGCGCTGATCCTTGACCCGGGGCAGGCGCTGGCGCTGATGTTGCCGATCCTGATGGTGATTGATCTGGCAACGCTGCGCCCCTACTGGAAACGCTGGAGCTGGCCCGACGCCCGCTTGCTGATGCTGGGCGCGGTGCCGGGCGTGGTGCTGGGCGCGCTGCTGTACCGGGCGACCGACGAAGACCTGCTGCGCCTGCTGATCGGGGGCATTTCGGTGGGCTTCGTGATCTGGCACGTCGCCCAAACCGGCGGCTGGGTGCGTGGCTTCGCCAACCGCCTGCCGCCCCCGGCCGGGCTGTTCGCGGGGATGGTCGCCGGGTTCACCAGCTTCGTGAGCCACGCCGGCGGCCCGCCCGCTGCCGTCTATCTGCTGTCGCAGCGCCTGACGAAAACCGAGTTCCAGGCCACCACCGTGCTGGTCTTTTGGGTCATCAACATCGCCAAGTTTGTCCCCTATGCCTATCTGGGCATGTTCACCCTGCAGACCGCCTGGGCCGACCTGCTGCTGACCCCCTTCGCCATCCTCGGTGCCTGGCTGGGCGTGCGCGCCCACTGGATGATGTCCGAGCGCCTGTTCTTCGGCATCGCCTACGTTCTGCTGACCCTGACCGGCACGAAACTGATCTGGGACGCGTTGACCTGACCCTCAGGCATCGGGCGGCAGCGCCTCGGCGATCACCTCATAGGCCTCGCCTGCCGCGATCAGGCAGGTCATGCCATCCGGCAAGGTCACGGTGATGGTCCATGTGCCGGTTTCGTCCGAGGCAAAGACTTCCATCACCGCCCCCTGCCGCGCCATGCCGATGCCGCGCCGGGTCTCGCCATAGGTCTCGGCCAACCGCTGCAGCACGTCCGGCCGGGGCGCACAGTTCGGCGACTGCGCCTGCACCTGCTGCGCCGCCAGCACCATGATGCCCAGCCCCATCGTCATCTGAAACAACCACTGATTCATCTCCGGCCCCCTTTGCCTTTTGACTGGACTAAAGCTGCCGGAACCCTCTGCAATTGCGGTAAAACCAACGCGCGTTGCGTCGCATGCTGCAATGCGGCGATTTTGGCCTTGAAGTTTCCGGCAAAAAATGCCCCATTCTGCGCAACTTTATTTCAACGAGAGGTTCCCATGGACCCCCGCCAGCGCCCCTACCGCTCTGTTCTGTATATCCCCGGCTCCAAGGAGCGGGCGCTCGACAAGGCGCGCTCGCTGCCGGTCGATGCCATTATCTTCGATCTGGAAGACGCGGTTGCCGCTGATGAAAAGGACAATGCGCGCGAAACGCTCAAGGCCGCTCTGGCCACAGGCGGTTATGGCCCGCGCGTCAAGATCGTGCGAATCAACGGTCTGGACACCCCTTGGGGTCGCGCCGATGCCGAGGCCGTGCGCCAGATGGATGCCGACGTGGTTCTGCTGCCCAAGGTCAACTCGGCCGCCGACGTGGATGCGCTGGCCGCGATCACCGGCGACCTTCCGATCTGGGCGATGATGGAGACCCCGCGCGGCATGCTGAACGCGGCCGAGATCGCGGCGCATCCGCTGATGGCGGGCTTTGTCATAGGCACCAACGATCTGGCCAAAGAGCTTCAGACCCGCTTCCGCCCCGACCGCCTGCCGCTGATGACGTCGCTGGGCCTGTGCCTGCTGGCCGCCAAGGCCGAGGGGTTGGTGATCGTCGATGGCGTGTACAACGCCTTCAAGGATACCGAAGGTCTGGCTGTCGAATGTGCGCAGGGCCGCGACATGGGCTTTGACGGCAAAACCCTTATCCACCCCGCGCAGGTCGAGACCGCCAACACCGCCTTCGCCCCCTCCGAGGTCGAGATCGACCTGGCCCGCCGCCAGATCGCCGCTTTCGAAGAGGTCGAGGCCAAGGGGCAGGGCGTTGCCGTGGTCGATGGCAAGATCGTGGAAAACCTGCACGTTGTAACTGCCAGCGAAATTCTGGCAAAAGCAGAGGCGATATCAGCTTTGCAAGCGGGGTAAGCCAGCATGGGCTTCGTTCTTCTCATTCTCGGTGTGGCGCTTTGGTGGGCCGCGCATCTGTTCAAACGCCTGATGCCCGCGCGCCGCGCGGCCATGGGCGATGCCGGAAAGGGCGCCGTCGCGGGCGCGCTGGTCCTGTCGATCCTGCTGATGATCTTCGGCTATCGCATGACCGATTACATCCATGTCTGGGCGCCGCCCAGCTTCATGATCCACATCAACAACCTGCTGGTGCTGATCGCGATCTGGATGATGAGCCCTGCCGGAACCAAGGGCCGACTGCTGAACAAGGTGCGTCACCCGATGCTGGGCGGGTTCAAGCTCTGGGCCTTTGCGCATCTGCTGGTCAATGGTGATCTGGCGTCGATCATCCTGTTCGGCGGCCTGTTGACTTGGGCGGTGGTCGAGGTGATCGTGATCAACAAATCCGAGCCCGACTGGACCCCGGGCGAGCCCGGAACGCTGGGCAAGGATGCGATGTTCTTCGTGGCCTCGATCGTGCTGCTGGGCATCATCGGCTACATTCACGGGCTGGTCGGCCCTTCCCCTTTCCCGGGCTAGGCAGGTGATGTGATGGCAAAACTTTATCGACTGCTGACTGAAGAGGACACCTCGGACTTCTGCCACAAGGTGTCCGAGGCGCTGGCCAAAGGGTGGGAGCTGCACGGCTCTCCGGCCTATGCGTTCGACCCGTCCACCAGCAAGATGCGCTGTGCGCAGGCTGTGACCAAGGAGGTCGCGGCCGACTATTCCCCCGACATGAAACTGGGACAGCAATAATGGCAAAGACCAATTCGGGCCGCTTTTTCGAGGATTACTCCATCGGGCAGGTGCTGCACCACGCGGTGCCGCGCACCGTGACGGTGGGCGAGCGCGCGCTCTATCATGCGCTCTATCCCGCGCGCCACGCGCTCTATTCCTCGGACGAGTTCGCTCGGAGCTGCGGCCTGCCGCAAAGCCCGATCGACGATCTGGCGGCGTTCCATGTGGTGTTCGGCAAGACGGTGCCGGATGTGTCGCTGAACGCGGTCGCGAACCTGGGCTATGCAGAGGGGCGCTGGCTGAAACCGGTCTATCCCGGTGACACCTTGCGGTCGGAATCCGAGGTCATCGGCCTCAAGCAGAATTCGAACGGCAAGACCGGGGTGGTCTGGGTGCGCACGCGCGGGCTGAACCAGCGCGACGAGGTGGTCATCGAATACGTGCGCTGGGTGATGGTGCGGAAATCGAACCTTGATGTGCCGGCGCCCGAAACCGTGCTGCCGGACCTGAAAAAAGCGCTGGAACCCGGCGACCTCGTGGTGCCGGGCGGGCTGGATTTCAGCAAATACGACTTTGCTCTGGCCGGTGAACCGCACCGCTGGGGAGACTACCAGATCGGCGAAACCATCGACCATGTCGACGGCGTGACCGTGGAAGAGGCCGAACACATGCTGGCCACCCGCCTGTGGCAGAACACCGCCAAAGTGCATTTTGACCTGACCTTCCGCCCCGATGGGCGGCTGATCTATGGCGGCCATGTGATCTCGATGGCGCGCGCGCTGTCGTTCAACGGGCTGGCCAATGCGCAGATGATCGTCGGTTTGAACGGCGGGGCCCATGCCAACCCTTGTTTCGCGGGCGACACCATCAAGGCGTGGTCCGAAGTGCTGGACAAGGCCGAAACCGGCGTGCCCGGCGTGGGTGCGATCCGGTTGCGACTGGTGGCGACCAAGGGCGGCGAGCCCTTTGCGCTGCGCGGCCCGGATGGAAAATACAGCCCCGACGTCCTGCTGGATCTGGACTATTGGGCGCTGATGCCGACCTGAGCCGGCTGACCCCCACAGTCTTGTGATTCCGACCGGGCCGAACCGTGCTAGGTTCGGCTCATGTGTTTTCTGCGTATCCTTGCTGCTGCACTTTGCTTTGCCCGCCCGGCGCTGGCCTGCGATCTGGCGCTGGCGCTGGCCGTGGATGTGTCCGGCTCGGTCGACAGTTCGGAATACCGCATCCAGATGGATGGCCTGGCGGCCGGACTGCGCGATCCGGTCGTGTCCGAGGCGCTGGTGCGCGGCCAAGCCCGGTTGATGCTGGTGCAATGGACCGGGACCTCGCGGCAGCGGATCACCATCCCCTGGACCAAAATTGACGGGTTCGACGCACTGGATGCGTTTGCCGCAAAAGTGTCTGCCGATCCGCGTGTCTGGCGGAACTTTTCGACCGCGATCGGTGAGGCGCTGGAAATGACCGTGAACAGCTTTCTCGAGGTGCCCGAATGCAAGCGTCACCTGATTGACATCTCGGGGGACGGCGTCTCGAACGAAGGGGTCGAACCCACCGAGATCCGGGACCTTTTGCGCCGTCAGGGGATCACGGTGAACGCAATTGCGATCGAGGAGAGCGAACCAGACCTGACGGCCTATTTCTTTGAAAACGTCATAGTCGGCGAAGGGGCCTTCGTCGTATCGGCTGCCGGTTTCAAGGACTATCCCGAACGGATCCGGAAAAAACTTCTGCGTGAAGTCACGCGGCAGACTGCCGATCTGCGCTGAGCGCGGAAAGATTCGTGATCACATTGCTTGACCCTTGAAAACGCTAACATTGGAGGGTTGGAATGCATTTTGTGATCACGAGAATATTTTGTGTGATCACGTTTCCGAATTATCGACCGAATTGCGGGTGATTTGATCTTTTTTGCACGCGCAGCGCGTGACAGGGTCGCAAAATGGAGTAAAAACTTCGGTAGCCAACCTCAAAAGGAGCCGCCATGGCCGATGTCAATCGGGGGAACCGCCCGCTATCGCCGCATCTGTCGATCTATCGTCCGCAGTTGACCTCTGTCACTTCCATCCTGACCCGGATCACCGGCAACGCCATGTTGGTGGCCGCGCTGTTGATCGTCTGGTGGTTCCTGGCCGCGGCCACGTCGCCCGAAGCCTTTGATCGCGCCAATGGTGTGATCACGTCGCTCCTCGGGGACTTGGTCATGGCACTGTCGCTTTGGGGTCTTTGGTACCACACGCTGGCCGGTATCCGGCACCTGATCTGGGACAACGCGATCGGACTGGATATCCCGACAGCCTACAAGCTGGGCTGGGCGGTTGTGATCGGCTCTTTTGTGCTGACTTTCCTGACACTGTTGATCGTTGCCTGAGGGAGGCTGACATGCGTTATCTTACCGACCGCAAACGCGCCGTAGGCCTGGGATCGGCCAAGTCGGGTACCGAACATTTTTGGGCGATGAAGGTCAGCTCGGTTGCGCTGCTGATCCTTGTCCCGCTTTTTGTCTTCACTTTCGGCCCCACGCTGGGACAGCCCTTTGACGTGGTGCTGGACTATTACTCGCGGCCATTCCCGGCGATCGTGGCGGCCCTGACGCTGGCCGTTGGGTTCAAGCATTTCGCTGATGGTGCCCAAGTGATGATCGAGGACTACGTGCACGGCACAATGGAAAAGGTTCTGATCATTCTCGTGAAGTGTCTCTCATATGGCGCCGCGGCCGCAGGTATCTTCGCCGTCGCCCGCATTGCCCTCTAACACCCCGGAGCTGAATGAAATGGCTGCTTACGAATACGAAACGCACGAATATGACGTGGTCGTGGTCGGCGCCGGTGGGGCCGGTCTGCGTGCCACGCTGGGCATGGCCGAACAAGGTCTGCGCACCGCTTGCGTAACCAAGGTTTTTCCGACCCGCTCGCACACCGTTGCGGCGCAGGGTGGCATTGCGGCGTCGCTGTCGAACATGGGCCCCGACCATTGGCAGTGGCACATGTATGACACCGTCAAGGGCTCGGACTGGCTGGGTGACACCGACGCGATGGAATACCTGGCGCGCGAAGCACCCAAGGCCGTCTATGAGTTGGAGCATTACGGTGTGCCGTTCTCGCGCACCGAAGAAGGCAAGATCTACCAGCGCCCCTTTGGTGGCCACACGACCGAATTCGGTGAGGGCCCCGCAGTTCAGCGCACCTGTGCCGCTGCCGACCGGACCGGTCACGCGATCCTGCACACGTTGTACGGGCAGTCACTGAAGAACAACGCGGAATTCTACATCGAATATTTCGCCATTGACCTGATCATGTCCGAAGACGGGCAGTGCCAAGGCGTCGTCTGCTGGAAGCTGGACGACGGCACCATGCATGTCTTCAACGCCAAGATGGTGGTTCTGGCTACGGGCGGTTACGGCCGCGCCTATTTCAGCGCGACCTCGGCCCACACTTGCACCGGCGACGGCGGCGGCATGGTGGCCCGTGCCGGCCTGGCCTTGCAGGACATGGAATTCGTGCAGTTTCACCCGACCGGCATCTACGGCTCGGGCTGCCTGATCACCGAAGGCGCCCGCGGCGAAGGTGGATATCTGACCAACTCGGAAGGTGAACGGTTCATGGAGCGCTACGCGCCCCAATACAAGGACCTTGCACCGCGCGACTATGTCTCGCGTTCGATGACAATGGAAATCCGCGAAGGGCGCGGCGTCGGTCCCGAAGGCGACCATATTCACCTGAACCTGAGCCATCTACCAGCCGAAGCCCTGCATGAGCGTTTGCCGGGCATCTCGGAAAGCGCAAAGATCTTCGCCGGCGTGGATGTCACCAAGGAACCGATCCCGGTTCTTCCGACCGTGCACTACAACATGGGCGGTATTCCGACCAACTATTGGGGCGAGGTGTTGAACCCGACCGCCGACGATCCGAACGCCGTCGTGCCCGGCCTGATGGCCGTCGGCGAAGCCGGTTGCGCGTCGGTTCACGGAGCGAACCGGTTGGGGTCGAACTCGTTGATCGACCTTGTGGTCTTTGGCCGCGCGGCGGCGATCCGGGCGGGCAAGGTCGTCGACCCCGAAACGCCCAACCCGGTCCTGAACCAGACCTCGGTCGACAAGGCGTTTGATCGGTTCGATGCGGTGCGCAATGCCAGCGGTGCAATCCCGACGGCCGATCTGCGGCTTGAAATGCAGAAAACCATGCAGGCGGATGCTGCGGTGTTCCGGACAGCCAAGACCCTGGCCGAAGGGGTCGAGAAGATGACCGCAATCGCGGCCAAGATGGAGGATATCAAGGTCACGGATCGCAGCCTGATCTGGAACAGCGACCTGATGGAGACGCTGGAACTGACCAACCTGATGCCCAACGCGCTTGCCACAATCGTCGGCGCCGAAGCGCGGAAGGAATCCCGCGGCGCTCATGCACACGAAGACTTCACCGAGCGCGATGACAAAAACTGGCGTGTTCACACCGTGTCCCGGGTTGACGGGAACAAGGTCGAACTCAGCTATCGCCCGGTCATCGTGGATCCGCTGAGCACCGAGGCTGAAGGCGGTATCAGCCTTGAAAAGATCGCGCCCAAGGCGCGGACATTCTGAGGAGAGGAACACATGGTCCAACTGACCCTCCCTACGAATTCCCGGATTACGACGGGCAAGACCTGGCCGAAACCGGAAGGCGCGAGCAACGTGCGTAAGTTCCAGATCTACCGCTGGAATCCGGATGACGGGCAGAACCCTCGGGTCGACACCTATTTCGTCGACATGGACGATTGCGGGCCGATGGTTCTGGATGCGCTGATCTACATCAAGAACAAGGTCGACCCGACCCTGACCTTCCGCCGGTCGTGCCGCGAGGGGATCTGCGGTTCCTGCGCGATGAACATCGACGGGATCAACACGTTGGCCTGCATCTACGGCATGGACGAGATCAAGGGCGACGTGAAAATCTACCCGCTGCCGCACATGCCGGTGGTCAAGGACCTGATCCCGGATCTGACACATTTCTATGCGCAGCACGCTTCGATCATGCCGTGGCTGGAGACCAAGACCAACCGCCCTGCAAAAGAATGGAAGCAGTCGATCGAAGACCGAAAAAAACTGGATGGTCTTTACGAATGCGTCATGTGCGCCAGCTGCTCGACCTCGTGCCCCAGCTATTGGTGGAATGGCGACCGGTACCTTGGCCCCGCCGCGCTGCTGCATGCCTATCGCTGGATCATCGACAGCCGCGACGAGGCCACCGGCGAGCGTCTGGATCAGCTTGAGGATCCGTTCAAGCTGTATCGGTGCCATACGATCATGAACTGCGCAAAGACCTGCCCCAAGGGTCTGAACCCGGCCAAGGCGATTGCCGAGATCAAGAAGATGATGGTCGAACGCGCAGTTTGACCGATGACGACCAACGTGCTTGCCGCGTTGCGGCAAGCGCATGGCCCACATGCGAAATCATTGGATGTGTGCCGCCCCGGCCAAGACTATGTTCGGCACCGGGGAGGAGTGACGGATTGGAAACAGGATCACTCCGATGAAGAACGAATCCAAAAAAACAGACGCAGCCAAAGCCTTGGAATATCTTGAGCAAGCTTGGGCCTATTATGAGCCTGAGCGGGTCAAGCCTGCAAAAGATGCAGAGCCGGAGCTGTTTGAATACGCCAACGCGGCCTGAGTTTACCAAGCCAAGTCTTGAGTCCCGGCGTATATTGCGCGAAGCAGGGAAATGCCTGTTCTTCTGCTTCTGCTCGGCGCCGGCGTGTTCGCCTATTTCGTCTGGCGTTCACGCACGTCTTCTTTGACCCGGGACTGCCGGTGGCGGCAGCACAGGCAAGCCGGCACGTGGAGTTGTGCGTATTGCGGGGCGGTTTCCGTCTCCGAGTCGCAGCCCACGCGATGCGAACGAAAATAAGCCTTTTTGCCTGAGGGAAACGGGGTTTTCCCAAAGGTCATTCTGGGTCAATCTGCGCAAAACAGCGGAAAGATGCAGAATGCCAAATCCTCCTTCGGATGCCGCCGCCCGCCGCGGGATCGCTCCAGTCATTTGCTACCCAAATAACACCCTGCCCAGCGTTGACCTTGACCTGCTGCTGGACGCCCGAAAGAGCGCGCGAAAGACAGCCGAAGTTCTGGTGCCGCCACGTGATGCCCGTTGCTTTGAGGTGCCGGCCGGACACTTCTTTCGGATCACTTCGGTCGAAGGCCCGCAGGTCGGCGACCTGAACCTGTGGAACCTGCACGACCTGAACGAACGTTTCTATTCGGGCAAGACGCGTGCATTGCATGGCACCCATGTCACGACCGGCGAGCGACTATGGTCCAGCTTTCCTTTTCTGCGCCCGATGGCCACGATCGTTGCGGACACCTTGGACTGGTACGGAATCGATCAATACGGCGGGTCGGTGCATGACGTGATCGGAACGCGTTGCGATCCCTATACCGGAAACTTGCTGTCGGGCACTCAATACCATCATTGCTGCCACTCCAACCTGACCCGGGCGCTGGCTGACCATACTGGTCTGGAAATTCCGGTAGCCGAGCGTTTGGTGCACGACGTGTTGAACGTATTCATGTGCACTGGCTTTACCCGCGATAAGGGGCAGTATTTCATGAAGGCTTCACCGGTTCGACCGGGTGACTACTTGGAGTTCTTCGCGGAAATCGACCTTCTGGGAGACCTCAGCGCCTGTCCGGGTGGGGATTGCTCGTCCGAGCATTCGTCGGATACGGCCGCCTGTCACCCGCTGTTGGTCGAGGTTTTCGCACCTGCCGAAGGCACGCTGAGCGGATGGCAAAGTCCAGCGCCCAATGGCTATGACCGTACGCATGGGCGCTGAGGCCCGGGGGTGACCCGGGCCGGTTTGTGTCAGGCGTTCGGGAAGGCGGCCTGCAGCGCAATTTCCACCATGTCACCAAAGCTGCTCTGGCGCTCGGACGAGGGCAGAGCCTCGCCGGTCAGAAGGTGATCGGACACGGTCAGAACCGCCAAGGCCCGGCATTTGTGCCGCGCGGCCAGGATATACAGCTCGGCTGCCTCCATTTCGACACCCAGGATTCCGTGACGCACCATCTGTTCGTTCAGGTCGGGGCGTTCGTCATAGAAAACGTCAGACGAGTAGATGCCGCCGATATGGGTTGCCGTGCCCTTGGCCTCGGCTGCTTTGGCGGCAGCCTGCAGCAGGCCCCAATCTGCACAAGGCGCAAAGTTGAGCTCTTTCATGATGCCCCGGGACGGGGTGCTGAGCGTCGTTGACGTCATGGCCAGGATAACATCCCGGACCTTCACGTTTTCCTGCATGCCGCCGCAAGACCCGATGCGGATCAGGGTTTTTGCACCGTAGTCCCGGATCAGTTCATTTACGTAAATGGACAGCGACGGCATTCCCATTCCGCTGCCCTGAATGGTGACCGGGTTTCCTTTCCATTCGCCGGTGAAACCCAGCATCCCGCGGACATCGTTGATTTGCCGCACATTGCTCAGAAAAGTTTCGGCGGCCCATTTCGCACGATACGGATCACCCGGCAAAAGCACGGTCTCGGCGATTTCGCCTTTTTCGGCGCCAATGTGAATTGTCATTTTGATACTTTTCCCGTTCAGATTTCCAGATCGGAAATATCTGCCCCGGCTTTCAGCGCTTCGTGGACCCATTTCGGTTTTCGCCCACGCCCCGTCCAGGTTTGCGCCGGATCGGCCGGATTGCGATATTTTGCTTTGGCTTTCGATCCCTTGCCGGACCGCGTGGGCTGAGACGCCAAGTCGGACAAGGAAAACCCGTAAGCGGCAGCTGCTTTTTCAGCGGCCATCAATGCTTCCTGACGCTCTCTGGCCTCAGCGTTTTCCAGCGCCTTGTCGACCTGATCGCGCAATTCAAGCAATTCCTTACGCGACAGCTTGTCCAGATTTATGCCCATTGTCGTTCTCCGTACCCACCTGATTCATTTTTTACTCGTCAGGCAACGTTACGGAGAATCCCAATCAATGGCCATTCTTTAGACGGAATGGGCAGTAGAATTAATTCTGGGCGATTATTCCGCGGCCAGCGTTTTTGGATCGGCCAGCAAAACGATATCCCCCATTATGGCATTCAGCTCGAAATTCTTGGGCGTATAGACCTTGGCAACACCCATTGATCTGAGACGATCCGCGTCTTCGTCGGGAATGATGCCCCCGACGACAACGGGAATATCACCCAAGCCAGCTTCGCGCAGGCGGGTCATGACGTCCCGTACCAACGGCAGGTGGCTACCGGACAGGATCGACAGGCCGATCACATGAGCTTGCTGCTCGATGGCCGACTTCACGATTTCCTCGGGGGTTAGGCGGATGCCGTCATAAGTAATGTCCATGCCGCAGTCGCGGGCGCGGAACGCGATCTGTTCGGCGCCGTTGGAATGGCCGTCCAGCCCCGGCTTGCCGACCAGGAATTTCAGACGACGCCCCAGGCGGTCGCTGACCGCATCCACCGCCGCGCGCAGATCGTCCAGACCCTCGGTCTTGTTCGAGACCGACCCCGAAACGCCCGTCGGACCGCGATAGGTGCCAAAGACGCGGCGCATCTCTTCTGCCCATTCGCCGGTGGTGACACCGGCCTTGGCCGCGGCGATCGACGGCTCCATGATGTTGGCGCCCGATTGCGCGGCGGCGCGCAGATCGGCCAGAGCCGCGGCCACGGCGGCCTCGTCGCGGGCGGCACGCCAGTCGTTCAGGCGCGCGATCTGTTCCTGTTCGACCGCCGGATCGACGACCATGATCCCGCCATCCTCGGTCTGCAGGGGCGAGGGTTCGCCCTCGGTCCAGCGGTTCACGCCGACGACGATGGTCTCGTTGCGCTCGATCCGGTTCAGCCGCTCGGCGTTGGAATCCACCAGCCGCGATTTCATGTAGTCGATCGCCGCAACCGCACCGCCCATCGAGTCCAGATTGGCCAGTTCGGCCCGGGCGCCCTGCTTCAGTTCCTCGACCTTGGCGTCGACCACCGGGTTGCCATCGAACAGGTCGTCGTATTCCAGCAGGTCGGTCTCATAGGCGAGGATCTGCTGCATCCGCATCGACCATTGCTGGTCCCAGGGGCGCGGCAGGCCCAAGGCCTCATTCCACGCGGGCAGTTGCACCGCCCGGGCGCGCGCCTTTTTCGACAGGGTCACGGCCAGCATTTCGATCAGGATGCGATAGACGTTGTTTTCGGGCTGCTGCTCGGTCAGGCCCAGAGAGTTGACCTGAACACCATAGCGGAATCGGCGGAACTTGGGGTTTTCCACGCCATAGCGCTGTTGCAGGATTTCATCCCAAAGATCGACGAAAGCCCGCATTTTGCACATTTCGGTGACAAATCGGATGCCCGCATTCACGAAAAACGAGATGCGGCCGCACAGCGCCGGAAAGTCCTCGGCCGGAACGCGGGGGCGCAGCTCGTCCAGTACCGCGATGGCGGTGGCCAGCGCGTAGGCCAGCTCCTGCTCAGGCGTCGCGCCGGCCTCTTGCAGGTGGTAGGAACACACATTCATCGGGTTCCATTTCGGCACGTTCGAATAACAATACTCGGCCACGTCCGCGATCATCTTGAGCGAGGGCTTGGGCGGGCAGACATAGGTTCCACGGCTCAGGTATTCCTTGATCAGGTCATTCTGCACCGTGCCCTGCAGCTTGGACACATCGGCGCCTTGTTCCTCGGCCACCGCGATATACAGCGCCAGCAGCCAGGGGGCTGTGGCGTTGATCGTCATCGAGGTGTTCATCTGCTCCAGCGGGATCTGGTCGAACAGCACCCGCATGTCGCCGAGGTGGCAGACCGGAACTCCGACTTTGCCGACCTCGCCCCGGGCCAAGGTGTGATCACTATCGTATCCGGTCTGCGTCGGCAGATCGAAGGCCACCGACAGGCCTGTCTGCCCTTTGGCCAGATTTGACCGGTACAGCGCGTTCGAGGCCTTGGCCGTGGAATGACCGGCATAGGTTCGGATGAGCCAGGGGCGGTCTTTCTGCGTCTGCGTCATGGTCAGAGCCTCATGCGTCGATGGGTAACAATATTTCTCTCATGGGTTCTAAAGCGCAATTTTCAGCACATGTCAATTCGCTGCGTTGCGGCATGTCAGGCGTGCTGCCGATTGTGACCGCGGCGGTTTGATGGCACTGTGCCGGCATGACGCAGACCGTTGAGTTACCGATTTGGCTGTTTGTTCTGATCGTGGTGTTTGCCGCGGTCACTTTTGCTTCGCATTTCCTGTTCCCGTCAGTGCGCTGGTTCTTTCGCCGTCGGCTTGAACGGGCTGTTGAACGGTTGAACCAGCGCCTGCAACGGCCGATCCAGCCGTTCAAACTGGCCGAGCGTCATGACATGATCCAACGCCTGATCTATGACCCGCAGGTTGGTCAGGCTGTTCAGCACCACGCCGAAGAACATGGAATCCCCGAAGCGGTCGCGTTCGAGCAGGCCCGGCGCTACGCCCGGGAAATCGTCCCGTCGTTTTCGGCCTTCATGTATTTCAGCTTTGCCATTCGGTTGGCTCGATGGTTGAGCAACGCGTTCTACAATGTCCGCCTCAGCCACAAGGACGAGGCCGCATTGAAGGAGATCGATCCCAAAGCAACCGTGGTCTTTGTAATGAATCACCGGAGCAACATGGATTATGTTCTGGTGACCTATTTGGCCGCGCAACAGTCGGCGCTGTCCTATGCGGTGGGCGAGTGGGCACGGGTCTGGCCGCTCAGCCGGTTGATCCGCGCGATGGGGGCCTATTTCATCCGGCGCAAGTCCGGCAGCGAACTCTACCGGCAGGTTCTGGCCAGCTATGTGCGCCTGGCCACCAATGCCGGTGTGACTCAGGCGATGTTCCCCGAGGGCGGTCTGAGCCTCACCGGGTCTTTGGGACGACCCAAACTGGGACTGCTGAAATACATCATCGACGGCACCAGTCCCGATGGTCGCGACGTCGTGTTCGTACCGGTTGCGCTGAACTATGACCGGGTGCTGGAGGATACGATTCTGACCGCCGCCGCCTTGGGCAGCGAACGGCGGTTCCGCGCGCGGATCGGCGTGATCACAAGGTGGAGCCTGAAACAGATATGGCGCCGTATCATCGGGCGTTACAAACGGTTCGGTCTTGCCTCGGTCCGATACGGCCTGCCCATTTCGCTGCAGGAGTTTCGCGAACAAGCCGGCCCGGACCTGATGACGGATCTGGCTCGAGAGTTGATGCGCCGGATTGGCCGGGCGATTCCTTTGGTCCCAGCGCCCGCCGCGTGCTGGCTCGTTCGCGAAAACGGCACCATCTCCGAGTCTGACGTTCAGTCACGGATCGTCGAGCTGATGCGGCGCGAGGGCGCCACGGACGAAGACCTGAAGGCCATCCCGCCAGCGATCGAACAACTGGTCGAACGGCGAATACTGAGCAGAAACAACGGTATGCTGTCGCCATCGGTCGAGCGGCTGGATCTGATGAAGTATTATGCGGCCTCAGCGCCCATCAGCGAAGACCCGGATGGTTCTGCGACTGCAAAAGAAATTTCTGCGGCCGCTGGGTCATAAAATTTCAATAATGATCCGAAATGGGTTGCAAAATTACTCATGGGTCAATATTCCAGCCTATGAAGCGCGCGATTCTGCGTCGCGGCGAACATGTTTGACAGAGGAGGCCACAATGGCTTTGGACACCGACGGCGGCATCGCGTCCTACGAGGCACCGGAAAAAGACCTCTATGAGATGGGTGAAATCCCTCCGATGGGATATGTGCCCAAACAGATGTATGCGTGGGCCATCCGTAGAGAGCGCCACGGCGAGCCCGACACTGCGATGCAGTTGGAGGTGGTCGATGTGCCCAAGCTGGACAGCCACGAAGTGCTGGTTCTGGTGATGGCGGCGGGCGTCAACTACAACGGTGTTTGGGCCTCGCTCGGCAAACCGATCAGCCCCTTTGATGGTCACAAGGCCCCGTATCACATCGCGGGCTCGGATGCGTCGGGCATCGTCTGGGCGGTGGGCGACAAGGTGAAACGCTGGAAGGTCGGCGACGAGGTCGTGATCCACTGCAACCAGGACGACGGCGACGATGAAGAGTGCAACGGCGGCGATCCGATGTATTCGCCCAGCCAGCGCATCTGGGGCTATGAAACGCCCGATGGGTCATTTGCGCAATTCACCAACGTGCAGGCACAGCAGCTGATGCCGCGCCCCAAGCACCTGACCTGGGAAGAAAGTGCCTGCTATACGCTTACGCTGGCCACTGCCTATCGGATGCTGTTCGGACACGAGCCGCATGATCTGAAGCCGGGCCAGAACGTTCTGGTCTGGGGCGCGTCGGGGGGTCTGGGCTCCTATGCGATCCAGCTGATCAATACAGCCGGAGCCAACGCGATCGGCGTGATCTCGGACGAAAGCAAGCGCGACTTCGTCATGGGGTTGGGCGCCAAGGGCGTCATCAACCGCAAGGACTTCAACTGCTGGGGCCAGTTGCCCACGGTCAACACGCCTGAATATGCCGAGTGGTTCAAGGAAGCCCGCAAGTTCGGTAAGGCGATCTGGGACATCACGGGCAAGGGCGTGAACGTCGACATGGTGTTCGAACACCCCGGCGAGAGCACCTTCCCGGTCTCGACCTTTGTCGTCAAAAAAGGCGGCATGGTCGTGATCTGCGCCGGGACCACCGGCTACAACCTGACCTTTGATGTTCGGTACATGTGGATGCACCAGAAGCGTCTGCAGGGTTCGCATTTCGCGCATCTCAAGCAGGCGTCTGCTGCAAACCGGCTGATGCTGGAGCGGCGTCTCGATCCCTGCATGTCCGAAGTGTTCACTTGGAAAGAACTGCCCGAGGCGCACATGAAAATGATGCGGAACGAGCACAAGCCGGGCAACATGTCTGTCTTGGTTCAGGCCCCGCGTACGGGCATGCGGACCTTGGAAGAGGTTCTGGACGCCCGCGGTTGATCACCGCGCTTTGAAAGCAAGCGCCCGCGAATCGTTCAGACGGTTCGCGGGCGTTTTGCGTTCAGAAGATGGGATATTGTTTTTCAATGCCATGCAAATTCGGGACCCGCTGTTTTTGGG
Organism: Ruegeria sp. CI8; assembly: GCF_056536865.1. Taxonomy (NCBI): domain Bacteria; kingdom Pseudomonadati; phylum Pseudomonadota; class Alphaproteobacteria; order Rhodobacterales; family Roseobacteraceae; genus Ruegeria; species Ruegeria sp. CI8. Next base: position 265,524 of record NZ_JBQFQL010000004.1, read on the forward strand.
GAGTAGAAAGCAGTGAATAGGCAAGAAAACAGCGTACATGTTATGGTTGTGTTAACCCTTCGTTAACTGTTTCGGAGAGACCATGATGGCGCGAAATGAGTGGATACTGGACGTATTGTCGGACCTCAACGCCTTCGCCGTTGCGAATGGGTTGACCGCGCTGGCCGAGCAGCTTGACGACACCAGGCTGATCGCCGCGGCCGAAATTGCGTCCCTGAACGATGAGGCAAAAGCGCCGTCGAATGGGAACACAGTTCGATTTGAGCCAGGTCCTGGAGGATTTGGAAAACACCAGCACGCTTGACGAGCTGGGTGCGGTTGCTGTCCGCATCAGGGACAAACTGAAGGTCGATCACATCGTCTATCACTGGGTCGATGGCGCCGGCGATCAATATGGCTACACCACCTATCCGGATGCCTGGGCCGACCGATACCGTGAACGCAACTATCACCGAATAGATCCCGTAATCCTGGGCTGCTTCCAGCGGTTTCATCCGGTCAACTGGAAATCTCTGAACTGGTCCGGCAAGGTCGCAAAAGCCTTTCTGCAAGATGCTTTGGATCATGGTGTCGGCAATCAGGGCTATTCGATCCCAATTCGTGGGCCGAATGGCCAGTTCGCGCTTTTTACGGTCAATCATAGTTGCAGCGACGAGGCTTGGGGAGCCTTCATCGTGACCTACAGCCGCGAGTTGATACTGCTCGCCCACTACTTCAACCGCAAAGCTTTGGATTTCGAGCAGGACCGCAGACCTGAATCCGCGCGCGGCCTCTCTCCGCGCGAGATCGACGCGATGACGCTGCTGGCCTTGGGCTACAGCCGGGCGCAGGTCGCGCACTCCCTGTCTATTTCCGAGCACACATTGCGTGTCTATATCGAAAGCGCCCGGTCCAAGCTGGGTGCTCTGAATACAACCCATGCCATCGCCACTGCCCTCAGCAGAGGATTAATAGTGGTTTAAGGCCCGCGCGAGGGCCACACGGTAAATTAACCACGACTTTGTACCCCCTTCGTTCCAGCACTGGACGACAAGGGGAAAAGTCATGCTGCGTTATGTTTACGCTGACGAGCTTCATAAATTTCCAAAATTGGCCGAGGGGATGTTTCGCGACCGCGCAGATCAATTCAAAACCCGCCTCGGATGGGATGTTCATGTCAATTCCAAAGGAGAGGAACGGGATCAGTATGATGATCTGAACCCGCTGTATGTCATCTGGGAAGAGCCGGACGGCAGTCACGGCGGATCGATGCGGGTATTGCCCACGACTGGCCCTGTCATGGTAAATGAGGTGTTCGGGCATCTGACCGGCGGCAGCCCAATCCGCAGCCCGCTGATCTGGGAAGTGACGCGGTTCTGCCTGTCCCGCACCGCTCATCCACACACGGCCGGGGCAATCATGCTGAGCGGGGGGGAGATCATGGAAGGCTTCGGTCTGACCCACATCGCCGGGGTCTTTGATGCAAGGATGATCCGCATCTATCGGCTAATCGGTTCCTCGCCGGTGGTCTTGGGCTCGGAGGGGGCGGGCCGTGACCAAATTTCGGTCGGTCTTTGGCCCTATTCCGCTGACGATTGCAACCGCGTGGCCGAGCGGGCGGGCATCCCGCGCGAGCTGTCGCGATTGTGGTTCAAGACGGCGTTCGGGTCCGCCGCGCGGCATCGGTTCGCACTGTCTGCCTGACGTTGAATTCCGCATCTGGCGCAGGTTGGCGCGGCCCTGTAGGGTCGCGCCATGTCTCTGCCCAAGGTTACTTTTTCCGAAGATCAGGCCGCCGCGTTCGACAGCATAGCCCAGATGCTGAAAACCGCAGGCGTGGACCTGGAAGATGATGCGCTGCTCAAACTGCCCGGCCAGGGCGAATCGGGGGTCATGGCGGTGATCGGCAAGGCCGGATCGGGCAAGACCCTGCTGTTGGCCGAACTCTTCAAGGCACTGGCCGAGACCGGAGTTCAGATCGTCTCGGGCGACTATGAAAGCCGCAATTCGAAGGACAAGCGCAGCCTTGCCATTTTGGCCCCGACCAACAAGGCCGCCAGCGTGTTGCGGTTGCGCGGTGTTCCGGCCACCACCATTCACCGCATTCTGTACACGCCGGTCTATGATCCGGAATACGAACGGATCGCCGAGTGGCTGGCGGGCAACGACGACCGCCCCGAGATCGAAGGCCTGACCGACGAGGCGCTGGACCGCGCGGCCGCGTTTTATGCCAACAACAAGTCCATCCCCGGCGCTCTGGCCGCCGCCGGCCTGCGCGGGTCGGATTTTATCACCGGCTGGAAACGGCGCGACGAGCCGTTGGATATCGGGTTCGTCGATGAGGCCTCGATGCTGGACGACCGCCAGTTCGAGGATCTCAAGGAGATCTTTCCCACCTTGCTGCTGTTCGGCGATCCGGCGCAGTTGGCACCGGTGAACCAGTCCGGGTCGATGGTGTTCGATGCTTTGCCCGAACCGCGCAAGCTGATCCTGCACCGGGTGCACCGGCAAGAGGCCGACAACCCCATTCTGGATCTGGCCCATGCGCTGGCCGATCCGGCCATGGGGTTCGAGGATTTCGAACGCCTTGTCGAGCAGACCGCCCGCACGGATGACCGCGTGGTCTGGGGCCAGCGGGTCGAGGTCGATCTAATGGCACGAAGCCCGGTTCTGGTCTGGCGGAATGCGACGCGTATCCGGCTGATCCAGGCCTTCCGTCAGGTGCATGGTGCGCCCGAGACCGAATTGTTGGAAGGCGAACCGTTGATCTGCGACGGGATCGAGCTGCCGCTGAAGCACCGCAAGAAACGGCTGGATCTCGAGGCGCGCGGGCTGATCAAGGGCGCGCAGGTGATCTATCTGGGGCCGGGGCGCAAGCCGGGGTTCTCGCGGCTGCATGTCATGGGGGCCGAGGACCCGCAGGTCAGCGCCGCGTCGATCGTGCAGATCGAAAAACCGGACGAGGAAGAGCCGTTCATCCCCTTTGCCGCGCGCATGGGGGCCACGTTTCTGCATGGGGCCGCCGTGACGATCCACAAGGCGCAAGGCTCGCAATGGGACACGGTGCAGGTCTTTGCCCCTGACCTTTACGCCGCCGCCCGCATGGGCCGGACCGAGGCCGGGCAACCCCTGTGGAAACGGCTGGCCTATGTGGCCATCACCCGGGCGCAAGAGCGGCTGATCTGGGTGGTGCGCAACCGGCTGTCGAAACCAAGCCACCCGTTGCGGGTTGATGACCTGCGCGCGGTCCCGGCCGCAAAACTTACGCTGGAGGCGGAAGAGCCATGAAGACGATCATCGTAACGGGGGCCAGCTCGGGCATCGGGCGGGCGACGGCCGAGCTGTTTCTGGATCAGGGCTGGAAGGTCGGCCTGCTGGCGCGCAGCGCGGACAAGCTGAGCCAGATGGCCGCGACGCGCGAAACCGCCATTCCGCTGGTGGCTGACGTGACGGACCCCCAAGCGGTGTCGGCGGCGTTCGATGCGTTTCAGGTGCAGGCCGGTCGGTTGGACGTTCTGTTCAACAACGCGGGTATTTTCGCGCCCGCAGGCACGATCGACGAAATCGCACTTGACGACTGGTATCAGAGCGTCAACGTGAACCTGAACGGGATGTTTCTGTGTGCCCGCGCGGCCTTTGGCGCGATGCGCAGGCAGGTGCCCCAGGGGGGCCGCATCATCAACAACGGCTCGATCGCGGCGCATGTACCGCGCCCGAATTCGGTTCACTACACCGCCACCAAACACGCGATTACCGGTCTGACACGAAGCCTGTCGCTTGACGGCCGCGCCCATGGTATCGCCTGTGGGCAGATCGACATCGGAAATGCCAGAACCCAGATGGTGCAGACCCTGGTCGATAGCGCGGTTGCTGAAGGGCGAGAGCCTGATCCGACGATGGCGGTCGAAGATGCCGCGCGCTCGGTCCTGCACATGGCCAGCCTGCCGCCCGAAGCCAACGTCCAGTTCATGACCGTGATGGCAACGACGATGCCGTATATTGGGCGCGGGTAGCGGTCAGTTTTCGCGCAACAGTCGGAAAGCCGTCGAAGCGCCCCAGCCTGCTGCGATGGCAATGACAAGGGACATCAACCCGTACCAGACCGGCTGTTGACGCGACATGTTGTAGAGAAACCGCTCGAGCCCGACTTTCCGAACGTCGATAACCGTCTCGAACTGCGAAATGACTTCGCCGTTCCGCATCAGGAAGATGCGGGTCAGGTAGTCGCCTTCGGTCAGGTCGGCCGGCATCTCGATGGAGGTGCGGAATAGCGTTTGCTCATCCACGGCAACCGTGTTCTCCCGGATCGAGTACAGGCCCTCATCCTCGCGAATCCTGACGACGGCCCGGGCGAAATCCTGAGCCTCCCGAATATGCATGGCTGCCCCGACGGACCGGATCGCGCGCCGGATCGAGATGCGATAGCGCAGGTCTTCGGTGTCGGTGATGATGTCCGTGAACGGTGCGCTTGTGGCGACTGCGTAGAAGCTGGGTGCGGAATCGACCAGAACGCTGTCGGTATTCACCCAGATGCCGAATTTCTTTTCCTTGCGCCGCACCATGACCGGCTCGGACGGGCCCGCGACTGCCACGATCACCTCCAGCGGAGGGCCGGGCGGGATCGGCGCCTCGCGCTTGACGGCGCCAAAGATCAGAATCTCGGATCCGTCGAAATCAGCGGTGATGGCTACGCGATCCTGGCTGAGGCCAAGAACAACCTGCTCATCCGCGGCGTGGACGGGGAGGGTCATGAATACAAGGGCGATGAACCAGCGCAACACGTCAATGCCCCCCATCGGTGCCAAGCGAGTAGAGCTCGGCCGGTTGCAACAACAGATCCAGGGCCAGCTTGCCGCAAACCGCCAAGACAAGAGCCGCCAGCAGGACGCGCAGCTGCTCGGCCGGGATGCGTGCCCCCAGCACGGTTCCGATCTGAGCTCCGATCACCCCGCCAACCAACAGCAGGACGGCCAGCACGATATCGACCGTAAAGTTGGTCGTGGCGTGCAGCATGGTGGTGAAGCCAGTGACGAAAATAATCTGGAAAAGGGATGTCCCCACAACCACTTTGGTTGGCATTCCCAGCAGATAGATCATGGCGGGAACCATGATGAACCCGCCGCCCACACCCATGATCGCCGACAACACGCCGACGAACAGCCCGACAAGCACCGGCGGAATGACCGAGATATACAGCCCCGAGGTCCGGAACCGCATCTTGAACGGCAGGGCGTGGATCCACCCCCTCTGGCGCCGTTTGACAGGGACCCCACCGGCCTTTCGGGACCTGCGCAGTGCATTGAGGCTTTCAAAGAACATCAGCCCGCCAATGACGCCCAGAAAGACGACATAGCAGAGCTTGACCAGCAGATCGACCTGACCCAGGCTTTTGAGATAGTTGAAGAAGACAACGCCAACGGCGGCGCCGATCAGACCACCTACAAGAAGGACCGTGCCCATCTTCAGGTCGACCGTCTTTCTTCGGAAATGCGCCAGCACCCCCGAGAATGACGAGGCAACGATCTGGTTCGCCTCGGTTGCCACGGCAACGGCGGGTGGGATGCCGATAAAGAACAGCAGCGGGGTCATCAAAAAGCCGCCACCGACACCGAACATGCCGGACAGGATTCCCACCATGCCGCCGAGGCCAAGCAGCAGAAAGGCGTTTACGGAAACTTCGGCGATAGGCAGGTAGATATGCATGTGGTCTAGCCGATCCGTACTGCGGTGGACTGGTTAATGCGAGCAAAGGCAGGCGCGCTGCGTTGGGCGAAGAAACGGACTGGTGGGTACATGGCGGTTTCGAAGGATAAACTGGTCACGATCAAACCCCCGCCAATTCAGAAAGCGAATAGAATTCTGTCGGAGCCACGATCAGTTCCAGCCCGACTTTTCCGGCCACGATCATGACCAGTACCGCCAGCAAAACCCGCAGCTGCTCAGCCTTCAACCGAGCGCCGACCATGCTGCCGAACTGGGCCCCAACGACCCCCCCGATCAACAGGAACAAGGCCAGCACGATATCCACGCTGAAGTTGGTCGAAGCGTGGATCATCGTCGTAAACCCGGCCACGAAAATGATCTGAAACAGCGAGGTTCCGATCACCACCTTTGTCGGCATTCCCAGGATATAGATCATTGCCGGAACCATGATGAACCCGCCCCCAACGCCCATGATGGCCGACAGGATTCCGACGCCAAAGCCGACCAGGATGGGTGGAATGACCGAGATGTACAGGTTTGACTCGCGGAACCGCATTTTGAACGGCAGTGCATGAACCCAGGTGCGTTGGCGGCGTGCGGTCGGTGCGGTGCCGCCCGCTGCCCGTGACCGGCGAATTGCACGCAGGCTCTCAATGAACATCAAAGTGCCGATGAGGCCTAGAAACACGACGTAACACAGCTGGACCGCCAGATCGACCTGCCCCAAATGCTTGAGATAGTTGAAGACGAGCATTCCCAGCGTCGCGCCCAGCAGGCCGCCGCCCAGCAGAACCGATCCCATCTTCAGGTCTACGGTCCTGCGCTTGAGATGTGCCATCAGCCCGGAAAACGAGGATGCCACCACCTGGTTGGCCGATGTCGCCACGGCGACTGCAGGTGGAATGCCAATCAGAAACAGCAGTGGCGTGATCAGAAAGCCGCCTCCCACTCCGAACATGCCGGACAGAACGCCCACGGAAACACCAATCGCCAGCAGGACAAACGGGCTAACGGATACTTCGGCTATGGGAAGGTAGACGTGCATACCCTCTTAGAGCGCTTGCGGCATGCAAAATCAACTCTGCATGCCGCTTTGCAGCAAACAGGACTGAAAAGCAGTCCTGAACTGGCCTTATCAACGCTCTTTCACATAAGGCTCGCCACCGGCCCTTGGCGGGACCGCTTTGCCGACGAAACCTGCCAGGATCACCACGGTCAGGATATAGGGCAGCGCGTCCATGACCTGAACGGGGATTATGATGCCGCCCAGGTCGATATTCTGGAACCGCAGAGCGACAGCCTGCAGCAGCCCGAACAGTAAACACGCCCACATGGCGTGCCATGGCCGCCACTTGGCAAAGATCAGTGCGGCCAGTGCGATGAAGCCCCGGCCGGCCGTCATGTCTTTGACGAACCCTGCCTGCAACGCAGTAGCCAAATAGGCCCCGGCGATGCCACACAGCACGCCACAGATGGCGACGGCTGCGTAGCGAAGCCCCACCACCGAGACGCCCGCAGTGTCCACTGCCGCCGGGTTTTCACCCACGGCGCGCAGGCGCAGGCCAAAGCGGGTGCGGAACAGCACCCACCAGGTGGCGGGCACCATCAGGAACGCCACGTAAACAAGAATCGAGTGGCCTGAGAGCAGTTCGGCGTAGATGGGACCGATGATCGGCACACCGCTCAAAGCTTCTGCGAAGGGGAAGTTGATCGGTTCGAACCGGCCGCCCCCGAACAGCGACGGCGTGCGGCCGCCTTGCTGGAACCAGTCCTGCGCCACCAGCACGGTCATGCCGGCAGCCAGGAAGTTGATGGCGACACCGGAAATCAGCTGGTTGCCCCGGAACGTGATCGAGGCAAGCCCGTGCAGGCCAGACAGCACCAAGGACGATGCGATGCCGGCCAGCAGGCCCAGCCATACCGACCCGGTGACGGCGGCAACGGCGGCCGAGAAGAATGCGGCCATCAGCATCTTGCCTTCCAGGCCGATGTCGAAAATGCCAGCGCGTTCCGAATACAAGCCGGCCAGACAGGCCAGAAGCAGCGGCGTGGCCAGGCGAATGGTCGAGTCCAGAACCTGGACGATCGTCAGGAACAACTCCATCAGTTCGCCTCCTTCCGCAGGGCCAGGAACAGCTTTTCAAGCGGCATGCGGACCATGTTGTCCAGCGCTCCGGTGAACAGGATTACCAGCGCCTGGATCACCACGATCAGCTCGCGCGGGATCGACGTCCACAGGGCCAGTTCCGCGCCCCCCTGATAGAGGAAACCAAACAGGATGGCTGCCAGGAACACGCCGAACGGGTGCGAGCGGCCCATCAGGGCCACCGCGATGCCGATAAAACCCGCGCCCTCGGTCGAGTTGAGAACCAACCGCTCGGCCTCACCCATGACGTTGTTGATCGCCATCAGGCCCGCCAGAGCGCCCGAGATCAGCATCGCCACGATGGTGATGCGCACCGGTGAGATACCGGCATAGACCGCACCGGTCTCCGAATGCCCATAGGCCCGGATTTCATAGCCCAATCGGGTGCGCCAGATCAGCGCCCAGACGACGATGCAGGCGATGACCGCGATGATCAGCGAGATGTTGGCCGGAGCCGCCTTGGAGAAGGTGATCCCGATCGGGGCCAGCATCTCGTGCAGGGTGGGCAGATGTACCGCCTCGGCAAAGCGGGCGGTGGCCGGGTCTTGCGAGCCGGCCGGTCGCATTACGTTGACCAGCATGTAGTTCAGCAGCGCCGCGGCGATGAAGTTGAACATGATCGTGGTGATCACGATATGGCTGCCGCGCTTGGCCTGCAGATAGGCCGGAATCGCCGCCCAGGCCGCGCCGAACAGCATGCCGGCGGCCATCGCAGCCAGCAGAGCGATGCTCCAATGCGGCCAAGGCACATAGAGGCACACCATGGCAACGCCCAGTCCGCCCAACATGGCCTGACCTTCGCCGCCGATGTTGAACAGACGCGCGTGAAAGGCCACCGCAACCGCGAGACCGGTGAACATGAAGTTGGTGGCGTAATACAGGGTGTAGCCCCAGCCATAGGTCGACCCCAGCGCGCCGGTGACCATCAGGTTCACCGCCTCGACCGGGTTTTCGCCAATGGCCAGAATGACCAGTGTCGACAGGATTGCGGCCAGGATCAGACTGATGAGCGGGATCAGAATGACGTCGGCCCATTTGGGCATCTTATCCATGTTACGCGGCCTCCCCCGCAACACCGGCCATCAACAGGCCCAGTTCTTTTTCATCCGTTTCATGGGGCAGACGCTCGCCCATGATATGTCCGTCGAACATCACTGCAATCCGGTCGGACAGAGAGAAGATTTCTTCCAACTCGACCGAGACCAACAGGATCGCCTTGCCCTGATCGCGCAGGGCGACGATCTGCTTGTGAATGAATTCGATCGCGCCGATGTCCACGCCGCGGGTCGGCTGGCCAACCAACAGCAAATCGGGGTTCCGCTCGATTTCGCGCGCCACGACGATCTTCTGCTGGTTCCCGCCCGAGAAATTCTTGGCCGACAGCCAGCCATTCGGCGGACGCACGTCGAATTTCTCGATCTTGCGTTCTGTGTCGGCGCGCAGGGCGGCGTTGTTCATGAAAATCCCGCGCTGATAGGCGGGGTCTCGGTGATAGCCGAAGGCCACGTTTTCCCAGGCGTGGAAGTCCATGATCAGACCTTCGCGTTGCCGGTCCTCGGGCACATGGGCGATGCCTTGGGCGCGCCGCGCCTGACCGTCGGCCTCGGGTCCGCTGAGTGCCAGTGGCGTACCATTCAGCTTGATCACGCCTGATCCCGGGCGCATGCCGCCCAACACCTCGAGCAACTCGGACTGCCCGTTGCCGGCGACGCCTGCGATGCCCACGATCTCGCCCGCGCGGACGGTTAGGTCGATACCTTTGACGCGCTCGACGCCCGCCGAATCCGTCACCCGCAGGTTCTCGATTTCAAGGATGGGCTTGCCGGGTTTGGCCGGCACCTTGTCGACGCGCAGCAGAACCTTGCGCCCGACCATCAGCTCGGCCAACTCCTCGGGGTTGGTCTCGGCGGTCTTGACCGTGGCGGTCATCTGGCCGCGGCGCATCACCGACACGGTGTCGGTGGCTTCCATGATCTCGCGCAGCTTGTGGGTGATCAGGATGATGGTCTTGCCTTCGGCGCGCAGCCGGTCGAGGATGCGGAACAGCTGGTCGGCCTCGGCCGGGGTCAGCACCCCGGTGGGCTCGTCCAGAATCAGGATTTCCGCCTTGCGGTACAGCGCCTTGAGGATTTCGACCCGCTGTTGCATGCCCACGCCGATCTCGTCGATGCGCTTGTCGGGGTCCACGAACAGCTCGTATTCTTCCTCGAGCTCTTTCAGCTCTCTCCGGGCCTTGGCCAGCGAGGGGGCCAGCAGCCCGCCATCTTCGGCGCCCAGAACGATGTTTTCCAGAACGGTGAAATTCTCGACCAGCTTGAAATGCTGAAAGACCATGCCGATACCCGCGGTGATCGCGGCCTGGCTGTCGGGGATGTCGGTCTTTTTGCCGTTGATCCAGATTTCACCTTTGTCGGCCTTGTAGAAGCCGTACAGAATGCTCATCAGCGTGGATTTGCCCGCACCGTTTTCACCGATGATCCCGTGGATCGTGCCGGGGGCGACGCTGATCGAGATGTCCTTGTTCGCTTGAACTGGCCCAAAGGCTTTGGAAATCCCTTTGAGCTCGATGGCGGGGACTGTCATGTCTTGTCCTCGATTGCCGTAGAAGCTGCGCTGATTTCGCGATCATTCTGTCGTGGCGAAACAGCGGCATGAGTGGATGCGGGACGGGAGGTTTCCCCCGCCCCGCGCGATATCAGAACTGCAGTGCCGGGCAGCTGTCGTTCTCGTAGTAGCTGACGACGGTGACATTGCCGTCGATGATGTCGCGGCGCGCCTTTTCGACGGCGGCCTTCATCTCGTCGCTCACCAGCGAGGCGTTGTTTTCATCCATGGCAACGCCGACACCGTCCTGTGCCAGACCCATGGTGAACTTGCCGGTTTCGACATCTTCGCCTGCTTTCATGGCGTCATAAACGGCCACGTCCACGCGCTTGAGCATCGAGGTCAGAACCTTGCCCGGGTGCAGGTGGTTCTGGTTGCTGTCCACGCCGATCGACAGGATGCCTTCGTCGGCCGCGGTCTGCAGAACACCGACGCCGGTACCGCCTGCGGCAGCGTAGATCACGTCAGCGCCTTGGCTGATCTGAGCTTTGGTCAGCTCCGAGCCCTTCACCGGGTCGTTCCAAGCGGCCGGGGTGGTGCCGGTCATGTTGGCTACGACGTTGATGTCAGGGTTCACGGCCTTCGCGCCCTGGGCGTAGCCGCAGCCAAAGTGCCGGATCAGCGGAATGTCCATGCCACCGATGAATCCGACCGTACCCGACTTGGATGCCATCGCGGCCATCATGCCGACCAGGTACGAACCTTCATGCTCGGCGAACGAGACCTGGCGGATGTTAGGCGCGTCCAGCCAGCTGACGTCGACGGCAACGAACTTGGTGTCGGGATAGTCAGGTGCGACGGCGGCCAGCGGATCAGCCATGGCAAAGCCCATGGTGATGATCGGGTTTGCACCGGCTTCAGCGAAGCGACGCAGGGCTTGTTCGCGCTGCGCTTCCGACTGCAGCTCGATTTCGCGATAGGATTTGCCGGTTTGGTCGGCCCAGCGCTTGGCGCCGTTATGGGCTGCTTCGTTGAACGATTTGTCGAACTTGCCGCCCAGATCGAAGATGATCGCCGGTTCGGCCAGCGCCGCACCTGCGGTCAGTGCAAACGCGGCGGCCGCGCCCATCAAGGATTTCATCAGGGTCATCATATACTCCCGTTGTTTTTTTGGCTTCGGGGCAGGGGCTTTTGCCCAGCCCCGCTCAGAGCGAGCAGAACTGCTGTGATAGCGGCAATTAAGGCCGTCTGAAACAGTCATGGTCAACCGCTTTTTGACCATTTGGTCTCAGAAATGCCCGGCTTTCGTCAGGGTAGCGCGCGCTCCATCAAGATTGCATCCACTTTGTCAGCCTTGCCGCGCCGGTAATATCCCGGCCGAAGACCGCAGCGCGCATAGCCGCAACTTTGGTAGAGTGCAATGGCGGCCGCGTTGTCCGATGCCACCTCAAGAAACGCCCGGCGCGCACCCAGATCGTGAGCCTTGTCATGCCAAGCCTGCATGCAGGCGCGGCCCAGACCCTGCCGCTGATGATCGGGATGCGTCGCGATGGTCAGCAGCTCAGCCTCGTCGCCGATGACTTGGACCAGGGCAAATGCTGTTTTGTTTCCAACGACATGGGTGAAGCGGCTGGCAAGCAGATCAGCGAATTCATCAGCAGTCCAGGGGCGGGACTGGGTGAAAGCCGCGCCGTGGGTCTCGGCCATTTCCTGTGGGGTCATGGGTCCAGCAAAGGCGGCGGCGTATCGCGCGACGGGGCGGCGTCTGCGGCACGAACGTACAGGGGGGCCGGGGGACCTGACACAAGGTCAACACGTTCGGATGCAATCCGGGCGATGGCCCGGACGACTGCATTCGCATCGTCGCACAAAAACAGGGCGCCAAGTGATTCTGCCTGTTCCTGCGTCATCAGCTGCGGCGTCCCGTCGGGCGCTAGCAGGTAAACATGTTCCCGGGGGGCTGGAATGGCTGGGGTCCGCCCTTCAGGTGCCAAAGCCGCAAGGGCTTCAAGGCCCGAAACGCCGATTGCCGGTTTGTTCAATCCAAGCGCCAGCCCTCGGGCGGCGGAGACCGAGATGCGAATTCCAGTGAAATTGCCCGGACCCGTCCCGACACCGATCGCGTCGATATCCGCCCAAGAAACCCCGCCTTCTGCCAGGATGTCCTGAAGCAAAGGCATCAGGCGTTCCGCCTGGCCGCGGGTCATGGTTTCGGCGCGGCTCACGACGATGTCTGGCCCGCGCAGCAAAGCGGCCGCGCAATGCGCGGCCGATGTGTCAAATGCCAGAATTGTCTGATCAGACGGCAACAGGGCGAACCTCGGTCACCTCGGGGATGTAATGGCGGAGCAGGTTCTCGATCCCCATTTTCAGGGTCAGCGTTGAGGACGGGCAGCCTGCGCAGGCCCCTTGCATATGCAGGTAGACGACGCCGCGGTCAAAGCCGTGGAAGGTGATGTCACCGCCGTCCTGCGCCACGGCGGGGCGCACGCGGCTGTCCAGCAATTCCTTGATCTGGTTGACGATTTCCGAGTCCTCACCCGAATGTTCAGCATGGCCGGACGCGGTTTCCACCCCGGCCCCCATCACCGGCTGGCCGGACTGGTAGTGCTCCATCACAGCGCCCAGGATGGCGGGTTTGATGTGGTCCCACTGCACGCCGTCGTCTTTGGTGACGGTTACGAAGTCATTGCCGAAGAAAACTCCGGTCACACCGCTGACCGCAAAGATGCGCTGCGCCAGCGGCGAGTTCTGCGCGGCTTCGGCGGTCGGGAAATCCGCTGTACCGGCCTCGAGCACGGTCTGACCGGGCAGGAATTTCAGCGTGGCCGGGTTGGGTGTGGATTCGGTCTGGATGAACATGGCGCGCTCCGTATCAGTTGGCTCTGATATGCGCGTCAGCGGTCGGGAAGTCAAGATTTGGAACGGTTCTAAATCGCTGCAGCCTGTCGGATGGCCATGTCCAGTCGGTCATCGCCCCAGTAAAGCTCCTCATCCACGACAAAACTGGGGGCGCCGAAGATCCCCAGCGATTTGGCGCGGGCAACCTGGTCAAACAGAGCACTCTTGATGTCAGAGTCTGCGGTTCGGTCGATCATGTCCTCGGGGAGGCCGGCGGCGGACAGGGCGCTGCGCAGGACTGGCTCTACCGAAATGTTCAGGCCTTGGCCAAACTGCGCGGCAAAAACGGCGCAGGAGAATGCAGCGCGCGCTTCACGTTGAGGGATGGCGAGCGCAAGGCGTGCGGCCTTCAGGCTGTTTTGCGGAAACTCGGCAGGTCGGGTCAGGGGCAGGCCATGCTGCCGGCAAAGCCGTTCCATGTCGCGCCACATGTACCGCCCCTTGGCCGGATAGATGTTGAACGGTGAGGTTTTCCACCCCTGCTCGGCAAAAATGGGACCCAGAAGGAATGGCTGCCAGTCCACCTGCACGCCGCAGGCTGCCGCGTCCCGTTCGACCCGCATGGCGCTGAAGTAGGAATAGGTCGAGGCGAAATCGAACCAGAAGTGCAGGGTGGCGGGCATCAGGTGATCTCTTCGAGCTTCTCCTTGCTCAAGTCGCCCGGAACGATGGTAATCGGAATCGGCAAGCTGCCGGAATTCCGCGTCAACTGAGTGACCAGTGGACCGGGACCCTTCTTGTCAGTACCTGCACCCAGAACAAGGACGCCGATTTCGGGATCCGAGCGCACATGCTCGATGATCTGCGGAACGGGCTCACCCTCGCGGATCGCCAGTTCAGGCTCGATCCCCTGCTTGTCACGCATCCATTTGGCAAATACCTCGAAATGCGCGTGGATACGCTCGCGGGCTTCTTCCCGCATCACTTCGGCCACGCCGATCCAGTGGTTGAACTCGTCCGGAGGAATGACCGAGAGGATGGTCACCCCCCCACCCGTATGCGCAGCACGCATCGCGGCGAAACGCATGGCGTTCAGGCACTCGCGGCTATCGTCAAGAACTACAAGGAACTTGCGCATGAATGTCCTCTTCGGTTTTCGGGATCATGCCCGAGCATTCGGTGTCTGGCAACTCGGGCCGCGACAGGCCGTCGCTTATTGGTCGCTGGCCGCCCAGTCCCAGTAGAGCGCGCGCGTGCGGCGCGTGATAGGGCCAATCTGATATTGCGTGTCGTCCAGTGCGGTCACGGGCGTGACCTTGTTCATATTGCCGGACATGAACACTTCGTCCGCGTCGTGGAAATCGTCGAAGGTCAGAACAGTTTCGTGAACCGTCACCCCGTCGCGACGCAGGTTGTCGATGTGCCGCGCGCGCGTGATGCCCGCAAGGAAGGTGCCGTTCGGTGCCGGAGTAAACAGCTCGCCATCCTTTGCCATGAAGATGTTGGCCGTTGCGGTTTCTGCCACGTTGCCCATGGCATCTGTCACCAATGCGTTTGAAAACCCCTTGGATCGCGCTTCCGCCAGCATTCGGGCGTTGTTTGGATACAGGCACCCGGCCTTGGCGTTGACGACCGCGCTTTCCAGAACCGGGCGGCGGAAGCGGGTGGTCGTCAGAGTGACCGAGGCCGCCTCGGGTGCCATTGGGATCTCTTCGAGGCAGATGGCGAAACCTGTGCTGTCACCCTGCGGTACGATCGCGGTCGCGTCGCCGTCGATCCCCCAGTACATCGGGCGAATGTAGACGGCGGCCTCGGTCGGGTATGCTTCCAGACCTTCGCGGATCAGTTCGACCATTTGTTCGGTGGTCACGGTCGGAGTGAGCATCAGCGCCTCGGCCGAGCGGTTTACCCGGTCGCAATGCGCGGCCAGATCAGGGGTCATGCCATCAAATCGGCGGGCCCCGTCAAACACCGACGAACCCAACCAGGCCCCGTGGTCCGCAGCCCGCATGATCGGGGCATCGCCATCGTGCCATTTGCCATCGAAATAAGTGCGGATATTCTTGCCGACTGCCATTGTGCCCTCCGTCAATTCCGCCGAACCGTAGGAGCGCGCGCGCCCGAGGTCCAGCAGATTATCCGGCCGACGATGGCAACACGTCGCGCTTGACCATCGCGCGCAGGGCGAAGTTGGAGCGCAGGTTGCGGATGCCCGGAATCTGCATCAGCCGGTTTTCCAGAAACGCATCAAAGGCGGTCAGGTCACGCGCCACGACGCGCAGCAGGATGTCGCGCGAGCCGGTCATGAGGTAACACTCCATCACCTCGTCACAGCGCAGGATGGCGCGTTCGAAGGCGTCGATGGCGTTGCGGTCCTGTTTCTCAAGTTCGACCGACACGAAAATCGTGACGCCAAAGCCCAATTTCTCGGGGTCGACCTGCGCCGAGTACCCGGTGATCACCCCGTCGCGGCGCAGGCGGTCCAGGCGTCGCGCGCAGGGTGTGGGCGACAGGCCCACCTTTTCGGCCAGGTCCAGAACGGTCGTTCGGCCGTCCTGCTGCAGCGCGCGCACGATCTTGCGGTCAATCTGATCCATGGAGAAAATCCCTAAAAATGTCGGTTCAGTTTACCATTATCGCCAAGAGATATGTGTTGGCCAGCATGTATTGGCGAAAATCGCTCGGTCCGATGTGGCAGACTCGATCTGTCATTCCGGAGGAGCAAAATGGAAATAACCACGATTGACGCGCCAGATCACGAGCGTGTGGTCGAATTCAAAGACGCCGCCAGCGGGCTTTCGGGCTTTGTGGCGATCCACTCCATGCAGTTGGGGCCTGCAGCGGGCGGCGTGCGGATGCGTTCCTATGGCCACCCGTCCGAGGCGTTGGACGATGCGCTGCGCCTGTCGCGGGGCATGACCTACAAGAACGCGGCGGCCGATCTGCCGCTGGGCGGGGGCAAGGCCGTGATCATCGGCGACCCGAACGCGGACAAGACGCCCCGGCTGCTGCAGGCCTTCGGGCGCGTGGTTCAAAGCCTTGGTGGCCGGTACTGGACGGCCGAGGACATGGGGATGACCCCGGCCGACATGGCCCAGATCGGCACCGAAACCGAATATGTCGCCGGTCTGCCCGACGGCCCGTTCGCCAGCGGCGACCCGTCGCCGGTCACCGCCCGCGGGATCTTCAACGCCATCCGCATCACCGCGCGGCATCGGTTCGGGTCCGGGGATCTGAGCGGCAAGACCGTCTCGGTGCAGGGGCTGGGCCATGTGGGCGAACATCTGTGTGCGTTGTTGCATGACGCCGGGGCAAAACTGGTGATCACCGACATCGATGCGGGCCAGACCGCCCGGCTGGGGGACCGGTTCGCAGCGCAGGCCGTCGCGCCCGATGCGATCTATGCGGCCGAGGCGGATATTTTCGCGCCCTGCGCGATCGGCGGCATTCTGAACGAAACCAGCATTCCGTTGCTGAAGGTCGGCGCGGTGGCCGGAGGGGCCAACAACCAGCTGGCGACTGATGCCGACGCGCAGCGCCTGCATGACCGCGGCATCATCTACGCCCCGGATTTCGTGGCTAATGGCGGCGGGATCGTGAACGTCGCGACCGAGATCCTGAAGATCAAGGACCGCGAAGCCTGGGTCGGTCAGCGGCTCGAGGCGCTGGAGCGGACGATGGACCGCATCCTGACCCGCGCCAAGGTCGATGGCGTCAGCCCCCATGCGGTGGCCGAATCCATCGTCGAGGAAAAACTGCACCCGCAGGCCGCCTGACCTGCAACGAAAAACGCCGCCCCGGATCAGGGGCGGCGCTGAAGTTTCTGTCTGGGTCTCAGGCGCGGCCGGCGCCCACCATCCCCACGATCTCGTAGGTGCGGCTGAGGATCGGAGCCGCGATTTCCCGCGCCCGTTCTGCGCCACGGTCCAGGATCCTGTCGATCTCGGCCTGATCGCCCATTAGCCGCGCCATTTCGGTCGAGATCGGCGACAGCCTTGCGACCGCCAGATCGGCCAGCATCGGCTTGAAGTCACCGAACTGCTTGCCCCCGACCTCGGCCAGAACCTGCTCGACCGTCTGATCGCTGAGCGCGGCATAGATGTTGACCAAGTTGCGCGCCTCGGGGCGGCCTTCCAGCCCGTCCACCTCCGAGGGCAGGGCATCGGGGTCGGTCTTGGCCTTGCGGATCTTCTTGGCGATGGTGTCGGCATCGTCGGTCATGTTGATCCGGCTCATGTCGGACGGGTCCGACTTGGACATCTTCTTGGCCCCGTCGCGCAGGCTCATCACGCGCGTCGCCGCGCCCTCGATCACCGGTTCGGTGATCGGGAAGAAATCGACGCCATAGTCGTGGTTGAACTTGATGGCGATATCGCGGGTCAGCTCAAGATGCTGTTTCTGGTCGTCGCCCACCGGCACATGGGTCGCGTGATAGACCAGAATGTCGGCGGCCATCAGCGAGGGATAGGCGAACAGGCCCAGCGAGGCGTTCTGCTGGTTCTTGCCCGCCTTGTCCTTCCACTGGGTCATGCGCTGCATCCAGCCCATGCGCGCAACACAGTTGAAGATCCAGGCCAGTTGCGCGTGTTCGGGCACCTGGGACTGGTTGAACAGGATCGACTGTTCCGGGTCGATGCCGGCGGCGATGAAGCCCGCGCACAGCTCGCGCGTGGAATGAGCCAGTTCTTTGGGGTCCTGCCAGACGGTGATCGCGTGAAGATCGACCATGCAGTACACGGTCTCCATCTCCGGCCCCTGCATATCCACAAAACGCTTGAGCGCACCAAGGTAGTTGCCAAGATGCAGGTTTCCCGAGGGCTGAATGCCGGAAAACACGCGCGGCGTGAACTTGGTCTCGGTCATGGAAGGGAACTCCCGTCTGGAAAAATAAGCCTCCGTCGCTTACCCATGAGGCAAAGGGACGTCAACAGCCGCGAAAGGCCCGCCCAATGAGCAGCGAGCATTACACACCCCCCGTGAACCCCCTGCCGCCCGTGGTGGTGGCGCTGGTCTTGTTCATCATGGGGATCGAACTGGCCTTCACCCTCGGCACGCGCGGCCTGGTCGGCGGACCGGGCGCGGTGGGCTGGCGGCTGGAGGCGATCCAGCGCTACTCCTTCTCGGCCGACATCTTCGACTGGATGGTGATGAACGGGCGTTGGCCGGTCGAGCATGTGATCCGGTTCTTCACCTACCCCTTCGTGTCAGGCAGCTTCACCCAGGCGCTTTTTGTCTGCGTCTTCGTTTTGGCGATGGGCAAGATGGTGGGCGAGGTCTTTGGCGGTTTTGCGATGCTGGTGATCTTCGTGTTGTCCGGCGTGGGCGGGGCATTGGCCTATGCGGTGCTGCTGGACCCGCGCTATCCTCTGGTCGGGGGCTTTCCGCCGGTCTACGGCCTGATTGGCGCATTCACCTGGCTGCTGTGGCGTAGGCTGTCGCTGGTCGGAGAGAACCAGGCGCGGGCGTTCCAGTTGATCGCAGTGCTGATGGGCATTCAACTGCTGTTTGGGCTGATCTTCGGCGGCACCTCGGATTGGGTGGCCGACCTGGGTGGGTTCGCGACCGGGTTCGGGCTGTCGTTTTTCGTGGCGCAGGGCGGATGGGCGCGGCTGGTGGGGCGTATCCGGCGGGACTGAGGCGGTCAGGACCTTCGCAGGGTGGACCGGAACTCGGACAGACGGAATGCGCCCAGCAGGTGGCCCAGAAGGAAGTAAGACACTGCGGCGACAACGATCAGGCCCAGCAAGGCCAGATAGCGCCAGCCCGGAACCTCGAACGTCCAACCGAACAGCTGCATCGCCGCGATCAGCACCACACCCATTCCAATTGAAGCGGCCAATATCCTGGGCGCGCGGCGCTTGAACCGGTCGTCGAAACGGGCCTCCTCGCCCATGCGCCGGGCGCCTAGTGCCAACAGCGCCACCATGCCCCACCCGGCGGCCGAGGCCGCGATGGCCGGGGCAATCCAGCCGACGATCGGGTACAGCCCAAAGGCCAGCACGGCGTTGATGACCATCGCCACAACGGCATACCGGAAGGGCGAGCGGGTATCTTCGCGGGCGAAGAACAGCGGTTGCAGCAGCTTTTGCAGCATGAAGGCCGGCAGGCCGATGCCATAGACCGCCACGGCCAGCGCGGTGGCAGCCGTGTCTTCGGGGGTGAACTGTCCACGTTCGAACAGGACCGAGACCAGCGGCTCCGGGATGAGCACGAAAGCCACGGTTGCCGGAATGGTCAGCAACAGGGTGAACTCTCCGGCGCGGGAAAAGGCGTTGCGCGCGCCATCGCCGTCCCCGGCGCGCAGGCGTCGCGACAGGTCGGGTAACAGCACGATGCCCACGGCGATGCCGACCACGCCCAGCGGCAGCTGATACAGCCGGTCGGCGGCAAAGAGCCAGCTGATGGCCTTTTCGGTCTTTGACGCGACCAGCTGCCCGACAACGAGATTGACCTGCGTCACCCCCATGGCAAGTGCCGCCGGTACCGCGATCCGAACCATGTTGCGCATTTCAGGGCTGAGCTTCGGCCGGCCGAACCGGATGCGAATTCCGGCGCGTTCGGTGGCGACCCAAACAAGCGCCAGTTGAGCAACCCCGGCAATGGGTATGACGGCGATGAGCCAACGGATGACCTCGCCACCGGTTGCCGCGCCTACGATCAGTGCCGTGCAGGCGAAGATGTTCAGCAGGACCGGAGCCGCAGCAGCGGCGGCAAAGCGCCCCGTGGCATTGAGAACCCCGGAAAACAGCGCGGCCAGAGACGTGAACAGGATGTAGGGAAAGACGACATACCCGTAGCCGACCGCCAGATCGAAACGTTCGTCGCCATAAAACCCTTCGGCCGTCAGCCAGACCAGCCCCGGCATGAACACCATGGCCAGCCCGACCAGCGCCAGAACGGACGCCGCCAGCAGGTTGAACGCATCCTGCGCAAACCCCTGCGCATCTTCGCCGCCTTCCAGCCGTTTCGAGAACATCGGAACGAAGGCTGCGTTGAAAGCGCCCTCGGCGAAGAACCGGCGGAACATGTTGGGTAGGCGGAAGGCTGCGACGAAAGCATCCATGACCGGCCCCGGCCCGATATAGGCTGTCAGCAGGATTTCCCGCAGAAAGCCCAGAATACGGCTGGCAAGGGTCCAGAATCCGACCGTGAACAGGCCCGAGAACAGGCGGATCTGCTTCATGAGGCCGCCCGCTCGGCGCCTTCGGTGATCGCGGTGCGAAGCTTGGCTTCCAGCGTCCTCTGCTTGGCCTCCGAGTGGTGTTTGAGCCCGAACATGTCCTTGACGTAGAACGTATCCACCACCTGCTCGCCATAGGTCGCGATCACGGCATTGGCGATATAGACATTGGCGGCGGCAAGGGTCCGGGCCAGATCGTAGAGCAGGCCGGGCCGGTCGCGGGTGTCGACTTCGATGATCGTGTAGATCTCGGACCCTTCATTGTCGAAGGTGATGTGCGTCGGGACGTTGAACGCCTTTTCCCGCTTCTTGATCTTGTCGCGGGACTTGAGCGCCTCGCGGGCCACCACCTCGCCCTTGAGGGTGCGCTGAATCATCTGGGTCAGGCGCGGCAGACGCGACAGTTCGAACGGGTGGCCGTCAGCGTCCTGAATCCAGAACGCGTCAGTCACGTAGCCGTCCTTGGTGGTATAGCTGCGGGCATCGACCACGTTTGCGCCCACAAGCGCCAGCGCACCGGCAATCCGGGAAAAGATACCGGGGTGGTCGGCCATGGCAAAGCAGGCCCGCGTCGCATCCCGGTCTTCGTCAGGGTGCAGCCGGATTTCCATCGCCGCCGGATCCGCGCTTTTTTCCAGCGCGCGCAGCATTTCGGCGAACTCGACATGGGTCGAGAGGTTGAGCCCCTGCCAATACGGATCGTAGTGCCGACCGGTTTCCGTTTTGAGGTCGGCCTTGGACCAGGCTGACAACGCGTCACGCAGCGCTTTCTTGGCCTCGGCGCCACGATTGGCACGGTTGAGGTCCTCCATGCCGGTTTCCAGCGCGCGCTTGGTTTCCGCGTGCAAGGCCCGTAGCAGGGTGGCCTTCCAGTTGTTCCAGGTGTTCGGCCCAACGCCGCGGATGTCGCAGACTGTCAGGACCGTCAGCAGATCCAGCCGTTTGACGGTCTGAACCGCCTTGGCAAAGTCGCGCACCGTGCGCGGGTCCGAGATGTCACGCTTCTGCGCCATGTCCGACATCAGCAGGTGATACCGCACCAGCCATTCGACGGTTTCGCATTCTTTCTTGTTCAACCCCAGCCGAGGCGCGACCGTCCGTGCGATCTTGGCCCCCAGGATCGAGTGATCCTCGGGGCGGCCCTTGGCGATGTCGTGCAACAGCAGAGCGACGTAAAGCACACGCCGGTTCACTCCGCCCTCGAGGATCGACGAGGCCAGCGGCAGCGCTTCGACAAGTTCGCCCCGTTCGATCTGCGCCAGGTTGATGATACACTGGATCGTGTGCTCGTCCACCGTGTAGCTGTGGTACATATTGAACTGCATCATCGCCACGATGGGCTCGAATTCGGGGATGAAGGCCGACAAAACGC
This sequence comes from Ruegeria sp. CI8, assembly GCF_056536865.1. Lineage (NCBI taxonomy): Bacteria > Pseudomonadati > Pseudomonadota > Alphaproteobacteria > Rhodobacterales > Roseobacteraceae > Ruegeria > Ruegeria sp. CI8. The sequence continues at coordinate 287,289 of NZ_JBQFQL010000004.1, forward strand.
CCAACTCGTTCATGCGGCGCAGCGCGCGTTCGGGATTGCCGTGTTTCAGCATCAGATCCAGAAAGATGCGCCTCGCCTCTTTGTCGTTGCGCATTTCGTCATCGATCAGGTGCAGGTTGGCGGTGACCAGCCGCATCGCATCGGGATGGATCAGCATACCCGTGCGCAGACCTTCCTCGAACAGACGCAGTAGATTCAGCTTGTCGCACAAAAAGCTTTTGGGGTCGGCCACGTCCAGCCGGCCATGAACAACCCTATAGCCCGGCTTGACCCGTGGCTTGCGGCTGAAGATGCGTTCCAGCAACGGCGCGTTCTTCATATGTGACGCTTCAAGCTTGGTCAGGAAGATCCGTGTCAGTTCTCCCACCTTCGTGGCTTCTCGGAAGTACCGCTGCATGAAGATTTCGACGGCCCGGCGGCCCGCTCGGTCTTCGTAACCCATGCGGTCGGCCACCTCGACCTGCAGATCAAAGGTCAGCTGTTCGGTTGCGCGCCGTGTCACCAGATGAAGATGCGAACGTACGGCCCAAAGGAAGTCTTCGGCCTGCACGAACGTGTTGAATTCGTCCTGGGTGAACAACCCCAGCGGGACAAGTTCAGCCACGTCGTGAACGCCGTAGATGTATTTGGCGATCCAATACAGGGACTGCAGGTCACGAAGGCCGCCTTTGCCTTCTTTCACGTTCGGTTCGACCATGTAACGCTCGCCCTGCTTGTGGTGGCGTTCGTCGCGTTCATGCAGTTTGGCTTCGATGAATTCGCGTTCGGTTCCTTTGAACAGCTCGGATTTCAGCCGGCTTTCCAGCTCATCGGCCAGGTCCCGATCACCGGCCAGATAGCGCTGTTCCAGCATCGCTGTCCGGATCGTGAAATCCTCGTCTCCAAGACGCAGGCAATCACGGATCGTGCGCGAGGAATGCCCGACTTTCAGCCGTAGATCCCACAGGATGTACAGCATCGACTCGATCACGCTCTCGGCCCAGGCGGTAATCTTGTAGGGAGTCAGAAACAGCAGATCGACATCCGAAAACGGCGCCATCTCGCCGCGCCCATAGCCGCCCACGGCCAAAACCGCCATCTTCTCGCCCTGGGTCGGGTTGGCCAATGGATGCAGATGCTGTCCGGCCACAGTCATCGCGGCGCAGACCAGCCCATCGGTCAGATAGGTGTAGGATCGCGTCAAAGACCGGGCGTCGAAGGGCCGGGCGGCGAATGCCTCTTCGATGGCCTGACGCCCGGATTTCTGAGCGTCCCGCAGGATCCGGACGGCCTCGTTTCGGGCTGCGGCCGTTTCCGGAATGTCTTTCAGGGCCTTCGACAGCAGCGCGTTGACCTTTTCGCCATCGAAGATTTCGCTGGCGTCGCAGATCAATGCGCCAGCCGGCGCGGGGATCGTCACAAGCTGATCAGAAACCGGCGCCAGAGAAGCTTTGTGGGGCAGGGTCAATCACAACTACCTGTTTGTTCTGGATCGTGGCCACGGCCAGACCTCGTTCATTCGTACCGTTCGGGCGCAGACGGAAAATACCGCCAACACCCTGGAACCCGGCATTCTGGGTCAGGGCCGCGGCGGAAAGGGCATTGGACTTCCCTTGGCTGGCCAGAGCGCCGATTGCGGCGATCCCGTCATAGGCCAGGCCGCTGATCGGATGCGGGGCCTCGCCATAAGTCGCGTTGTAGCGCACGCGATAGGCCTGGGCCTTGGCAGGGTCAGGCAAGGCAAACCATCCGCCCTGCACTCCCGGCAGTTCCAGCGTCTGGGCCGGAATGTCCCAGCGTGTCAGGCCAATATATTGCACGGTTGCCGGTGAGACACCGGCCTCGGGCAGCAACTGGCTGAAAAGCGGCAGCGCGCCGGCGGTCGTGGCGGTCAAAAAGAGTGAATCCGCCCCCGTCGAGTCCACCGTTGCCTTGATTGCAGGGATGGCGTCGATCACGCCCTGCTGAGATCGATCAAAACCGACCACACCCGCATTCGCCACACGGCTGTTGCCAAGTGCGTTCGAGATTGCCGCCTGGCCCAATTGGCCTGCCGCATCGTTGCTGTGCACGATGACGGTGCTTTTCTTTCCCTGTTTGCCGGCGTAGCTGACAAGCCGGTTGGCCGTGTTGTCGAAGGTCGGTCCAAGGACAAACACGTTTCCGCCGGCAATGCTTGTATTGTTCGAGAAGGATAGAACGTTCACGTTCTTGCTCAGAACCGCAAGGCCGGCAGCATTTGCAGCCTGCGCGTAAACCGGCCCCAGAATGACCTTTGCGCCGTCGGCAACGGCCTGCTGCGCAACTGCGGCTGCCGTGTTCGGATTGCCGGCAGTGTCATAGACGCGAAGATCGATCTTGACGTTGTTCAGATCGGCCATGGCCAGCCGGGCAGCGTTCTCAAGGCTTTGCGCCAACGCGGCGTCGCCCGATTTGGGCACCAGCAGGGCAACGGGGATCGGCTCTGACGTGTCTATCGACGGTCCGCGCCCGGTGGCGCCGGGTTCGCAGGCGGCCAAAAATGCCGCCGCGGTCAGGCCGATGGCGAATTTCGCCAGTTTGCGAACGGGCTTGCAAACGGTAAACATCTAAATGAAAACTCCCTGATCCGGCGGCAAAGAACGCTGCTGTTCTATCACGCCGCGATAATAAACGTCACGCTGCGAGGGTCCAGCTTTGAATTTCCAAAAGGTAAGATTGGCTGGGGGGCTGTATTTTGTTGCCACTCCGATCGGAACGGCGCGCGACATTACGCTCAGGGCGCTGGACGTTCTGGCCTCGGCTGATGTGATCGCGGCGGAAGATACACGCAGCCTGCGCAGATTGATGGAGATTCACGGTGTACCCCTCGAAGGGCGGCGCATCCTGGCCTATCACGACCACAGCGGCACGGCTGCGCGTGAAAAACTGATTGCCGAACTGTCCCAGGGCAAGTCCGTGGCCTACGCGTCCGAGGCCGGCATGCCCCTGATCGCCGACCCGGGTTATGATCTGGGCAAGAAGGCGGCCGAGGCCGGGTTCAGCGTGACCTGCGCCCCTGGAGCGTCAGCCGTCGTTACGGCGCTGACCCTGGCGGGCTTGCCGACGGACGCCTTCTTTTTCGCCGGATTCCTGCCGAATGCGTCCGGCGCCCGCCGAACACGGATCGAGGCGTTGCGGGATGTTCCCGGGACGCTGGTGTTCTACGAATCTCCCAAGCGTTTGGGGGCGTGCCTGTCGGATCTGGCGCAGGTTCTGGGTGGCGAGCGTCAGGCCGCGGTCTGTCGTGAACTGACCAAGAAGTTCGAAGAAGTCCGGCGGGGTAGCTTGGCAGAGCTGTCCGAACAGTATCGAGATGCCACTGTGAAGGGCGAGATCGTCTTGCTGGTGGACCGTGCCCATTCACAAGCCGTTAACGATGCTGATGTAGAAGGGGCGTTGAGACAGGCTCTGGAAACGCACTCGGTCCGGGATGCGGCGGATCTGGTGTCCAGGATGTATGATTTGCCAAGGCGGCCGATTTACCAGAAGGCCCTGCAACTGGGAAAGGGATGACATGGCGCGACGGTCGGTCCAGGGCTCGGTTTCCTATCACGCCGGGCAGGCGGCCGAAAACAGCGTCGCTGCCGATTACGAAAGCCGAGGGTTCAAGGTCTGTCACAGGCGTTGGCGCGGCGCGGGTGGCGAGATCGACCTGATCGTCCGGGATGCGCAGGGCCTTGTGTTCGTCGAGGTCAAGAAAAGCCAAACCTTTGACAGCGCCGCCGCGCGGATCAGCAAGCGTCAGATCGACCGGATATGCGCCTCGGCGGCGCAGTATTTGGAGCAGGAACCGGGCGGGCAGCTGACTGATGTCCGGTTCGATGCGGCTCTGGTGGATGCAACAGGCGCCGTGCAAATCCTCGAAAACGCCTTTGGTCAGGGCTGATCGCCATTGAACACCCGTCCCCTCTGGGCCATGTATCTGGCGTGACTACGAGGGACACGCCATGAAAATCGCCTTTCAGATGGACCCGATCGGGGCCGTGGACATCAATGCCGACAGCTCGTTCCGGCTGGCCGAAGAAGCCCAGGCCCGTGGGCACCAGCTGTTTTACTACGGACCCGATCAACTGGCCTATCAAGAGGGGCGCATCACCGCCCGCGGTCACGACATGACGGTGCAGCGGGTTGCGGACCAGCCGGCGGTTCTGGGGCCTGAGCGCGAGGTTGATCTGGCGGATTTCGATGTCGTCTGGCTGCGGCAGGACCCGCCGTTCGACATGCACTATATCACCTCAACCCACCTGCTGGATCGGTTGCGTGGCCAGGCTCTGGTGGTGAATGATCCGTTCTGGGTGCGCAACTACCCGGAAAAACTGCTGGTTCTGGATTTTCCCGACCTGACTCCGCCCACAACGATCGCCCGCGATCTGCAGACCATCAAGGCGTTCAAGGAAAAGCACGGCGACATCATCCTCAAGCCGCTCTATGGCAATGGCGGGGCGGGCGTGTTCCGGCTGGACGCCGATGACCGCAACCTGACCTCGCTGCACGAGCTGTTCACCGGTTTCTCGCGAGAGCCGCTGATCGTTCAGAAATTCCTGCCGGATGTGCGCAACGGCGACAAGCGGGTGATCCTGGTCGATGGCGAACCGGTCGGTGCGATCAACCGCGTTCCGGCCGAGGGTGAGACCCGGTCGAACATGCATGTGGGCGGCCGTCCCGAAAAGATCGGGCTGACCGACCGCGATCTTGAAATCTGCGCGGCCATCGGCCCACTGCTGAAGGAAAAGGGCCAGATCTTTGTGGGTATCGACGTGATCGGAGATTATCTGACCGAAATCAACGTGACCTCGCCCACCGGAATCCAGGAATTGGAGCGGTTCAACGGTACAAATATTGCCGAAAAGATCTGGCAGGCGATCGAGGCCAAGGTCTAAGCCGCAACCCGCGCGCTGATCCTGTAGCTCAGCGCCTCGGCCACATGCGGGCGGCGCACATCGGGCGCGCCCTCGAGATCGGCAATGGTGCGGGCCACGCGCAGGATGCGGTGGTAAGCCCGTGCCGACAGGCCGAACCGCTCGGCCGCCTTGACCAACAGGTCCTTGCCCTCGGCATCTGGAGCGGAGACCTCTTCCAGAAGATTGCCCTCGATATCGGCGTTCTGGCGAATGCCGGGCGTGTCCTGAAAGCGCCGGGCCTGAACAACGCGCGCCTGTTGCACCCGCGCGGCGACGGTGGCCGAGCTGTCTCCGGATGGCGGCAGGTCGAGGTCGGTAAAGCCCACGGGCGGCACCTCGATCCGTAGATCGAACCGGTCCATCAACGGCCCCGATATGCGGCCCAGATAGTCCTCGCCGCAGATCGGCGCGCGCGAGCAGGCGCGGGACGGATCGCTGAGATATCCGCACTTGCAGGGGTTCGCCGCCGCCACCAGCATGAACCGGCAGGGGTATTTCACATGGGCGTTGGCGCGGGCGACCATGACCTCGCCAGTCTCGATTGGCTGGCGCAGGGTTTCCAGAACCGTTCGCGGAAACTCGGGAAATTCGTCCATGAACAGGACGCCGTTGTGGGCCAGGGAAATCTCGCCAGGTTTCGCGCCCTTTCCGCCGCCCACGATCGCCGCCATCGACGCCGTGTGATGCGGTTCGCGGAACGGGCGGGTCCGGCTGATGCCGCCTTCGTCCAGCATGCCGCACAGCGATTGGATCATCGAGGTCTCGAGGGCCTCGGTGGGCGTCAACGGCGGCAATATGCCGGGCAGGCGGGCGGCGAGCATGGATTTGCCTGACCCCGGCGTGCCGATCATGATCATGTGGTGACGGCCGGCCGCTGCGATTTCCAGCGCGCGTTTTGCCCGTTCCTGCCCTTTGACGTCGCGCAGATCGCGGGTCGAGGGCTCCAACCTGACCTCACCGGGTTGCGCGACCGGCAGGGGCGCCTGGCCGGTGAAATGGCGCACGACGTCGGCCAGGGACGCGGCCCCGATCACCTGGGTCGCGTCGACCCAGGCCGCCTCGGCACCTGACGCGCGCGGACACAGCAGCGTGCGGCCCTCTGCCGCGGCGGTCATTGCGGCGGGCAGGGCGCCGGCCACGGGCACCAATGAGCCGTCCAGCGAAAGTTCGCCCAGAGCCATGGTGCCTTCGGCGGCGTCGGCGGACAGGATGTCTATCGCACAGAGCAGGGCCAGCGCGATCGGCAGGTCGAAATGGCTGCCTTCCTTGGGCAGATCGGCGGGCGACAGGTTGATCGTGATGCGTTTGGATGGCAGCGCAATGGCCATCGCGCCAAGCGCACTGCGCACGCGTTCGCGGGCCTCGGACACGGCCTTGTCCGGCAGGCCGACGATCGAAAAGGCGGGCAGCCCGGGGGATACGGCGCATTGCACCTCGACCGGGCGGGCCTCGACCCCCTGAAAGGCAACGGTATGAGCGCGGGCGACCATGGCGATCCTGTTCTTGGTTAACAGGACCTTGCTGCCATGGCGTCGGTTTAGGAATGGTTAACGGTCACACCGCTTGCCGGATCATTTGCGTGAATTTCGGCCATGCGCCGGGGTCGGCCACGGTTTTGTCGCGGCAGAAGGTGTTGCAGAAGCCCCATCGATTTCCATCCAGCTCTAGAAATGCGGTCACCGGCTTGCCGGAATAAGGGCAGAGGTCATTGACCGATGACGCCGCCTCAACTGCGCGGGCCGTCGAGGCTCCGCCGATCGGCCAGGGCTCGGCGTCGAGCGGCTGGTCATAGGGGAACGGGTCGTAGTCGACCGTCAGCCCCATCGCGCGCCATTGCCGAACCGCCGGGTCTGACAACAATTCCATGCAATAGTCGTGGTTCTGCACGGACACGGGCAGACCGTAGCCGATGATCCGGGCTGCGACCGGCGTATAGAACACATCGGCCAGGGAATAGCTGCCGAACAATGGGCCGGTCTCCGTGCCTGAGATTTTGCGCGCATGCGCCCACAGGGTCTCGATCCGGGTCAGATCGGCGCGGGTTTCGCCTGACGGCTCGAACCCTTTCCAGCGGTGTTTGAGTTGCATGGGGCAGGCCGACCGCAGCGCGTGGAACCCGGCGACCATCTCGGCACACAGCCAACGGGCGGTTGCGCGGGCGGCGGCGTTCCGCGGCCAAAGCCCCGCATCGGGGTGGCGTTCGGCGAGCGTCTCGGCCATGGCGAGGCTTTCACCGACCACCGTGCCGTCGGGCAGGCGCAGCGCGGGGACCAGACGGGCCGGGACCAGCGGCTGCATGTCCCGGGCCATCGTGCCCGAATACAGGCCGATCATGTGGGTCGTGTAGGGCAGGCCGAATTTTTCCAGTATCAGCCAGCCGCGCATGGACCAGCTGGAAAACAGGCGGTCCCCGATGAAAAGGTCATAGGTCATGGCCCGAGGATGGCCGAACTTCTGGAATCAGTAAAACGCCGATTTGTGCGTGTTGCGTTCACGGAAGATGATTGATCCGGCCGGCCGACCAAGTTCTGCCGTCAAAGGCCAGCTCGGTCACCGACAGGTTGTCGATGCGATGGGCAAAGGTCCGTTGCGCGTCCAGGTCAAGGGCGCGCTGTACCTGGGTCAGGATTACGCCGAAATGGGCCACGATCACCAGATCGGCGCCTGTATGCATACCGATCAACCCGTCGATCGCCGCGTCGACCCGCGCGCGGACCGCGTTCCAGCTTTCGCCGTTGGGCGGGCGCACGTCGCCAGGGCTGTCCCAATAGGCAAAGGCCAGTTCGGGGTCTTCGGGCTCGATCTCGGCGAATGCGCGCATCTCCCACGTGCCGAAATGGATCTCGCGCAGGTCGGGATGGTGCGGCAGCCGGCGGCGCGTGCCCTGAATGGCCGTGGCCGTATCCGCGGCGCGCGACAGGTCCGACGAAATGACCAGCGCATCCTGCGGCAGGTGGTCATGCAGGCGCGCGATGGCCGCGTGGTCGCTCAGGTCGGCGGGAATATCGGACCAGCCCACCATCGTCTTGGCATGGGTCGGGCCGTGGCGGACAAGATGCAGCCGGGTCACGGCAACTGGCCTTTCAAAACCTGCGGTAGTCCCGCGATGACCTGAACCACAAGGTCGGCTTGGGCGGCGAGGGCGATGTTCAACCGCCCCTGCGCGTCGCGGAATTTGCGGGCCAGCGCATTGTCGGGAACGATACCGTGCCCCACCTCGTTCGAGACGATCACGACCTGCGCGGGGCAGACCCGCAAAGCGGCCAAAAGGGCGGCCTGTTCGTGTTCAAGATCGCTGTCCGCGAGCAAGTGGTTGCTGAGCCACATCGTGGCGCAATCGATCAGACAGACTTGATCCGGGCTCAGCCCTGCCAGCGCCGGACGCAGGTCCATCGGGGCTTCGATCGTGGCCCAGCCGTCGCCTCTTTGGTCCACATGGCGCCTGATTTTTAGGCGCATCTCATCATCAAACACTTGTGATGTTGCCAGGTAGATGCGGGTTTTCCCTGTTGAAACAGCAAGTTGTTCGGCAAATGCAGATTTTCCCGATGCCGCGCCACCCAGCACAAAGGTTAAATCGGGATGCATTTTTTACTACCTTTACAGTGATCCACCCGGTGCGCCCTTGCGTATCGACCATACGTCGGCAAGGCAAGACCGGCGGCGCCTACGACAGATGGGAGAGCTGCATGGCACTGGATAACCCGAACGACTTCTCGATGTCCCGGCAGGCTATGAAAGCCGAATTGCTGGATGCGGAAACTGAATTGCGTCTGGCTTATGCCTGGCGAGACGAGCGCGACGAACAGGCCCTTCACCGGTTGATAACGGCCTATATGCGTCTGGCCATTTCAATGGCGGCCAAGTTCAAACGCTATGGCGCGCCGATGAATGACCTGATCCAAGAGGCCGGGCTTGGCCTGATGAAGGCCGCTGACAAATTCGACCCGGATCGCGGGGTCCGCTTTTCGACCTATGCGGTGTGGTGGATCAAGGCCAGCATTCAGGATTACGTGATGCGCAACTGGTCGATGGTACGGACCGGTTCGACATCGTCCCAGAAATCCCTGTTCTTCAACATGCGGCGCGTGCAGGCCCGGCTGGAGCGCGAAGCCGCGACCGATGGCGTCGAATTGGACCGCCATCAGCTGCACCAGATGATTGCGGCCGAGATCGGTGTACCGCTGCGCGATGTGGAAATGATGCACGGTCGGTTGGCCGGCTCAGACTTTTCGCTGAACGCCGTTCAATCGGCTGACGAGGATGGTCGCGAGTGGATCGACGCGTTGGAGGATGATCGCGAGCAGGCTGCAGAAACTGTCGAGAACAGCCACGATACCCGCCGGTTGCGGGAATGGTTGATCACGGCGATGCAAGCGCTCAACGACCGGGAACGGTTCATCGTGCGTGAGCGTAAGCTGCGTGAGCCGGCGCGCACATTGGAAAGCCTGGGTCAGGAACTGGGTTTGTCCAAGGAACGCGTGCGACAGCTCGAGGCAGCGGCGTTCGTGAAGATGCGTAAGAACCTTGAAGCTCAATCGCGCGAGGTGCAACACTTCTTCGCATGAGACATCTTGCGATTCTGACGGCGGCCGTGCTGTCGCTGACATTTTTGACCCGGCCAGTTCTGGCCGGGGACCTTATTCCCGAAGATATATTGGCACAGATGAGGGACGCCGATGTCGTGATCCTTGGCGAAGTTCACGACAACCCCCTTCATCACCTGGTCCAGACCGAAGCGATTGCGGACATCGATCCGTCTGCAATGGTCTGGGAAATGGTAACCGAGGAAGGGGCTCAGAGACTGGCGCAGACTGCCGCCTCGAACCCCGAGGAGCTGTCACGGATCCTGAGATGGGCCGAAACGGGATGGCCGCCGCTCAGCATGTATTACCCTGTTTTCCAAGCATCAGAGGCCCCGGTATACGGAGCGATGGTGCCGCGCGCGGCTGCGCGGGCTGCGATGGAACGCGGTGCCGCAACGACCCTGGGCGCGGATGCGGCGCGATATGGGTTGAACATTCCATTGGCGCCCGAGGATCAGGCAGCGCGCGAGGCCGAGCAATTGGCAGCGCATTGCAACGCACTTCCCGCCGAGGCCTTGCCGCAACTGGTGGCGATCCAGCGTCTGCGCGATGCTGTTCTGACCCGGGCCATTCTGCGTGCAATTGATGAAACTGGCGGTCCGGTGGCGGTGATTACCGGAAACGGGCACGCGCGCAAGGATCAGGGCATTCCGACCTTTCTGTCGCGCCTGCGTCCGGGCCTTAAGGTCTTTGTTCTCGGTCAGGCCGAAGACGGTGTCGTGACCGGTGATTTTGACGCGGTGATTGACAGCCCTGCGGCCGAACGCGAAGACCCCTGCAAGGCCTTCGAGTCTCAGAATTAAGCACTGGAACTCGGGACATGGGTTGCATAGTGTCGAGGCCGAGCACGACCGGGAAGGGCTGAACATGCTGGCATCCAAACGGATCCTCCTGATCCTTGGCGGTGGGATCGCGGCCTACAAATCGCTGGATCTGATCCGAAGGTTGAAGGAGCGCGGGGCGGCGGTGACCCCGGTCCTGACCCGCGCTGCCGAGGAATTCGTGACCCCCTTGTCCGTGTCTGCACTTGCCGGTGAAAAAGCTTATCGTGAACTGTTCGACCTGACGGACGAGGCCGAGATGGGACATATCCAGCTGTCACGTTCGGCTGATCTGATCGTCGTGGCCCCGGCGACTGCGGATTTGATGGGAAAGATGGCCGGGGGTCTGGCCAATGATCTGGCATCGACCCTGTTGATGGCCACGGATACCCCTGTTTTATGTGCGCCGGCGATGAACGTGCGGATGTGGAACCATCCGGCAACTCGCCGGAACCACAAGCAGTTGATCGCGGACGGCGTCCGGTTTGTCGGACCCAATGACGGTGACATGGCTTGTGGCGAGTTCGGTCCCGGCCGCATGTCGGAACCTCTCGAGATCGTGGCGGCGGTCGAGTCTGCCTTGTCGGATGGCCCGCTGAAGGGAAAGCGGATTCTCGTGACGTCGGGGCCGACGCATGAGCCGATTGATCCGGTTCGGTACATTGCGAACCGATCCTCGGGGGCGCAGGGGACGGCGATTGCCAACGCTTTGGCGGCCCTGGGGGCCGAAGTCGTTTTCGTAACCGGCCCCGCGGATGTGCCACCACCCCAAGGCGTCCAGGTTGTGCAGGTTGAGACTGCGCAACAAATGTCGGATGCGGTGGACGCGGCTCTGCCGGTGGATGTGGGCGTGTTTGCCGCAGCCGTGGCCGATTGGCGGATAGACGGGGCATCAGACCGCAAGTTGAAGAAAAGCCGCGATGGGATGCCTGCCCTACAATTTGCCGAGAACCCGGACATCCTCAAACGGATTTCGCATCTGGAGACCGGCCGACCCTCCTTAGTCGTGGGTTTCGCCGCTGAAACGGATGATGTGATCGCCCACGCAACCGCCAAGCGGGCGCGCAAAGGGTGCGATTGGATCCTGGCCAATGATGTCAGCCCGGTGACCGGCATCATGGGTGGGGCCGAAAATGCGGTCGTTCTGATATCGGATGCGGGTGCCGAGGAGTGGCCACGCATGGGCAAGGACGCAGTGGCCGCGCGGCTGGCGGAAAAGATCGCAGCCGCGCTGGCGCGGTGATGCGGCTGTTTGACAGAAGATGAAGGTTGGGATGCGCTGATGGTGGCAATCCGGGTGATCCGAGAAGACGGGGCCGATCCGGCCGTTGCATTACCGTCCTATGAAACGGCCGAGGCAGCCGGCGCCGACATACGCGCCAACCTGCCTGATCGGGGGTCGATTACCCTTCAACCCGGTGAGCGCGCCTTGGTCCCCACCGGCCTGCGGGTAGAGATTCCGGATGGATATGAGATCCAGGTGCGTCCGCGCTCGGGACTTGCGTTGAAACACGGGATCACGCTGCCGAACGCACCGGGCACGATCGACAGCGACTATCGCGGCCCGCTGGGGGTGATCGTGCTGAATGCGGGGCAGGAAGCCTTTGAAATCGGACATGGCGACAGGATTGCGCAGTTGGTCGTGGCCCCGGTGATCCAGGCGCGGTTCGAGATGGCGGATAGCTTGCAGGAATCCCAGCGCGGTTCCGGTGGGTTCGGATCCACGGGGCGCGCCTGATGGTTCTGGTACTGGCACTGGCAGCGGGGCTGTGGGGGCTTGGCTACCTCGCTGGTGCCTCGCGTACCGCCCGTTGGGTGTCGGTTCTGGTTTTGCTGGCAGGGGTGGTTCTGTCTCATCTGGTTTTGCCCGACGGGAACCCACTGCGCGAGGCCACAGGCGGCTCGGCCGCGATGTGGCTGATCCTGGGTGGCTTCGTTCTGCTGGCCATGGGTTATGGCGCTATGGTGAAAGCGCTGCGGCGCCGGGCCAATCCACCGTCGGATATTCGACCGAACAGCCCATCTGACCAGTTCAGAGAAGCCGAACTGGAGCGCTATGCCCGTCACATCGTCCTGCGCGAGCTTGGTGGACCCGGGCAGAAACGGATGAAGGCCGCTCGGGTATTGGTGATCGGGGCAGGTGGATTGGGCGCACCCGCGCTGCAGTACCTTGCAGCCGCCGGCGTGGGCACGATTGGCATCATTGATGATGACGTGGTCGAGAATGCCAATCTGCAGCGGCAGGTCATCCATCGGGATGCCGATATCGGAATGCCCAAAGTCTTTTCTGCGCAGCAAGCAATGGAGGCGCAGAACCCCAATGTCATCGTGCGCCCCTATCACCGCCGCCTGACGGACGACATCGCGGCCGATCTGTTCGCGGATTATGACCTGATCCTCGACGGCACCGACAATTTCGAAACCCGGTATCTGGCCAACCGCACAGCGGTGGCTTTGGGCAAGCCCCTGATCTCAGGCGCGCTGTCCCAATGGGAAGGCCAAGTGAGCGTGTTTGACCCCGCCAGGAACGCCCCTTGCTACCAATGTATTTTTCCCGAAGCGCCTGCTCCGGGTCTGGCGCCTTCCTGCGCCGAGGCCGGGGTGGTCGGGCCACTGCCGGGCGTGGTGGGGGCGATGATGGCGGTTGAAGCGGTCAAGGTAGTCACGGGTGCAGGTCAGGCCTTGCGTGGCGAGATGCTGATCTATGACGCGCTTTATGGCGAAAGCCGCAAGATCACCCTGTCCCGGCGGGACGATTGCCCGGTTTGCGGGCAACCCGTTTGATCGCGGCCACTGGACGAGCTTGCCCTGCATTCCTAGCTTGACGCTTGAAGGAGACCCCAATGACCAATCCGATCCTGTCCGACTGGACGACCCCGTTCGAAATCGCGCCCTTTGCCGAAATCTCGGATGACGATTTTGCCCCGGCACTGGAAGCTGCTCTGCAGGCCCATGCCGACGAGATCGACATCATCGCGACGAATACCCAGCCCGCGAGTTTTGCCAACACGATCGAAGCGCTGGAAGCGGCGGGCGAGGCCTTGAACAAGGTTCTGTCGGTGTTCTTCACTGTCGCTGGCGCAGACAGCAACCCGGAGCGCGAAGCGTTGCAACGGGAGTTTTCGCCCAAGCTTGCAGCGCATTTCGCCGCGATTTCCTCGAACAAGGCGCTGTTCCAGCGTGTGGACGACCTTTGGGCGAAACGAGATACGCTGGATCTGACCGAGGAACAGGATCGGGTTTTGATGCTCACCCATCGCGGGTTCGTCCGCTCGGGTGCGGCATTGTACGGGGCGGAAGATGCCCGGATGCAGGAGATCAAGGCGCGTCTGGCGTCATTGGGCACCGCGTTCACGCAAAACCTGCTGGCGGACGAGCGTGGCTGGTTCATGGAGCTGACTGAAGATGATCTGGCGGGACTGCCGGGTTTCGTGGTTGATGCGGCACACGCGGCCGGTCGTGAAAAAGGGGCCAAGGGGCCGGTTGTCACGCTGTCGCGGTCTCTGATCGTGCCGTTCCTGCAGTTCTCGCCACGTCGCGACCTGCGGGAAAAGGCTTACCGTGCCTGGGCGTCACGCGGGGCAAACGGAGGCGAGACCGACAACCGAGCGATTGCCGCCGAAATCCTTCAGCTGCGCGAAGAACGGGCCAAACTGCTGGGCTATGACAGCTTTGCGGCCTTCAAGCTCGAGACCGAGATGGCCCGAACCCCCGAACGGGTGCGCGACTTGCTGATGCAGGTCTGGGCACCCGCCAAGGCCCGGGCCGAGGCCGACGCTGAGATCCTGACGCGGATGATGCAGGAGGACGGCGTCAACGGTCCGCTCGAACCCTGGGACTGGCGGTACTATGCCGCAAAACGGCGCAAGGCCGAGCATGATCTGGATGAGGCAGAACTCAAACCCTATCTGCAGCTGGAGCGCATGATCGAGGCTGCCTTTACCTGCGCCAACCGCTTGTTCGGGTTGGAGTTCGCGCCGTTGGACGTGCCGCTGTACCATCCGGATTGCCGAGCCTGGGAGGTGACCCGGCGTGGCAAACACGTTGCCGTATTCATCGGAGACTATTGTGCGCGTGGATCGAAACGGTCGGGTGCGTGGTGCAGCGCGATGCGGGCGCAGGCCAAGTTTCCCAAGGTCCAGACGCCAATCGTCATCAATGTTTGCAACTTCGCCAAGGGCGATCCGGCGCTGCTGTCATATGACGACGCACGGACCCTGTTTCATGAATTCGGGCACGCACTGCACCAGATGCTGTCGGATGTGACCTATGACAGCATCTCGGGGACCAGTGTTGCGCGGGATTTCGTGGAGCTGCCCAGCCAACTGTATGAGCATTGGCTGGAAGTACCGGAGGTTCTGGCCGAGTTCGCAACTCATGCCGAAACTGGAGCTCCGATGCCACCGCAACTGCTGGACAAAGTTCTGGGTGCCGCCAATTTCGACCAGGGTTTTCAGACGGTCGAATATGTCGCCTCGGCGCTGGTCGACCTGGCCTTTCACGACGGTCCGGCCCCGGCGGACCCCATGGCGAAGCAGGCTGAGGTTCTGGCCGAGATCGGGATGCCGCTTGCCATCGGTATGCGCCACGCGACGCCGCATTTCGCTCATGTATTTGCAGGTGATGGCTACAGCTCGGGTTACTACAGCTACATGTGGTCCGAAGTGATGGATGCCGACGCGTTTGCTGCCTTCGAAGAGGCAGGAGGCGCGTTTGATCCCGAGCGGGCGCAGGCTCTGGAGGACAACATTCTGTCCAAAGGAGGCTCGAAGGAGGCCGAAGATCTCTATCTGGCGTTCCGGGGCCGGTTGCCGGGTGTCGAAGCCCTGCTGAAAGGTCGGGGACTGGTGGACGCATAGCGCTCGGCAAGACGGGGGCGGCGGTCCCCGATGGCCCTAGTACCCGAGTGCGCGGTCGACGAGATGCAGCAGCGGCCGTCCGGATTCGCTGCGTTGGATGTTTTCGCAGATCACCTGCGCAGCCGTTTCGGGCCGGGTTTCCGACGCGATATGCGGCGTGACGGTCACATTTGGATGCGCCCAGTACGGATGATCGGGGGGCAGCGGCTCGGCGCGGAACACATCCAGCGTGGCATGCCCCACTTGGCCGGTGTTCAGCGCCTGCAACAGCGCTTCGTCGTCAATCAGCGGGCCTCGGCCGGGGTTCAGAATTCGCGCACCTTTTGGCAGAAGTGCCAGAGTGTCCGCGTTCAGAGTGTTCTCCGTGGCTACCGTTTCAGGCAGCAGCAGGACGAGTATCTCGGCCTGGCTCAGGGCCACGCGCAGCCCGTCTGGTCCGTGCAGGCACGTGACACCAGACACGTCCTTGGCCGAACGGCTCCACCCTGTCACGTTGAAGCTCAACGCCGCCAGCGCCTGTGCCGCAGCCTGCCCCAGGGCGCCAAGTCCCAGAACGCAGACCGATCGCTGTGTGGCAAGCGGAGGCGGATCCGGGGCCCATTCCCCATCTTGGACCGTGATGTGTCGATCCATGCCCAGATGGTAGCGCAGAACGTGCCCCACGACCCATTCGGTCATGCCCTGGGTAAGACCGTGATCGACCATCCGGGCCAACGGCACGGTCAGCGTGTCGTTCGAGGCTATCTTCTCGACACCGGCCCATAGGCTGAGCACGGCCTTTGCGCGCGTGTAGGACGTGAAATCAAGCAGCCCGCCATTGGGTGCATAGACGATGTAATCCACCTGATCGGGCGGCAGGTCGGTGGCGATAGTGGCTTTGATCCCCGCATCGGCCAGCCCGATGTTCAGCAAGGGCTCGTAAACCGGCCAAAGTGTCGGGCGGGCGGAAAACAGGACGTTCACGGACATGGGCGGCCTTTCGGATCAACGAGGACGGTGAATATGCGCGCTCTGCACGATGCCGAAGGCGGCCATCAGAACCAACATGGCCGAGCCCCCATAGCTGACCATAGGCAACGGAACACCGACCACCGGCGCCAACCCCATGACCATCGACATGTTGACGGCGAAGAACAGGAAGAAGTTCAGCGAAATGCCCAGTGTCACCAATGACGAGTACCTGTCCTTGGTCGACAGCGCCGTGACGAGGCAGAAGATCAGGATCAGTCCGTAAAGCAGCAACAAGGTAGTGCCCCCGACAAAGCCGAACTCTTCGGCCAGTGTCGTGAAGATGAAGTCGGTGTGCTTTTCGGGCAGGAAGTTCAGGCGCGACTGGGTGCCCTGCATGAAGCCTCGGCCGTTCCAGCCGCCGGATCCCAGGGCAATCTTGGACTGGGTGATGTGATACCCCGCGCCCAACGGATCGGTCGAGGGGTCAAGGAATGTGTCGATGCGCCGGAACTGATAGTCCTTGAGCAACTGCCAATCGGTGCCACGGCTTTTGAACACCGTTGAAACCAAGCCGACACCCGCCGCGATGACCGCTGCGAAATAGGCCCAATGCACGCCCGCCAGAAACATCAGGCCTCCTCCGGCCGCCAACAGCAGGATTGCAGTTCCCAGGTCAGGCTGACGCAGCACCATGAAGGTCGGGATCAGGATCAGGACAACCGGGATCAAGACCCAAACCGGGCGCGAGGTTTTGTAGGAGGGAAGCCAATCGTAGTAGGCCGCCAGCAACATGACCAAAGTCACCTTTGCCAGTTCGGAGGGCTGCAGGCGCATGAACCCTAGGTCGATCCAGCGTTGCGCGCCCATGCCGATGGTGCCGAACAGCTCGACGAACAGCAGAAGCCCCAAAGATACAAGATAGGCGACGACGGACATGTTGCGCCAGAACCAGATCGGAACCAATGCGACGATGAACATGACCGTCAGGCCCAGGCCAAACCGTTCCATCTGTGGTTCCGCCCACGGCGACCACGAGCCGCCGGCCACCGAATACAGCATCAGAAAACCGGCACTTGCGACGCTGATCAGCAAAAGCGTCAGCGGCCAGTTCATGTACAGAACCTTGCGGATCCCCGTCGGCGTAGTCTTGACCGCATATTCAAGATAGCTCATGCGCGGTCCTTTTCGTCAGGGCGCGCTTTCGGGCGGCGATCACCTTCCAGACGTTTCTGCTGTTCCTTGATGCGCTCGCGGTCGGCCACGGGATATGCTTCCAGCGGCGGGGTGCCGTTGTACAGAGCCTGCAGCATCACGTCCCGAGCCACGGGGGCTGCAGCCTTCGAACCGCCGCCGCCATGTTCGACCACGACGGCCACCGCATATTTCGGGTTGTCGTAAGGGGCAAAGCTGACATACAGCGCGTGGTCCCGTCGTTCCCAGGGCAGGTCTTCGTTGCGAATGACCCCAGCGGCCCGTTCGGCCTTGGTGATGTTGCGGACCTGGCTGGTGCCCGTCTTGCCGGCCATGCGGAATTCGTCTGTGATGATCCGGCTGCGATAAGCGGTGCCGCGACGGTCGTTCGAGACCTTGTACATCGCGTTGCGCACCTGTTCCAAGTTGGCCGGATTGACGTCCAGCGGCTCGCCCGCGCCCGTAGGCTGTTCGACCCCGTCGACACTGCGGATCAGACGCGGTGTCACCGATCGGCCGGTCGCGATGCGTGCAGTCATGACGGCCAGTTGCATCGGCGAGGCCAACATGAAGCCCTGCCCAATCGAGGCATTTGCCGTGTCGCCGACCAGCCAGTCCTGTCCGTGGGTGGTCTGTTTCCATTTCTGGTTCGGCGCAAGGCCAGCCGCCACGGCGGACATCGGCAGGTCGTGTTTGATGCCGAGGCCGAATTTGCGCGCCATGTCCGAAATCTTGTCGATCCCGACCCGCAGGGCGACGTCGTAATAGTAGACGTCGCAACTGCGCTTCAACGAGGTCTCCAGATCGACCATCCCGTGTCCGCCGCGCTTCCAGCAGTGGAATCGACGGCTGCCCACCTTCAGGTAGCCGGGACAATAGACGGTGTTGCCCGGACCGACGACGCCGGCCTCGAGCGCGGCCAGCGCGGTGATCATCTTGAAGGTCGAACCGGGCGGGTAGGTGCCCTGAACCGTCTTGTTGGCCAGCGGGCGGTGGTTGTCCTGGGTCAGAGCCTGGTAATCCGCGACCGATATCCCTCGCACGAACAGATTGGGGTCGAAGCTGGGGGTCGAGCTGATGGCCCGCAGATCGCCCGTCTCACAGTCGATCACGACCACGGCGGCGCTTTCTCCGGCCAGCCGGGCCTGTGCGTATTCCTGCAGGTCGGCGTCGATGGTCAATTGCAGGTCGGCGCCGGGCTGGCCCTCGCGGCGGTCAAGTTCCCGCATCACCCGGCCGGTCGCGTTGACCTCGACGCGCTTGGCGCCCGCCTTGCCGCGCAGCAGGTCTTCCTTCTTGGCCTCAAGCCCGACCTTGCCGATCTGAAAGCGCGGGATCATCAGAACCGGCTCGGGGTCTTCCATCTTGCTCAGGTCATAGTCGCTGACAGGTCCGACATACCCGACCACATGGGCGAAATCCTCGTAGCGGGGATATTGGCGGGTCAGTCCGACTTCGGGCGTGACGCCGGGAAGGGCGGGGGCATTGATCGCCACCTTCGAGATATCTTCCCAGGTGACCTGGTCGGCCAGCGTAACCGGCAGAAACGGCGCTGTGCGTTTCATCTCGGCTTTGGCCCGCTCGATCTCGTCTTCGTTCAGCGGGATCAGCTGTGACAGTTTGGCAATGACCTTGTCGACGTCGCCGGCATCCTCGCGCACGATCACGATGCGGTAGGACGGCGCATTCTGCCCGATGATCTGACCATTGCGGTCATAAATGCGCCCTCGGGTCGGCGGAATGAGCCGGATGTTGATGCGGTTTTCTTCGGCCAACAGGCGATATTGGTCGGCCTGATCGACCTGCATGTAACGCATACGGGCCGCCAGGCCGCCGACGAATGCGAATTGCATGCCACCCAGCACCAGCGCGCGCCGGGTCAGCCTTTTGTATGCGGCACCTTGTGTTTTGGGTGTGCGTTTCATGAGCGTGTTCCCACAGTGGCAACATCTACCGCAGATGGCCTGCGGATGCCAAATATGGTTTGGCTGAATGCAACGACAAGCGGGTAGGCGAGGACCGTGAAGACCACTTGGACAAATACCGGGCCAATGCTGGCCTGACTGACGGACAGCAGGGCCAGAACCGTCCGGTTGAAGGCAAAGATTGCCGCGATGACGACGCCCACCGTCGTCCACTCGCCCACGAATCCGACGTCGCGCATTCCGGGGCCTGCCGACCGCAGATAGGCAGAGCCGATGACGACGGATGCCGCCAGCAGCCCCGGCGGCCGTTGCAGCAGCAGGTCGGCCATCAGCATGACCGCCGCGATGCTGAGTGTCGGTACATATTCCGGCCTCCTGAGGACCCATGCAAAGGTCAGGCAGATCAGGAAGTCAGGAAAGGGCAGACGACCCGGTTGCGTGTTCAGAGGCAACAGGTGAAAGAACATCACCGTCAGAGCGAGGAACAGGTACAGGCCCCGCATCAGCCATAGACGTGACGTGGCACTATCCATCGGCGGCCTCCTCGGTCGGGAGAAGAGCCTCGGGGCGCGGAGGTCCGACGATGCCGCCCGGGTCTCGGATCGGGGCGGCCGAGTGGTAGCGCAGGACGCGCAGGAATTCCAAACGCTCGAAATCCGCGGACAGTCGGACGCGCAGACGCCCCCCTGGATCGGCGGCGATCTGGCCGATCAGAAGGCCCGCAGGAAATACGCCGCCGTCGCCTGAGGTCACCACACGGTCGCCGGGTCGCACCAGTTCACGGCTTTCAAGAAACTCGACGGCTGGGGCAGGGGTATTGTCACCGGTAATCAGTGCGGTCTGGCCCGAGGGCTGGATCGTGGCGGGAATCGCGCTCGAGGCGTCGGTCAACAGGATGACCCGCGCGGTATCCGGGCCAACGCCAGAAATCCGGCCCACCAGCCCGATGCCGTCCATTGCGGCCCAGCCGTCGACGATCCCGTCACGCTCGCCGACGTTCAGCAAGACAGATTGCCGAAATGGCGAGCCGCTGTCGGCCATGACGACCCCGGTAATATAAGTCAGACGCGGATCCAGTCGAACGTTGTTCAGGTCCAGAAGCCGCGCGTTTTCCTGCTCCAGCTGCAGGGCCGCCTCTTTCCAGGCGCGCATGCGGCGCAGTTCACTGCGCAGTTCCTGGTTCTGCTCGCTCAGCCTTTGGTAGCTTTGGAAATCCCGTACGAGGTTAATCGCGGCCGTGACCGGAACCATCGCCCATTCCATCGAGGGCACAACGGCATCCACCACTTGGGCCCGGAACCTTTCGACCCGCGGGCTGTCGATGCGCCAAATCAGGAATATGCCCAGCAGACACAGAACAAGGATCCCCATGAACAAGCGGCGCAAGGGGGTGGTGTAGTCGTCGCGCTGTGCTCGGTCTTTTGCCACAGGACTCCTTCCCGTGCTGCTCGTGCCCGATCTTGAACCCTCAGATCAGAGGGTGCGCGCCTTAGCTTTCGTAGTCAATCGCGTGGCGCAGCTGTTTTTCGTATTCCAGTGCCTTGCCGGTGCCCAAAGCCACACAATTCAGGCTTTCGTCGGCAATCGACACCGCCAATCCGGTCTGTTCGCGCAGGGCCAGGTCCAGATCACCCAGCAGCGCGCCGCCACCGGTCAGCATCACGCCCCGGTCCACGATGTCCGCGGCCAGATCCGGCGGGGTGGTTTCCAGCGCGGTCATCACCGCCTCGCAGATCTGCTGGACGGGTTCCGACAGCGCCTCGGCCACCTGGGCCTGGCTGATCTCGATTTCTTTGGGAACACCGTTCAGAAGGTCTCGCCCGCGGATGTGCATCGACTGCCCGCGCCCGTCATCGGGCATCCGGGCGGTGCCGATGGTGGTCTTGATCCGCTCGGCGGTGGATTCGCCCACCAGCAGGTTCTGCTGACGACGCAGGTACGAGATGATCGCCTCGTCCATGCGGTCGCCCCCCACGCGGACCGAGCGAGCATAGACGATGTCTCCCAGCGACAGGACAGCCACTTCGGTGGTTCCGCCGCCGATATCCACGACCATGTTGCCGGTGGGATCGGTGATCGGCATCCCGGCTCCGATGGCGGCGGCAATCGGCTCGGCGATCAGACCCGCGCGCCGCGCGCCTGCTGACAGAACCGATTGACGGATTGCGCGCTTTTCAACCGGCGTTGCCCCATGGGGAACGCAGACGATGATCTTGGGCTTCGAGAAGGTCGAACGCTTGTGCACCTTGCGGATGAAGTGCTTGATCATCTCCTCCGCGGTGTCGAAATCGGCGATCACCCCTTCGCGCATGGGGCGGATGGCCTCGATCGAGCCGGGGGTGCGGCCCAGCATCAGCTTGGCGTCCTCGCCCACGGCCAGAACCTTCTTGACCCCATCCTTGACATGGTAGGCAACAACCGAGGGTTCCGACAGGATCACGCCACGCCCCTTGACGTAGACCAGCGTGTTGGCCGTCCCGAGGTCGATGGCCATATCCGCTGTGAACAGGCCGCCCAAACTGTCAAAGATCCCCATATTCCCCTGATCCTGTCTGTCAGATGTTTTCTACTGCCCGCGACTCGACGGTTCCGGGACGGATGACTTATAGGGTGCCATGACGCCCGGTTAAAGGCCTGATTCCGCGTAAATCAGCACCTTTCCGCCTCTTTGACAGGGACTTTAGAAGGCAACATGCTCTCATATCAACACATTTACCACGCGGGAAATCTGGCGGACGTGCAAAAGCACGCTTTGTTGGCATGGATGCTGGACTACATGACCCGCAAGGACAAGCCGATCAGCTATCTAGAGACCCATTCGGGGCGTGGTCTGTACCACCTCGATGCGGCCGAGGCCGTGCAGACCGGAGAGGCGGCGGCAGGGATCGGGCGCGCGCTGAGCAACGGGTGGTTTGCCGACGATCACCCGCTGGCACGCGCGTTGCACGCGGTCCAGGCGCAGTTTGGCGAAACGGCCTACCCGGGCTCGCCGATGATTGCGGCAAGCCTGCTGCGTCCGCAGGACAGTCTGCATTTCGCCGAGCTTCATCCGCAGGAATACGCAGCGTTGAAAAATGCGCTGACCGGGCGCGGTGCCAAGACCTACAGACAGGACGGGTTCGAGCTGGCTCAGTCGGTTCTGCCGCCCACGCCTCGGCGCGGGATGATGCTGATTGACCCTAGCTACGAGGTAAAGGCGGACTATGGCCGCCTGCCGGGGCTGATCGCCAAGTATCACCGCAAGTGGAACGTGGGTCTCATCGCCTTGTGGTACCCGATCCTGACCGACGATCGACACGTTCCGATGGTGTCGGCACTGAAGGGCTTGGACCTTCCCAAGTCGTTCGTGCACGAAGTTCGGTTTCCGCCCGCGCGTGAGGGTCACCGGATGATCGGTTCTGGCATGTTCGTGGTCAATGCACCCTTCGGGATCGAAGACGAGGCCGCGCGTCTTTCCGGCCTGTTCGCAAAGATCTGACGGCGTATCAGGATCAAGGGTCTCCCGCCCCGTTTGACAGCATCAAAGATGCCGCCAAACGTGTTGGGCCCGGCACTGCGCCATGGCGCAGTGCCGGGCCCAAGGCCGCTAGGTTGCGCGGCGAAGCCGGGCTGCCGCGGGCGCGGGAGCCCTGCCTGCCATGTCTGATCAGGTCAGATCCTTGTAGCTGATCTCGCGCGCATCCGCGCCCGGGCCGGCCTTTTCGCGGCGCATGATCAACCGGTTCAGCGCGCTGATATAGGCCTTGGCCGACGCCACCACGGTATCCGTGTTCGCGGATTGGCCCGTGGCGATCATGCCGTCTTCCTCCAGGCGTACGGAAACAGTGGCCTGTGCGTCGGTGCCCTCGGTGACGGCATGCACCTGGTAGAGCTGCAGATGCGCCTTGTTCGGGTAGATGGCCCGGATCGCCTTGAAGGTCGCGTCGACCGGTCCGTCGCCGTGCTCGGTGGCGATGACATCCTTGCCGTCGACCTCCAGTTCGACCGTCGCTTCGGCCTGACCGCCGGTGCCGCAGGTGACTTTCATCGAGACCAGCTGCAGGTGGTCGTTGGCCTCATCATCTGCACTCATCAGCGCGATCAGGTCGTCGTCGAACACCTCTTTCTTGCGGTCGGCCAGATCCTTGAACCGCACGAAGATGTCCTTGAGCTGGTTGTCCCCGATCTCATAGCCGAGTGTCTCCAGTTTGTCGCGCAGCGCGGCCCGGCCGGAATGCTTGCCCAACGGAAGCGAGGTGCCTGAAAGGCCGATATCCTCGGGGCGCATGATCTCGAAATTCTCGCGGTTCTTCAGCATGCCATCCTGATGGATGCCGCTTTCATGCGCGAAGGCGTTCTTGCCGACGATCGCCTTGTTGAACTGCACCGGAAAGCCCGAAACCGTCGCCACCCGACGCGAGATGTGCATGATCTTGGTGGTGTCGATGCCCGTCTTCCACGGCATGATATCGTTGCGGGTGCGCAGGGCCATCACGACCTCTTCCAGCGCGGTATTGCCCGCGCGTTCGCCCAGGCCGTTGATCGTGCATTCGATCTGCCGGGCCCCGCCTGCAACGGCGGCCAGAGAGTTGGCAGTCGCCATTCCAAGGTCGTTATGGCAATGGGTGGCGAAAACCACTTCGTCCGCGCCCGGAACGGTTTCGATCAGACGTTTGATCAGGTCCGCGCTTTCAATCGGCGCGGTGTAGCCTACCGTATCGGGAATGTTGATCGTGGTCGCGCCGGCCTTGATCGCAATCTCGATCACGCGGCACAGGTAATCCCATTCGGTCCGGGTCGCATCCATCGGCGACCATTGCACGTCTTCGCAAAGATTGCGGGCGTGGCTGACGGTCTCGTGGATCTTTTCGGCCATCTCGTCCTGGGTCAGGTTCGGAATGGCACGGTGCAGCGGCGAGGTGCCGATGAAGGTGTGGATCCGGTTCTTTTCGGCGTGTTTCACCGCCTCCCAGCAGCGGTCGATATCGGCGAAATTCGCACGGGCGAGGCCGCAGATGCGGGCGTTCTTGGATCGCTGTGCGATTTCCGACACCGCTTTGAAATCACCCTCGGAGGCGATCGGAAAGCCGGCCTCGATGATGTCGACGCCCATGTCATCCAGAAGCTCGGCGATTTCCAGCTTTTCGTCATGGGTCATGGTGGCGCCGGGGCTTTGCTCGCCGTCGCGCAAAGTGGTGTCAAAGATCAAGACGCGGTCTTGGTCGGTCACGTTGGTCATGGGAGTCACTTTCTTGTCTGTCCTAAAGCCATTGGCGCGCAGGCGTCCTCCTCTGAGCGGGCGCGCCGGATGGCACGCTCAGAGGCGGATTAGGATCAGTAGGCCACGCAGAGCAGCGCCGGCGAAAGCGGCGAAAGCAAAACGGATATCTGCGCGGTTGATCATGGGTCCGAGGTTATACACCCCGAACCGGGAATGAAAAGAAGGAAAATGCGCGGCCGTCTGATTTCGCGAAAGGAACGGAAACGGGGATTGATTGCGTCGGCAACTCCGCTAGCTGGAGGGCGATGAGAAATGCTTTGGTCATAGGTGCGAGTGGCGGGATCGGCCGGGCCGTCTGCAATGAACTGCTGTCGCGGTCGGTTCGTGTGGTCGGTCTGTCGCGGTCGGAAAATGGGCTGGATCTGATGCAGCCGGAACTGGCCGATGAGATGCTGGGCCGGATCGAGGGGCCGTTCGACCTTGTTCTGGTCGCGTCCGGCGCGCTCGAGATCGACGGGGCGGAACCGGAAAAGACTATTCGGGCGGTCTCGGCCAAGGCCATGATGGACCAGTTCGCCCTGAACGCGGTTGGGCCGGCGCTGGTGCTGAAGCATGCGCATCGCCTGTTGCCGCGCAATGGCCGGGCGGTGTTTGCGGTACTGTCGGCGCGCGTGGGCTCGATCGGGGACAACCGTCTGGGCGGCTGGGTCAGCTATCGCGCGGCCAAGGCGGCGGTGAACCAGATCGTGCACACGGCCGCAATTGAACTGGCCCGAACCCACAAGGATGCGATCTGCGTCGCCCTGCACCCCGGAACGGTCAAGACCCCGTTCACGCAGAAATACCTGGGCCGCCATCCCGCAGTCGAGCCGAGTGACGCCGCCCAAAACCTTCTGCGGGTTGTGGATGGTCTGACGGCTGATCAGACCGGCCAGTTCTTCGACTGGGCCGGCCAACCGGTTCCCTGGTAGCGGGCTATCCGTCCGATGGGGTGACTTCCGGGTCCTGTTCGGCCTCCGGCGCCTGCGGCTCGTTGCCCGATGGTTGTGCCGCGCCTGCTTCCGACAGAGCGCCGTTTTCCCACGTGCCGCTTTCCTCTTCGCCATTTGCATAGCGCATTGTTCCAGAGCCCTGGCGTTTGCCGTTCACGAAGTTGCCTTCATAGACATCGCCATTTGCATATGTCGCGACACCTGAGCCGGTGATTTTGCCGTCGGTCCACTGGCCGGAATACTTGAAGCCATTCGCCATCACGACCTCGCCCTCGCCATGGCGCTGACCGTTCTGGAAGTCACCTGTGTAGACCGTTCCATCCGCGTAGGTGGCGGTGCCCTTGCCTTGACGCACGCCGTCTACCCACTCGCCATCGTAGCGAGAGCCGTCGGCCCGGGTCAGAACGCCGGTGCCATGCGTTCGAGCATTCTTGAACTGTCCTTTGTAGATCGTACCATTCGTGTAGGTCGCGGTGCCCTGACCTTCGATCACCCCCGCAACCCAGTCGCCGTCATAGGACGAGCCATCGGGATAGGTGATCCGGCCTTTGCCATCGGCGAGGTCCGCTTTGAAGTCACCGACATAGACCGAGCCATCGGGATAGGTCAGTTCGCCCAACCCTTCGATCTGACCGTTTTTCCAGTCGCCGGTGTAGACATAGCCGTCGGTGCCAGTGAACGTTCCCTTGCCGTGTCGCCGGTCGTCGACGAAATCGCCTTCGTAGGTATCGCCGTTCGCGTAGGTCGCCTTTCCCTTGCCCTGCCGGCGCCCGTCCACCAGGGCGCCTTCGTAAACATCACCGTTGGCCTGTTTCAGTACGCCGGTTCCGGTGATCCGGTCCTCGGTCCATTCGCCGGAATAGATCATGCCGTCGGGCAAGGTCAGCGATCCGTTGCCCTGACGCTGGCCGGCAACGATATCGCCTTCGTATACCGCGCCGTCCGCATAGGTGATCTTGGCCTTGCCCTGGCGAACGCCGTCCACCCAGTCGCCATCATAGACATAGCCGCCGGGGTCGGTCATGACGCCTATGCCGTCATGCTGGGCGTTCTTGAAGCCACCTTCGTAGCGCATTCCGTTTGCGTATTGCGCGATGCCGGTTCCGTTTATCGCGCCGTCGGTCCAGTCGCCCTCATAGGTGCCGCCGTCGGCAAAGGTGATCTTACCCTTGCCGTGCGGGCGACCTTTGACGAAATCGCCCTCGTAGACCGATCCATTGGCGTAACGCGCCACGCCCTTGCCCTGAATTTCTCCTTCGACCCACTCACCGGTGTATTCAAAGCCGTCGGGTAGGCGATAGGTGCCGGTTCCGTGACGCAGCCCGTTTTCAAAGGTGCCTTCGTAGACCCCGCCCACATCGTCATCTGCGGTGATGATCTGGCCCTGCTGCGCGGACGCGCTCTGTGCGGCGATGCCCATTGCGGCAACGGCAATCGTTGTACGAAAAGCGTTCATGGTAGTCCCTGCCTGCCCGATTGTCCCGTGGTGCATTGGTTCGTGCAAAACTATGACACTGATGAAGGTCGGGCAACGGGTTTTGCCGCATTGGCCTTTCACTTGCGGCCTGATCTGCTAAATGCCTTTTCAGGTGACGAGGGCAAGAGGGCAAAGATGGCCGACCATTTCCGCATCACGCTGGCGCAGCTGAACCCGACGGTGGGCGACATTGCAGGCAACGCCGCAAAAGCCCGTTCCGCATGGGAGCAGGGCCGCGCTGCGGGGGCCGATCTGGTGGCTCTGCCAGAGATGTTCGTCACCGGTTACAACACTCAGGACCTGGTTCTGAAGCCGTCGTTTCACATGGCTGCCATGGCGGCTGTGCAGCAGTTGGCGGAATCCTGCGCGGATGGTCCGGCGATGGCCATCGGTGGGCCTTGGGTCGAGGGTGGCAACCTCTACAACGCCTATTTGATCCTCAGCCGGGGGCGGATCGTCAGCAAGGTGTTGAAACACCATTTGCCCAACGAAACTGTGTTCGACGAGGTTCGGTTGTTCGACGCCGGGCCGTTGGGTGGCCCCTATGCGGTGGGCAACACACGCATCGGCAGTCCGATCTGCGAGGATGGTTGGCACGAGGATGTTGCCGAGACGTTGCAGGAGACGGGCGCCGAGTTTCTTCTGATCCCCAACGGATCACCCTATTTCCGCGACAAGCACGATGTGCGCCTGAACCAGATGGTGGCCCGTGTGGTCGAAACCGGGCTGCCGGTGATCTACCTCAACATGGTGGGCGGGCAGGATGATCAGGTTTTCGATGGCGGGACATTTGGCCTGAATCCCGGCGGCGAACTGGCCTTTCGAATGCCAGTCTTCGACGAGGCGGTGATGCAGATCGATCTGCGGCGCGGTGATGAAGGATGGGCCATCGTCCCTGCCGAAATCGCCGAGCAGCCGGACGCGTTGGAGCAGGACTATCGCGCCATGGTGCAGGCGTTGCGCGACTATATGGGCAAGACCGGATTTTCCAAAGCACTGCTGGGACTGTCCGGAGGGGTCGATTCCGCGCTTGTTGCGGCCATCGCGGTTGACGCTCTTGGGGCCGACAATGTGCGTTGCGTGATGCTGCCGTCGGAATACACCAGCGCCGAGTCGCTGGAGGATGCCGAAGCCGTCGCCAAGGCGCTGGGTGTGCGATACGACTATGTTCCGATCAGCCAGTCCCGTGCCGCCGTCACCGAGACCCTGGCGCCGTTGTTTGACGGTCTTCAGGCCGACATTACCGAGGAGAACATTCAGTCCCGTCTGCGCGGTCTGCTGTTGATGGCGATGTCCAACAAGTTTGGCGAGATGGTGCTGACCACCGGCAACAAATCCGAAGTGGCGGTCGGGTATGCCACGATCTATGGCGACATGAATGGCGGCTACAATCCGATCAAGGATCTGTACAAGACCCGGGTGTTCGAAACCTGCCGCTGGCGCAATGCCAATCACCGCGACTGGATGAAAGGACCCGCCGGCGAGGTCATTCGCCCCTCGGTCATCGACAAACCACCCAGTGCCGAGCTGCGCGAGGATCAGAAAGACAGCGACAGCCTTCCCGATTACCCGGTCCTGGACGGTATTCTCGACATCCTTGTTGATCAGGACGGCTCGATCGCGGATTGTGTGGCGGCCGGGTACAACGAGGCTGATGCCCGACGTGTCGAGCATCTGATCTATATCAGCGAATACAAGCGCTTTCAGTCCGCGCCGGGCACGCGCCTGACACCTCGGGCCTTCTGGTTGGACCGGCGCTATCCGATCGTGAATCGCTGGCGCGATCCAAGCTAACGAAAACTACGGCTGAGCGCCCTGTGCCGGGGCCCAGGTGTTTGTTTACAAATCGGCGGCAATGAGGGGATTACACCCTGACTGTTCCGCAGGTGGCGCGGTATTGCTGACAGCGCTTGGCCGCCTCCTTGTTTTTTGGACATTTTTTTGCCATAGTTTAGGACCGATCTTGCCACATATTTTGAAAGATCGGCGCGCGGGAGCCGAGCATTGATCTGTCGGGCGAAGCGCAGTTGAAGACCAAGTTTTCTGGTGACGCATCCGTGGTGGGGTGCCGGTTATAAGGTTTAGGTGGTCCGATGGTTGATGGATATGACAAACCGCTGCATGCGCCGTTGAGGTACAAGACAATGGAGACACCGGCGCGCGAATTGGATGAGGCGCGTCTGGAAGCGGCAATCGCCGGTGTGTTGGCCGAGGCTGACGCAGAGAGCGAGGAGCCGTCCGAGGAGTTCTCAGCCAAACACCCGGAATTGCCCGAGCTTCAACCCGAAGAGACCGAGTCAGAGACCCAAAACTCGGGTGTCGCAGCTTTGTTGCGTCAGAAATGGGCCGAGTTCTCGGGCGCGGCCTGAACCGCGTGCCGGTCTAGTTCCATTGTGGCGTTTGCATCGACGCCACACAACCGAACAAAGTGATGCTTTTTCCGTTATTCAGGATTGCCGGATGACGTTTGCCAAGGCTCGATGAAACTCGTGTCTGACTAACAAGATCCGTTGATGCCCGGCCCCAAGCCCAACCCTGTTGAATCCGATCTTTGCCTGCCCAAATCCGTTGACGTTCTGATCGTCGGCGGAGGGATTATCGGTGTCTCAACTGCGCTGGAACTGGCGGAACGTGGCAATTCCGTCCTCTTGTGTGAAAAGGGCCAGATCGGCGCCGAACAGAGTTCCAGGAACTGGGGCTGGGTTCGTCTGGGGCTGCGCGACCCGCGCGAAATACCGTTGATGACCGAGTCGCTCAGGATCTGGCAATCGCTTGATGAGCGGATCGGGCGCAAATCCGGCTATGTGCAATCCGGCATTCTGTTCGGTGCGCGGACCGACCGGTCCGCAGCTGATATGGAGCGCTGGTTGCGAAACCTCGAGGGCTACCAGACCGGAGCGCGCATGGTTTCCGGATCCGAGTTGGAACAGAACATGCCCGGCCTCCAGACCAAGTTGAAGGCCGCGCTTTTCACGCCGCAGGACGGACGGGCCGAGCCGCAATGGGTTGCTCCGGCGTTGGCCGAGGCGGCGCGTGACCAAGGCGCGGTCATCATGACAAATTGCGCGGTACGCTGCCTAGACCTGCAAGCTGGTCGCGTTGCCGGGGTTTACACGGAACGGGGGCGGGTCGCTTGCGATCAAGTGGTTCTGGCCGGGGGGGCTTGGTCTCGGTTGTTTGCCGGTAACGAAGGAATTGCCCTGCCACAGCTGAAGGTGCTGAACACGGTTCTGCGGACCTCGCCTGTGGAACCGGGTCCGGAAACAGCTCTGTGGTCGGATGATTTTGCCATTCGCAAACGCGCCGACGGCGGGTACACGATCGCCTCGGGCCATGAAAACACAGTAGATATCGTGCCTGACAGTTTTCGGTTGGCCGCGAAATTCCTGCCGGCATTCGCGCAGGAATGGAAATCGCTCAGATTCCGCCTGTCGCACCGCTGGACCATTGAGGCGCGTCAGCGCCGGTCATGGGCGCCCACCGACGTAACCCCGTTCGAACTCTGTCGGACACTGGACCCCGAGCCGTCGCAGAAGGCGCTCCGCAAGTCATGGGCCAAGGCCCGTCAGGCGCTTCCGGCACTGGTTGGTGCCGAAATCGTGCAGAGCTGGGGCGGGATGATCGATGTGACCCCGGATGCAATCCCGGTCATCTCGAAAGTGCAGGAAATCCCGGGACTGGTGATTGCAACCGGGTTTTCGGGACATGGATTTGGCATAGGCCCCGGTGCCGGCCGCCTGGTGGCCGATCTGGTGACGAACACATCGCCTTGTGTGGACCCGGCCGCCTTTCGACTGTCGCGGTTTTCGGACGGTACGAAAGTACGGCCGGACCCGGGGTATTGATCAGCCCATCATCTGATAGCTGACAGGTATAAAACGGAAGCCTTCGCCACGCGGCTCGACATAGCCGGCGGCCGGGAAAGGCATGTGGTACCCGATCATCGGGACCTTGTCCGCGGCAAGCATACCCAACACGTTCCGACGGGATGCGGTGGCCGCTGCTTTGTCCATGTCAAACCGGACTTCCCATTCCGGATGCGCGAAGGACCAGACATAGTGATTGGCAAGATCGGCGGTCAGGATCAGCCGCTGACCGTTGCTTTCGAGATGATAGACCATGTGTCCGGGTGTATGCCCGAAGGCCGCCATGGCGGTCACGCCGGATGCGACCTCGCCACCGTCTCCGATGAACGACATCTTTTCAGCCATCGGGGTGACCTTGGCTGCCACAAGGTCGCCGACGCGGTTGCCGGCCTCCTGTGCTGACCAGAAATCATACTCGGCCGCGGCGGTCACATATCGTGCGTTCGGAAAGGTCGCGGCATCGTTGGTCGTCATGCCGCCAATGTGGTCGGGGTGCATGTGGGTCAGGACGACAACGTTGATCGCCTCGGGGCCAACGCCCGCATCGGCCAGAGCCTTCTGGATACCGCCTTGGCCCAATCCCGTGTCAAACAGGATCAGTTCGGATCCGGTATTGACGAGCGTTGGCGTGAAGAAGAACTGGGCAATGTCGGGCGAGATGAAATTGTCGGCCGATACTTTGGCAAACTCCTCGTCTGACGCGCCACCGCCGAAAATCTCTTGGGCGCCGTCTCGCGGCAAGCTGCCATCCAACAGGGTCGTGACCGTGAAATCGCCCAGTTGAAAGCTGCGGGCGACGGTCGAGTTGGCCTTGGTTTCGGCCCCGGCAGCCAGTGACTGTGTCGCGATAGATGCAAAAGGTAGCGCAGCGGCGGTGCCCAAAGCGGCCCGGCGGGTCAGTTTCATGGTCATTTCAAAGTCTCCCTGTCAGATTACGTGCGACGAATTAGAACGCTTTCGGATAATTGCCACTTTCCACTCTACCATATGGGCTGCGCGCTGGCCGAACGCATGTTAAATCTTGTTCATGTCCCGCTCAGGAAACAAAACCGTTCCGACCGATCAAAGCGTCCAGGAGTTTTTGGCAGCGATCCTGCCGGCCGCGCGCGCAACGGAGGCGCAGAGGCTGAACACCCTGTTTGAAACCGTCACCGGGTTTCGGCCAGTCATGTGGGGGCCATCCATCGTTGGATACGGGCGATATGACTACCGCTACAAGTCCGGGCGGGAAGGCACTTTTCTTGCCACCGGGTTTTCCCCACGCAAGGCCGCGTTTTCGATCTATATCATGCCGGGCTACTCCGATTTCGGCAGTATTCTGGCGCGCCTGGGCAAGCACAAGACCGGCAAGTCATGTCTGTACGTGAACAAGCTGTCGGACATTGGCGAGGACGTGTTGGCCGAATTGATCCGAGCAGGGTTGGATGACCTGTCATCACGTTGGCCGATCAAGTCCGAGTAAACGGCAAGCATTCGCACCGCCTTCTGGACAAAAACGCGCTCATGTGACATGAGCCGCGCCAACAGGAGACATCCATGACAACCACCCGTTTCGCCCCTTCGCCCACCGGTTATATTCATGTGGGCAACCTGCGCACCGCGCTGATGAACTATCTGATCGCCCGCAAGGCCGGCGGCACGTTCATCCTGCGTATCGACGACACCGACCCCGAACGGTCGAAGGAAGAATATGTTGATGCGATCAAGCAGGATCTCGAGTGGCTGGGTCTGCACTGGGACCGGGTGGAGCGGCAGTCGGACCGGCTGGACCGCTATGCAGAAGCCGCCGGCAAGCTGCGCGAGATCGGCAGGTTCTACGAAGCCTTTGAGACCCCGACCGAGCTGGACCTCAAGCGCAAGAAGCAGCTGAACATGGGCAAGCCGCCGGTTTATGATCGGGCCGCCCTGAACCTGTCGGAGGCCGAGAAAGAGGCGCTGCGAGCCGAACGTGGCAACGGTGTATGGCGGTTCAAGCTGGATCATGAGCGCATCGAGTGGACGGACGGCATTCTGGGTGACGTGTCGATCGATGCGGCCTCGGTGTCGGATCCGGTGCTGATCCGTGGCGACGGGCAGGTCCTGTATACGCTGGCCTCGGTCGTGGACGACACCGAGATGGGCGTGACCGACGTGGTGCGCGGCGCCGACCACGTGACCAACACAGCGACCCAGATTCAGATCATCAAGGCGCTGGGCGGAACCGTCCCGCGTTTTGCCCATCACTCGTTGCTGACCGGCCCGCAGGGTGAGGCGCTGTCCAAGCGTCTTGGCACGCTGGCGCTGCGCGATCTGCGCGAGCAGGGCGTGCAGCCGATGGCGCTGTTGAGCCTGATGGCGCGGTTGGGCTCGTCCGACCCGGTGGAACTGCGCAGCGACATGGCCGAGTTGATCGAAGGTTTCGACGTCACCCGGTTCGGGTCGGCGCCGACCAAGTTCGACGTGCAGGACCTGTTTCCTCTGACGGCCCGACATCTGCAGACGCTGCCGCTCGAGAAGGTTTCCGACGCGGTGGCCGCGGCCGGTGTACCCGATGAACTGGCCGAGCCGTTCTGGATGATGGCGCGCGAGAACATCACCACGCTGAACGACCTGAAGGGCTGGTGGGAACTGTGCCGCGATGGCGCCGAGCCGCTGATCGACGACGAAGACCGCGAATTCGTCGCGCAGGCGATGGAACTGCTGCCCGAGGGGCCGTTTGACGGCGAGACCTGGGGCAAGTGGACGGCGGTCGTGAAAGAGGCGACCGGCCGCAAGGGCAAGGGCCTGTTCATGCCGTTGCGCAAGGCGCTGACCGGGATGGAGCGTGGCCCCGAGATGGCGACCTTTCTGCCGTTGCTGCAGGTCGTGCGGGCGCGAAAATAAGACACCGCGGGGCGGTGTCGCCTTTGATCTGAACAAGAACCAGAGGCGGGTGCTGCAGGCGCCCGCCTTCTTCACGCGGTTTGAACGATCCGGGCCGAAACCCGGGACAGGTGCTCATCGACCAAGGCTGTTTCGTCGGGGTGAAGCTGTTGGTGGCGCGGATAACGCGGCGCGTTCCGGTCATTCAGGATCGGCGCGTCCCACCCGTCGGTCGTGGCGAAGAAACGCTCGACACCCGGCAAGCCGAATGCGCGCAAATACCCCTGCACCACAACGTCCACATAGCTGAGCAAAACGGGGTGGCTGTGCGTCGGGTCCTTGCGGTGCTGTTCCGGAACCGCATAGACCGCAATCTCGACCTCTGTCTTCAGAGAATGAGTTATGGCGTGGGTGGCGGGGATCCGATCATAGGCCCACTCCCGTTCATCCAGTGCCGCCCAGTCGTTTTTGGGGACATGTGCGATCATGCCGTCGATCTCGCAGTCGGGATCCGGCACTGCGGTCAAGAAGGCGACCGGACGCAGATCGGTATGCCGCCACGCCCGGCGCCAGCCCTTGAGTCGCGCCGGGCGCGGGTCGGGAAAGTCATGCGTGGCAAGGTTTACGAGGCTGCCATAGCCAAAGAAATAGGGCTCTGCCATGTCGCGTGCTGTCCTTCTTGACGATTGATGTATGTCAAACCGTTTTTTTGCGGTCTGTGCAATAAGGCTGCATCTTGAAATTCGGGGGGAGGATCTGATGCGGATCACCAAACGAACAAATATCGCCGTGCGGCTGTTGATGTATTGCGCTGCACATCCGGATCGGCTCGTGACGAAATCCGAGATTGCGGATGTCTGCAACATCTCGGAAAACCATCTGGCGCAAGTCATCAACCAGCTGGGTCAGCTAGGGTATCTGAGCACGCAGCGCGGTCGCAACGGTGGAATGACACTGGGGCGGCCGGCGGACCAGATCCGGATCGGATCCGTCTTTCGCCATGTCGAGGGCAGTTTGCCGATCGCCGAGTGTTTTGCGGATGCCGACAACACCTGTCCGTTGACCGATGCCTGCCGCCTGCGTCTGGCGCTGCAGGACGCGGCCGAGGTCTTCTTTGCGTCGCTGGATGAAATATCGTTGGATGCTTTGGTTTGTGACAACGATCCGCTGCTGAAAATTCTGCAACCCGTTACCTGCGTGCGTTGAATTCAATCGCTGGCCCGCAGGACGCGGGCTGGGCTGACGGATAGGGGGCGGAGGGCGAAGAACAGCCCTGCCAGCAGCGTGACGGCCAGCCCGGCAGCGACGATACCCAATGCCGAAGGCCATATCACCGCAAAGCTGGTATCGAAAATGAATGTCGCCACCGCCCAGCCGCCAAGGATGCCGGCCAGCAGCGCCACGCAGCCCGCAGCCGCACCCAGAAGCGCCGAGCGCAAGCCAAAACTGAGAAGTATCCGTCGGCGATCTGCGCCGATCGTCTTGAGGATTGCGGCCTCGTAGCGACGTGCGGGCTCTCCCGCGGCCGCTGCGCCGATCAGGACCAGAAAACCGGTCAGCAAAGAGACACCGGCGCCGTAGGAGGTGGCCGAGGCCAAACCGGCAAGCAGGCCCGAGACACGGTCGATCGCGTCCCGAACCCGGATCGCGGTGATGTTGGGGAACTGGGTCGCAAGGTCTTGAAGGATGGCTGCCTCGGCCTCTTCCTCGGCATAAACCGTTGCAATGAAGCTATGAGGCGCGCCGGCCAGTGCGGACGGATTCATCGACATGATGAATCCCATGCCCGCGTTCGAGAAATCCACCTCGCGCAGCGATGTTATGGTCGCGGTGATATCACGCCCGAGAATGTTCACAGTCAGTTCGTCACCAAGCTTGAGACCCATTTCCTCGGCCTCTTCCGCGGCGAAGCTGATCTGAGGCGGGCCTGAATAGTCCTCTGGCCACCATTCCCCGGCGGTGATGCGGGCGTTTTGTGGCGCGTTGTCCGAATAGGTCACGCCGCGATCGCCTTCCAGAACCCAATGATCGCCCGCAACCTGATGTGCTGGCTGGCCGTTGATCTGCGAGATGATTCCGCGCAGCATTGGTGCGCTTTCTACACGTGTGACACCGGGGTCGTTTTCAAGCCGGCTGCTGAAGCCGGGCATCTGGTCTTTTTGAATGTCCACGAAAAAGTACGACGGCGCCACGTCCGGCAGGTTCCCGGATATCGCATTGCGCAGAGTGCCGTCGATCTGTCCGACCGCAGCCAGAACCGACAGGCCCAATCCCAGAGACAGGACCACCGATGCGGCACCTTCACGGGGGTCGGAAGTTGCGGCAAGTGCCCAACGCAACGCCGGGCGGCCACGGGCGCGTGTGGCGGCCCTTTTTGCCACATAGCGGATGCCTTGGGCCGACAGCGCCAACAGCACCAATGCGCCGACAAATCCACCTCCGGTCCAGAGGGTCAGCCAGGGGGATCCGCTGAACCAAGCGGCGGTGGCGATCAGTGTCGCCAGGGCAAGGCCCGTCGCCAACAGGTAAGCGGCGCGGGGCAACCTGCGGGCACTGCTCAGCGCATCGCGGAACAGGGTCGCTGCCCGGACGTCCTCCGCCCGGGCAAGGGGCCACAGGGTGAACAGCAAGGCGGTCAGCAGGCCATACAATGCCGCCTCGAACAGCGGTTGCGGATAGACAGAGAAAACGGCCGGTACGGGAAGCCGGCTTTCAATCAGGGATGCCAGGAGAATCGGGGCCAGCCCGCCAAGGGCTACACCAGCGGCGATCCCGACAACCGAAAGAACGCCGATCTGGATCAGATAGGTCTGAAAGATCGTGGCGCGGTCAGCGCCCAGCGTACGCAATGTGGCGATGGTTTCGGTCTTTCGCGCGAGATAGGCGCGTACGGCCGCGGACACGCCGATGCCGCCCACAGCCAGACCCGAGAGACCCACCAGCACCAGGAACGCGCCGAGGCGCGAGACGAATTCGGCAATTCCGGGTGCGCCGTTGCGCGCATCGGTCCAGCGCAGCCCAGAGCCTTGCAGAACACTCTCTGCTTGTTCCGAGAGTTCTGCGAGGTCGGCCCCGACCGGCAGGTCCATACGGTATTTGGTGGAAAACAGCGTGCCGGGCTGCAATAGGCCCGAGTCCTTCAGATCGGCTGTGCGAACCAATGTGCGCGGCCCCAAGGTGAACCCATCTCCGGCCGCGTCGGGTTCGGATATCAGGGCGGCGGACAACACAAAGTCCTGCGTGCCCAGTGCAAAACTGTCGCCGATGTCCAGCCCCAGACGCTCGATCAGAACCGGGTCCATCACTGCCCCGGGAAGGGTGGCATTTCCGTCCAACGCATCGGACAGCGAGATTTCGGGGTTCAACCGGACGGCACCGATCAGAGGATAGGCCTCATCGATGGCCTTGACCTGAGTAAGTCCGCGTTGCGGTGCGTCGCTGCGGGTCACGGCCATCGAGCGGAAATCGACGACTTCGGACACGCGATCGGCGTTTTGCTCCATCCACGCGGTTTCTGCTTCGTCCGCAAAGCGATAGGTCAGCTCGATCTGGGCATCGCCGCCCAGCAAGGCTGCCCCCTCCTGTGCAAGGCCGGTCATGATTGCTTGCCGCACCGATCCAACCGCAGCAATGGCGGCAACCCCCAGGGTCAGGCAGGCCAGAAAAACCCGAAAACCGCGTAAGCCGCCTCTGAGTTCACGTCGGGCCAGGCGCGTCGCCAGGCGCAAGCTCATTCCGCTGCCTCTTGGCTGGCCTCTTCGGTGATGCGGCCGTCGCGCAATCGGACAACCCGGTCGCATCTGCGGGCCAGCGAGTGGCTGTGTGTGACCAGAACCAGCGTCGCCCCGTGCCGGTCGCGCAGGCCGAACAGCAAATCAACGATAGCCGCGCCATTCGTCTCATCCAGATTGCCGGTTGGTTCGTCCGCCAAAAGGATCCGAGGCCTCGGGGCCGAAGCGCGGGCCAGCGCGACCCGCTGTTGTTCGCCGCCCGACAGTTGCGCCGGGTAGTGATCGCGCCGATGCGAAAGCCCCACCGCCGCCAATTCGGCCTCGGCCCGATCGAAGGCATCGCGGTGACCGGCCAGTTCCAGCGGGGTGGCAACGTTTTCAAGCGCCGTCATGGTCGGGATCAGATGGAAATTCTGGAAAACGACGCCCATCGCGTCGCGCCGAAACCGGGCCAGCGCATCCTCACTCATCGAAGTCAGGTCTTGTCCCAATGCAGTGATGCGACCCGCGGTCGTCTGCTCTAGTCCGCCCATCAGCATCAACAGCGAGGATTTACCCGAACCGGACGGGCCGACGAGGCCCAGCGTTTCTCCCTCTTTCACGGTCAGATTGATGTCCCGCAAGATTTCAACAGGTCCGGCATTGCCATCCAGCGACAAAGCGGCATTTTGGAGTGTCAGAACGGGTTCAGTCATCAGTCTTTCCGAAAGGGGCAGTCATTTGGGATATGGAGCGGTCAGGAATTTGCGCAAGGCTCTGGCGGCGGGGCTGTTGTCGCTCTGCGGCATTGCTGCCACAGCCGAGCCGGTGGTCCTGGCCGCTCTCGGAGACTCGCTGACTCAAGGCTACGGCCTTGTTGAGAAGGATGGGTTCGTCCCTCAACTGAACCGGTGGCTGGATGCGCAAGGCGTCGAGGTGAAGATAATCAACGCCGGTGTTTCCGGGGACACAACGGCCGGTGGTGCGGCGCGTGTGGGCTGGACCCTGACACCAGAGGTGGACGGGATGATCGTGGCGCTGGGCGGAAACGACGTTCTTCGTGGGATCGACCCGGCGGTCTCGAAGTCGAATCTGGAAAAAATTCTGACCGAGGCGCAAACGGCCAAGGTTCCGGTTCTGCTGATCGGCATGCAGGCTCCGGGCAATTATGGCGCGGACTACAAACAGGCGTTTGATGCGATGTATCCGGATTTGACCACCCAGTTCGGCACACTTTATTCCCCCAGCTTTTTTTCCGGGTTGCAGGCGGGTGGCGACCCCGGAGCCGTGCAGACCTACATGCAACCTGACGGGATCCACCCCAATGCGCGCGGCGTTGCGCTGATCGTGGATGATCTTGGACCTGCTGTCCTTGATCTGATCGCCGCCGCAAAACAGCGGCAGTAAACCGTGCCCGGGCGGTTCTTTCTGACGCGGCCGTTTTCCCAGATTTCCGAATTCCTGGGTCGAGAAACTGCTTGGCCGGATGAACAGCCGCGCCAGAACATACAGCCCGGTCAGGAAGTTATCGTTCTGACCGCTGAAGGCGCCGGGCCCATGCGGTGGGGCATGATTCCCGTAGGGCGCGTCAATGCCCGGGGGCGACCGGTCATGGAAACGATCATCAATGCGCGGTCGGAAACGGTTTTTGACAAATCTGCTTTTCTAGGTGTCGGTCGCGCGGTTGTTCCGGTTGATGGCTGGTACGAGTGGACCGGCGAAAAGCGCCGCAAAACCGCGTGGCGGATTGAATCCGCCGACGGAATCCCCTTGTTGTTTGCCGCGATTACGGACAGATGGATCGCGCCCGGTGGTCAGCATGTCGATCAGTTCGCTGCTGTGACCTGCGAGCCGAACGATGATCTGCGGCCGATCCACCACCGCATGGGTGTCCTGTTGCGGCCCGAAGACGTCCGGACCTGGCTGAACGGATCGGACAGGCAAGCGGCAAGCCTTTGTGTCCCGTGGCCAAACGGAAGACTGAAGATTGAAAAAGCCGAAGGGGTGGATTGGTCGGGGCCTTGACCGCTGCCTTAGACGACGGTGACGACCGTTCCGATCGGGACGCGGTTGTACAGGTCGATCACGTGCTCATTCAGCATTCTGATGCACCCGTTCGACACGGCTCGTCCGATGGTCTGCGGCTGGGTCGTTCCATGGATGCGGAAATACGTGTCGACGCCATTCTGAAACAGATACAAGGCACGGGCGCCAAGCGGGTTGTCTCCGCCACCGGGCTGGACATAGTCATTGTCCTTGAATTTGGCATAGGCAACGGGGTCCCGCTCGATCATCTCTTCGGTGGGGCGCCAGGTGGGCCATTCCTTTTTCACGTCGATCGTCGCAGTTCCGGTAAATTCCAGCCCGGCCTTGCCGACGCCACAGCCGTAACGGATGGCTTTGCGAGGCTCGGTCACGAAATACAGGTAGAACGAACGTGGCGCGACCAACAATTGCCCGGGCAAAAACTGCTTCTTGATCCGAACGATTTGCGGAGTCGGGTCGTACTCGACCGGCTTCTTCTTCGCGTGGGCCGTGCCAGGCACGGCACTGATAGCGGCGGCAGAGATCAGAAAATTGCGGCGTGAGAACATGGCAATACTCGGCTAATCAACAAAGAAAACAGGATAGCAGTCTGTTCAGAATAGCCGATCGGGTCAATTCCCGCGCGGGTTTCACCGGAAAGTGATGTTGTTTTCCTGCCCCACCGGGTCTGGAAAGCGCGATCGGAAATCGGGCAAAAAAATGGGGGCGACGGCCATCCGTCGCCCCCAGAGACCTGGTTTAGGCCAGTTCGATGTTGTCGGCGCTTTCGCGACCGTCGCGACCAGCGCGCAGTTCATAGGTGACTTTCTGGTTGTCGGCCAGGCCGGTCAGGCCCGAACGTTCGACGGACGAAATGTGCACGAACACGTCTTTGCCGCCCTCTTCGGGTGCGATGAAGCCGAAACCTTTGGTGGTGTTGAACCATTTTACGGTGCCTGCGGGCATATCCGTATCTCCTGTATTAGTGCTGCCCACGGAATTGCGGCAGCCCGGCGTCGTTGTCTGGATCGATAGACTGAACGCCGAAAACGGAGACAGTAGGTCGAAGTAGAATAACGTAAGCTCTTTGCATATGGCACTGAGGGGGCCATATGGCAAGGGTGGAAAGTGGCGGCAAGTGACCAAGCGCGAAAGCTATTTTGGGCTTCCGAAAATTCAGAACCTGTTTTCATCTGAAAGAACCAGCAGCGCCGGCTGATCGATAACTGTATGATAGATTTGCATAAATTTTGAGTTCCCTAGATTGAATGGCACGCGTGAAACCCCTAGATATTGTCAGTGGGAAAGTTGAAGAAAGGCAGAAAATTGGTCGAAAATACAGTTTTCAAACAAAACGTTGTCGCACTTGTCTATGATTTCGATGGGACGTTGAGCCCGGAAGCCATGCAACACTACGGAGTTCTGCCTGAGCTTGGCGTGGCTCCCGAAGACTTTTGGGCAGATGTGAAATCCAAACGCATCAAAGAAAATTCAGAAGAACTGCTTGTTTATATGCGAGAGATGATCGCGATATCAGAGGCAAAGAGAGTTAAACTCGACAGAAATAAGTTCAACGAGCATGGAAGAGAAATCAAATTTTTTGAAGGTGTCCGGGAATGGTTTCCCCGAATTGAAGAGTTTGCAAAAGGTTTGGCCGGTGATGCAGATGTTCACTTAGAGCACTACGTGGTTTCTTCTGGCCTCAGAGAAATGATCGAAGGGTGTGACATTTCTCATCACTTCAAAGAGATATATGCTTGTGAGTTTTATTATGATCAGTACGGCCACCCCAAATGGCCGGCGAGGGTAATATCTGATACTTCCAAGACGCAATATCTGTTTAGAATAAACAAGGGCGTCCTAAACGTTAATGAAAGTATCAACTCTCACATGCCGAAACACGAGCGGCGGATTCCGTTCGACAATATGATCTATTTTGGCGACGGTGACACCGATGTTCCCAGCATGGCTGTAGTAATGCAAAACGGTGGGCACGCTGTTGCTGTGCACAAGCCAGGCGAAAGCCACAGAAAGTGCCTCAAGCTTAAAGAGGCAAAAAGAATCGACTACTTTTGTCCAGCGGACTTTAGAGAAGATTCGGAGCTGGATAGGCTAGTCAAAGACACGCTGAGAGTAATCGTTTCACGAGTGGTTTTGAGGCAGCGAATTTTTGAACTGCCGCCAAGAGGAGAGCTTTGAGGGTAGAGGACGCCTCTACCCTATGGCACTGATCACCTCGCAAATTTCTTATGCTTCAGCCGCTTGGGTTCCAGCGCGTCCGGTCCCAGGCGGCGCTTCTTGTCTTCTTCGTAGTCTTCGAAGTTGCCCTCGAACCATTCGACATGCGCATCACCTTCAAAGGCCAGGATGTGCGTACAGATCCGGTCGAGGAAAAAACGGTCGTGCGAGATGACCACGGCGCAGCCGGCGAAATCGACCAGCGCGTCTTCCAGCGCACGCAGGGTTTCGACGTCCAGGTCGTTGGTCGGTTCGTCCAGCAGCAGGACGTTGCCGCCCTCTTTCAGCAGGCGGGCCATGTGGACGCGGTTGCGCTCACCCCCTGACAGCAACGAGACCTTTTTCTGCTGGTCGCCGCCCTTGAAGTTGAAGGAAGAGCAATAGGCGCGGGAATTGACCTGCGCGTCACCCAGTTGGAT
Source organism: Ruegeria sp. CI8 (assembly GCF_056536865.1). Taxonomy (NCBI): domain Bacteria; kingdom Pseudomonadati; phylum Pseudomonadota; class Alphaproteobacteria; order Rhodobacterales; family Roseobacteraceae; genus Ruegeria; species Ruegeria sp. CI8. The sequence goes on from NZ_JBQFQL010000004.1 coordinate 329,291, forward strand.
GATCTCGGCGCCGCCGGTGATCGCCTCCCACACGGTGTCGTTGTCGTTGAGGTCGTCGCGCGACTGATCGACATAGGACAGTTGCACCGTGTCGCCGTATTCGATGGTGCCCGCGTCAGGTTTTTCCTGGCCGGTGAGCATCTTGAACAGGGTCGACTTACCGGCGCCGTTGGGGCCGATCACACCGACGATGCCGCCCGGCGGCAGGCTGAAGGACAGGTTCTCGATCAGTTGCTTGTCGCCCATATGCTTGGCCAGCCCGTTGACCTCGATCACCTTGCTGCCCAGGCGCGGGCCGTTGGGGATGACGATCTGGGCGCGGGTCAGCTTCTCGCGCTCAGACTGTTCCGCCAGCTCGTTGTAGGCGTTGATACGGGCCTTGGATTTGGCCTGACGGGCCTTTTGACCCTGACGCATCCATTCCAATTCGCGTTGCAGGGTCTTCTGCTTGGATTTGTCCTCGCGGGCTTCCTGCTCAAGCCGCTTGGCCTTCTGCTCCAGCCACGAGGAATAGTTGCCCTCGTACGGGATGCCACGTCCGCGGTCCAACTCGAGGATCCAGCCGGTGATGTCATCCAGGAAGTAGCGGTCGTGGGTGACGATCAGGATGGTGCCCTTGTAGTCGATCAGGTGCTGTTGCAGCCAGGCGATGGTCTCGGCGTCCAGGTGGTTGGTCGGTTCGTCCAAGAGCAGCATGTCGGGCGCTTCCAGCAGCAGCTTGCAGAGCGCCACGCGGCGTTTCTCACCGCCCGAGAGGTTGGCGATGTTAGCATCGTCCGGCGGGCAGCGCAGCGCTTCCATCGACACGTCGATCTGGCTGTCGAGGTCCCACAGGTTTTCCGCGTCGATCGCGTCCTGCAGGGCGGTCATCTCTTCCATCAACTCGTCCGAGTAGTTCTCGGCGATCTCCATCGCGATTTCGTTGAAGCGGTCGACCTTGGCCTTTTTCTCGGCCACGCCCAGCATGACGTTTTCACGGACGGTCAGGGATTCGTCCAACTGAGGTTCCTGTGGCAGATAGCCGACCTTTGCGCCCTCGGCGGCCCACGCCTCGCCGGTGAAATCGGTATCGAGGCCGGCCATGATCTTCATCAGGGTCGACTTACCGGCGCCGTTCACGCCGACGACACCGATCTTTACGCCGGGCAGAAAGCTCAGGTGAATGTTTTCAAAGCACTTCTTGCCACCGGGATAGGTCTTTGAGACACCCTGCATGTGGTAGACATATTGATAGGCGGCCATGTCGCGTCCTCTGGGTCGGGGAATTCAGGTTGACCCGCTTGATAGCCAAGCGGGACGGGCGGGGCAAGCTGGTGCTTTGGCGAATTTCTGGCTGGCCTTATGCGCCGGCCTGACCGGACTGGGAAGGATGCTGGGAATGCCGGAACTTGCGCAATTGGTATCAGGTTGGGCCAAGGCCGGGCGGATCGAATGGATCGGCGTCAGACCGGGGCGACGATTGGATATGATCGCACTGGGTCAGGCCATGATCCGGGAAGATGGGGTTGAGGGCGATCGCAGTCGCCCGGGGAAGCGTGCGGTGACCCTGATTCAGAACGAGCATCTTGCCGCGATCGGCAGCTATTTGGGACAAGGCCCAGTCACACCGGACGTGCTGCGGCGCAATCTGGTGGTTTCCGGCATCAATTTGGGCGCTCTCAAAGGGCGCGAGGTTCAGGTCGGCACCGCCATTTTGCGGATCACGGTTATCTGCGCGCCTTGCAGCAGGATGGAAGAGGCGTTGGGCAACGGGGGGTACTCTGCAGTGCGCGGGCATGGCGGCTGGTGTGCCGAAGTGGTGCGATCGGGGGCGGTCGGTTTGGGCGATGCTGTGCAACCTGTTGATTGACAAGGCCGGTGAGTTCTGGACTACAGCAGGGGATGTTGCGAAGCGCGATACCATATGCGCGGCCCGGTCAGGTCGTGGGACTGTTCGGGGGATCGTTCGATCCGCCGCATCAGGGGCATGTGCACGTTACACTGGAGGCGATGAAGGCTTTTGGTTTGGATCGGGTCTGGTGGTTGGTGTCGCCGGGGAACCCGCTGAAGTCTCGCGGCCCGGCTCCGATCGATCAGCGAGTTGAGGCTGCACGGTCCATCATGCAGCATCCCAAGGTTGAGGTGACTGACATTGAGGATCTGACGGGCACCCGCGCCACGGCTGACACACTTGCTGCCTTGCGGCGGCTCTATCCGCAGGTTCGGTTCGTTTGGCTGATGGGGGCTGACAACCTGGCCCAGTTTCACAAATGGAAGGACTGGCGGTCGATCATGGACACCGTTCCTGTGGGCGTGGTGGCGCGCCCCGGAGATCGGATTTCGGCGCGCATGTCACCGGCGGCGCGTGTCTATGGCAAATACCGGATTGACGGAACGGCGCGGCATCTTTTGGGTCGGGCCGATGCACCGGCCTGGTGTTTCGTGAACGTGCCGATGGTCGATGTCAGCTCGACTCAGATACGCTCCAAAGGCGGCTGGACCTGACAGGTGTTGCCTGAACAGCCCCGATGGGCACATAATTCAGGTGCATGGTTGTTTGCCTGTGATCTCTGGGATTTTATTTGACCCATGACTGATCGTATTTCGAGACGTTTCTTTCTGGCCGGCGCCGGTTCGCTTCTGATCCCCACCGCGGGCCTTGCCGGGGCGCCAACGGTCTCATTGCGGCCTGTTGCCCGTGGCGCCGAGTTGAGCGGTGCCGAACGCATCATTCAGGCGGCGCGATTGAAGGGCGAAGTGGTCTTCGCCGTGGCAGACGTGAAAACCGGCGCGCAACTGGAGGAATTCGGCGGGGCCCGCGGCTTGCCGCCGGCCAGTGTCGCCAAAGCCCTGACCGCGCTTTACGCGCTGGACGTTCTGGGGCCAGACCATCGGTTCGAAACAAAGCTGATCGCAGATGGTCCGATTGAAAACGGAATCCTCAAGGGTGATCTGATACTGGCCGGAGGCGGCGATCCGGTATTGGATACCGATGCTCTGGCCACGATGGCCGCCAACCTGCGCAAGGCCGGACTGACCGAGGTTAGTGGGGCGTTCAAAGTGTACAGCGGCGGATTGCCCTATGTATTCAGCATAGACCCCGGTCAGCCTGATCATGTGGGCTATAGCCCTGCGATCAGTGGAATTTCCCTGAACTTCAACCGCGTGCATTTCGAGTGGAAACGCCAAGGGTCCAGCTATGACGTGACCATGGACGCACGCAGTGCCAGTTATACGCCGTCGGTGGACATGGCCGCGATGCGGATCGAAAATCGCAACCTTCCGGTCTACAGCTATCAACCCAGCGCGCGGCAGGACCGCTGGACAGTTGCCAAGGGCGCGCTGGGCAGCGGCGGCGCCAGGTGGTTGCCCGTACGCAAACCGGGCTTGTACGCCGGGGATGTGTTCCGCACTCTGGCCCGGGTCAACGGCATCGTCCTGGGGCGGGTTCAAGTCACACGCGAGGCCCCCAGGGGCACCGTTCTGGTCACGCATAAGAGCGATGAACTGACCAGCATAGTGAAAGGGATGCTGAAATATTCGACCAACCTCACGGCCGAGATGGTGGGGCTGGCTGCGACCGTCGCGCGGGGTAGGCGGCCGCAAACACTGGTAGACTCCGCGGATGAGATGAATCGCTGGTCGGCTCAGACCTACGGCGCGTCCGGTATTGCAATGGTGGATCATTCCGGATTGGGTGATGCTTCGCGAATGGTACCGTCTGGTCTGGTCAAAGTTCTGGTGGCCGCTCAGCAGCATGAAACGCTGCGACATCTGTTGAAGCCGTTTACCCTGACCGACGCCAAAGGCCAGCGGATCCAAGGGCACCCGATCAAGGTGGACGCCAAGACCGGGACCTTGAACTTTGTATCTGGCCTGGGCGGGTATCTGACCACCGCCGGAGGATCCGAGTTGGCCTTTGCGATATTCACTGCCGATCTTCCGCATCGGGCGACCATCGCGCGTGAAAGCCGCGAACGCCCTGAAGGCGCGCGCAGCTGGAATCGCAGGTCTCGCAAACTGCAGCAGGCCCTCATCGAGCGCTGGGGCGCGCTTTATGGCAGCTGAATCCGATCAGACGGTGTGACGCGCCCGTGCGCCGCGCTCGATCGCTGCGGCGTGCAGCCGGTCGATCTCCAACTCATACCGGATCTCTTCCAGCAACCGCAGTTCGGTTTCGGCCAGCGAGCCGTCGGCGGCGGCGACATCGCAGGCCAGAGCATAGGCCGTTTCGTTCAACCGCTCAGGCAGGTTGTCCCGGATCAGACCAAACAGTGCGTCCAGACCATCTTCCTGCTCGAACAGATCAAACACGATCTGCGAAACCCGGCGCATACGGTCGATATCGTAGTCGGCAAACACAGGCAGCATATTCACGGCTGTCTCGATCTTGACCAGTTCGACGGTGCGGATGTTCTCGTCCGAGGCTGAGACGGCCACCATGATCGCCACAAGGCAATCCTGCGGCGACATCGGGTGGGAAACGGGTTGGGTCATGGGAACATCCTGCGATTGGTATCGTGCCGCACGTTATTGAGGTGTGGCAAAGGGTTCAATATCTTGTTTTCCAATACATACCGATGTCTGCTTGTGTCCTGATCAGAATCTGCCGTGTTCCTGGTCACGAGCAACCGTCTGAAATCGTAGCAGGGGCGGCGTTTCTCGCCTGCGGTCATTGACTCACGCTGCATCTGCACAATAGGAGATGCCGGTCGGTCGCATTGAGTGACCGTCGCTGATTTCCCGATGGAGAACGAACGAAATGTCTGAACTGCGTGAAACCGCCATGACGTCAAAGGCCTGGCCTTTCGAAGAGGCGCGCCGGTTGCTCAAACGCTATCAGAAGTCTCCACCGGAGAAGGGCTTCGTTCTGTTCGAAACGGGATATGGCCCGTCGGGCCTGCCGCATATCGGCACCTTCGGTGAGGTGGCACGGACCACGATGGTCAAGCGCGCCTTCGAGGCCCTGTCGGACATTCCCACCAAGCTGATCTGCTTTTCGGATGATCTGGACGGGATGCGCAAGGTTCCCAGCAACGTGCCGAACCCCGAGGCCCTTGAAGCCTATCTGCAGCAGCCGCTGACTTCGGTCCCTGACCCGTTCGGCGAGTATCCCAGCTTTGGTGAACACAACAACGCCATGCTACGTCGGTTCCTTGATACGTTCGGGTTCGAATACGAGTTCTATTCGGCGCGCGATTTTTATCGTTCGGGTCAGTTCGACGAAATCCTGAAGCGTGCAGTCGAACGTTATGACGACATCATGGCCATCATGCTGAAAAGCCTGCGCGAGGAGCGTCAGCAGACCTATTCGATCTTCCTGCCGATCCATCCGGAAACGGGCCGGGTCCTTTATGTGCCGATGAAAAAGGTGTGCGCCGAGACCTACACCGTCACCTTCGATGATGAAGATGGCAAGGAGTGGACGCTGCCCGTGACTGGCGGCAATGTGAAGTTGCAGTGGAAACCGGATTTCGGAGCGCGCTGGGCGGCGTTGGGCGTCGATTTCGAGATGTATGGCAAGGAACATGCGACCAACGAAAAGATTTATGACGCGATCTGCCGCGCGCTGGGCGGCCGTGCGCCCGAGCATTTCTCGTATGAGCTGTTTCTCGATGAAAACGGGCAGAAAATCTCGAAGTCGTCCGGAAACGGAGTGTCGATCGACGAGTGGCTGACCTATGCGCCGACCGAGAGTCTGGCCTATTTCATGTATCAAAAGCCGAAGACGGCAAAGCGGATGCATTTTGACGTCATCCCGAAGGCATATGATGAATACCATCAGCAGTTGCGTGCCTACCCCGGGCAGGATCTGAAGGCTCAGTTGAACAACCCGGTCTGGCACATTCACGGCGGTGACGTGCCGGAATCGACGTTGATCGTACCCTTTGCAATGCTGCTGAACCTCGCGTCGGTTTCAGGTGCCGAGGACAAGGAGACTCTGTGGGGCTTCATCCGCCGCTATGCGCCCGAAGCCACGGCCGAAAGCCATCCGGACCTCGACAAGGCTGCCGGTTTTGCAGTGCGCTACTTCAACGACTTCGTGAAGCCGACCCGCAAGCATCGGGCGCCGACGGAGCAAGAGCGCGAGGCGCTTGAAGCCCTGAAGTCGGCGCTTGAAGCCTATGACGGTCCGGTCGAGGACGAATCCTTGCAATCGGTGGTCTATTCCATCGGCCGCGAGCGCTTTGACCCGATGCGCGGCTGGTTCACAGCCCTTTACGAGGTGTTGTTGGGCGCCAGCCAAGGTCCTCGGTTCGGCGGGTTCATCGCCCTTTATGGCGTCCCCGAAACGATTGCACTGATCGACAAGGCCCTGGCCGGAGACCTGGCCTGATTTGACCACATACTGCATGGGGCTACTTTTCCGGCAGGAGGTGGTCCCATGCGTCGACTTTTGCTTGCAGTTTCCCTGAGCGCCGGTCTGGCAACAGCCGCAGTTGCCCAAAGTGGCGACATCGAAGCCAATATTGCTGCGCAGATTGAAGCCTTCAAGGCCGATGACTTCGCCACGGCCTTCACCTTCGCCAGCCCCAACATCCAGACAATGTTCCGCACGCCCGAGAATTTTGGCGCGATGGTGCGCAACGGCTATCCAATGGTCTGGCGCCCAGCTGAGATCCGATTTCTGGAATTGCGGCAGATCTCAGGGTTCTGGTGGCAGAAAGTGATGGTGGTGGATGCGAACGGCCGGGTTCACATCCTGGACTATCAGATGGTCCAGCTGGAAAACGGCTGGAAGATCAACGGGGTGCAACTGCTTGGCAACTCCGACCCATCCGCCTGACGCAACACCCACCGTCACGATGATATGAGCGACGGTTAATCCCTTTTCGATACTCAGACCAGCGTGTCCGGGCGGCTTCCGGATCCGAAATCTGGCATGCGCCATAGCCTGAAGAGTGGGCGCGTTTGGGAAAGGGTATTCAATGAACAAGGCAATCACCGACGGAATCGTTTTCACGCCGCCGCAATTCGCGAATGGTCTGGATGTGTGGTCCAGCGGCGACGGCACTCCGGGCTCACCGACCTATGATGGATCGGGAACGGGAGTGTTCGTGCCTGCAGATGCGGAGTTTGGCGGTTGTCTTGAGATACTGAAGGTCAATCCCACGCAGCAACTGCGGTACATGGGGCAGACGCCGCTTCTGCCGGGCTGCTATTTGCAGATCAAGGCGCGGGTCAAAGCGATCAGCGGGCCATTGCCGCAGGTCCGGATCGCTGGATGGGCCGGAGGGGCCGGCGACGTGCACCTTTCCGGACTGACCGAACAGGGCCCGGCCATTCAGCTGTCGGCCTATGGCGTGGTGCACGAGGTCACCGCCATCGTCGGGATTGGACAGCGGCCGGGCGTGGACATGCCTTGGGGCATTTCGGCGCTATACGGGCATTTCGGCCTCGATATCGAGGGGGCAAACGGCGCGCTCGTTCGGATCGATGATCTCGAAATTACCGATGTCACCGGGATCTTCTTGCGCGACATGATCAGCCTTGTGGACGTGCGGGACTATGGCGCGTTGGGAGATGGTGTGGCCGACGACTCGGCCGCGTTTGAAGCGGCAGACCAAGCCGCGGGAGGTCGCCGCATCTATGTGCCGCAGGGAACCTATCACCTGGCACAGGATGTTGGGCTGGACGCGGAGGTCGACTTTGAGGGCACGGTCACGATGCCTGATGACAAGATGCTTATTCTGACCAAGAATTTCGATCTGCCGACTTACATCTCCGCCTTCGGCGATGAAGCCCTGGCCTTCAAAAAGGCGTATCAGGCGCTGTTGAACAACTCGGATCATGAATCGCTGGACCTGGGCGGCCGCAAGATCTCGGTGTCCGAGCCGATCGACATGCAGGCCGCCGTACCCAATCGCGGCAGCTACTCCACTCGCCGCGTGATCCGCAACGGGCAGTTCGACGTCAAGAGCAGCGCCTCATGGGACACCGAGACCTTTACCTCTGTCGCAACATACGATCCGGCGGATCCTTACAAGTTGTCCGGTGTGGCCAACGTGGCCAATATCCCGCTCGGGTCGTTGGTTCAGGGCAGCGGCGTTGGACGTGAGATCTATGTTCGGTCCAAGGATGAAGGTGCCGGTGAGATCACCTTGAACGCACCTATCTATGATGCGGCTGGCACGCAGACATTTACGTTCGTTGCTTTCAAGTACCTGTTGGATTTCTCGGGCTTCAGTGCGCTCCAGAAATTCGCCATGGAAGACATCGAGCTTCAATGCAACGGGCGCTGCAGCGCGATCCGCCTGTCGCCGGGCGGGAACACGTTCGTTTTGAAGAACTGCTTTGTCAGCCGTCCGTTGGATCGCGGCATCACTTCAATCGGGGTGGGGTGCCAGGGCATGTTGATCGACGGTTGCCAGTTCCTGTCCAGTGAAGAGTCTCTGGACGTGCCCGACCGCAGTTCGATTGCCATCAACGCCAATGCCAACGACGTCAAGCTGCGCCACAACCGCGCCGTTCGTTTCCACCACTTCGCGGTTCTGGGCGGAGACAACAACCTGGTTCTGGGCAACCACTTCTTTCAGGGCGACAGCGTGCCGAACGGTGTGCGCAATGCGGGTTTGGTGATGATCGGGGCCTACAACAGTTCTTCGATCGCCGACAATTATATCGACAACTGTTTCATCGAGTGGAGCAATGAGCGCGATGCCGAACCCGACTACACCTCGGGCTATTCCTTCAGCGCCATGAGCATCACCGACAACATCTTCTATTCAAGTGACGTTGCCCCGTGGTTCGCCTATATCGTCGTGCGCCCGCATGGCGTCGGGCATTTTTTGAACGGAATGACGGTCACGGGCAACAAGTTCCGAACGGCGAACGGGTCAATCGACCGCGTGGACAAGGTTGATACAACTTTTGCCGATCTGAATCCTGATCGGCATGTGAATGTCACGTTCGCAGACAACACGTATCACAACGTGACACTCAAGACCGCGAACCCGCTGCGGGTCCGACACGAACAGAATACGGCGGCCTCTGCCTGGACGGTGGACTCGGATGATGCATTCCCCTTTGGTGGGCAGGCCCGCAGCTGTGACAGCGTCGTCGTGCTGGACGGGCTGAGAACCGCCTTTGGAACTCTGCGCTATACGGCCCCCTATGTTCAGTTGCAGCAAGGGACGAACCAGGACCAGATCAAGTTGCGTTGGTCCGAGGCCTTGAGTGGTGAAGTTTCGGTGATCATGCGGATCGAGGTCTGATCCGTGTCGGCCGGTCGCTTTTGGGGCGGCCGGCGCGCAGCATTCAGAACTCGCGCCACAGCGCGAATCTCAGGCCTGGCCTGTCCCGGGCGGCGTTGCGCTCGACCCCGATTATCCAGGTGTTGGGGCCGCTTTCGGATCGAAACATCGCCGAGGGTCGCGCGCTCCAATAGAGCGGGCGGCCAGGTACATAGGACGTTTCGATCTGGAGCAGGGGATTGACCCGACGGTGCGACGACAAACCCACTGTCAGGTCCAGTTTTCGGATCAGAGCGTCATGGCTTCGGTACTCCAGCGCGGCATCAGCCGCCAGCCAGCCACTGCCATATCGGGCCTGAAATCCTTTGCCCCAAGACAGGGTTGCCTTGTACATCGCCCATGCGCGGGTTTCACGGTGATGCGCGCCGACACCCAACTCGGCAGCCAGACGCCCACCGTTGGAAAATTCGGCAATCGGTAGGCGCGCAAACACCACGGCGTGACCGTATAGGTCCTGATGCTCTTCCGCGTCCAAACCCAGCGTCAGATTTGGGCGCATTCCCCATTCCCCATAGAGCCAGGACTTGAAGCGGATGCCCTTCCCGGGCTCGGAAAACGCCGTCAGGGCCAACGATGTGAACGAGGCGCCTTCTTCACGAAGCCATGCCCCGGCCAAGGCCGGAGTCGAAAACACAAGACTTGCACACAGGAAGGCGATCAGGCGGTCCATTTGCGCAGGATCATCAACCTTGGTTAACGGAAGGTTAGCGCTCGGTTCATTTTTCGGAAACTTTTTCGCGCCAGTTCAACGAAAGGCAAGACGTTTGAAAAACCTGTGCTAGGCTTGGGTCAGACAAGGGAGATGACCGATGCCGAAGATATCAAAAGACGCCAGTGTTCAGACCGTTATCACCACTTTCGAAATGACCCCCGGAACCTGTCAGGACCTGCTGGAAGCGTTGACCGACGCCTATGCGAACTTCATTTCCAAGCAGCCCGGTTTTGTCGCGGCCGGACTGCATGTCAACGATGCCCAGACCCGAATCGCGAACTATTCGCAGTGGGAGCGGCGGGAAGACTTTCTGGCCATGCTGCGAACGCCTGAAATGCGCGAGCGCAACCGCAAGATCAACGAATTGTGCAAAAGCTTCGAGCCGGTGATGTACGACGTTGCCGAAACATTTGACTGATCCTGACCTGAATCAAGGTCAGAAGACTTTGGCTACTGCTATCTGAACGCGAAACTCAAGGAGACGCCAGCCATGTATCACAATATTCTTGTCCCGATTTCCTTCGATACCGAGCGTGACACGTCGGGGCCGCTGAAACTGGCCAAACTATTGGCGACGCCAGATGCGAAAGTGACCCTGTTGCATGTTGTCGAGCATATCCCGGACTACGCAATCTCTTACATGCCGGCCGAATACCTGACCGAAGCGCGGCGCGCGATCCAGGATGAGCTGAGCATTCTGGCCGCCAAGCTACCGAACGCCAAGGGCGTTGTGGTCGAGGGCCATTCGGGGCGCACGATTCTGGATTGGGCGGAAACCAACAAACCTGACCTGATCATTATGGCGTCGCACCGACCGGGGATGCAGGATCTGTTGCTCGGCTCGACCGCGACACATGTGGTGCGCCACGCCAGTTGCGCAGTTCACGTCGTTCGCTGATTTGATGGCGGGCAAAGGTCTTCGCGTGTCATCTTCCACGCTTTGCCGAACCCGCCATTGAGAAGCCCATCGACAATCTCGAAACGCACAAAACGGAAATCTGCGAAGTCGATATATAGTCCGGCCTTCGGACGCTGTGACAAGTAGCTTGCCCGAAGCGCGGTATGCTCCTCGGTCGCCCGTGAGATCGGGCGCGCCGTGCAGTGCAGGGTCAGCCGGGGATGGGTCAGTGGATCACCTTTGTCAGCGGGCTCGCCGATCAGCAACGCGCAGGCCGGATTTGCCTCCAACGCGCGTGAGTGCTCCGCCAGATCCGAGATCAGGGTGAGCGGCCATCCAGCACTGTCGGTGGCCAGTGAGATGCGGCTGATCGACGGCAGTCCGTTGTCCGGATGTACCACGGCAAGCGCAGCAAAACGGGCCTGCGCGATGAGATCAAGGGCCAGTTCCCGCACAGTCTCTTCGACCGGTTGAAATGGGTTTCGAGTTGTCACGTGGCGCCCTCGCTGGATTGCGTCATTCCGATGCCTCGGCTTTGCCACATAGTTGGTGTATCGCCAAGCTTATGAAGCTGAAGACAACCGTATACAACGAACCCGCACCAGATCCGCGCTTGGCACGTCGGCAGCGCAAGGCTGATGCCCTGCGCCGACATGCGCTGTCCCCGCTGCGCATTCTGCTGATGGTGCTGGCCCTACCGCTGACGACGGGGATGATCGCGCTGGGCGTATATCTCCGGACCTCGGATCTGGAGCGGACCGAAGCCGTGATGCACCTTGTGGCGCTGGCTGGTTGCGACGCGGCACGCTCCGTTGGTCTTGGGCCGATGCGCGAGGGACAGCTTGGATACCACAAACGCAACGACCCTGACGGCGACGGGATCGCATGCGAGTCCAGTGTCCGGGCCGCGACGCGGTCGGCTGTGCCGGTCCAGGCTCCTGCGTCCACGCAAAGCGCGGCACCCAAACCGCGGGCTGTCGGAAACGCCAAATTTGTCCGCCCCTGACGGTCCTTGAAGACACCTATCTTCATGGTTGAACCTTTTCGCGCACATGATCGCGTTGCCTGTGTCCCTGCGTGATTTGGGCAGGACGTGGTAGGATCATACCGTCCGCTGGCAGTTCGCCGCGGTTCGGGGTCTGGACCCCATGCGAGGGAGGACAACCATGTTTGCACGCGTTACCCAGTTCAAGATGAAGCCCGGCACCCGCGAGGCCGCCACAGCCCGAATGAACGATCTGAAGGATCAGATCATGGGCATGCCCGGTATGCACTGCTTTACGAATGTGATGAACGAGGATGGCAGCGGTTATGTGATCTCGGTCGTCGAGAGCGAGGCGACATCAAACGCAAACGCCCCCAAGGTTGCCGAGTTGTGGGGTCAGTTTGCCGAGTATCTTGAAGGACCTCCGACGCCGATGGGGTATGATGTCATCGCCCATTGGGACAAGGGGTGACATCGGCCGCCACCCGGGGATGGCCTGATGCCTTACAAGATCACACCGCGAATTGCAGCCGAGCTTATCGCGCACGAAGCGATCGTGCGCGAGGCCTATCTGGATTCCGTTGATGTCTGGACCTGGAGTGTGGGGATCACGTCGGCCTCGGGCCACACGGTCTGGCCGCGTTATCTGGACAACCCCCAGACCTTGCGGCGCTGTTTTGAAGTGTATGAGTGGGCTATCCGCACCAACTATCTGCCTGCGGTGGAAACGGCCTTTGCCGGCCACGCCCTGACCGAGGCGCAGTTGGGCGCGGCCTTGTCCTTTCACTACAACACTGGGGCCATAGACCGGGCCGTTTGGGTGCGCAGATGGAAGGCCGGGGATGTGGCCGGTGCTCGACGCGCGATCATGTATTGGCGGCGGCCGCCTGAAATACGCCCACGGCGGCGCAAGGAGCGCGCTCTGTTCTTCGATGGCGTCTGGTCGGGCACGGGCACCGGAACCGAGTACCAGGTGCGAAAACCGTCCTATCGGCCAGACTGGTCCAGCGCGGCGACGGTTCAAATCGGCGACGTTCTGCAAGACCTGTTCGGTTAGGCCCGACAGGTCATGCTTGCTTGCGAAATCCTTGCCGGCCCGTCAGGATCGGCGTCATGACCCGAGACGAATTCAACACCTTCTGCGCCTCTCTCAAGGCCACAAGCCACGTCGTACAGTGGGGCAATGCGGATGTGTGGAAGGTGGGTGGCAAGGTGTTCGCGATCTGCGGCTGGAACGACGGCAAGGATGCCTTTACCTTCAAGGCCACCGACCTGGCCTATGAGGTGCTGCAGGATCAGCCCGGCATCCGGCCCGCGCCTTATCTGGCCTCACGCGGCATGAAATGGCTGCAGGTTTATGACGAACGCGGACTGAGCGACCCGTCCCTGCGTGACCACATCGTGACATCTTACGAGATGGTCGTGGCCAAGCTGACGAAAAAGATGCGGGCCGAACTGGGGTTCTAGCCCTTCATCGCCTGCAGCAGTTCGATCAGCCGCTTGCGGTCATCGTCATCGGCATAGTCGCCCGCGGCCAACCGTTCGGCGATGCGCAGGCGTAGACGCTCGTGCTGGGTGCGCACCTCTTCGCCTGCGGTTTCGGCAAGGGTCTTCATGATCACCGCCACCGCCTGCTGGCGCTTGGTGGTGGGGTTGGCGATGTAGTCGACCAGGCTCTGCTGCCCGGAATCGAGGATGTTTTCCGCCAGCGCCCGCAACTGCTCGCCATTGGGCAGCAGCGGGGCGGGGGTGCCTTCGGGCGGCAGAATCTCGGGCGCGCTGCGTGGGGTTTCAGCCAGGGCGTTGGCGCCATCGACGAAGGCCTCGGTGATCATCCGGGTGATCTTGATCGCGCGCGGATCCTTGAAAAGGGTCGAGGCGATGGCCACGCCGTAATCGGTATAGACCCAAGGATTGACCCGCCGCCCGCCGCGGCCTTTGGGCTTTGAAATCACATTCCGTGATGTCAAATCGGCCACCTCGGCGTCGGTCAGCTGAAAGCGGTAGCCCTCGAACAGGTCCTTGTTGCGCGAGACGGCCTGATTGAAGGCGCTGACGGTTTTTCCGTAGAACCGCGCCAGATCCTCGGCCAGCACCACGCGTGTGCCGCGCACCCGGTGAATGGCGCTTTGGACCTCATGCGTGGAGGGCAGGTTTTTGGCGTTCGTCATGGGAACCGTTTGGAATCACAATTTGTGATTTCAAACGTGGAGGAGAGGGAGGCGGGGTGCAAGAGTGGTGTGCGTGACAACGTGTAAGATGAGATGCAATCCCATCTTACATTTGAACTTCGACGAAACAACGACGTGGGGCACATCCGCACATTTTCAGATTTTCGCGAGCCGACGCAGAACGGCGATATATCTGTAGATTTCTTCTCTCTCAGCATCCTCTACATTCTGAAACTCAGCAAAGGTTTGCCCAGTTTGTTCGAGGCTGAGGCCAAGCCGTCTAAGATATGTCTTAGCCGCGTTTCCTGCAATTCGACGTGTATCCAAATTTATACGGATACTATTTTCACCGTTTGCCAGATGATGGTATCCGCCCTGTTCTTTATAGATACAACCAATAGACTGACATCTGGAAACAAAATCAGAAACGTGCATTTCCGATGCCGATTGATTCCTTGAAATGGTGTTTCTTCTCAGCCAATGACCGATTTTTTCGACAGCATCATCAGGTGAGAGGCGATCAGGAATATTTAAAAACTTCCCTTCCGCGACGCTAACGGTCATCTCATAGATTTCGTCGTCTGATAAGTCGTAAGAGAACACCCTGCCATTGCGATACAATGCGGCTAACAGCGAAACGAGGGCCGTGCGCTTATTTCCATTGTGAAATGCGTGGTTCTGCGTAAGAGAATGAAACAAAGCAGCCATTTTTTGGAAGTCATCTGGATACTTGTCTACACTTCCCATACCAGTCATTGGCCTCGCGCAGGCCGAGTGAACAAGGTTCTCATCACGAGGCCCTGGGGGGCTTACGGGGTCTTCATCATTCAAAAACAACTCGACTAGGCCGTAGTGAATTTCAATGACGTCTTCAAAATCTGGAAGCCAAGCCATACTTTCTCCTGGGTTGAGCATTGTCGCTTTTCTCCCTTCTTGAGTGTGTAGCGTCAATCAGAATCGCTTCCTTCTCTTCACATTCCCACCCCGCTGGCCCGGCCGCCCAGCCGTTGACCGCCCCTGCGATTTCACCGCGTCTTCCGAGGCTTTCTCGACCGCCCATTGACGCGCCATGGGGTCGTCGGCGACGGCTAGGTCGACCGCTTCCAGACGCTTGATCTCGTCGCGGATGCGGGCGGCTTCTTCGAATTCCAGGTTCTCGGCCGCCTTGCGCATCTGCTCGCGCAGCCCGTCCAGATGGGCCTCGAGGTTGGCGCCGTGCATCGGCTTGTCGATGGTGGCGGTGACGCGGTTCATGTCCACGTCGCCAGCATAGAGACCGGCCAGAACGTCCTCGACGTTCTTCTTCACCGTCTCGGGCGTGATGCCGTGTTCCTCGTTATAGGCGATCTGCTTGGCGCGGCGGCGGTTGGTTTCCTCAAGCGCGCGCTCCATGCTGCCGGTGATGCGGTCGGCATACATGATCACGCGGCCCTCGGCGTTGCGGGCGGCGCGGCCGATGGTCTGGATCAGCGAGGTTTCCGAGCGCAAGAAGCCCTCTTTGTCGGCGTCCAGAATGGCGACCAGCCCGCATTCGGGAATGTCGAGCCCCTCGCGCAGCAGGTTGATGCCCACCAGCACGTCGAAGGCCCCCAGCCGCAGGTCGCGCAGGATCTCGATCCGCTCGATCGTGTCGATGTCGGAATGCATGTAACGGACCTTGATGCCCTGTTCGTGCATGTATTCGGTCAGGTCTTCGGCCATGCGTTTGGTCAGCGTTGTGACCAGCGTGCGGAACCCTTTGGCCGAGACCTTGCGCACCTCGTCCAGCAGGTCGTCCACCTGCATCTCGACGGGGCGGATTTCAACCTCGGGGTCCAACAGACCCGTGGGGCGGATCACCTGTTCGGTGAAGACGCCGCCGGTCTGCTCCAGTTCCCACTTGGCCGGTGTGGCGCTGACGAAGACCGACTGCGGGCGCATGGCGTCCCATTCCTCGAACTTGAGGGGACGGTTGTCCATGCAGGAGGGCAGGCGGAACCCGTGTTCGGCCAGCGTGAACTTGCGCCGGTAGTCGCCGCGATACATGCCGCCGATTTGCGGCACCGAGACGTGGCTTTCGTCGGCAAAGACGATGGCGTTGTCGGGGATGAATTCGAACAGGGTCGGGGGCGGCTCGCCCGGTGCGCGGCCGGTCAGATAGCGCGAGTAGTTCTCGATCCCGTTGCAGACGCCGGTGGCTTCGAGCATTTCCAGGTCGAAATTGGTGCGCTGTTCCAGCCGCTGCGCTTCCAGCAGTTTGCCCTCGCCCACCAGCTGGTCGAGGCGCTGGCGCAGCTCCTTTTTGATGCCGAGAATCGCCTGCTGCATCGTCGGTTTCGGCGTGACGTAGTGCGAGTTCGCATAGACGCGGATCTGCTCCATCGTGTCGGTGCGCTCGCCGGTCAGGGGGTCGAATTCGGTGATGGCCTCAAGTTCTTCGCCGAAGAACGAGAGTTTCCACGCGCGGTCTTCCAGGTGGGCGGGCCAGATTTCCAGGGAATCGCCCCGCACCCGGAAGCTGCCGCGCTGGAAGGCCTGATCGTTGCGGCGGTATTGTTGAGCCACCAGATCGGCCATCACCTGCCGCTGGTCGTATTCGTTCCCGACCTTCAGATCCTGCGTCATCGCCCCGTAGGTCTCGACCGAGCCGATGCCGTAGATGCACGAGACCGAGGCCACGATGATGACGTCGTCACGCTCGAGCAGCGCCCGGGTGGCCGAGTGGCGCATCCGGTCGATCTGTTCGTTGATCTGCGATTCCTTCTCGATATAGGTGTCGCTGCGCGGCACATAGGCTTCGGGCTGGTAGTAGTCGTAGTACGAGACGAAATACTCGACCGCGTTGTCCGGGAAGAAGCCTTTGAACTCGCCGTAAAGCTGGGCCGCCAGCGTCTTGTTGGGGGCCAGGATGATGGCGGGGCGCTGGGTTTCCTCGATCACCTTGGCCATGGTGAAGGTCTTGCCGGTGCCGGTGGCGCCCAGCAACACCTGATCGCGTTCGCCGTCCAGGACACCGGCGGCGAGTTCCTTGATGGCCGTTGGCTGGTCACCCGCCGGCGCAAACTCCGTATGCATGACGAACCGCTTGCCGCCCTCAAGCTTCAGGCGGGCGCGGACATCGTCGACGGTCAGCTGGGTTTTGTCAGAATGTGCATAGGGCATCGGCAGGCTCCGCTTGGGCTTCTTACATTTGTTCTTATTTTGTCCGCATGCAACCCCTGCAGCGCCGGTCATTTGCATGGCCCTGCGGCATTTGCAATCTTGTCCCCGCCCGCACTCTGACGCATAAACGGTCGCGACCAATCGAGTATGGAGAGGCGACATGCGCGCACGGATTTACCAGCCTGCAAGAAATGCGATGACGTCGGGTATGGCCAAGACCCGCAAATGGGTTTTGGAATTCGCGCCGGCGTCGGCGCGCGAGGTTGATCCGCTGATGGGCTGGACGTCGTCTTCGGACACGCAATCCCAGGTTCGCCTGAAGTTCGACACCAAGGAAGAAGCGTTGGACTATGCCAAGGATCATGGCATCGAAGTTTTGGTCAGCGAGCCGCACAAGCGCAAACCCAACCTGCGCCAGCGCGGGTATGGCGAGAATTTTGCAACAGACCGCCGCGGTCCCTGGACCCACTGAATGATTGACATCCGCGAGGCGGATCCGACTTCGGCTGCCCTGCGGCCGGTGGTCGAGGCGCATTTCGCGCACAGCGAAACCGCGGGACCCGCCGAAAGCAATCACACAATGGATGCCGAGGCGCTCTCTGGGCCGGATATTCGGTTCTGGGCCTTGTTCGACGACGACGAGCCTGTGGGGTGCGGCGCATTGAAGGCTTTGCCGGACGGGACGGCCGAGGTGAAGTCGGTCCATATCCTGGCCAAAGCACGTGGGCGCGGGTTGGCGCGGACGATGATGAGTCACCTGGCCGAATGCGCCCGCGCCGACGGAATCTCTGCTCTGGTTCTGGAAACCGGCGCTGCCCATCTGGCCGAGTACGACGCCGCACGCAAACTCTATGAAGCGTTGGGATACAGCTATTGCGGTCCGATCTTTGGGTATCACGACGATCCCAACAGCGCGTTCATGCGCTTGGCTCTTGAACCCCGGCTCTAAACCGATCAAGAAGGGCCCAGCGGTCCCGTAGCTCAACTGGATAGAGCAGCTGACTTCTAATCAGCAGGTTGAGGGTTCGAGTCCTTCCGGGATCGCCAGTTACTGATCCAAGTGACGTTCGAGATCCAAAGTCGGTTTTTGCGACAAAAAAGCGGTTTTTTGGAATTGCGCTCGAACCTGCTTTGCCTTTAGCGCTGATCTTTCAACGGCTTATTCGCGATGCGGCGGTTCATTCAATCTGACCGGGTCGGATAGCACAGCCGCAAGCCGTTGCCTGATCATCTGGACCGGTATGCCGAAGTTTTGTCCCCAGGCGGGGACTGCACCCGCTGCGGCGGCAAAGCAAGCCGAAACCCTGATCGTGCAATGGCGTCTCCACTACACTACCGTCAGGCCACACAGCGCATTGGCTAACGTCCGCCTGCACCAGAAAGCATCGCCCGATGGACCGAAGGCCCGCGATGATCTTAAAATCGAACGGGCCACCTCAATTAGACAAGCCACAACACGAGACAACATGCGATTGATCCGAGGGACAGGCTCCCAACAACCAATTGCAAGTGGAAGCGAGATGCCGGTTGGGCGCTGTGCGCTTCCAATCGGGAATATACGCGGCGGGCGTTCATCCAGGCTCCCCAATAGATCAGCAGCGAGATCAACACAAAAAGAGTGGCTGCGGCTTTTGCCAGCCACTCGGGCTCGACGGCGGAAAATACGGCCTTGAGGCCAAGGGCGATGGCCACGCAGGCCATTCCGGTTCTCATCCAACCCGCAAACGTGCGCTCATTTGCCAAAATGGTGCGGTCTTCGGCCCAGTCGGTCCGCTCCTCGGCCAAATTTTGGCTTTTCGTGTTTTTTTTAGACATTGCCGCCCTTTGGACTGGTCACCAGATCAGAATGTGCAGGCTTGCCGGTTTTTCGGCAAGCCTGCACAAGACTTTAAACGCGCGCCGTCGGGTCGCAAAACGACACACGCGCCCGCTCACCGCGTCAGCTTGATTTCGAGATCGCCCGCAGCATCCAAGCTGCCTGCTCATGAAATGCCGAACGTTCGGTCGCCAGATCTTCGGTCACGACGTCTTTGCGGCTTCCTGCAAGCTCGGTCAGGGCGTGCAGGCGGTGCGCCACCCGCTCGTGATCGGCGGCCAGATCTTCGATCATGTCGGCGGCGGACAGGTCCCCTTCGCGATCCTTGATGGCCGAGAAATCGAGGATGTCGGACATGCGCGAGGGTGCCAGATGACCCAGCGCGCGGATGCGTTCCGCGATCTCATCAGCGGCGGCGAACATGTTTTCGTACTGTTCTTCGGTCAGCTTGTGAATCGAATAGAACAGCGGGCCTTCCACGTTCCAGTGATACGCATGTGTCTTGAAGGTCAGCCGGTAGGTATCGGCCAGAACATCAGCCAGACCCTTGGCCAAGGGCGCGGTGTCGCGCACGCCAGTGGAAACGGGGTTTTCGTTCGGGACAACGTTCAATGCGTCGGTCATGACAACTCCTTTTTTCTACTGGGGAAGAAACGCCCAAAGGCGGATTTGGTTCCACTTTCGGCGGAAAAATCAGGTGACGGTGGGCATCCCGCCATCAGCCGAATAGTCGACCGGCACCCGCAGCAAGGTCGGAACGGCGACGTCAGCCGCCGCCTGCAGCGCAGGAGCAAGTTTGCTGTGACTTTCGATATCGTGGTAGACCCAGCCAAAGGATCGGGCCAGTGACTCCCAATCGGGGTTGCCGAAGGAAAACTCGCGCGCACCTGGCTGTTTTTCGTCGATCAGACCATAGCCGTTGTCTTCCCAGACCAGAACAGTCACGGGCACGCACAACCGGGCCGCCGTCTCCATCTCCTGAACGTTCATCAGGAAGTCCCCATCACCACAAACGGCGATCACCCGACCCTCGTCCAACAGGCGCGCAGCCTCGATCGCTCCGGGCAGCGCAAGGCCCATACCGGCCAGGCCGTTCGGAATGATGATTTGCCCCGCCCGGCGCGCTTGAACCTTGCTGGCGACCCAAAGCTTGTGCAGGCCCACGCCAGACAGCAAAACGTCGCTTTCGCGAAGCGTTTCGGAAATCGCCTGACATATGTCCGACGGCGCGACACAAGCGGCATCGGAAGGTGTTGGCCCACCTTCCAGCGAGGCGTCAATCCTCCGCTGAAGATCTTTGAACCAGCTTTGCGGGGGACGTTCGGCCGTGGCCTTTGCCAGAACGTCGATGCAGTGCGGAAGGTCGCCTGTCAGAGCGGCCTTTACCGGCCAGTCCACATCAACGGTCGAGGCCACGTCCGAGACCTCAAGAACCGGCTTCTTACCGCCCATCGAAATGTTCGAGGGTGGATATTCGACCGGGTCAAACCCGATGGCAATGATCAGGTCGCACAGGTCGAAGGCTTCTGATGCCAATTCTTTGCCCGGCTGACCGATCGAATGCAGCGAGAGCGGGTGTCCCGGAGGCAGAACGCCTTTGGCCATGAACGTCGTGACGACCGGGGCAGAAAGGCTTTCTGCAAGTGCCCGAACGTCGCTTGCGGTGCCGGATCGGATCACCCCGTGTCCCGCAAGGATCAAGGGCTTTTTCGCCTCGGCCAGCAGGCGCGCGGAACGGATGACCGCATCGGCCGCCGGTCGCACCTCGGCTGGCGGCGGCGCCACGAAAGGTTCGGCCAGAATCGGGACCTCGGCCAGATCTTCGGGCAGGGAAAGATGGACGGCTCCGGGTTTGTCGAGCTTGCTCAATCGCACGGCCTCGGCCACGACTTGGGGGATTTCATCCGCAACCATCAGCGTTCGGCTCAACTTGGTGACTGGCGCGAAGAGTGCTTCGAGATCGATGATCTGATGGCTTTCGCGGCCCAGCCTGGACCGCGCCCCCTGTCCCGTGAGGGCGATCAGCGGCACATGGTCAAGCGTAGCGTCAGCCACACCGGTGACAAGGTTGGTCGCTCCAGGTCCAAGCGTCGAAAGGCAAACCGCCGGGTTCCCCGTCAATCGGCCGTGAACCGATGCCATGAACGCCGCCGACTGCTCGTGCCGGCACAGGACGAAGTCGATGCTCGACCGGTCGATTGCGGCGATCAGATCGATTGTTTCCTCACCCGGAACACCGAATGCACAGGTCACGCCGTTGGCCTCGAGGCAGGCAATCAGCAATTCGGCGGCGGTTTGGGTATGGACGGCATCTTTCATGGGGCTTTGAACCTCGGGGTACTGTTTCAGGGAGTGCGGATGCGCCGGAGTTTACCCACGGATCAGCCGCAAGATCAGCGAACCGATGAACAGGACCAGAAAGATCACGAAAAGGACCTGTGCGATACCGGCCGAGGCCGATGCGATGCCGCCAAACCCGAAGATGCCAGCAACGATAGCAAGTGCGAAAAAGATCAGCGCCCAAGACAACATGGGATTTCCTTTCATTTTTGTGACTACTGACGGGTCAACGCTTGGAACCCCAGATTCGTTCCGGATCATTTTGGTGGAACCTTTGGCGACCGCCCGCGTTGGGTCGATGAAAGGAGATCTGACATGACACAGAAAACGGCGAAGAAGGCCCCTCAGGACACTCCCCATATCGAGATGGCGGCGCGGATTGACGAAGTGGCCAAGGGGGCCAAATCAGCGTTGGAAGATGGCGTAACCGCAACGCGTGACACGTTGAAGACGGCGCGCGACGAGGCGCAAAAGCAGCTGACACAGACATCCGAGAAAAGTGCCGCATTCGTGCGCGAGAACCCGGGCTTGGCAATGGTCGGAGCGTTGGGCGTGGGTGTCCTGCTGGGCCTCGCGTTGCGCAAGGCGAACCGCAGTTAGAACACGCGGTACACTGCGACCGATATGGGTATCGAATACGTATTGCCGGCCATGCTCGGCTTGGGTTTGGCCGGTTTACTGATTTGGTTTTTCATCAGGAAACGCTGACAGCGCTATTCGTCACTGCCAGGCCAACCAACCCGCCATCCCAAAGACCCAAAGCGCCTCAGCCGCGCTTTGGGTCTTCTTCTATTTCGGGTTTGATCTGGGCGTAGGCCAGCATCGTGAAGACAGCGGTTCCTCCGATGATGTTGCCGGCGAGGACGGGCAGGAAAAAGCTGAAAACGGCTGCGCCTACTGGCAACTGCCCCTGAAGCATCAGAACTGCCATTTCCACCGAACCGGCAACGACGTGGGTAAAGTCACCGGCCGCAATCATCCAAGTGAAGATCACGATGACCAGCACCTCGTTGTTCTGTGCCGAAGGCAGCATCCAAACGATCGCGGCAATCAGGATCCCCGCCGGTATTCCGCGCAGAAAGCCAACCCAGGCGCCCATGCCGGTGGCGTGGTGGCTCAGGTCGTTGATGACCGAGACGAGTTCGGGTGACAACACCGGCGTATGGATCAGGAAGGCAGATATCGCAAACGCCCCCAGCACATTGGCACCCAGTACGATTGCCCACAGCCTGGCGGTTTTGGTGAAGCAGGCAACGGACGGGTTTATCATGGCTGGAACGACAGTCATAATCGTGTTTTCGGTGAACAGCTGCATCCGCCCCAAAATGACTAGGACAAAGCCGAGGGAATAGCCCAGGTTCTCGATCAGAAAGCGCCCGCTGGTTTCGGGCAGATGTGCCCGCAAGATCGCTTCGCCGAGCACCGAAAAGCTGATCAGCACGCCTGCGGCAATCCCGGACCAGAACAACGCTTTGGTCGGGCGGTCCAGTTCCTCCTCGCCGTTTTGGCGGATGGTCTCGAATATCAGACGCGGAGACAGGCCGGACGCTTCTTCGACCGCTTCGCGCTCACTTTCTTTCTCGACAAGATCTTTTCGCGGCGCTTTGTTTTTATCGGACATTTTGACCCCATGTATCGACCTTCAAACCCAACGTTCTGCCGGTCGTTTTGGTTCCGTCAGGTACAAAGTTCCTCAAACCTTCTGAAAGAACTGGGATCACGCCCAGATCTTTGTCGGGAACTTTCGGCCACCTATCGCGTTGTTTCCTTGTAGGAACAACGACACGTAATTCGAAAGGAACTTCGGTATGGTGGAAGTATATGGCATTGGCGGTCTGATCGTCCTGATTTTGTCGATCTGGGCCATAATCTCGATCATCGGTTCGTCTGCGACGACCGGTGCGAAAATCCTGTGGGTCCTTTTCGTTCTGTTGCTTCCGGTCATCGGATTCATCTGCTGGCTGATCTTTGGCCCGAAGGCCGCGCGCAGCGCGATCTGATCAGTTCGGAAATTGTCAGTACAAAAACAAAGCGCGGCATCGGCCGCGCTTTTTTGGTTCAATGGTCTTGGGGCCACAATGCGCCCTGCGCCGGCTCACCCAGGATCTGAACCGACCTTCAAGCCGTTCCCACTGAAATCAATGGCTGCGATCTTGCGTGCAAGATCTGCAGCCGTGAAAGGCCGTATCAGAGCCGCGCATTCAAATTGCGCTTGCACCTCGGGGGACGGGTCCAACAGCAACAGTGCACTGCCGCGTTCAACCAACAGACGCGCGACGGCATCAAATGACGTCTCACTTCTGCGATAGCTCAGAACGCTCAGGGCCGGGGCGAATTTGCGATCCTGCCAGAAATGCCCGCCCGCGTGCAGCTCGCGGATATGGACAATGCGATCGGGCGAAACTCCGGGGATGGCGTCACTGATGTCCGCTGCTTCGATAAAGTTTTCCGTAACAATCAAAACATCTGCTACGCTGCGCGAAGAGGCTTCCATAAATACCATCCTGAAATCTGTTCGATGCCACCGTATGGCAATCCCGCAGCGCCGCAATAAACTATGACACAGCAACGAAAAATTTCTCTGATCGCATGTGCGGACTGTCCGCTGAGGCAGATGGATGTCTTCCTGCCGTTCTCGGAAGAAGACCTGCGGTTCATGCAGGGGTTCAAAACCGGCGAGATGCAGGCCGAACCCGGAACGCAACTGTTCATCGAGGGCGCGAAATCCGCGCATCTGTTCACGGTTCTGAGCGGGATGGGCGTTCGTTACAAAACGTTGGAAAACGGTCGTAGGCAGGTCATCGGTTTTGTGCTTCCCGGCGATCTGGTCGGGTTGCAAGCTGGGGTCATGGGCGAGATGCGGCACTCCGTCGAAGCGACAACCGCGATGCGGCTGTGCGTGTTCAATCGCTCGCGGCTGTTCGAGTTGTATCAAAACCAGCCCGATCGGGCCTTTGACCTGACATTTCTGGCAGCCGTCGAAGAGCATTTCCTGGGCGACGCCCTGACTACCGTCGGCCAGCGCGGCGCGATCGAGAAGATCGCGTGGAGCCTGCACCGCTTCTACACACGGTCGCAGGCCGTCGGATTGGCCAAAGGCTTGCGGTGTCCGCTGCCCTACCGGCAGCAGGATCTTGCGGATGCGTTGGGCTTGTCGCTGGTTCACACGAACAAGACCCTGCGCCGGCTGAAGGATCTCGGTCTGGCCGAGTGGTCCAACAATGTGCTGCAGATCAACGATCTTGAGGGTCTGGCCGAGCTTGGCTTGGTCGAAATCACCGAGGCCGTTCCACGACCGCTGATCTGATCGCGGCGGATGGACAGAAATTGAAAACCGCCGACCGAAAAATCGGCCGGCGGCTTGATCACATGCTTTGCGACTGAAGACCCGGTTTACGACCCTTCGTAGGCCGGCAGGTCCTTCAGCAGCTCCTTGTCGGCGTGAACGAAGGCATAGGTGGCGTCACCATCGACTTCACGCATCAGCGACACACGCGAGAAATCGATCAGAACATCCTTTTCCCCCAAGCCGAGGAACCCGCCGACACCGATCACGGCCCCATCGACCGATCCGTCCATGTCGACGACGACCTCTTCGATCTCGCCGATCCACTCTTGCGAGACGTCATAGACGCGCATGCCGGTCAGGTCTTCGGCCGGGATGGTGCCTTGGGCAACGGGGACATAACCTTCGATGTCGATGGTGGTTGGATCGACCGCATCGGCCATCTGCCCTGCTTTTTCGCTGATGTACTCACCGGTTGCTTCGGCTGCCTGGTCGACGTCTTCCGCCGTGTTCTGCGCAGCGTTCTTGATGTCCTGCGCGGTATTCGACAGCGCATCACCGGCTGCCTCGGCTGCCTCTTCCAGGTTCTTGCCGACTTCTTCGACATTCGAGTTTTCTGCATAGGCCGATGCCGACATCACCAGAACGATCGAAGTTGTGGTCAGAAAACGTTTCATAGCTCACTCCTTTGGTCTGTTCTGACCGCATTTCCCGCGGTCTTGTTGAACAAACGAATGACGCCGCAACTTGTTCCCAGAAAAATGCAAAAATATCTGTTTTGAAAAGAAAAAACCGCGCATCTGCGCGGTTTGACAAGCCGTGTCCAGATACTCAGAGCGGGTGCAGCGGATCGGAAGATCTAGACAGAACCATGTAGTGTTCGTCGTCGGGAATATTGCGTAACTCGGCGAACGGAAAACCCAGGATATCTGGTCGCCCGTAGATCAGGAGAAACCGCAGAGCCTTGGTGTCAGGGTCGAACTCAATATCCTTGAATCTGCCCAACTCACCAGTCGAGTCAAACACCGGGTTGCCCTGCAACTTCGTAAACCATCGGAAGTTGCTACCGGGTGGCGTGGGTTGGGGGCGTTGGCGGAGGGCGTCATTCAGGACCGCCCCCATCACAACCGGTGCAATCGCGTTGCCGAACGGCCCTATGACCAGGGGCGGCAGGCCTTCGATGTCCACTGCAAGGGGATCTTCCTCGTCTTTGCGCTGATGAAGGTGATCCAATTGTTGTTGGGAGAACGCGCACTCTATCTCGCTTGCGCCAAGATCGAGCGTATCGGCCGTGAACGCCACCGGGTCACTCCCCCCGGTCACGCTCAGATTGACCAAGACGTACTCCAACTCGGTCTGCCCAGCGCGGATGGCGATATCGGAAACACGACCAATTGCGTGGTCGGTTCCAGCTGAGACAACGGGCGTGTTGATGAGGTCAGACAGTTTCATAGTCTCGATGATTGCCTTTGGTGTCTATCCTGGGAGTGTGCGGCGCCATTGGTTCGACGCCACCCCACGCGATGTGCGCATCCACCTTTGGGCTACATGTCCTTCATCAGGCGATCCACGATTTCCCGAACGTCCTCTTTCGAGTCTCCGTATTTCTTTTGGATGATGCCTTCCAGTTGCTCGCGATCGCCGCGCGCTTGTTCGAGTTCATCATCAGTCAAATCGCCGAAACGCTCGATCAGCTTGCCTTTGAATTCGGTCCAGCGTCCAAGAATTTGGTCCCAGTTCATGATAATTTCCTTTCGATTGCTTCGTCGCTGTCAGTGAAACGCGCCAAACGCGAACTGGTTCCGGTCGGCGGCGTTTTTTCTGAAACTGACAACGTGCAAGGGCGATCTGACGGTATCCGAACTGGGTCCTCAGTGGCGTCCGAAGTGGTCTTGGGAACAATCTCGCTAGCCATGCGTTGGGGGCTTGAGACCTCAACACAGGAGATCGAACCATGCCACGTCGAACCGAGACCACGGAGAAAGCAAAAGCCCATGCCCAGGATCTGGCCGGCAAGGTCAAGGACACCGTGACCGCCGAGGCCTCGGCCCGGGCCGAAGCCCTGAAAGACAGCGCAGCGCAGGAGGCTGAGAGTGCCGCTCATGCAGCTGACGCAGCTGCCGATGCATTTCCCGACCAATCTGTGCAGCATCAGGTCCTGTCGAGGATTGCCGACA
This sequence comes from Ruegeria sp. CI8, assembly GCF_056536865.1. Taxonomy (NCBI): domain Bacteria; kingdom Pseudomonadati; phylum Pseudomonadota; class Alphaproteobacteria; order Rhodobacterales; family Roseobacteraceae; genus Ruegeria; species Ruegeria sp. CI8. The sequence goes on from NZ_JBQFQL010000004.1 coordinate 356,050, forward strand.
ACATGGAGGCAGTGGCTGGGCAAGTGCGCGCTGCCGATTTGGCCAGTATGAGCCGAAAGGTATCTGATTTCGCCCGGGAAAACCCGCTGTTGTTCGTCGGATCGGCTGCCTTGGCTGGGTTTGCCGCAGCCCGTTTTCTGAGCGCGCGTAACACGGGCGCCGCTCAATCCGCATCTTTTGGCGCAGATCCTTGGGATATTGATCCCTCGCCGCTGCATGGGACCTCGGTCGATACGTCGGGTCACACCAGCGCGCTGGCGCGGATGAATGGTGGCCGCAATGCATAACCCCAACGATCTGCGATCGGCACCGGGGCTTTTGGCAAACGCGCTCAAACATCTGTCGGGTTTGCTTCAGGCTGAGGCGAAGCTAGCCAAGGAGGAGTTGTCCCGAAACCTGACGCGAGCGGGCGTAGGGCTGGCCTGCCTTGGCATTGCTTTGATCCTGTTGATGATCGCGCTGAACCTCATGGCCACAGCCTTGGTCGCGTATATCGCCGCCAATGGATTGTCGGTGGGTATGGCCTCGTTGCTTGTTGGCGCGGGCTTGGCACTGGCTGCTGCGTGCCTCGCGCTTTTTGGCCGGTCCCGCATGTCCGCCACCGCGTTGGTCCCCGAGCAAGCCATGAAAAACCTGCAGCGCGACATCGAAGCGATGAAGGAGTCGACCCATGTCTGACCTGACACCCCTTGAAACGCAGATCGCATATGAACGCAGCGCCCTTGCGCGCTCGCTGAATTCTCTGTCGGATACGCTGGCGCCACAGCGCCTGGCCGACGAGGCGAAATCGACACTCGAAGCCTATGGCGGGCAGATCGGTGCGCAGCTCTGGTCCGCGGCTCGAAAAAACCCGGCCGCCTTTGCTCTGTTCGGTGCAGGAGCAGCCCTTTTGGTTGCGGGTCCCGGGTCTGGCTCAAAGAGCACCCAATCCCCGCGCCACGCCATACCTCCGCAGCAGGCTTTCGACGGGTTTGATCAGCGTGTCGCGGACGCCGACAGCCGCATGAAACAGGAGATGACCGGAATGACTGAACACAGCCAATCTGCCAGTGCGCTGTCCGCCGCCTTGGAACGTGGTCTGGACAAGCTGTCCCCCCAAGCCCGTGCCCGTGTGATCGAGGCGCGCAAGGCCGCAATCGGTGCGCAGCAAGCGGTCGAGAAGCGTGCGCGGAAGGCGGCGAAGGCCTCGCAAACCTTCGTTCATGATCAGCCGCTGGCGGCCGGAGCATTGGCGCTGGGCGTAGGTATTCTGGCTGGCGCTCTGCTGCCCAACACCCGCAAAGAGGACGAGTTGCTGGGCCATCGGCGCGATCAGCTGATGCGACAGGCCCAACGGGTTTTGAACGAAGAACTGGACAAACTGCATGCCGCGGCCAACGCACGGCTGGATGAGGCCGCTGATCGGGCCTCTGACGCTTTGCGCAGTCAGTGAAGCGCACCCATGCAAACTGCTTTCAGCTCTCCATCGGCCCTGCGTGCGATGCTGGCGATCCTGACCGGGATTGCCATCATCACCGCTTTGTACCTGGCCCGGTCGATCGTTGCGCCGATCACCTTCGCTTTGGTTTTGGGGGTCGTGGTTGCCCCGCTTGCGGACAAGCTTGAGAAGGTCGGTTGCCCGCGTGTGATATCCGCCTCGGCACTGCTGTTCGTGACCAGCACCGTCATCGTCGCGGCATTCCTTCTGCTTGAACCATTGCTGTCCACGCTGGTCGAACAGTTGCCTGCCATCAAACGCGAGTTGCGCTCTTGGGTCGCCGCGATGTCCGAGTTCATTCGGGGTATCGAAACGCTTGGACGCGAGATCGAGGAAACCGTCGGCGCCGATGGGGCAGCGGAAACGGAGTCCGCCCTTCCGTCAGTGATGGATGCCTTGTGGCTGGCGCCCAATTTCGGATCAAAGATCCTGATTTTCATCGGCACGCTCTTCTTTTTCGTTTTGACCCGACCCGAGCTCTATGCCGCAGCCGGCCCGTTGACGGAGCGGCTGTATCTGGCCGACCGCGCGGTCTATCGCTATTTCGCTGCCGTGACGTTGGTCAATATCGGCCTCGGGACTGTTACGGCCGTGGCCTTGGGGCTGATCGGCATCAATGACGCCGTGGTCTGGGGGGTGGCCGCCGGCCTTCTGAATTTTGTGCTGTATCTCGGCCCGCTGATGATACTGACCGGCCTTCTGATCGCCGGCTTAACCCAGTTCGGCGGAGCCGCGGCCCTGTTGCCCCCCCTGATTTTCCTGGCGATCAATCTGTCCGAGGCACAATTCGTAACACCCGCCTTCGTCGGCCAACGTCTGCAGGTGAACCCGCTGGTTGTATTCATCGCCATCATCTTTGGGCTTTGGCTGTGGGGACCGGTCGGCGCCATCGTCGCGCTGCCGATCCTGCTGTGGTTCGGTGTTTTGATGCACCCCAAGGTCATGAGCCCGGTCTAGACCACCTAGACGATGTTTTCAGTTACCCCCGGAAGAGGTTGCCGCATATCGCGCGCAACGTCTGCGTCATGCGGGACCAGGAAACCGCTGCGCGCTTCGGGGCGCCGCACGCCGTTGGCCTGAACCTCTCGCCCCCACCAGTCGAACGTGGCATCGGGCTCGATCTGTCTGCGCAGATCGTCCGAGAACCACCAATGGTCCACCAAGGCCTGCCGCAGAACCGCGACCCGCTGCCGGGCGGTGATCCGAAGGGCGACCTCTGTGTCCCACCGCAAAGACCGTCCGTTCAGGTTGGCGGACCCGACCAGGGCATGGCTGTCATCCACCACCAGAACTTTGTTGTGAACGTGAATGATCGGAGACCCGCTCAGAACTTCAGCGCTGGCATCAGCCCCACTGGCCGAAATCGGTTGGACCGGGGTCGACACCGAAACCCGGTTTTGGAACCCCTGCTGGATGATCTGCAGGCATTTGGCCTGCAGGTCCAAACCGTATTGCGCGTCCAGTCCGTCATGCCCGCCAAAGGCCACTTCCTCGGGCAAGGCTGGCAGAACAAGCACCAGTTTCAGATCCTGCTTGGAATGGCCCACCTCAGCCAAGGCGTCGGCCAGCCGGGTTGATCTGAAATACTGGGTCTCGATGTGCAGAAGTTGCCGCGCCGCTTGAAAGGCAGCGATGTGCTCATCCTCGATCTCATGCGCGATGGTCTTTGGCGAGAGCCGCCAGAACGCAAACCGGCGTGGGCTGGACAGGGTGCGGCGCAGGTGGGTTGCCTTTGGGTCCGGTTTTCCGGTTGCGATTTCATGTTCGAACCGGTCGATATGGCGCGCGGCTTCGGCGGCCTCGGATCCGCGGACCAGCAATTGAACGTCTGACCAGGTGTTCTTGGCCAGACGGTCGTGATCCGGCGTGTCAAAGCGCCTTTCGTTCAAGTCCAATCCGCCGAGGTAGCAGACCTCATTGTCGATCACGGCGACTTTCTGATGGTGCGACACGGTGTGAAGCCGGGGCAGCGTGTCCGACCCCAGCCGCACCGCCTGCCGTTCGCGTCGTTCGCGGGACAGTTCCTGCATCCGCTGCGCCTTTTTTCGCAAAACCGCGGGTAACAGCGTGGCCCAAGGCAATGCGCCGGCCTGCGCGGGATGCATGGACACGCGAACGCTCAAGCGCGCGGCCAGTTCTAGGCCAAGGATTTCCCCAAGCGCAACTGCCTGCCGTTTGGTGCGCCAGCTCAGTTCGTGTAACTCGGTCGCAAAGATCGGATCGAAATCGCTGATGACCAAATGAAACGAGACACCCTTGCGGATGACATGCTCGATCAGGTCAAACCAGGTATCGCCGATCCGGCGCGCCTCATCGCTTCGCAGCCGTGTCATGAAATCGAATATCCGAAAACTTGCCTTGATCTGGTGCCGGGCCTCCAGAACCGCTTTTTCCAAGGCGGGCCAGGCTTGCTCGGCCGTGATCAGGACTTCAAAGTCATTCTGCTGCGGCACGGGCATCACCGCCTCTCTCATCCGCAATGGTCTGCGGTTCGCTATCGCCTTCTACTTCGGCGATATCGAACGTCACCTCATACACATAATGCGATGACGTCTCGGTTATGGTTTCGGAGCCGTCCAATTGGCGGAGGAAGGCCTGCATCAGCCGTTGACCGATCCCGCCGCTGTGGAACAGATCTGCACCGTCGTCCGTCTGCCCGCGCGTGTTGGAGATTTTCAGATGCAGGGTGCTCTCCTCGGGTCGGGTAAATTCTACTGAAATTGTCGGCGGTCCGTCCTGCGGAACGCCTACGTATTTGACCGCGTTCGTCAGCGCCTCGGCCACCAGCATCGACAGCGTGACGGCCTGATCCTGCCCCAGTTCGACCGGCGCGATCCGGCAGTCGACCTCGACCACCTGACCCAGAATTGGCGGTCGATGCGCCAGTTCGGCCACCAAATGCCCGATCAGAGCCTCGGTGTTGATCGTCGTCATCTGCGAGTTCTGGTTCAAGGTCTGGTGCACCATGGCCAGGCCGCGAACCCGACGCTGCAACTGTTCCAGCAAGCGCCGGGCCTCGGGGGTTTCGGCCTTGCGCAAGTGCATGTTCATGATCGAAGCGATCAGTTGCAGGTTGTTTTTGACGCGATGGTGAACCTCGCGCAACAACAGCGTTTTTTCGACAAGATCCCGTTCGTGCTGCGCCTCAGCCTCGCGGATCAACAAGACCATGCGGTTGAATGCAGTCTGGATTTGCTGGAACTCCTGCGGCGCGCCTGCAAGGCTTTCAATGGGGTCGCGCTCGCCCAACGCAAAGCGACGCACGGCCGAACGCAAGCTGTCGAGATGCCGGATCACCAACCGATGCAGGCCCCACAGGGCAACTCCCAGTCCGGTCACCCACATCAGGATGGGAAACGCAATGGTCAGGGCCGTACTGCCCGCGCCAACAGAGGCCAGCGCCGCCTCGCGCGGCCAACTGCCGATCACGGCAACTTCGCCCGGAATGATGGTGGCAACTGCAAAAACCCGATCCTCGCCGCCAACCGTCTTGGCGGAAAAGGTCTTGCCGGAACTGGATAGAACCAACAGATTTTCCTGCACGGGCGGCAGGAATTGCTGGACCGCGTCCAAGCCCACATTTGACGACAGCACTTCTCCGGTCGCGTCGAACAGGGCGATGACGACGCCGCTCCCGATGTTGCCAACATCCAGGGGCGTCCGTGCCAGCGCATGAGGTATCGAGATGGAAACGAACCCCACAAGCTCGGTCCTGTTCAGGACCGGCTGGGTCACGATGATCACCGATTGCCCGGTCGCCTCGCCGGCACGATTGACAGAAAACGTAAGTTGCGGATTTTCAGAGATCTGCCCGAAACCGGGCGCGTCCGACAAATCGATGGTTCGCTCGACGGTCGAGCAGGCCATGACCCCGTTTGGCTGAATAAATCCGGCAAATACGAACTCGGGCTGGCGTTCGACGAACCGGCGCATGAGGTCCGAACAAGCAGCATTGTCCAAGCCTCCCTCGGCAAGCGCTGCTGTGAGTCCCGAACTTGCACCAACGGCTTTTTGCAAAAGCTCCCGTTCCCGGCTGGCCGCCTCAATCGTGCGCGCCAGCACCGAGGCCCGCGATCTTTCGTCGGCCTCGGTAATAACAGCGCGTGTCTGCAATACCGCAATCAGCCCCAAAGGCAGAAGTGCCAGAGTGACCAGCGCTGCAAGATAAACGGTCAGGCTGCGCGGCTTCGCATCCATCGATCGTCAGGCCGCCGGTTGCGTCTGAACGATTGCCGCCGTTACCGCATCGGTCAATTCGATGGGTTCGTCATCTTCCAAACCCATCAGTTCGGCCAGTTGCGCGCGGGCCCGGTTCACCCGGCTTTTGATCGTTCCAAGGGCGACACCGCACATCTCGGCCGCTTCCTCATAGGAAAACCCTTGTGCACCGACCAGCACCAACGCTTCGCGTTGCTCATCCGTCAACTGATCAAAAGCAACCGCAAAATCCTTCAAGGCCAAACGTCCGTCATGGTCGGGCTTTTGCGACAGGCCCTCGGCCATGGCACCATCGATATCCTCGACCTCGCGCTTGCGTTTGCGGTGCAGAGAAAAATAGGTGTTCCGGACGATGGTGAACAGCCAAGCCCGCATGTTGGTGCCTTCTTGGAACGAGTCGATATTGCTCCATGCCTTGATCAATGCGTCCTGCACGATGTCATCGGCCGTGGCGCCGTTTCGGCACAAGCTGATCGCAAAGGCACGCATCGCGCCAATATGTTCGACGAGCTCTTCTCGCGGATCAACCATCCGAGCCTCCCGTGTCACCGCTTTTGGAGACACTGGTCTGATTGCGCAGTTTTTCAAGAAGATCGACGAACCGGTCCGGAACCGGTTCGTTGGCAACCTCATCGAAAGCCCGCTTGAGGTTCTCGTCGATCCTTTGCTCTATTTCTTGCCGATGGCTTCGGCTTGGCTGTGGTTTTGTCATGGCATCATCAAAAATTTTTACTTTTGCTGGAACCATAACGCCCCAGTATGCGTTTGGTTCCCGAGTTTAGAGAAAAAAATGAGGAAAACATAGATGACTGAGCTGACCGGAGTTTCCGTCGCAGATCAAATTGGCCCGCTCTTGCCGTTTCTGCGCCGTTATGCCCGTGCCCTCACCGGCTCACAGGACAGTGGCGACGCGTACGCCGCTGCATCGCTTGAGGCGATCCTTGCAGATCCCGCCCAGTTCGATGCCGATCTCACGCCGCGGGTCGCGTTGTTTCGTGTTTTTCACGGTATCTGGTCAACGTCGGGAATGCCAGTTGACGCAGATGGCCACAGCTCTGACATCCAAACGCGCGCTCACGCCCAGTTGGCACGCCTGACGCCGAACACGCGCGAGGCCTTGCTGCTGCGCACGGTCGAAGAGTTCTCGGTCAGCGATATCGCCGCAATCATGCAGATAGAACCCTCCGAGGCTCAGAAGCTGATCGAAATCGCCTACGAGGAAATGGCCCGCCACACATCCGGCCGGATATTGATCATCGAAGACGAAGCAATCATCGCGATGGATCTTGAAACGATGGTGACCGACCTGGGCCACCGGGTCACTGGGGTCGCACGCACCGAGACGGCCGCCATTGACCTGGCCGAGCGCGAGCCGTTCGACCTGATCCTGTCGGACATCCAACTGGCGGACAAATCCAGCGGAATCGATGCGGTGAACCGCATCATTGCCCAGCACGGCGATTGCCCCGTCATTTTCATCACCGCCTTCCCCGAGCGCCTTCTGACGGGCAAAGGCCCCGAACCGGCCTTTCTGATTTCCAAACCCTACACCGAAGAACAGGTCAAATCGGCCGTCAGCCAGGCCATGTTCTTTGCCTCTAGCGCCGTGATCGAGGTCTGACGCGGCAGGGCCGCGCTGCAAGATACGAAAATTCAGGCGATGAAACACGAGGAACACCATGGAAAACGAGATTGCACAGACCGCAGAGACCGTGACGAACACCGTTTGGGCCGAACTGTCGCAAGTTCTGAATACCGAGCTGTATGACGGGAAATCGCTGAGCGACCTGTTGACGCTTGAGGCCCTTCTTGGCCTCGTCGCGAACACGATCGCCGCGCTGATCCTGTTGGTGCTTGGGCTTGTGATTTCAAGATATGTCAGCCGGAAGATCCGGGGCGTCGGTGAAAACTCGGAACGCCTGGACGATACGCTGTTCAACTTTCTTGGCAATCTGGCGCGCTATACGATCCTGGCGTTTACGGGGCTGTTCATTCTGAACACGTTCGGGGTGCAGACGACGTCGATCATCGCGCTGATCGGTGCCGCGGGTTTGGCCATTGGTCTTGCCCTGCAAGGCACATTGTCCAACGTCGCAGCCGGCGTGATGATCATCCTGTTCCGGCCGCTCAAGATCGGCGATTTCGTCGACGTGAATGGGGTGCTCGGAACCGTAAAAGATATCACCCTGAACTACACCGAAATTGCGGATATGGGGAACGTCAAGGTTATCGTTCCCAACGCCGAGGTGTGGGGAAACACCATCAAGAACTATTCCGTCTATGAAACACGTCGTGCCGAATGGACGTTTGGCGTTGGATACGGCGTCAACCTGGCGGAGGCCGAGCGTGTCATTCGCGATACGATCATGTCGGACGCCCGTTCGCAGGCAGATCCCGAACCGTTCATCCAGGTGAACAACCTTGGCAGCAGCAGCGTCGATTTTCTTGTCCGCGTTTGGTGCAAGTCTTCGGACTACTTCCAGTACCAGGCAGACATGAAGCGCAAAGTCAAAGAGGCACTGGACGAAGCCGATATCAATATTCCGTTTCCGACCCGCACGCTGTTGATCGAGGACGTCGAAACACGGCAAGAGAAGGCGATCGCGGCAGAGTAACCTTGACTGTTGATCTTAGGGGGTCTGAAGCCGGAACTCCAAAAAAGCGAACGTCATCGGGGTGCCGAAAGACAGGATTTATGCGTCGCAGGACGGGCTTTGCATGTCGAGCGTCACCTAGTGGGTGGCAAATGCCCTAGAATCGGTAGGTTGCGCCAATGACCGGACCGGATTGGTGGAAGCTGAAGTCATTGCCATTGATGTCGTGATCAAAGGAAATGTAGCGGTACCCGCCGCGTAGCAGCCAGCGGTCGTTGATCGCATAGTCCGCAGTCAGCAGGACCTGCCAGGTTTCGCTGTCGCTGCGGAACCCGCCATAATCCAGGAAACCGGTTCCCGACCATTTGTCCGAGAACGCGACCCGGGCACGGACGCCGATCACCGGATCGGTCCAGCTGCTGTCGACCGACGTCTGATTGCCGGGCGCTGTTCCGGGCAACAGGTTGAACTTTGTTTCAGTGCTGAACCATCTGAACCCGCCAGCCAGATCGACGCTGGCTGTCGGCGTTTCGTGGACGCGGTAGCCGACATAGCCGCTCAGGAACTGCGTTTTGAACGATGTGTCCAGACCCGAGCTTGCCGGTCCCGGAGTCTCGTTCGAGAAGGACAGGTTCGTATAGTTGTAGTCCGCAAGGAACGACCAGCGGCCGTTCGATGCGGTAAACGTGCCCATGAAAGCAAGGTCGAGGTTTTCCAGCGCGTCAGAGAAGCTGAGCGTGCCATCCAGGGTTCCGGCGGGTGTGTCCAGCGATACTTCGGTTTCAGGGGTGAACAGGTAGATCGTGGCCGAATACGACCAGTCGGACTGTTGAGACAGTGCCGAGGTCGCAAACATCATACTCAGCAGGGTGCAAACTATCCTTTTCCAGTGTTCCATTTCGCACTCCCGCTACGCTCTTTCCACCGTAGCATCATGTATCTTGTTGAAAACTCCAACGCACCACAAGCCCACAGCCGGTATGTGCAAGTTTGCCACACAACTATTCAGCGCTACGATTATCATATTTGTAATTAGTATCTATTTTCTGTTCATGCGCAACAGTTTCCAGTTTCCTTCCGTATGCACCTCTTCAAAATGGAAGTTCTCACTATTGCTCAGTCGGGAAAGGTAAATCTGTGACCAACGCGGAACACTGTCAATTGGCTGCAGTATGCTGAAATTATCGGGGATCTCGACAATCAGATGGTTGATCCCCAGTTCTGCTGCTCGCTCAAGTTCGGTTCCCGTCTTCACAACGCTTTCGAAATACTGCGGCGAAGCAGCAATCCCATCCAACGGAACAACAGTCTGTGGCATTGTGTAGGCAATCAACCCAGGCCAGAAAGCACCAACAAGGTCACTTGGCTGGAGCAAGGCGGATGCAGTTCGAGCTAAGGCCAGCCGATCACGCCAATTTTCTGATGGTTTAAGTTCATACCTTGGCTGAAGAAAGGCCCATGCAATCGCAGTCGTTGCCAATATAGCGCCTGAATAGCGAAGGTTGACAACCTTAATGATCCCCATCCTCTCAAAGAAAATCCCCGCGAACCTCTGAAATAGAAATGACACAGAAACCAGTATAAAAATAATTTCCGGTAAAAAATAGTAGCTTGTGTAAGGCCGCACTTCTCTGTGTATGAACTGAAGGTACAATAAATGCAGCATGATAATAACAGAAAAAATTAGAAATTCCTTAGGGAAAAATGCTCTATATTTCCGAGAAAGAAGCGGTATGAAGGTAATGATCAAAAAAAGTAGAGTAACGTAGAATGACATATTCCAGACTTTGTCAGTCATACTGAAAAGACCCAGCCACTGATCAGAGGCCCAATAGCTTTCCCACGTAGGGTATTGGAGGTTCATATAAAACTTTTTGACTCGGCCTGAAACCGGAATGAGGGAACCAAAATAGTGAAGGTTATACAAAAGGTACGCCAGAACAATTGACAGGCAAGGCAGAAAAAAACAGGCTGTTCTGAATGACGCGCGGTGTAAGTAAAGAACAACCAGCGCCGTAACAGGTACAACCCAAAACATATCCGTTCGCGTAAGAAATATTCCACAGGATGTTATTGCTAAAGCAAAAATGTGGCTAGCGTTATCTTTTCGAGCGACAAGCTGTCGAGCATAAATTAACCAAATCGGTATAAGTGAGAACAATAGCGGCGTCTCAAGCCCTAGAAATATCGGCCTAAAAAAACTTGGGTTAAGCACGCTAAACGAAAGTAAAAATCCGAGCCCCAGTAGCTTGGGAAACGAAAATTTCTCCACAAACCACCAAACAAGCAGCCCATAACCTGCAGAGTAAAGCACAACGCTAAGCCATATTTGTATAGAAATTATTTCCAGCGACGGTGCAACAGTTTTTGCGATCACAATCAATAGCATCCAAAGCGGTTGATAACCATTGGTTGGATGAATGCCATCAAAAGTCGCGCCTAAGCCGGAGGCAATATTTTCGGCTATAACCGCATAAATAAATGCATCGTCGATGAGAACTCCGGCTTCAATGATTGTGCTTTCGCCAGCAAGAGAAAACGGCAAAAGCACAATGAAGACGCATAGAGAAGCCACAACGGAGAGAAAAAGTCGCATCTTAGCCATGGACTTACGCCTATTTTAAGGACAGAGAATGTGCAATCCGTTTTTTGGACTTCTGCAAGTGACTCTTTCAGCTCCTTTTCTTAGCAGTTTCGTGCGACAAAACCATCATTGAAGCTGGACGACGTGGTGGGTGATTCGATACTCGAATTCCAAGTGAAGTGTTTTAAATCAATGGTTTGAATACTCATTTGCAACTATGTAACCGACCGTAAAATGTACAAGACTACGTGGGTCAAGTATTCTTGCTATCCAAACTAGTCAAACTGTCACCTAGCCCTAGAATATCTCGGTTGTGATCCGCCCCACTAGAGTGGGGCGGACCAAGTAGCTGCCCAACGGCACCCTGCAGCAGCTTGAGAGCCTGACGGTAGTCGCCACGTAGCGGTGTGCGTAGTTCCGACTTGCCGACGATTCTCCGCAGGTCTTTAGGCGCCACAAGCCAAGCGTGATACCGATCGGAACGGTTGATCAAAGGAATAGAACTTGCCTGCCATTAGAACACCTTTTGTAACCTTCAAACGGACATACTGCCCTGTCTGCCCTGTTTTAATGGTTTTCTCTTGTTTCAGAAAGTAAATATGGTGGGTGATGAGAGACTCGAACTCCCGACATCTTCGGTGTAAACGAAGCGCTCTACCAACTGAGCTAATCACCCGTGAGGGGGGATTTAGCCAAGCTGGTGGGCCGGCGCAAGAGGGTCTTTCAGAATTTCTGCGCCGGTGGCTGTGTGTCTCAGGGATTCATGTCCTTCAATGCGGTCAGCAGCTGCGCAACTTCGTGCTCGGTGTTGTAGTGGCACAGCGAAATCCGGATGCAATCGGACAAGCCCAACGGGTTCAGCACGTTCCCGCTGTAATGGTCGGCCTTGCGGGTGTGGGTTCGGATGCCCTGCGCGTTCAGGCGCGAGACCACGTCGGTCGAGGGCATGTCGCGGACCACGACCGACACCAGTCCTTCGCGGGCGGGGTTGTCTTCTCCGGCCAGAATCGCGACGTGATCCATATCGCGCAGGCCGGGCAGGTTGCCGACGCCGTTGATCATCGCGTTGGTCAGATGGGTCTCATAGGCATGAATCGCCTGGCCGGCGGCCTCGATTCTGGTGCGTTGGTCAGGGGCATCCGACACCTGGCCGCCCAGCCAGTCGAAATAGGCAACCACGTCGGACATCGTGGCGTAGGCACCGGTATCGCGCGTGCCGAATTCCCAACCATCAGCGGGCGCGTCAATCAGTTGGTCATGGGGCAGGGCGGTCAGCCGGTCGGAGATCCAGGCAATGCCGTAGCCATGCCGGGAAAACACTTTGTAGGGTGAAATCGCATATCCATCGACTTCATAGCTGTCGATATCCAACTGTCCGTGTGCTGCGTGCTGGATGCCATCGACGATGATGAAACAATCCCGCGACGCCGCCCGGATCGCGCGCGAGATTTCAGCCACGTCCATTCCCATTCCCGTCACCGGCGAAGCGTGCAGGATCGTGGCGACCGCGACGTCCGGTGTCATGTGGGCCGAATAATCTGCGGCCGTAACCAAACCTGTCGCGTCGTTATGCGGCACGTTCACATAGTCCAATCCGGCAAGGCCCGCCCAGCGGCGCGCGGCGCTGCGGCTGGCGGGATGTTCGATCGAGCTGCCGATCACCTTTGCCCCTTTTGGCGCATTCACGCAGGCCGTGCGGATCATGCGGAACAGCAGCTCTGTTCCGCTTTCACCCACGAAGAACTGCCCCGAAGGCGCATTCATAAACACGGCAAGATCTGCCTTGGCACGGCTGATGATGTCGACCAACGCGTGACTGGCGGGGTTGCCCCGCCCCTGATTGTCCGGGATGGCCGCAAAACGGGCCGAGGTTTCGACCACCGAGTTCAAGGTCAGTGCGCCGCCGGCATTTTCGAAAAAGATGCGGGGACCCTGAAAGGGGCAGCTGTCCACATGGGCAAACCGCGCGCGAACGGTGTCGATCAATCCCGGGGTTTGGTGCAGCATGGTGTACGTCCTGTTTGGTTCATGCCCAGACTCGTCTTGCGAGTTCGCGACATCAATTTCGTTTGCGACAGATTGCGGGTTTGGGATGCCGCCTTTTTCTCCGGGCTTACTCTTTCGACGCCGGAAAGACCAATTGATTCCGGACTCTGCATGGCACGCCGGCGGGAATACACCTTGCCTGCGGCCCGCTGCCTCCGATATGCCAAAAGCAGTGCGACCGTCCGAACAGGAGAGCCGGGGATGCAGTTCGACACATGCCGCCGTCTTGTTGCGGTTGCCGCCGTTTGCGGCGCGTTGGTTGCCCCGGTTCGGGTTGCGGCGGCTGAGGTCCTGGTGTTCGCGGCGGCCAGTCTCAAGACCGCGCTGGACCAGATCGCTCCGGAATTCGAGGCCGCGACAGGTCAACAGGTTACGGTTTCCTTCGCAGCCTCTTCCGTTTTGGCCCGGCAGATTCAGCTGGGCGCGCCGGCCGATCTGTATATCTCGGCCAATACCGCCTGGATGGATGTTCTTGAGCGGAACGGAGACATCGACCCGGCGTCGCGCGTCGATCTTGTGGGCAACGGGCTGGTGCTGATTGCGCGCGCAGGGCAGCCCAGCGAACAGACGCTTACGCCGGACTTCGATCTGAGCGGTCAATTGAAAGGCGGCTATCTGGCGATGGCCCTCGTTGATGCGGTTCCCGCCGGAATCTACGGCAAGGCCGCGCTGACTGCCCTGGACCTGTGGAACGATGTTCAGGATCAGGTGGCTCAGGCCGACAACGTGCGCGCGGCCTTGGCGCTTGTCGCAAGTGGCGCGGCACCAATGGGTGTTGTCTACCGATCCGATGCGCAGGCCGAGGCCCGGGTGGATGTGGTCGGAGTTTTCCCTGAAGGCACGCACCCGGTGATCGTCTATCCCGCAGCCCTGACCGCGACCGCACGGCCTGAGGCGCAGGTCTTCCTCGACTACCTGAAGAGCGAACCGGCGACCGGCATATTCAAGGCGCAGGGTTTCACCCTGCCGCACGGATAGCGCCATGGGTTGGCTGGGCCCCGCCGAGATCGAAGCGTTGCGACTGTCGCTGCGCGTCTCTTTTTGGGCGACGGTCGTTTCGCTGCCACTCGGGATATTCGTGGCCTACGCACTGGCCCGCTGGAGGTTTCCTGGCCGACAAGTGCTGAACGGCGTGGTGCATCTGCCGCTTATCCTGCCACCGGTCGTGACCGGTTATCTGTTGCTGCTGACCTTCAACGTACAAGCCCCGGTTGGTCGGGTGCTGGCTGATCTGGGCGTCGTTGTGGCCTTCCGCTGGACCGGGGCCGCGCTGGCCGCCGGGATCATGGCATTTCCGCTGATGGTTCGGGCAATCCGCCTGTCGATCGAGGCGGTTGATCCAAAACTGGAACAGGCCGGAGCGACGCTTGGGGCATCGCAACCTTTTGTCTTTGTCACCGTGACTTTGCCTATGATTTTGCCGGGGATCATCGCAGGGGCAATCCTTGCCTTCGCAAAGGCGATGGGCGAGTTCGGAGCCACGATCACCTTCGTGTCGAACATTCCCGGCCAGACCCAGACTCTGCCGTCGGCCGTTTATGCCTTCCTTCAGGTGCCGGGCGGTGAGAGCGCCGCGATGCGGCTGGTCATCATCTCGATCGTCATCGCCATGGGGGCGCTGCTTCTGTCGGAATATGTGGGGCGTCGCGCAGCGGCCCGGGTTGCCGGAACATGAGCCTGTCCGTGCAGATAAGACACCGCCTGCCGGGCATCGACCTGGACATCCTGTTCCAGGCACCGCGGGGTGTGACGGTTCTGTTCGGACGATCGGGGTCGGGCAAAACCACCATTGTGGATGCCGTGGCCGGTTTGCTGCGCCCCCAGGCTGGGCGGGTCGCGGTGGATGATTGGGTGCTGTTCGATACCGAGCAAGGCCATTGGTTGCCGCCGCATCGCCGCCGGCTGGGGTATATCTTTCAGGAAGGCCGCTTGTTCCCGCACCTGACCGTGCGCCAGAACCTGTCGTACGGCCGGTGGTTCGCTCCCCGGGACGCGCGCCGTGAAAACCCCGATCACGTGATCGAGATGCTGGGCATCGGCCACCTGCTGGACCGTCGCCCCGCCCACCTGTCGGGCGGTGAAAAACAGCGCGTCGCCATTGGCCGTGCTCTGCTGGCAAGCCCGCGGTTGATCCTGGCCGATGAACCTCTCGCTGCGCTGGACGAAGCCCGAAAGGCCGAGATCCTGCCCTATTTCGAGCGATTGAGGGACGAGGTTTCGGTGCCGATCCTCTATGTCACGCATTCTGCGGCCGAAGTGGCCCGCCTTGCCACCTCGGTCGTAGCGTTACAAGACGGCAAGGTGCTGCGGCAGGGACCGGCCTCCGAAGTGCTGGCGGATCCCACGGTTGCGCCGACAGGTGTGCGGGCTGTGGGTGCGGTGCTTGAGGTCAGTGTGGCCGCGCATCACGAAGATGGCCTGACGGAACTGACGGCAAACGGTGTCCGACTGTTCCTGCCGCGCATCCCGCATTCGGTTGGCGACGCGCTTCGGATCCGCATCCCCGCCCAGGAAGTCATACTGTCGGACCGAAAGCCCGAGGGTCTGTCGGCGCTGAACGTCCTGCAGGGCACCGTCGAGACCGTGCGCGCGGGCGAAGGTCCGGGAGCGATCGTTTCGGTCCGAACACCGGCGGGCACCCTGCTGGCCCGTGTGACGCGCCGGTCGGTCTATGCCCTGGCGTTGCAGCCCGGCAAACCGTGCCACGCGGTCGTCAAGACCGTAGCGCTGGCACCGCAGGATGTGGGCGGGCGGGTCGCCAAGACCTAGGTGGCAGGGTCAGCCACCCTGTTCTTTCAGAAGCTGTGAGAATTCTTTTTTCCGGTACAGTTTCATGTGGACCTTGCCGGCTTCATCCCGGGTCCATTCGACGATCCGATTTCGGGTCATGTCGCTGTCCATGCGGTTCGTGCGCACCCTCGGATGCGGAATCTCGCGTTTCAGAATCTCGACCATCTGGTTGGTCTGTCCGAAAGGTGCGACCAAATCGACGATCCAGAAAGATGAACCGCTGGTGAAGTCGGTATCCATCAGCGGCTTTTCCTGCACCGCATATCGGTATTCCGCTTCAGGGCTGAGCCCGGCAAAGGTCACGAAACCGCGCGGGAATCCGTTTTGGCGAAAGATGTGATACTGCCCCAGCCGCAAAGGCGTTTCGAACGCGTACAGAACCTGGGCGAGGCTGCGCTGCTGGTGGGTTTTGGTCAGTCCGGCAAGGTAGAAGAGCGCGCCGAAATCGGCGTATTTCTCGGGAGAGATATCAAACCAGTCCTTTGGAAATTTTCTGCTCAAACCTGACCTCAACCCCTTGGAACATTGGCAGTATATCGGGCAAAGTCTTGAAATGGTATTAGTTTTCTGTCCCCTCCGCAGCGGAGCGGGCTTGTGAGCGCGGCCTGTTTCCAAAGGTAACCCGGTTTGGCTTTACTCAATGGGCAGGCGGCCTATGATTGGAGCAACCCGGTTTTTTGGCGGATAGTTTTGATGAAGCATTCGATTTCAGCCCTGGTTCTGTCTGCAACACTGTTGGCTCCAATTGCGGCACAAGCTGTCGGGTTCGGCATCGGCGTCCGCCCGACCTACCGCACCGAGATAAGATCCGTCGGAGACGGTGTGTATGAGGTCAAGGCAATCGGGTCGTCAGCACCGGTCAACTACTGGTGCGGGATCGGCGATTTCGCCATTCGGCAGTTGGGTGTCCCCGGTTCGCAACGGATCTACATCTGGAGGGCTTACGAGCCGGGTGTCCGAACCGTGCAATTCTCGTTGAAGCCGCCGCCGGGCGTGGATACCACCCCCGGCTATTCAATCACCGTCAAGCGGGTGGGCGAGAACATGTCAGCGTCCTCAGCGCAGAACTACTGCTACGACAACTTCATGGATTTCGGGTTCTGACGTCTCAGACCCACTTGGCCAGCGGCGGCAGGCTCATCAGCACTGCGTCTGGGTCATGCCCGGTTTCCAGCCCGAATTTCGTGCCCCGGTCATAGACCAGATTGTATTCGGCATAGAGCCCGCGGTGCACCAACTGGGTGTCTTTGTCCGCTTCGGTAAAGGGCTGCACGCGCCGCTTTTCGACCAGCGGCAGAAAGGCCGGCAGGAAAGCGCGGCCAATGTCCTGGGTCAGCGCGAAATCGGCCTGCCAGTCTCCGGTGCAGTAATCATCCATGAAGATCCCGCCGACGCCCCGGGCGCGCTTGCGGTGCGGGATGTAGAAATACTCGTCGGCCCACTCCTTGAGGCGCGGATAGTGCCCTGGTCCGTGCGGGTCCAGATGCGCCTTCTGCGTGGCGTGGAAATGCGCCGTGTCCTCGGGGTACTCGATGCAGGGGTTCAGGTCGGATCCGCCGCCGAACCACCAGGCATGGGGCGTCCAGAACATGCGGGTGTTCATGTGAACGGCTGGGACATGCGGGTTTTGCATATGCGCCACAAGGCTGATGCCCGACGCCCAGAACCGCGGGTCGTCGGTCATCCCGGGGATGCCCTTGCGCGCGGCCATTGCCTGTTGCGCCCGCTCGCCCAGCGTGCCGTAGACGGTCGAGACATTGACGCCGACCTTCTCGAACAAGCGGCCACCGCGCATGACCGACATCAGCCCACCACCCGCGTCCGATCCGTCCTCGGACTGGCGTCGGGTTTCCGTGACTTCGAACCGCCCGGCGGCGGCATCGGAAAACGGCCCCACGTGGTGGCTGTCTTCCAAAGCCTCGAAGGCGGCGACGATTTCGTCGCGCAACTGGCGAAACCAGGCCGAGGCGGTGGATTTTTCCGTTTCAAACATCGTCAGGCTCAATGCGCGGGAGCGGCAACCGGATCCAGAAGGGTCCGTCCACCGTCAATTGTCAGGACTTGCCCGGTAATGAACGCAGCCGCGTCCGAGGCAAGGTATTGCGCCGTTTCGGCCAGCTCGGCCGGGGCGGCAATGCGGGCCAGTGGGGTATGATCCTCAATGTCCCGCCGATAGTCCCGATTGTCTTTCAATGTGGCCTGCAGTGATGCGCTCATGACCGACCCCAACGCAATCGAGTTCACGCGGATCCGATGAGGCGCAAGCGCCACTGCGAGGGACCGGGTCAACTGGTCCTGCGCGGCGCTGGAAACCGAATAGGCCAAAAGGCCAGGATGCGCGCGCTGACCGGCGATCGAAGACAGGTTGATGATCGAACCATTTGGCCCGTCTTCCTGATCCTCGGATTGTTTGATCATCCGCTTGGCTACAAGCTGGCTCAGCCGCAGGGCGGGCATCAAGTTCTGGTTCAGAAGGGTGCGAACCGAGTCGTCTTCCAGGTCCAGCGGATCTGTCGGGATGACCTGTCTGGCCCCGTTGACCAGAATATCGACCTGATCGAATGCATCCAGAGTGGCCGAAAGGAGGTTGGCGATCGTCAGCTTCTCGCGCAGATCACCGGCGAAGTAGCGGACGTTGCTGTCATCGGCCTGTTCGCCCAGTTCTTCTGCCAGACGTTTCTCGTCCATGTCGGCGAACATCACGTTGGCGCCCGCATCGGCAAAGTGACGGCCGATGGCAAGGCCGATGCCGTTGGCGCCTCCGGTAACGATGGCGGTCTTGCCGGCTATGGAAAAGGACATGTGTTTCCTCCTGAGTCGCGGCGCAGGTTAATCGGCTTCACCGCCGAGGGCGAGAGGCGTGGAATACCTTGAACCGGTTGTCGCCTGCAATTTCCTCGACCCGCGCAAACGCGTCAGTCAAAGTCGTTTCATAGGGGAGATGGCGGTTGGCGACCATCCACAAGTGGCCCGAGCGGGACAGGTTGCGCGCGGCGGCGGTGATGAACCCACGCCCCAGGTCGGGATCGGCGCTGCGCGACGTGTGAAACGGCGGGTTCATGACAACGGTGTCCACGGGTTCTGGCGCAGACCACGTCACCGCATCTGCCCAGTGGAACTGTGCCCTTGGGTCGGGCACGTTGGTCCGGGCGCATGTCAGGGCAGTATGGTCGGCTTCGACGAGGTGCAGCGTGCGCACAGTGTCATCCTGCAGCAGCCCGGCGGACAAATAGCCCCAGCCGGCACCCAGATCGGCGGCCCGAGGTCCAAGCTTTGGTGGAAGGGTCTGGCGCAACAGTGCCGAAGCAGGATCGACCCCGTCGGCCGAAAACACCCCGGGCGCGGTTTGGAAGCCATCCGCCATCTGTCCTGTGGGCGCGGCCCAGTCTGCAAATGCGTCGGGATCGGCCTTGAACCAGAAGATCTTGCCATGCGCCTTGGCGATGGGGCCCTGGATCTCGACCCGCTTGCGAACGTCCTTCAGCAAGCTGTCCACGCCATCTGTCTTGGCACCATCCACGGCAACCGTTCCCAAGGCCCGGCTGCACGCATGATGGATCATGGCGCGTGCCTGCGCTTTGGCGCGGGGCAGAAACAGAACCACGTCTTCGCAGGCGCTGTCGGTTTCGGGCACAGCTGCAAAGCCGCGGCCCCGGAAATGGTCGTGGAACGGTTTGAAAGGCTGAACAACCTCGACACCGTTGGGCAGCGCCGACAGGTCATGATCCGGCGTCGGTCCAACGACCGATATCGGTTCCGACAGGGTCAGGCCCGAGTCGAGGGCGAGAGACAATCGTGAGGACATCAGAGCGGGTTGAAGGGGGCAGAGGCGCGCGTCGCGACCCTACTCCTCTCTCTCCATGGTGCATTGAAGCGGGTGTTGGTGCCGACGAGCGAAATCCATCACCTGCCCAACCTTGGTCTCGGCAATCTCGTGGCTGAATACGCCGACCACGGCTACACCTTTCTTGTGCACGGTCAACATGATCTCGAAGGCCTGCGCATGGGACATCCCGAAGAACCGCTCGAGCACATGCACCACGAATTCCATGGGCGTGTAGTCGTCGTTCAACAGCAGCACCTTGTACAAGGGCGGTCGTTTGGTCTTGGGCTTGGTCTGAACAAGGATTGACGTGTCGCCATCGTCTTCCGATTTGCCAGCCATCATCCAACGGGCTTCAATCATGTCGCGAGATTTTCCGATTCACACTTCGGGTCGTTTCAGGGCTTATATAACGTCGACCCACCCAGAGGAAAGAGCAACCGGGCGGATTCGAAATGGATGAAAACCTGACCATCGTCGCTTTCGACGCTGACGACACCTTGTGGCACAACGAGCGTTTCTTTCAGCTGACCCAAGCGCATTTTGCTGCGCTACTGGCGGATCATGCGGACCGTGACCATCTGATGGAGCGGTTGTTGGCGGCCGAGAAGCGCAACATCCGCCACTATGGGTATGGCATCAAAGGTTTCGTCCTGTCGATGATCGAAACCGCAATCGAGGTGACGGAAGACAAAGTCCCGGCCAGGGTCATCCGCGAACTGATCGAAGCCGGGCAGGAGATGCTGTCCCACCCGATCGAGCTGTTGCCTCACGCGCGGGAGACGGTCGAGACAATCGCAGGCACCCATCGCATTGTTCTGATCACCAAGGGTGATCTCATTGATCAAGAGCGCAAACTGGCCCAATCGGGATTGGGTGAACTGTTCGACGCGGTCGAAATCGTGTCGGAAAAGACGCCCGACACCTATAGCGAAGTCTTTCGGCGGATGGGGCAGTCACCTGCCGGTGCCATGATGGTCGGCAATTCGATGCGGTCGGATGTGGTCGCGCCGATCCAGGCGGGGTGCTGGGGCGTGCACGTACCGCACGGTCTGGTGTGGGAGATCGAGCAGGCCGAGATCCCGACAAGCCATCCCCGTTTCCGGGAGATCCGCGATTTGGGAGATCTTCCTGATCTGGTCCGGCAGATTTCGTGACCTGTGACAGATTGGCCCCAGTTTCAAACTTTTACGACGAAGCCGCGCCAACTTTTTGACATCTTCGCCGTTTTGGTGGCGGCCATCCGTTGGGCCGCAACATCTAGACGCCACCGAGCGGAGCCGCTGCCGCGGATTTTTCAGCTTTCGGTTTATTTCAACAGTGCTGTGTGTTAGCCTCGACCAAATAATCAAAAAGGCTGACCGGGAAAACTCGGCGGCGCGAGGCAGACAGAGGCAAAGATCGTGCAGATTCGGCGGATAGTTCCGGCGCGGGCGGGCTTGCTCGTAGTCACAGTGGTATGGATGGCGCTGGTCCTGGCGACTCAGGCGCTTGCGGCTCCTTATGCGGCAATGGTCATTGACGCCAGAACCGGTGAGGTTCTGCACTCCCGCAACGCCGATACCAGGCTGCACCCTGCTTCTCTCACCAAGATGATGACCCTCTATATCGCCTTCGAAGCGGTGCGGAACGGTGAGATCACGCTGGACACCCAGGTGCGGATCACCAAGGCCGCGGCGGCCGAGCCGCCCTCCAAGCTGGGCCTGCGGGCGGGCCAGACCATCGCGTTCCGTTATCTCATCCGCGCGGCCGCTGTGAAATCGGCCAATGACGCCGCGACCGCGATCGGCATCGCTCTCAGCGGATCCGAGGCCGCCTTTGCGCGCCGTATGACCCGCACAGCCAAGGCCATGGGCATGAGCCGCACAACCTTCAAGAACGCACACGGGTTGACCGAAGCGGGCCATCTTTCGACGGCGCGTGACATGACCACGCTGGGTCGGCACCTGCTTTATGACTATCCTGAGTATTACAACCTGTTTTCACGCCAATCGACACATGCGGGCATCAAGACTGTTCCGAACACCAACCGGCGGCTGCTGGCAGCCTACCGGGGCGCCGACGGCATCAAAACCGGGTACACGCGCGCTGCGGGCTTCAACCTTGTTGCCTCGGCCAAGCGTGGTGACAAACGGATCATCGCAACCGTGTTCGGCGGCAAATCCAGCACTTCGCGCAACGCCAAGGTGGCCGAGTTGCTGGACATGGGATTCCGGCGCGCCCCGTCTCGGGCTCCGATCCGCAAACCTGCCCGTCCGGCATATGCCGGGAATACTGGGCTGGGTGGAGCCACCCAATTGGCCAGTGCGGTCCGCGCGCCACAGCGGAGCCTTCGGCCTGTGATGCGACCCGGGGCTGGCGTTGCCATCCAGGTTGCCGGCGCCGTGGCTGAAACCGCAGCCAAGAACGGTGCACGTATTCAAGACGGCATCGCCGCAGCGATCGCCGCAGCGGATATCGCGCCGACGGCGCCTCCGGTCGAAAACGCCGACACGCGCCCGGCCCTGCGCCCCGAAAACCTTGTGCTTGCATCGACCGAGCCCGCAGAAGCCGTGGCCGAGCCCGAGCAGGAAGTCGTTACCCGTTTGTCTACGTCGGGCGGGCATCTTTGGGGCGTCAATGTCGGGCGCTACACCACCCGCTACGAAGCCGAGAAGGTTTTGCTGAAGACGGCTCTGTCGGAAATGACGACACTGGAAGGCACTTTGCGCAAAGTGAACCAGAGTTCACGCGGGTTCGACGCGACCTTCCAGGGCATGACCCGCGAGCAGGCAGATCTGGCCTGCCGTCGCCTGAAGGCGCGCAATGTCACCTGTTTCATGATCGGGCCATCATAAGGTCCGACATTCTCTCCTGGATCGTTGCTGGCCGCGAATGGATTTCGCGGCCTTTTTTTTGAGCCTTGAATGCGGCGGTCCATCGGTCCGGTCGGAGGCCAATTGCCCATTGGACGGCAAAAGCATGGGGGCGGCGCAAAACGCTGTGTTCGGCGCTTCAACGCTTGTGCGTTCCGAGCCGCAATTCGGGTGCAGAGTGAGTCGACTCATGGGGCGCGAGTCGAGTGTTCTTGTGGTGGTGTCAGGGCGCTTTCGCTATATATAGTGGTCTGGTGGGTTCGGACTTTGAATCCAGCGGGTCGGGCTTGATCTCCGAGGGTGAAATTCCCAAGGGCGGAGCTAGTCGGCTGTTATCTAAGTAACTGACAAATATTGATAAAAATAAAATCAGCAAAAAAGTTCGGCAGTTTGTCATTTTCTGCTTGCGGTGATTTGTAGTTATCCTTAGAACGCCCTTCACCGGCGCTGCTGAGGCGGTGTTGGTTGGTCGGAAGGACGGCCTGACGGACTGGAAAGACGGTTGAGACGCCTGGGAGAGACCGG
>NZ_JBQFQL010000005.1:0-122447 GCF_056536865.1 Ruegeria sp. CI8
ACCCAAAGTGTCGCGGGATGGAGCAGCCCGGTAGCTCGTCAGGCTCATAACCTGAAGGTCGCAGGTTCAAATCCTGCTCCCGCAACCAAAACAGTCCAACAAAACACCGAACGAGCCGCCCAAGGGCGGCTTTGCTCGTTCTCAACCGCTCGTTCAGCACCAACCCAACAATCGCCGACAAATAAATGGTAAGAAACGCGCAAAATGCGCGATCGGATCTCCCAAGACGTAGGCTACGACCGACAAACGAACTGCCGAGCCACGTCAGGGATCAGTCAGACTGCGTACACCCTTACACGCGCGCTTTTTCAAATGCGGCCCAAGCGATTTCAAATTTCTCGAAGTTGAAGCCGGGTTCAGAAGCCGCATTCAGAATTATTCGTTCGGTTTCAAAGAGTTTCAGAATGGCGTGTTCGATCCGATCAATCAGATCAGCAGGTACGACAACAGCACCATGCCGGTCCGCATGGATGAGATCAGATGGATTGACCGTCAGGCCGAAGATCGAAACAGGCGTGTCGATTTCTCGGACGTGAACGAAACCATGGCTGGGCCCGATAGAGCCGGCGATGACCGGGAATCCTTGCTGCATGTCACCAAGGTCCCGCATGACCCCGTTGGTGAGTGCGCCGGCCATTCCGAACCCTTTGTGCACAGACGTATTGATTTCGCCCCAATAGGCGCCGATGCAGGAGGGGAAATCGACATCCTCAACCACTGCAACTGAGGGCGCCGGGGCCTCGGCCATGTATCTGTAATAGTCCATTCGCCGCTGCCTGATGACTTCCGGCGCTTCGGAGGGCGGTTGCACCGCAGCGATCTTGGCGGTGCGGGCAAATCCGACGATTGCGCCCTCGGACGGGGCCGAGCAGAACATCGTGCCACGCGTGAATTGATCAAACCCGCGCTTGCCTTGGGCCATCTCGATGGCATTGCAGACTGTGGGTGTGTCGACCTTGCGCAGCAAGGCAAGTAGGGACGGTGTCATGGAGCCTCCAACCAACGGCGCAACGCCGCTGTAGTTTCCTGGGGTCGCTCGAGGGTGGGCAGGTGCCCCGCACCGATTACGACCTCCAGCGTGCTGTTTCCGAGAAGCTTGTGCATCAGTTCGTGCCGCTCCAACGGACATAGTCTGTCATCCTCGCCGCATAGAACGAGGCTTGGACCTTGATAAACGGACAAGGTGTCCGTTTGATCCGGGCGGCCCATGAGTGCGATGGACTGGCGAAGAAAAACCTCGGGGCCCAGATCGGTTGCCATGGCCATGCACAGGTCCAAAATTGCGCCCTGCCGAGGGCCATCGGCCAGATAGTTCGGCTTCAACTCGTCACGCATGACCTGCCGCAATCCACCTTGGCGCACGGCCTCCATCTGCGGACCGCGCCGGGTTTTGACCTCGTCTGCTTCGGCCAGAGGGTTCGTGTCCAGGAGTGCCAGCCGTTCAACGCGTTCTGGCGCCTGGCGCAGGACCTCCATGGCAACGATCCCGCCCATGGAAAGCCCCGCAAGAGCAAATACCGGCGGCGCGTGGCTTAGCACATCGGCCGCCATTGCCTCGACGCTGTCCTGGACGCTCAGCGAGTGGGTCATCAACGGCACCCGTCCGGACAGGGCCTCGATTTGCGGCCCGAACAGTCGGGCATCGCACATCATTCCGGGAAGAAGAACCAGGGGCGTCATGCCGAGGCCAATCTAGCACCTTCGGCCAGGGAGGCCAGCTTGGCATAGGCGATGTCTGGGTCGACCGCCCCGAAGCCGGCAAAAGTGCCAAACCCACAGTCACTCCCTGCGATGACCCGATCCGGCCCGACGATGTTGGTGAACCGCTCGATGCGTTGCCGCACCAGCTCGGGGTGTTCGATGAAATTCGTTGTCGTGTCCACGACGCCGGGTACAAGGATCTTGTCGTCCGGGATTTCGCTCTTGCGATCCCGGAAGACGGTCCACTCATGGGCGTGGCGCGGGTTCGACGTTTCGAACAGAACATAGCGGGATTTGGTTGCCATCAGGGTCGTGAACACCTGATCCATCGCAATGTCGCAGCAATGCGGGCCTTCGTAGTTGCCCCAGCAGATATGCACCCGGACCCGATCCTGCGGGACATTCTGCAGCGCGTGGTTCAGGGCTTCGACATGCATTTCGGCGATCGCGATGAATTCGGCATCGGAAAGATCAGCGAACAGCATGTGCCGGGACAGGGCCAGATCGGGGCAGTCCAACTGAAGATCCAGTCCCGCTGCGACGATCGTTTCATATTCCTGCTTCATCGCATCGGCGAGCGCGGCCAAATAGGCCTCACGGCTGGGGTAGTGGGCGTTCTGCAGAAACAGAGAAATCACCCCGGGCGAGGCGGCGTTCATGAAGCCACGTTCGACTCCGTTCTCAGCCATTGCCTGCTTGAGGTTGCTGATATCCTTGTTCAGTTCGTCCTGGCCTTTGGAGCGAACGTCGCCCGTGCATTGCGGCCGGGCGTATTGGGGTGTGCCCCCTTCGTTGGCAAGACGTTGCAAAAAGCTGGGAAACATCTTCAGGTCCGCGGGGGCATTCCGTGGACTGTCCCCCGAGAAACCTGTGTAGCGGTCCTTTACGTATGTCGCATACGAGATTTTTGAGGTCTCTCCGTCGCTGACGATGTCGACACCGGCCTCGACCTGACGCCGAACCGTTTCAGATACGGCCTTGGTCATGCAACTGTCGAACGCATCGGCGTCATAGGGCTCATTCCGCTCGCGCGCAAAGATGAAGTCGACAACTTCCTGGGATCGGGGCAGAGACCCCACATGGGTGGTGAGTATCGTTGTCATGCGGGGTCCTTTCTTGATCAGTCGCCGGTCCAGGTTGCGCCAGCAGGATCGTCGGTCGCGGTGATGCGGTACAACCCGGCCGTTCCGGTCATGGATGGAGTGATGGTATAGGCCTCGCCGGGCAGCACCAGTACCGTATCCCCGCCCGAAATCGTGGTTTCGACATCCTCGACAGTGACCCGCCAATGGCCGCTTGCCGGCATCAGCACGACGGGCTTGGCCGATTTGGTGGGGTCTTGAACACCTGAGCCACGGGTCAGGAAGTCGACCTCAAAGCCGGGCTTGTCCTTGATCAGACCGTTTTCACCGATCACCTTGGCGGGTTTGTCGGCCGCCAGCGCCATCAGGTCCCAGTAGCGGGCCACGTATTTGCCGATCACGGCTTCGACCGGCACTTCGGGATAGGATTCCAGCTGCTCCTCGGTCAGCAGAGGCATGGGCCGGACGTTGTGCGGGAGGTCCTGGCCCTTCTTGCTGTCGTAGAGCACGCCGTTGTCACCCAGCATCAACCCGTGCGCCCGGGCGTCCTCAATGACCTGAGGTGCCCAGGTGACGCCGCCGCCGGCATCGTCACCACCCAGAATGGACATGATCATCCCGTAGTCGTCGCCCACGTTCTCGAAGCCGCGGAAGATGCCGGTGGGAATGTTGAAGATGTCTCCTTCCTCGGCAATGAACTCGCCCGCCGTGCCATAGCGACCCCAGAAAAACCGCCAGCGGCCCTTGGCGACAAAAAAGACCTCGGCCGTCGTATGGCTGTGCAGCGAGTTGCGGCATTTGGGCGGCTGGCCGGCGGCCCCGATATTGAAGCCGATCTTGTCGGTTATGTGCACATGCTGATCCGGAGACTCCGAAACTCCGCCGCCGATTATGGTAAAGTTCTCTTTTTGATCGCTGCCCGGCGTGTGGGCATCAATGAAGGCCGTCTTGCACGGCTTGAGCTCGCCATAACGGACGATGCGTGATGCGATGGTTGATTGTGTCATGGTTCTGGTTCCGGATTATGCGTTTGAGGGAATGGTCGGCAGATGCGCGATCACGTTCCCGGAGGCCGCAAATTCAGGCGGCGCGCTCGAAGGCTTTGCCGGAATAGGTGAAAGCGCCGGCTTGCACCGGTCTCGCGCAGGCCGCATGCCAGAACACGATATTTGACCGGAGCGTGCATTCAGACCTCTGCGCCTTGCAGAAGGATCTGCTTCCAGACCGAGGTTTCATCAAACAGGGTGTATTCGCGGCGCAGCTTGGGCTGGCCGCGGATCAGTTCGCCGAATTCGGCATGGCTGATGCCCAGAACATAGACCTGCGCCCCGGTGGGGGCGCCGAACACCCCCCATCCGTCATGCTTGCCCCACAGGCTCCAGCGCAGTGCGGCACGGGGTGGCATGTTGGGATCGTCGCGGCCGATCTGGTGCTCGATGCGGAACTCGGCGTTGGGGAAGCTGGCCCGCAATCCCATCCAGAACCGGTCGACCGTGTCCCAACCGTGTCCGGTGACCCCGCCGACATATTCCGACTGCACCGCACGGTCGTATTCAGCCCCGATCGCGCCCATGTCGGCGTTCATGATCCGGGTCAGAATATCGGCATAGCGCTGGCCCCATTCATTGTCGTTGCCTCGACCCTTGTAGGGGCCGGGCTGGTCGATCTCGGGCGTCAGAGGTTTCACGCAGTTTTCCGGCCCGCCCTCGCGAGCGATCAGGTCGGCTGCGTATTCCTTGGGGTCCCAGCCCATCTGGCGCACGATAGCCCCCTGATCGCGGATCAGCCATTCATCGTTGATCTGATTGTCGATCGCATGGCAATCGGCCAGAATCCGGTACCGCAGCTTGGTTCCGGTTGGTTTGCCATAGACACCTTCGGCAAGGTGCGTGGCGGTCGAAATAATGCGGTGGGAACTCAGCATCCCCTCTTCGGGCGTGCCTGACCAGATCACGTCTTCGCCCAGAAGCTGCCGGTCGGGAAACTCGGCGAGGGTCGCCATCGTCGCGCCGATGACGTTTTGGTTGCCCAGCACGACCGAACCCGGTGAACGGACAACGATGTCGTCGCTGTAATATTCATGCAGCGTGGCGATCCCGCGATCTTCCCAGATTTCCTTGGTGATGCCGATGATATAGTCGGGAAAATCCCGGAATTTGGGGTCAAATCCCTTCATGTGTTCGTCCTTTTCGGGTTCCATCCCTTGGGCAACCGGGCCGAGGTTCGTACGATCAGCGGTCCGTCAATTGCCACCTTGCGGGGTTCAGAAGTCTTGGGCTCTTCGATGTGATCAAGCAGCGCGGCAACCGTTTCCGCGACCATCAGGTTCGCCCGCTGCCGAATCGTCGTCAGATTGTATGCGGGCCATCCGGCAGGGGGCACATCGTCATACCCCACGACCGAGACGTCTTCGGGGATGCGCAGGCCCAGCTCAAAGCGTAGAACATCCATGACCGCCAAAGCCATGTGATCGTTGGCGACGAAAACCGCGTCAGGTCGGCGCTCCGGTGCCACGTCGAACATGGTTCGGGCCGCCGCACGGGCATTTTCGGTGTGAAACTCGCCGATCCCATGTGCAAAAAGATCGCTTCCGGCATCGCGCAGTGCGGCAAGGAAACCAGCCTCGCGGTCGCGCTGGGTCGAGGCGCCCTGCCAGCCTGCGATGTAGCCGATGCGCTGGTGCCCGCCCGCCAGCAAAAACTCGGCTACCTTGCGGCCGCCGGCATAGTTGTCCGAGGTTACTGTGGTGATGCCCTCGATATCCTGACTGCGGTTGAACAGCACCACCGGAACGCCCGCCTGCTGGCAGCGCGTAGCGATGTCCGACGACATCGGCACCGAGGCCAGAATGACCCCGTCCACCTGATAGTCGAGGATTTCCTCCATCACGTCGTCGATGTTTCCGGCCGAGCGCGAAGCCATGAAGATCAGCACGTGATAGCCATGCTCCTGCAGGCGGTTGGACAGTTTCTCCAACGCTTCGGGATAGAAGTAGTTGTCCAGATAGCCGACCACCAGGCCGATGATCCGGCTTTTGCCCGACACCATCGCCCGCGCCAGCACGTTGGGACGATAGCCCAATTCGGCCGCCGCCTTGCGTACCTTTTCCTCGGTCTTCTTGCTGACCGAGGCGCCGGGGGTGAACACCCGACTGACCGCCGACTGGCTGACGCCGGCCAGTTGCGCGACCTGAAGCGATGTGACCTTGTCCGCCATCAGTCCGCCGTCCATCCGCCGTCGATCAGCATCGACGTGCCGGTGACCAGCCCCGAGGCGTCGGACGCAAGATAGAGGACCGCGCCCATGATATCCTCGACCTCGCCCACACGGTTCAGCTTGATCTTGTCCATGATCCAGGCCGCGCGTTCAGGGTTGTCGAAGGTCGCTTGCGTCAGCAGGGTTCGGATGAAAGTCGGGCAGACCGTGTTGATGCGCACGCCCTGCTTGCCCCATTCGATCGCCATCGCCTTGACCATGCCTTCCAGCCCGTGCTTGGTCGCACAGTACAGCGCCCGGTCGATGCCGCCGACATGGCCCATCTGGCTGGAGATATGGATGATCGAACCGGGCCGCCCGGCCGCCATCAGCGCCTTGGCCGCGTAGGCCGACAAGAAATAGGCCGAGCGCAGGTTGACACTCGTGACCGCGTCGAAATCCTCGGGCGCGGTTTCGACCGCCGGCCCGTGCCGCGCGGTCCCGGCCGAGTTCACCACCACGTCAAAGACCCGGCCGTTAAACAGCGCATGCAACGCGGTCAGGTCGCCCTGATCCAGCACCCGCCCCTCGGCCGACCAGCCCTGCGCTTGCAGGGCGGACACCGCTTCGTTCAACCGCTCGGCCCCGCGCGCGGCGCAGACCACATGCGCCCCGGCCTCGGCCAGGGCGACAGCGCAGCCCAATCCGATACCCGAAGACGCGCCGGTGACCAACGCGGTCTTGCCGCTCAGCGAGAACGAAGGGGTGCGGGGCAGTTGGGTCATCAGCTCATTCCATCCGGGATTTCAATGCGGCCCAGGTTCCGGGCCTTGTTGAATTCCCGCAGGCGGGCAAAGACGTCAACGCCAAGCTGCGCATAGGCGTCCAAAAGATCGACCAGAACCCAGTTTTCGCGGATTCGTCCGTTCTCCAGCCGCCAGAAATCGAGGCTGCGCATGGTGATCCGCTTGCCCGAAGGCGCGATGCCCATCCACCCGTCATGGGTGACGGTCTGGATCATGTTGGGCCAGCCGGTCACTGCCGCGTATTCGCCATCGCCGAAGAAATGATAGGTGATGTCATCGACATATTGCCCGCGATCCGGCATCCCGTTCAGGAACGGGATCTGGTGCCAGTTGCGGAACCCGGCACAGCCGCGCCCGGTGCCGATGCCCGAAGGCCCGTACCAGTTCATGCGCGGATGCCAGAACCGCTCCATCTCCATCACCTCGGGGCCGCCCTGCGAGGGGTGCTTTTTCAGATGTTCCAGCATGTCGACGATGTGCTGGCAGGTGGCGCGGCCCTGGTCGGCGTCATAGGGCCCCGGCACCAGACCGTCCTGCGTGGCCGGGCCGGGCACATGCCATTCGCGGCCCAGGCTGGGCGCCATCGGCCAGGCACGGGCCTGCATCATCACCTCGGGGATGTCCCACAGGGCCTGCATTTCGACGATCCGGCCGTTCTCGAACCGGTAGAACTCGTGAAACCGCATGGTGACCTGATGGCCGGTGGGCGGGATGTCCAGCCACGGACCGGTGAAAGTGCCGGTGTAGTAGCCGCCGCAGCCGACCCAGTCGGCGCCGAACTCGTCCGGCCCGGCCATCACGATATAGTCGCGCCGTTCGAGGTCCGGCCAGGCATCCAGCAGGCCCTTGTAGGCCAGATCGTAGAACGCCTCGCTGCCGGTGCTGTCACCGAAGGGGTGGCACAGGCGGAACAGGGCGTCGGGCGCGGTCACCTGCGCCAGCGCGGCCCGCACGCCGGATTCGTCGAAATCATACATTGCCGCCCGAAGCGGCGCGATCAGCGCCTTGTGCTGCGTATGCCTGTCACTCATTCGGCGGCATCCCGGTATGGGGCCGGCGCGCCATAGGGCACGTTGATGCCGCCATAGCGGCGCACCCGCACGTTGCATTGTTCGGCATGCCCCACGAAGCCTTCCAGCAGACACAGGCGCGAGCCGTACTCGCCGATCAGGGTTGCCGCCTCGTCGGTCAGGATTTTCTGATAGCTGTGGGTCTTCAGGAATTTGCCCACCCACAACCCGCCGGTATAACGCCCGGCCTTCTTGGTGGGCAGCGTGTGGTTGGTCCCGATCACCTTGTCACCATTCGATACGTTGGTGCGCGGCCCCAGGAACAGCGCGCCATAGCAGGTCATGTTCTCCAGAAACCAGTCATCGCGGTCGGTCATGACCTGAACATGCTCCGAGGCGATCTCGTCGGCGACCTGCAGCATCTCGTCATAGCTGTCGCACAGGATCACCTCGCCATAATCTTGCCAGCTGACCCGCGCGGTGTCGGCCGTCGGCAGGATGCCCAGCAAGCGGTCGATCTCGGACAGGGTCTCTTCGGCCAGCTTGCGCGAATTGGTGACCAGAACCGCGGGCGAGTTGTAGCCGTGTTCGGCCTGCCCCAGCAGGTCGGTGGCACAGATCTCGGCATCGACGGTTTCGTCGGCGATCACCATGGTCTCGGTCGGGCCGGCGAACAGGTCGATGCCGACGCGGCCGAACAGCTGGCGCTTGGCCTCGGCCACGAAGGCATTGCCGGGGCCGACCAGCATGTGCACCGGGTCGATCGTTTCGGTCCCCAGAGCCATGGCGCCGATGGCTTGGATGCCACCCATGACATAGATCTCATGCGCGCCGCCCAGATGCATGGCGGCGATCACCGCCGGATTCGGCTTGCCCTGGAACGGAGGGGTGCAGGCGATGATGCGCGGCACACCCGCAACGCTGGCCGTGGCCACGGACATATGGGACGAGGCCACCATCGGGAACTTGCCGCCGGGCACATAGCAGCCCACCGACTGCACGGGGATGTTCTTGTGGCCCAGGATCACGCCCGGCAGGGTCTCGACCTCGATATCGGTCATCGAGGCACGTTGCGCGCGGGCAAAGTTCATCACCTGCTCCTGCGCGAACTTGATGTCGGCCAGTTCGCGGTCTGACAGCTGAGCGATCAGGGCGTCGATCTCCTGTTGCGACAGGCGGAACGAGGCGGGCGAATAGTTGTCAAACTTCTCGCTCAGCTCGCGCACTGCGGCGTCGCCACGGGTTTCGATATCCTTCAGAGTCGCCTCGACCACGGCGCGGGTCTTGGCGTCATCCTCGGCCCGGTCTGCGTCGGACTTGCCGCGTTTGAGATACTCGATTGCCATTGTCTTGATCCTCAGTTGTCGGGGCGGGGCGGAGTTTTCTCTCCCCGGTCATATGCTTCCCAGCCGTGGCCCTGGAACAGGTCGACGCCCAGCTGCGCGGCGACATGGGCGAAATCAACGTTCACCCAGTTGTCGACGATCTTTCCGTCGACGACTTTCCAGAAATCCATGTAGCGGATCTCGACCCGCTTGCCGGTGGGCGGGATGCCCAGAAATTCGCCCGAATGGGTCGCTTCCTGCCGGCCGAAGGCCGCGGCCCATTCACCCATGTAAAGCCGCGCCTCGTCGATGCAGACCTTGTCGGAAAACGCGGCCTGGAAGGGGCGCTGCCAGTTGTCCTGAAACCCTTGCAGACCGTTCTTCGTGCCGCAGCCCTGGTTGCCCATCCAGCGGAATCCTTCGGCGAAGAACTCGCCAATGTCGTTGATGCGGTGGTCATTCAGGCCGTCGACCATGGATTCGATCACGCGGCGCGTGTCTTCGGTCTTGCTCAGGTCAGTGTCGCGGGTCAGAACCGCTTGTTCAGGTCGGGAACCTTTCATCGTCTTGTCCTTGTCAAGTTGTCAGGGATTGGGGATCGGGGGGACATTCCCCCAAATCCGGGAAAATCCCTGGGCAACCTGTTCAGCGCCGGATGGCGCGTCAGGGCGTTATGGCGGAACCGGCGGCTCATCAGCCTTTGACCGCGCCGGCGGTCAGGCCGCTGACGATCTGGCGTTGGAAGATCATGACCAGGAAGAACAGCGGCGCGGTGATCGACACGGCGGCGGCCACGGCGACGACCTGGTCGGTGGTGGTGGTTTCGCGGTTGAACATGCCGGCGATGGCCGGAACCATGGTCTGGTTCTGCGCGTCCAGCAGCAGCGAGGTCACCAGAAAGTCGTTGTAGGCCAGCAAGAAGCTGAACAGCCCGGTGGTGATGACACCCGGCCACATCACGGGCATGATCACCCGACGGAAGGCCTGGAAATGGTTGCAGCCATCCACGCGCGCGGCTTCGTCCAGCTCGGCCGGGATGTTCTGGAAGAACGACCGCAGCATCCAGATGGTAAAGGGCTGGTTGATCGCCACCAGAACTGCGATTACGGCAAAGGGCTTGCCGTACAGCGTGGGCGCGTTTTCCCCCAAGATCGGGCGCAGCCATTCGGCCGAGTTGATGAAGACTGGCAGATAGCCCGCCACCAGAACCGAGTGCGGCAGCGCGCGAAACACCAACGCGACGATCAGGATCCAGAACGCCAGCGTCGAGCCCGACCGCGCCAGCCCATAACCCGCCAGCGTGCCCACGGTCAGCGACACGGTCACGACGCCCGCGGTAACGATCAGCGAGTTCTTGAAGTTGTTGGAAAAGCCGCGGTCGATCCAGACGGTCTTGTAGTGCTCGGTCGTCAGACCAACCACGTCCCGCCCCAGCGGGCCGAACAGTGGGTTCAACACGTTCAGAACGGCCGGCAAGATCACGAAAAACACCAACAGAAAACCCATCACCAAGGCCAAACCGCCGATGATCCAGCCGAACCAGGCCTGACCCGGCTTGGTGTAGGTTCTGACCATCGAGGGCAGTGTCTTGGTCGTCGCAATCACCGCGACCCAGATGGTGACAATGCCGAGGATGATGTCGAGGATGGAAAGGCCCTCTCCGGTCGCAAGTGTCGCTGGACCGAAGATCACGTTCAGCGCGTTGCTGTCGAATGCGTCCACGGGTGATTTGAAGCTCATCACCGCGATCCAGAAGATCGGGAAGGCCGCCACGAGGCACCAGAACGCCAGAAACAGGTTCGACGACAGGCGCAGGCCGAGCGGTTGGCGAAGGGCGCGCGAGGACATATCAGTGACCTCCTTTGTGGTCGCGCCATGTCCGGCGCAGCGGTGCGATGAGAAGGATGACGATGCCGACCATGGTCAGCATGGCGCTGGCCGAAGCCCGACTGATCGAACGGTTGCCCGCCTGATCCGGCACGAGGAAGTCATAGGTCAGCCATTGCAGCGAGATGACGTAGCCCTGGCTTGAGAAGCCGACGATTTCTTCGAACACCCGGTAGGAGTCCATCAGATGGATCATCGACACGAAGATAATCAGCGGCATCAGGTGCGGGATGACGATGTATTTCAGGCGCTGCCAGCGGCTTGCGCCGTCGATCACCGCGCTTTCAAGGCTGTCCTGGTTCACGGTCTGAAGACCGGCGTAAAACACGATCGCGGCAAAGGGTGCGACGTGCCAGACGCGGTACAGCATCATCAGCAACTCGATCGTCCAGGCCTGCGCGAACAGCGCGATGTCGCGGTTCAGCCACCATTCCAGCAGGGCCGTGAGGATACCGTCGCCGCGAAACAGCCAGTTGATCGAAAGGGCCCCGATGACCGGCGTGATGATGAAGGGCAGGAGCGACACAAAGATCACCGGACCACGTATTGCCGATGCAGCATTGTTGATCACGATGGCGATCAGCAGCCCGGTACCGATCACCAAGGGCAAAGTGATCAAGGTAAAGGTCAACGTAAAGCGCAGCGCCTTCCAGAAATTGATCGTGGACAGCACGCTCCAGCTGCCTTCGCTGATCGCGCGCCAGGCGCGTTCGGGCTCCAGCACGTTGCGATAGCTTTCCAGCCCGACAAACTGGGTCTGCGTGATGATCTCGCCCTCTTCGTCCAGCCTCGGAATGGACTTTTCCTCGGTCACGCAGGTCTGGGTCAGGAAGCCCGGCGTGCAGGTCTCGACCTCGACCGTCTCATAGATGGGCTGGGTGACGTAGAAACTCTGCTTGAACACGCTGACCAGCGGGAAAGCGATAAAGAGAAGCATCATAAAGACAGAGGGGCCGACAAAGGCGGCAAATGTCCGGAAATTCATGGCTCTGCCTTTCTCATGGTTCTCGTTGGATTGGGTGCGGGAGGGTCGAGGCCCTCCCGCGGCAGGATCAGTTGTTGACCAGTCCGGCCTCTTTCGCGGCAGTCAGATAGTCCGCCTCGATGTCTGCCAGCGTGGTCTGTGCGTCCTTGGCGCCAGTCAGGTAATCGGCCAGGCCATTGCCAAGCGCGGTGTGCATGATCCCCATCGGGCCAGATGCGGGATAGGCTTTGGCGCCGGCTTCTGCCGAAGCGGCTGCACCTGCGGCCAGATTACCGGGCTTGTAGGCAGGGTTCAGCCAGACGGCGGCGTTGTTGTTGGCCTCGACCATTTCTGCGTCCATGCCTTCCAGCGCCACGCGGAATGCGGCATCGGCTTCCTCGTCGCTCATGTTCGAGGCAAGAACGATACCGTCCCACCAGATCGTGGTTGCCGGAGCGGCCGAGCCCATCGGAGCGGCCGCCATGACGACCTTGCCGACGACCTGGCTTTCGGCCTCATCGTTCATTGCGGCCGCGCGGCTGGCCCACAGGTTGGCCATGGCGATCTTGCCTTGTTGGAACTGCTGCTGAACGTATGTGGAATCCGACACCAGATACTCGGGGTCCATGTATTCGGTCATGGCCTTGAGCGTCTCCAGAGCCTTCACGCCCTGATCGTTGTTGATCGCAGGCATGTTGCCGTCAGCAAAGAACTCACCGCCTTCGCCCAGATACATGTTCACGAATTCCTGACCCAGGTTCCAGCCGGTCTTGAAGGTGCCGCCGATGGGGTAATCCATGACGCCGGCCTCTTTGATCTTGGCTGCAGCGGCCAGAACATCGTCATAGGTCTTGGGCTCTTCGATCCCCAGATCGGCCAGAACGTCGCTGCGGTACATCAGGTGCTGGGCGTTCACCATCATGGCGATCGCCATGGTTTGGCCGTCCACCTTGATCAGCTGGTTCGGCAGCAGATCCTGGCCATATTTCGCGACCAGATCATCCAGCGGACGAATGGTGCCTGCGTTCAGCAACGGCACCAGCGTTGCGTTCGACACGCCGCCGATCTGGTACAGAGCCGGATCCGCCGCGAAGGCTTCGGGCTGCTTCTCGCGGAACTCCTGGTCCAGCGATGCGCCGAAATTGCCGCACTCGGCCATCGCGTCGGTGACAGCCTTCCAGGCTTCGAACCCGGCGGACAGTGATTTGAGCGGAACGGTGTTCTCGAACGAACACGCCGCCCATGCTGTGCTGGTCACCATGGTCATGGCGCCTGCCATCAGAATTGTCTTGAGTTTCATGCGTTTCTCCCTGTCAGGATCGGTCCGTCGTCGACGTCCGGACCGTTGGTTGGCCCTTTCGGGCTTTGGTTGGGGTCAGCCCCCGATCCGCGCACCGCTCTCTGCTTCGAACAGGTGACAGATTTCTTTCGGCACCGAGAACGAGACCATCTCGCCTATTTCGGCACGGAATGCTTTGTCGGCTTTGACCGAGACCAGTGCGCCGCCAACCCGGACCGAAATCATGGTGGCGTCACCCAGCAGTTCGAGCGTGTAGATCGGTGCAGTGATCTGGCCTTGACCTTCGGCCAGTGTCGCATCCTCGGCGCGGAACCCCAAGGTCAGCGGGCCATCAGCAACGTCCACCCCCGGGATTTCGACACCCTTGGTCCGGAAAACGCCGCCCTCGACCTGACCATCCATCAGGTTCATGGCGGGCGAGCCGATGAAACTGGCGACGAAAGTGTTGGCCGGGCGGTCGTAGATTTCGGTCGGGCTGCCGACCTGTTGCACGATGCCCTTTTTCATCACCACCACGCGGTCGGCAAGCGTCATGGCCTCGATCTGGTCATGGGTGACATAGATCGTGGTGACGGCCAGTTCGTGGCTGAGATTCTTGATCTGCGCGCGGGTGGATACACGCAGCTTGGCGTCGAGGTTGGACAGCGGCTCGTCCATCAGGAACACGTTCGGTTCGCGCACGATCGCGCGGGCCAGAGCGACACGCTGACGCTGACCGCCCGACAGTTCAGCCGGCTTGCGATGGAGAAAATCGTCCAGCTCGACCATGGCGCTGGCGCGGCGCACCTTCTCGTCATGGGTCGCGGGGTCGATCCCGCGGACCTTCAGCGGGAAGCGGATGTTTTCATAGACGTTCATGTTGGGGTAGAGGGCATAGCTCTGGAACACCATCGCCACGTCGCGGTCCTTGGGTTCAAGATCGTTGACCACCTTGCCGTCGATCAGGATGTCGCCCTCGGTCACGTCCTCAAGCCCCGCGATCATGCGCATTGTCGTGGTCTTGCCGCAGCCGGACGGGCCAAGCAGAACCAGAAACTCGCGATCGGCAATCGTCAGATCGAAGTTGTGAACCCCAACAAACGATCCCCATCGCTTGCCGACATTGCGCAGTTGAATTTCCGCCATGAAGCCCCCCGGGAAGGAATCGTTTTGCATACGTTTGCAAAAGGGTATTCTTGGTTTACCAATTCTGGCAAGACATTTTTGCATACGTATGCAAATATGCCGGAAATCAGTGATTCACCCCCAGGCAATAACAGGCGCAAGATGCTGCAAAACAATGAAAAACAGATGAGCTTTCAAAAAGAGAAAGGTCTGGTGAAGGAGTTCTATGAGGACCTGCAGTTGGCCACCAACGACAAACTGTCAGATGTCATGGGGCGATTCTGTGCGCCGAATCTGCTGTGGCGCGGCTTTCACCCGTTCGGTCAGATTTCGGGGGTCCACGACGTAGCAGAAAACTTCTGGGGCCCGCTGCGAAACAGCCTCAAACGCATGCAGCGGCGTCAGGACATATTCTTTGCGGGGTGCAACTCGCTGACCGACGAGCGCGAGGTCTGGGTGGTTTCCATGGGCCATCTGATGGGTCTGTTCGACCATTCCTGGTTGGGCATTCGACCGACAGGCAAAATGGCGTTCCTGCGCTATTGCGAGTTCAACAAGGTGCAAGACGGCAAGATCGTCGAGACCGCGATGTATTTCGATATCCCGCATCTGATGGTGCAGGCTGGTCAGAACCCGTTTCCGCCCCAGACCGCAGCCCATCTTGTACAGCCCGGGCCCCTGACACACGACGGTATCCTTGGCACGGATCAACCCGCCGAAGAAGGGGAGCAGACTCTGGCGCTGATCAACGCCATGATTTCTGACCTGGGTCAGTGGAATAGTGGCCTGACCCTGAGCGAAGAGCTGAGCCGCACCTGGCATGACGACATGATCTGGTGGGGGCCCGAGGGAATTGGCGCCACCTACACGATTGAACGGTATGGCAAGCAACACGCCGGTCCCTTCCGCGCGGCATTCGCCGAGCGGTCAAAGACCAAACATGTCTGCCGGCTGGCCGAAGGTCACTACGGCGGGTTTTTCGGCTGGCCGAACTTCACGGCTGTTCCGACCGGAGGGTTCATGGGTATGCCGGCGACCCAAACGCCCGGTGAGTTTCGGGTGATCGACATCTATCGCCGCGCAGGCGACAAGCTGGCCGAGAACTGGATCTTCATCGACCTTCTGCACTTCTGGAAACAGCAGGGCGTGGACATACTGGAAAGAACCACGGGCATCGGATCGGCGCAGGTGTAGCCCGAGTGGCGGAATGGATGCAATGGGAGGGGATTTGGTGGAGCCTAGGGGAGTCGAACCCCTGACCTCTTGCATGCCATGCAAGCGCTCTCCCAACTGAGCTAAGGCCCCTTTCCGGTACCGCCTGTGCGGTGGACGGACGTTTATGAAACGACGTGCGCGAGTGCAAGACCAAAAAATCGGATTCGGTGAAAAAAGATGCGCGGCGCACGGGGCGCATCGGGGCGCGGGGCAGCCTGCGCCGCCCCGGCCGGATCACGAGTCTTCGTCTTCCGACGCGACGTCGGTGATGTCGTCCAACGAGACGTTGTCCTCGTCGTCGTCCTCAAGCAGATCGTCGTCTAGATCGACATCGACTGCGTCATCATCGTCCAGCAGTTCGTCATCGGACGAGGCTTCGCGCGCCTTGACCGACGCTGCATCTTCGGCGTCGGCTGCGATCATCCGGCTTTTGCCGGTTTCCAATTCCACGATCTCGCCGGTGTAGGGGCTGATGATCGGGTCCTTGTTCAGGTCATAAAACCGCTTGCCAGTGGTCGGACAAACGCGCTTTACGCCCCATTCTTCCTTGGGCATGTCAATTCCCCTTGATATCAGGTGAGTCGTATCAACGATTCAGGTCACCTGCCACATGCGGCGGGTACTGTCAAAGCCTTTGCGCCAAGGAGATCGCACCATGGGGCGACATTCATTGCCCGGACAGCCTCCCGTTGCGCTGACCTTGCGCAAATCGGCTCGGGCACGCCGCATAAGCTTGCGGATTTCCCAGTTGGATGGCCGGGTTACGTTGACTTATCCGCAGGGTGTGTCCGAATCCGAGGCAATCGGCTTTGCGCGCTCAAAGGAGGACTGGATCCGCCAGCATCTGGGCGCGCGGCCCGTTCCGGCGTCAGTCGGCTTCGGGGAAACCCTGCCGGTCGAAGGTGTGCCAAGGCGAATCGTACCGGCGGAGGGGCGCCGGGTCAGTTTGCACGCCGATCAGGTTGCGGTGCCCGAAGGGGCCGAGGCGCGGCGCCTCGCCCGCTTTTTGAAAGAGTTGGCACGTGATCGACTGACCGAAGCCTGCGACGACTATGCGGCCATGCTGGGGCGGGGCTACTCTAGCCTGACGATGCGCGATACACGGTCGCGGTGGGGGTCGTGCAGTGCAGCGGGAGGGTTGATGTTTTCGTGGCGGCTGATCCTGGCGCCCCCTGAAATCCTGCACTATGTCGCGGCTCATGAGGTCGCGCATCTGGCCGAAATGAACCATTCGGCGGCGTTCTGGGCGCAGGTCGAGCGGCTTTTTGGGCCGTACAAAGCGGCCCGGCACTGGCTGCGCGACAATGGGGCCGAACTGCACCGTTACAGGTTCGATGCGCCCGCCGGTTGACCTCACGGGGATTTGTGATCACATAAGGGCATGTTGACCACCCGCAGCTCCGACTCCCAGATCGCGACCCATGATCAGGTATACCGCGCCCTGCGGTCTCGAATCATGCATGGGGAAATTCCACCCGGTCAGGCGCTGACGCTGCGCGGAATAGGCAAGGAGTTCGGTGTGTCCATGACGCCGGCGCGCGAAGCCGTGCGCCGTCTGGCCGCCGAAGGGGCGCTGTTTCTGTCCAACTCGGGTCGGGTCTCCACGCCCGAACTCAGCAACGACCGGATCGAAGAATTGGCCGCGCTGCGGGCCCTGCTGGAGGTCGAGCTGGCCAGCCGTGCGCTGCCTCGGGCGCATATGGCTCTGATCGACCGGTTGCAGAGCATCAACATGACCGTGGCCGAAATGGTGACCAAGCGCGATGCGGTCGGCTACATCCGCACGAACCTCGAGTTTCACCGCACGCTTTATCTGCGGGCGCAGGCTCCGGCCATGCTTGCGATGGCCGAAACAGTCTGGCTGCAGCTTGGTCCGACCATGCGGGCTCTTTATGGCCGCCTGCGACGGACCGAGCCGCCGCATTACCACAAGCTGATCATCGCCGCTCTGAAGGCGGGGGACGAGCCGGGTTTGCGGTTGGCGGTGCGATCGGATGTGACCCAGGGTCTGCGCCTGCTGGTCAGCTGAGCGGGCCTTTGCTCAAAGTGTGAAATCCAAACGGGCGGCGGTTGCGAAGCTGGCCTCAAGGCATTTGCTGCGCTACGCTGCTGCCAACAACAAACAAGAGCAGATTTCAGCCATGATCAATCGACGGACATTCTCACTGGGCCTCGGTGCAGGTTTCCTGAGCGCCTGCGCGGGCGGGTCCGCGCCTACCGGAACAACCGCGTCGCGAATGCGGGCAGTGCCCAATGCCGGCTGGGATTCCTGGGTTGCAAGTTTCAAGGCGCGCGCGGCAGGGCAGGGTATTTCGCAAGCGACGATCGACCGGGCGTTTCAGGGGGCCGGTTACCTGCCAGATGTGATCGAACGCGACCGCAACCAGGTCGAATTCAAGCGCTCGCTCGAAGACTATCTGGCCATTGCCGCGTCAGACGAGCGGATCAGTACCGGCAAGCAGATGCTGCAACGCCACAACGCCACCCTCACGCAGATTGAGTCGCGCTATGGCGTGGACAAAGAGGTTGTGGTGGCGGTCTGGGGGCTGGAAAGCCGCTATGGGCAGCGGCGGGGCGATGTGCCCGTGATTTCGGCCCTTTCCACGCTGGCCTATGACGGGCGTCGCGGGGCGTTCTTCGAAAGCCAGCTGATTGCGGCGTTGAAGATCCTTCAGAACGGTGACACGTCGCCGGCGAACATGACCGGTAGCTGGGCCGGCGCCATGGGGCATACGCAATTCATCCCGACCTCGTATCTGGCCTACGCAGTGGATTTCACCGGAGACGGCCGACGCGACATCTGGTCCGACGATCCGACAGACTCGTTGGCTTCGACAGCTGCCTACCTGTCACGGGCGGGTTGGGTGCGAGGGCAGCCTTGGGGAGGTGAGGTCGGATCTGCAGCGGCAAATTCGGGCACACCGGTTGCAATTCTGCAGCCGCAGAAACCCGGGCCGCGCATAGCGGTGTTCCGCAATTTTCAGGTAATCAAACGCTACAACAACTCGGACAGCTACGCGATCGGGGTCGGGCACCTGTCCGATCGGATCGCCGGTGGCGCACCTTTTCAGGCGTCATTCGGGCCCGATGAGACCGGCCTGACGCTGGAAGATCGCAAAGAGTTGCAGCGGCGTCTGACTGCTGCCGGGTATGACACGCAAGGGGCTGATGGGGTGATCGGCAAGAACACCACCGCGGCCATCACCGCGTATCAGCAAGCCAAGGGCCTGCCCGTTACGGGCGTACCCTCGGTCAGCTTGTTGCGCTCTTTGGGTGGTTGACGGATCAGGCCGCCAGTCCCTTGGATCCGAGCTCCAGGAACTTCTGACGCCGGTCCTTGATCAGCGCGGCGGCATCCTTGCCGTTCAGTTCCTTCAGCATCTTGGCGATCGCCTTGCCCACGGATTCGATCGTGGCCGGGCGGTCGCGATGCGCGCCACCTTTGGGTTCGGGGATGATCAGGTCGCAGACGCCCAGCTTTTGAAGGTCCTGCGCGGTCAGGCGCAGCGCCTCGGCGGCCTCGCGCATTTTTTCGGCATCTTTCCACAGGATCGACGCGCAGCCTTCGGGCGAAATCACCGAATAGATCGAGTGTTCCAGCATCGCTACCCGGTTGGCCGTGGCAAAGGCCACCGCGCCGCCCGAGCCACCTTCGCCGATGATGACAGACACCAGCGGCACACCGATTTTCAGACACATCTCGGTTGAACGGGCGATCGCTTCGGATTGCCCGCGTTCTTCGGCGCCCTTGCCCGGATACGCGCCGGCAGTATCCACCAAGGTGATCACCGGCAGACCAAACCGACCAGCCATTTCCATAAGGCGCACGGCTTTGCGATAGCCTTCGGGGCGGGCCATGCCGAAGTTGCGCTCGATCCGCGATTTGGTGTCCGAGCCTTTTTCATGGCCGATCACCATCACCGGCTGATCGTTGAACCGCGCCAGGCCGCCAATGACCGCCAGATCGTCGGCAAAATTGCGGTCGCCGGCCAGCGGGGTGAATTCGGTGAACAGGGCCTCGACATAATCCTTGCAGTGCGGACGTTGGGGATGGCGGGCTACCTGGCATTTTCGCCAGGGCGTCAGGTCCTTGTACAACTCGTCCAGCAGCTTGGCCGCCTTGGCGTCCAGCGCGGCGGCTTCGTCCGCTACGTCCATCTCTTCGTTGGCGCGGGCCAGGGCGCGCAGCTCTTCGGCTTTGCCTTCAATCTCGGCCAGCGGTTTTTCGAAATCCAGATACTGGGTCATGACGCCTCTCAACGCGAAAGTTCTCCGCTATATGACCCGAGGTCGCCCCGGATGCAACTC
This sequence comes from Ruegeria sp. CI8, assembly GCF_056536865.1. Lineage (NCBI taxonomy): Bacteria > Pseudomonadati > Pseudomonadota > Alphaproteobacteria > Rhodobacterales > Roseobacteraceae > Ruegeria > Ruegeria sp. CI8. The sequence goes on from NZ_JBQFQL010000005.1 coordinate 19,898, forward strand.
GGCACCGCATGTCGGGGTGCGTTTCCCGCGCGGGGCGGCAAGGTAGGCGGGCCGGCGACTTCAGCCCGGCCACAGCACCGGGTACAAGGAAATCACCAGAAGAACCGCCATCGACCAGTTGAACACGGTCAGACGTCGCCGGTTGGTCAGCACGCGCGCCATCTGCTGGCCCAGAACCGTCCAGGTGCTGACAGATGGCAGATTCACGCAGCCGAATACAATGGCAACCAGCGCAATGGCTTGCAGGGTCTGGCCCGGGGCATAGGCGGTCGTCGCCGTCAACGCCATGGCCCAGGCTTTGGGGTTCACCCATTGAAACGCCGCCGCCTGCAGAAACGTCATGGGTCGTCCGGCGTGTCCCGGGCCCTTGGCAGGAGCCGCATTGGCAATTCGCCACGCGAGGAATAGCAGATAGGCCACCGACGCGATTTTGAGGATCACGTGGCTGACGGGGTAGGCTTCGAACACCTGCACCAACCCTGCGCCGACCAACAAAACCATCAGCATGAAACCCAGGCCGATACCCAGCATATGGCGGACTGTTCGCCGGAACCCGAAATTCGCCCCTGAGGCCATGAGCATCAGATTGTTCGGCCCTGGCGTGATGGACGAGACGAAGGCAAACGCGACCAGCGCAAGTAGGATGTCGTAAGTCATGGCGCAAAGATCGCCCAGGTATGGTCAAATGAAATTGCGATTTCGCGCTCGATTACATAAAGCTTGCAACAAATGGCGAATATTGACCTCAAGAATCAGCAAATATTGCAAGAGCTGGCCCGGAATGGCCGGATCAGCAACCTTGAACTGGCGGACCGCGTAGGGCTTTCGCCGTCTGCCTGTCTGCGCCGGGTTCAAGAGCTTGAGCGGTCGGGCATTATCAGCGGGTATCGCGCCGTTTTGAACCCTGCGGCGATGGGTGTCGGTTTTGTCGCCTATATCGGCGTCGGACTGGGTGAGCATACAAAGACCGCCCAGGAAGGTTTTGAAAAAGCGGTGCAATTGGCGCCCGAAGTGGTCGAATGCCACAACATCACCGGTACGATCGAATACTTGTTGCGGGTGGAATGCGCCGACCTGTCGGCCTACAAGACCTTCCATACCGACGTATTGGGCACGTTGCCCCATGTCACCTCGATCACGTCCTACGTGGTCATGGGATCCCCGAAAGACCTGAGGGCCTGAGCTTGAACCCACTGCCGCAAGGACCTTGCAGGCATATGTATCCCGGAATATCGTCAGCCTGAAAGCGCCAGAAACTCGGCATCAGATCGAACAGGGCGCGATGTCAGGGAGACACGATCATGAGTTTTGTTCGGACAGGCGCACTGGCGGCCGTGATGGCGATTGTCGCCGGTGCCGCATTTGCCGCGCCTTTGAAATTGCAGCCCGCCAACCCGCAGCCCAATCCCAAGGCGGGGTTGAACGTGAAATATGTGGGGCAGGGTACTCAGAGAAAGATCCGCGATCTGAGCCAGGCCAAAAGCGTGTTGTCCAAGGCCAAGCCGGGCAAGCCACTGCGCGGGCTGGACTACGCCGACACCAACAAGGGCGAGCCGGTTTTGACATTCACGGACCCCTACAATGTTGCCGCTGAAATCACCGGGTACATGCGCTTTGATTCTCCGGGCATTTACGAGCTTGAAACATGGTCCAATGACGGGATCGAGGCCTATGTCGGTGGTCAGCAGATCGGCCGTGTCACCGGGATCCAGGGGTGTGAAGCCAACCAGCGCACGGAAGTCGAAGTTCCAAAGGCGGGCTGGTACCCTCTGAAGATCATCTATTTCCAGAAGCTGGGAACGTCCTGCCTGATGATGAAATCCGGCAAGCAGGGTGAGAAGTTTACCTGGACCCCAAACAACGTGTTCGGCCGCTGAGGCCAACCGAAGTCAGGAAAAGGCGCTCGGAACGAGCGCCTTTTTTCGTAAGTCCCTGTCAGCCGTTTGCGGCGATCAGCTCGGCCTGTGCTACGATCACCTCGGCCTGCTTGATCGAGGCGATGTCGACCAACCGCCCCTTGTAGACGGTAGCGCCTTCGCCCTTGGCCTTGGCTTGCTCCATCGCGGCCAGAATCTCGCGCGCTTCGGCCACCGCCTCGTCCGACGGGGTGAAGACTTGATTGGCCAGCGCGATCTGCTTGGGGTGGATCGCCCATTTGCCGACCATGCCCAGCGTCGCCGAACGGCGCGCCTGCGCGATATAGCCTTCGTCGTCCGAGAAGTCGCCGAACGGCCCGTCGACCGGCAGCACCCCATGGGTGCGGCAGGCAGCCACGATGGCAGCCTGGGCCCAGTGCCACGGGTCCGACCAGTATTTCTGACCCTCGCACAGCATGTAATAGTTTTCCTGCGTGCCGCCGATTCCCGTGGTCTGCATCCCCATCGAGGCGGCGAAATCGGCCGCGCCCAGGCTCATGGCCTGCAGGCGTGGAGAGGAGGCCGCGATTTCCTCGACATGGGCGATGCCGGCGGCGGATTCGATGATGACTTCAAAGCTGATGGGCTTGGTGCGGCCCTTCGCGCGTTCGATCGCAGTGACCAGAGCGTCAACCGCATAGACATCTTCGGCGCAACCCACCTTGGGGATCATGATCTGATCCAGCCGGTCGCCGGCCTGTTCCAGCAGGTCAACGACATCGCGGTACCAATAGGGCGTATCCAGCCCGTTGATGCGCACCGACATGTACTTGTTTCCCCAGTCCACGGTGTTCAGCGCCTCGATCACGTTGGCGCGGGCGGTGTCCTTGTCGGACGGGGCCACCGAATCTTCGAGGTCGAGGTTGATCACGTCCGCGGCCGAGGCGGCCATCTTGGGGAACAGCTTGGTGTTGGAACCGGGGCCGAACAGCTGACAGCGGTTTGGTCGCGCCGGGGCGGCGGGTTGGGTACGAAAGCTCATCGGCACCTCGTTGGGTAATGAAATTGCGATTTCAGTTGGCAATTGGGTATTAAATTGCGCGACCCTGCGCAAGCCTGATTGTGCAACTGCGGCAATGCTGTTGCAGAAAGCTGTGCGCACCCCCCGGAACGCGGCGGTCAAAGTTTCATCGTTTTGAAAATTTCGAAGTTTTTCGCGCCGCGCGGGGGAATCTTGCAAAATTCTCCGGCCGAGGTGCGGGAGGTCGGAGGAAAACGAGAAACGCTCGTTGACGGCCTTCAATAGGTTGGGGCGGAAGAAAAGGAGAGCGCGCGATGATCGAGACACCGTATCTGCTGTTTTTGGGCGATGCCCCCGACCAACTGGCCGCCAAGGTCGCGATCGGCATTCGGGATTGGCGCCCGGAAAACGCCGTGGGTCAGCTACGGATGGAAGGCTGCAAGGCCGACCTGGGCCTGACCGACATGACCCTGGCCGAAGGCAAGGCCGCCGGCGCCAAGACGCTGGTCATCGGTGTCGCGAACCGCGGTGGCGTCATCAGCCAGGCCTGGAAAGAGGTCCTGATCGCCGCGCTGGAAATGGGCTACGACCTGGCCTCGGGCCTGCACAACCTGCTGCGCGACGAAGGCGATCTGGTGGCCGCGGCCCAAACCCATGGATGCACCCTGCATGACGTTCGCGTGCCCACGGTGGGCTATCCGATCGCCAACGGGCGCAAGCGCAGCGGCAAGCGCTGTCTGGCGGTGGGCACGGATTGTTCGGCGGGCAAGATGTACACGGCCATGTCGATGGATGCCGAGATGCGCAAGCGCGGCATGAAATCGACCTTCCGCGCCACCGGCCAGACCGGCATTCTAATCACCGGTCAGGGCGTTCCGCTCGACGCCGTGGTGGCCGATTTCATGGCCGGTTCCGTCGAATACCTGACGCCCGAGAACGATCCCGATCACTGGGATCACATCGAGGGGCAGGGGTCGCTGTTCCACGTCTCGTATTCCGGCGTGACCATGGCGCTGATTCATGGCGGTCAGCCGGATGCCCTGGTCCTGTGCCACGAACCGACACGCACCCATATGCGCGGTCTGCCGGAATACTCCTTGCCGACGCTGGAGCAGCTGCGCGACACGGCCCTGCCTTTGGCGCGCGTCGCCAACCCCGCCTGCCAGGTTGCGGGTGTTTCGATCAACACACAGCACCTCAGCGAGGAGGACGCGAAAGCCTACATCGCCAAGGTCGAGGCCGAGATGGGCCTACCGGCGACCGATCCGTACCGGTTCGGCGCGGGCAAGCTGGTGGACGCGCTGGCCGCGATGTGATCCAACCGGGGCGTCGATGGCGGGGATACCTGCCTCCGGCGCTGGAAACTGCAAAGACAGAGGAGTGGGCGCGTGCAGATCGACGTCTCTCGTGATGTGTTCCGGCTGGCGCAGGTGTTCACCATCTCGCGCGGGTCGCGGACCGAGGCAAAGGTATTGACGGTGCGCCTGACGGGTGGGGCGCATCAGGGTTGGGGTGAATGTGTGCCCTATGCCCGGTATGACGAAACGCTGGAATCGGTCGAGGCTGAGATCCGCGGTCTGCCCGATACGTTCTCGAGCCAGTCGCTGATGGACCTGCTGCCCGCCGGTGCCGCGCGCAATGCGGTCGATTGCGCCCTGTGGGACCTTGAGGCCAAGCGGGCGGGCAAGCGCGCCTGGGAACTGGCCGGCCTGCCCGCGCCCAAACCCGAGGTCACCGCCTATACCCTGTCGCTGGACACGCCCGACGCGATGCGGGCGCAGGCGGCGAAGAACGCGCATCGTCCGCTGTTGAAGATCAAGCTGGGCACGCCCGACGACATGCCGCGGCTCGAGGCCGTGCGAGCCGGGGCACCGGATGCAAAGATCATCGTGGATGCCAACGAGGGCTGGTCGGCCGAGGTCTACGCCGATCTGGCGCCGCATCTGGTGCGTTTGGGCGTCGCGCTGGTCGAACAGCCGCTGCCCGCCGGCGATGACGAGGCGCTGATCGGGCTGGATCGCCCGGTGCCGGTCTGCGCCGACGAAAGCTGCCACGATCGCGCCAGCCTGCCCGGGTTGAAGGGCAAGTATGACGTAATCAACATCAAGCTGGACAAGACCGGCGGTCTGACCGAGGCGCTGGAACTGCGCCGCGCGGCGCAGGCCGAGGGCTATGGCATCATGGTGGGCTGCATGGTCGGCAGCTCTTTGGCGATGGCGCCTGCGACACTGGTGGCGCAGGGTGCCCTGGTGACGGACCTTGACGGCCCGCTTCTGTTGGCCGAAGACCGCGACACCCCCCTGGTTTTCGACGAGGCCGGAGTACATCCGCCGCAGGCGGCGCTCTGGGGGTGACGCGCTGAGGCGAGGAATGGGCGCAGCCCAAGGACGAGAAGGATATGACATGACCCGCACCGTTTACGTGAACGGCGAATACTTGCCCGAGACCGAAGCCAAGGTCTCGATATTCGACCGAGGCTTTCTGATGGCGGATGCCGTCTATGAGGTGACCAGCGTGCTGGACGGCAAGCTGATCGACTTCGAGGGTCACGCGGTGCGCCTGAAGCGGTCGCTGGACGAATTGCAGATGGCCGAACCCTGCAGCAAGGACGAGCTGCTCGAAATCCACCGCAAGCTGGTCGAGTTGAACGGCATCACCGAGGGGCTGGTCTATCTGCAGGTCACACGCGGCAGCGACGGCGACCGCGATTTCGTCTTCCCCTCGGCCGACACCAAGCCGACGCTGGTTCTCTTCACCCAGAACAAGCCCGGGCTGGCTGACAATCCGGCGGCGAAAAAAGGGGCCAAGATCATCTCGATCGAGGATATCCGCTGGGGCCGCCGCGACATCAAGACGGTGCAACTGTTGTACCCGTCCATGGGCAAGATGATGGCCAAGGCCGCAGGGTGCGATGATGCATGGATGATCGAAGACGGGTATGTGACCGAAGGCACCAGCAACAACGCCTATATCGTCAAGAACGGCAAGATCGTCACCCGCCCGCTGTCGAACGACATCCTGCACGGGATCACCCGCAAGGCCGTGCTGCGCATGGCGGCCGAGGCGCAGATGGAAGTCGAGGAACGCCTGTTCACCATCGACGAAGCAAAAGAGGCCGACGAGGCCTTTACCACCTCGGCCAGTGCTTTCGTGATGCCTGTGGTCGAGATCGACGGTGTCGCGCTGGGCGACGGCACGCCGGGCCCGATCGCCAGGCGGCTGCGCGAGATCTATCTGGACGAAAGCCGCAAGGCGGCGATCTGAACGCCATGGCCCGCCGATCTGGCGGGCCTTTTCGTTTTGGCGTCAGTCTTTCTTGCCGACGTTCTCTTCGAACGCGACCTTGAAGGCGGCCTGTTTCTCGGGGCTGGCCTCGGTATGGTATTTCGATTTCCACTCATCCATGGTCATGCCATAGAAAATCTCGCGGGCTTCGTCCTTGCCCATTTCGATGCCTTTTTCATTGGCGGCCTCCTGATACCACCGCGCCAGGCAGTTTCGGCAGAACCCGGCCAGATTCATCATGTCGATGTTCTGAACGTCGGTGCGGTCCTGCATCAGGTGTTTCTGCAGGCGGCGGAAAGCGGCGGCCTGAAGTTCGATCTCGGTCTGGGGGTCCATGGTCGGGCTCCGGTTCGTGGGATTTGATCCAGACCTAGCAAGCCCGAAGCCATTGCACAACGCGCGCCGGTTCAGACCAGCTTGAGAGCAATCCAGGGCATCAGGCAGAAGATCAGTGTCAGGATCTTGTAGTTCGCCAGATACTTGAAATAGGCCTTTCTGACCTCGGCCTTGTCCATCTGGAACATGCGACCGTGAATGGCGGCGATGCGGTCCTGCAGGGCCACCACCATCAGGGTCGACAGCAGCAGAACCGCAAAGTTCAGAACGGTCATCCAGCCGAAAAAGGCTGTCAGGGTTTCAGGTGTCATGACGGCCTCCTTTCAGCTCAAAAAATGGGGGCCGCCCTCGCGCCGCGCAAGAGCGCGGGCGTCGTTTGGTCGCGGATTTTCCAGCGTTACAGCCCGCTTGCGGCCAGCGCGTCCTGCAGGATCGGCGCCAGCCGTTCGGCCCAGGCGCGTTGCCCGGAATGATCGGCGATCAGGTCGTTGCGCAGCTCGATCAGTGCGTTGGGGCGGCCAAAGGCGGTGGCGTGCCGGTCGATCGCATCCCCCGGCAACACGCCGGTGTAGGGTTCGTTGACGCCGACGCACAGATCCTCCTCGGCCCGAAGCCGGTCGATCAGAGGGGCCGAGAACCGTTCGTCCGCAGTGTGCAGGATGCCGACATGCCAGGGGCGCGGCGGACGGCCCCGCAACTGGCGCGTGAAGGAATGCATCGACACGACAACGGCGTGGGGCAGGGCGGCCATCTTGGCCAGCGCCTCGTGATAGGGGCGATAGCACAGGTTCAGGCGTCGTTCGCGCTCGGCGGCGTCGGCATGACGGTTGGCCGGAATGATCGACCCGTCATACAGTTTCATCAGCAGGGTCGGGTCGTCCTCGCCCCGGTTAGGGTCGATCACCAGCCGCGAGAAATTGGCCGCGATCACCGGCGCGTTCAGGATCTCGCCCAGATGTTTCGACACCTCGTAGGCGCCTACGTCATAGGCGATGTGGCGCTCCATGTCCTCACGCGGGAGGCCCAGATCGCCGCCGTTGATCTGCGGCGGTACGGTGTTGGTGGCATGGTCACACGTGATCAGCCAGCGGGACGGGCGATCCGCCCCGTGCACATAAAACGGAGTGTATGTCATGAGCCTGTCATCTAGTTTGCCGCAGGTGTAGGACAGTTGCCACGGAAAGGGAATTGCGCAATAAGCGACCCGAACACTGTTTGCGGTAACATTCGGCCATCAAGGAGAGCAAGCGCGATGCGACGCCTGAGAAATGTGAAAATCGTGGCGACGCTGGGCCCGGCGTCCAACGACTATGATATGATCCGTGCTCTGCACGAGGCCGGCGCCGATGTTTTCCGCCTGAACATGAGCCATGGCAGCCACGACGAAATCCGTGAGCGCCACCGGATCATCCGTCAGATCGAAAAGGATCTCGACAGTCCGATCGCCATTCTGGCTGACCTTCAAGGCCCGAAACTGCGGGTCGGTGTGTTTGCGAATGATGCAGAAGAGTTGGTCGAAGGTGCCGCGTTCCGTCTGGATCTGGACGAAACTCCGGGCGATGTCAGCCGGGTCTGCCTGCCGCATCCCGAGATTTTTCAGGCGTTGGAAGCGGGGGCGCATCTGCTGGTCAATGACGGCAAGATCCGGCTTGTGGTTGAGAAATGCGGCCCCGATTTCGCTGATTGCAAAGTTGAAATCGGCGGGACCATCTCGAACCGCAAAGGTGTGAACGTGCCTGACGTAGTGCTGCCGCTGGCAGCCCTGTCGGAGAAGGACCGCGACGATCTGGAGTTCGTTTGCCAGCTGGGTGTCGACTGGCTTGCGCTGAGCTTCGTGCAGCGGGCCAAGGACGTGTACGAAGCGCGCGCCCTGGCCGACGGCCGCGCCGCCATTCTGTCCAAGATTGAAAAACCCGCCGCGGTCGAGGCGTTTGACGAAATCCTCGACGCATCGGACGGCATCATGGTCGCCCGTGGCGATCTGGGGGTCGAACTCCCGGTCTCGGCCGTGCCGCCGATTCAAAAGCGACTGGTCCGCAAGTGCCGCGCCGCCGCCAAGCCGGTGATCGTTGCCACCCAAATGCTGGAAAGCATGATCGAAAGCCCGATGCCCACTCGCGCCGAAGTGTCGGACGTCGCCACCGCCATCTATGAGGGAACCGATGCCATCATGCTGAGCGCCGAGTCGGCTGCGGGCTCGTATCCGATCGAGGCCGTTCAGACCATGAACAAGGTCGCGATCGAGGTCGAAGCCGACCCAACATACAAACAGATCATCGACGCCTCGCGCCAGACCAAGGGAACGACCGTTGCCGACGGCATCGTGGCCGCGGCCCGTGAAATTGCCGAAAAGACCGACATCAAGGCGATCTGCTGCTTTACCCAAAGCGGCACCACCGCGCTGCTCACCGCCCGCGAGCGTCCCGGTGTCCCGATCATCGCCATGACGTCGCTGCGGGGAACCGCGCGGCGTCTGTGCCTCAGCTGGGGCTGTCACTGCGTGATGACGCCCGAGCTCGAGCGGTTCAAAAGCGCCGTGGTCAATGCGGCGCGCGCCGCGCGTGCCAGCGGATTTGCCGGCGCCTCGGATCAGATCGTGGTGACCGCCGGTGTTCCGTTCAACGTGCCAGGCTCGACAAACATCCTGCGCGTCGCCCCCTGCGACGAGCGTCTGATCTACTCGACGGATCCCGAATAGGATCAGCCACCCGGTCCGCCGGGTCTTGCTTTGGCGCCGACGGGTTCTTTTACGGTCTCCATCACCGTGAAAGAGCTTGTCTGGTGTATCCCCGGAAGCTTGTTGATCTTGTCGCCCAAAACCGTTCGGAAATGCGCGATGTCGCGTGTCCGCACGGTCAGCATGTAGTCGAATGATCCGGCGACCATCAGGCAGGTTTCGATTTCAGGTACCCGTCGCACGGCCTCGTTGAAACGATCCAGCGAGTGTTCGGCTGTGGCCGTCAGCGAAACCTGCACCACCGTCAAGTGCCCCAGTCCCAGCCTCTCCTTGTCGATCACCGCGCTGTAGCCGGTGATGTACCCGCTCTTTTCCAGCCGTTTCACCCGCTCGGAACACGGCGTGTTGGTCAGGTTTACTCGGGCCGCCAGTTCGACTATTGGCAGGCGTCCATTGGCCTCAAGCTCGGCCAATATCCGTTGATCGATCTTATCCAAATCCCTGTCCATCAGGCAATTTCCCTGCGTTTTTGAGGTCTGACGGCATATTTTCCTGAAAATAGACCGAAAAAATCTCCTTTTCCTAGTGATTTTTCCTGATACTTGACCGAAGGGCAGTCTTGTAAAACGAGTTCCAGGTTCCGGCTGCCCTGCCGGGGGCACGGGCCCCGGCCAAATCAACAAAAACGGAGGAACGAGATGACAACGAAAATTGTCATAGGACTGGACGGGACAGAGACCGGGGATCGCGCGGTCGGCTTTGCCAAGGATCTGGCAAGTCGGATTGGATCGTGTGAACTGCTGGTTGCCTATGTCATCGAATGGTCGCCCTATACTTTCCAGACTCCCGAGGAAAACGCCTTGCCGCACAAGCGGCGCGAGGAGGAAATCGCGCTGGCCACCAGCCGCGTGGTGGAACCCGCCGTCGAGGCCCTGAAGGCCGCAGGCTTCAGCGCCCGCGGTATTGTCCGCCATGGCGATGTGGCCGAAACGCTGAACGCGATCACGGTCGAAAACGGCGGATCGCAGATCGTCGTGGGACGATCCTCGGCTGACGGCATCAAAAAGCGAATCTTCGGCAGTTCGACCCAGAATTTGGTCATGCACGCCGACGTTCCGGTCACAGTCGTGAACTGACGGGAGGAGCAGACATGAAATCGATCAAAACCCTGGGCCTGTCGGGTGCGGCCGCGGCCCTGCTGGCCAACCCCGCATTTGCGCAGGAGGCCCCCGGTCTGGATGAAAAGATCAACCAGACCTTCGCGAATCTGACGGGCCCCTTCGTCAGCTTCATCTTCGCACCGTTTCCGGGGACGAGCTTTCCCTGGATCGTGATGTGGCTGGTCGTGGCCGCGACGGTGTTCACGCTGTATTTCGCCTTTGTGCAGATGCGGTTCTTCAGCCATGCGATTAGCCTGGTCAAAGGTGACTATTCCGACCCCAACGATGCGGGCGAGGTCAGTCACTTCCAGGCGCTGGCAACGGCGCTGTCCGGTACGGTCGGCCTCGGCAACATCGCGGGCGTCGCGGTGGCGGTCGGCATCGGCGGACCCGGTGCGACCTTCTGGATGATCCTCGCGGGCCTTCTGGGCATGGCGTCGAAATTCACCGAATGTACGCTGGGTGTGAAGTACCGCAACGAGTACGAAGACGGCACCGTTTCGGGCGGCCCGATGTACTACATGTCCAAGGGCTTTGCCGAGCTGGGTCTGCCCGGCGGCAAGATCCTGGCGGTCCTGTTCTCGATCTTCTGTATCCTTGGCGCGCTGGGCGGGGGCAACATGTTCCAAGCCAACCAGGCGCACCAGCAGATCGCGGGTATCGTCGGTGACTATCCCGGTTGGATCACCGGCCTGGTCTTCGCGGCCGTGGTGTTCATGGTCATCGTGGGCGGCCTGAAGTCGATCGCCCGCGTGACCGAGAAGGTCGTGCCGTTCATGGGCATCCTGTATGTCGCCACTGCGCTGGTCATCATCATCATGAACGCCGACATGATCGGCTGGGCCTTCGGTCAGATCTTCGCTGGTGCCTTCACCGGTCTGGGTGTCGCCGGCGGCATGGTCGGTGCTCTGATCCAGGGCTTCAAGCGCGCCGCATTCTCGAACGAGGCGGGCGTTGGCTCGGCTGCCATTGCGCACTCGGCCGTCCGCACCAAGGAACCGATCACCGAGGGCTTTGTTTCGCTGCTTGAGCCGTTCATCGACACCGTGGTGATCTGCACCATGACCGCGCTGGTGATCATCATCACCCAGCAGCTGGTGATCGACCCGGCAACCGGCCTGTACGTGCTGAACGAAGCCGGCACGGCGATCGCAACCGTGGATGGGAACTCGGGCGTCAGCCTGACTTCGGCCGCCTTCGGCAGCGCCTTCAGCTGGTTCCCCTACATCCTGGCCATCGCGGTGATCCTGTTCGCCTTCTCGACCATGATCAGCTGGTCCTACTATGGCCTCAAGGCCTGGACCTATCTGTTTGGCGAGGGCCACACCAAGGAGCTGGCGTTCAAGCTGATCTTCTGCATCTTCGTGGTGATCGGGGCTGCGGCCAACCTGGGCCCGGTCATCGACTTCTCGGACGCGGCGATCTTTGCCATGGCCGTGGTCAACGTCTTTGCGCTCTACTTCCTGATGAAAGTGGTGCGTCAGGAACTGGCCTCGTACAGCGCGCGACTGAAAAGCGGCGAAATCCGCAAGTTTGCCGACTGATGACACCAACCGGGGCGGCCTTGCTGCCCCGGTTCCCGACCCCGGTGCAAAAAGCACCCGAACAGGTCAAAAACCCCTTGCCAGCATGACCGAACTTGCGTAAACGGCGCATCTGATCGCGCGACCGGCCGATGTGGCATGCCGAGTCGCGTTTCGGACCGAACCCTGAAAGGAGACGGAAATGCCCAAGATGAAGACAAAATCGAGCGCCAAGAAGCGCTTCAAGGTGACCGCGACCGGTAAGGTCATGTCGGCTCAGGCCGGCAAGCGGCACGGCATGATCAAGCGGACCAAGAAGTTCATCCGCGACGCCCGTGGCACCACCACCCTGTCCGCCCCCGACGCCAAGATCGTCAAGGGCTACATGCCCTACGACCGCTAAGAGGAGATACCGATATGTCCCGCGTTAAAGGTGGAACCGTAACTCACGCCCGTCACAAGAAGGTCATCAAGGCCGCCAAAGGTTACTATGGCCGCCGCAAGAACACCTTCAAGGTTGCCCGTCAGGCCGTCGACAAGGCCAACCAGTACGCAACCCGCGACCGCAAGAACCGCAAGCGCAACTTCCGCGCCCTGTGGATCCAGCGCATCAACGCCGCTGTTCGTTCGCATGACGAAGCTCTGACCTATTCCCGCTTCATCAACGGCCTGAACCTGGCCGGTATCGAAGTGGACCGCAAAGTTCTGGCCGACCTGGCCGTGCACGAACCGGAAGCGTTCGGCGCGATCGTCGCCAAGGCACAGGCCGCTCTGACCGCCTGATACTCTTTCGAGAGACAGTGAAAGAAAGGCCGTCCCGTTCGGGGCGGCTTTTGTGTTACGAAAGGCGCGTTCCCAACAGTTCTTTGGCCTTATTGGCAATAGCCTGTGCGAATCCGCTTTCAACTTCAGGGGCCAGCCTTAGATGGATATCAGTCCCTCCTGCGCAAAACGATGGTTTTGACAGCCCGGGACGTTCCTTCAGACCAGTTGTCTCACGTAAGTCGACGTATGGGAAGTTTCTTGCCTGAGCTGCGTCGCTCAGAGCCGTGGTAAGCTTAGTGTTGAGCTGACGGTGAACGTCGGTTGTGATCTTACGCAGACGCAGGGCCCGCACCACCTGCCGTTGCATAAGGCCGAGTTCCTGATGAAGGTTTCTGGCGACCATTCGGTGCAAGGCTGCCGTTTCGTGCAGTGTCGAAGTGTTCAGTCCTTTTATTAAAAACGGCCGACCATCCGCGACATCTTTGCAGGTGTCAAGATAGGAACCCAATTTGGCAATCCGCGTCTCAAGAGCGCTTTCCAAATTAATAGAATCGCGCAGGGCAACGAAGTAACAGCTTAGTTCAGCGTCAACTTGCCCGAACCCAAAAACCAAAAAATCAGGGTTCAGGCGCTTTATTGCTTTGGTTGCTTTCGCAAAAGGCGAGTTTTGATGATCCTTTTGTCGAAATCCAGCAGCGGTAGCGCCTTTTATGCTCAATAGGTGGGTCGCCCTGAAACCGGGTACTTCGGCGGGACAAAGGCGGCCATACTTAAAACGGGAGTTTTCAGGCTTTGAGCCGATGAGACGAGTGTGTGAATCCCCGATGCACAATAGGGCAGACATGGCAGGCCTTGGGACAAATTACATGTTTGTTGCAGTTTCATGCGGCGATGTAGTTAAGTTGCTTAGTACCCAATAGCAGAAAAGATCGACGACGAAACCTACTGGTCAATCCGTTGATTGCTGGGGGTGCTATTTGGGGCCCTTCTTCATCAATTGCGCCGCAAACGCCACGCCATTTCCGGGTCCGGCATAAGTCACCATGATTACATCATCCAGGAAGACCCCGTTGAATACTCCCGACGACACGGTTTCCCATGAAATCCTCGCTTCGGCCAGAACAAAGCGTGTGGTGTCGTCGCTGGGGTGCATGCCCCTCTGGCCTCCTGATCCCTATTCGCTAAACAGTGAAAGAAAAGCCGCCCCACTAGGTGCGGCTTTTTTGATGCCTGAGTGCCGCCTTTTTGCGAAGGCAGACAATCAGACCAAAAACCGCTAGGCTTGCGCATGCTGAATTGACCAACACTGGTTTTGCGAGTGCCATGCTTGAATTTGATGCAGCAACAACGCGTCTACTCGATAGCGTGTATCAAGGTGCCGATGTCACCCGGCGGCGGCGAGGGTCTTTTGACGCGTTGCGACCAGTCCCGGGTGATGCCATTGCGGACGTTGGATGCGGCAACGGTCTTTTGACAGCAGAACTGGCGCGGGCGGTTGGTCCGACCGGGCGTGTTTTGGGGATCGATCCAAGTGAGGCGATGCGGAGTTCCGCCAAAAACCGCTGCCACGAATATGACTGGGTCCAGATCATGGAGGGTGAGGCAGGCCAACTTCCGGTCGAGGATGCGTCACTCGACAAGGCGGTGTCGGTTCAGGTTTACGAGTATTTAGACGACATTGCCGCCGCGGTGGCGGAGGCCCATCGCTGTCTCAGGACGGCTGGTCTGCTTGTCGTGGGCGACATCCATTTCGACAGCCTGGTTTGGTACAGCAACGATCCGGCGAGAATGCATCGGATGATAAAGGCCTGGGACAAGCACTTTGTCGGGAGAGACGTGCCCGCTCTACTGCCGCCGATTTTGAGAGACCAGGGTTTCACAGTGGAAAGCGTCGCGCCGATCACGATTTGCGATAACGAACTCCGGCCAGATGGGCTGGCCAATATGATGATCACCCTGATGAAAAGGTTCGCCGAGTCCAACAAGCTCGTTCCGGATCAGGAAGCCAAGGAATGGGCGGATGAGCAGAGATCGTTGGCCGCGAAGGGCCGGTTTTTCTTTTCGCTAACCCATTTTGTCATCAGCGGGCGCAAATCCTAGACTTTGGTCTGGATGCGCTGATTGACTCAAACAAAGGCTATTGCCTGAGCAAATGGAGCTAAAAAAAGAAACCGGCGCGAAGAACGCCGGCTTCACTTGGTCTTTTATCCCGCGCTGGGTTTACCCGAACACACGCCCCAGTGCGCCATCAACCGCATCGGTGATTTGGTCGATATCGTCCGCCGTGGCGATCAAAGCCGGAGAGAAGCACAGCGTGTTGTTGCGGCCGGGGACCGAGCGGTTGGTGACACCGATGATTACCCCTTGCGCCATGCAATCGGCCACGACCGCTTGGGCCAGCTTTTCGTCCACCGGTTCTTTGGACGCGCGATCCGCGACCAGCTCGGCCCCCAGGAACAGGCCCTTGCCGCGCACGTCGCCGATGACATTGTGCTTGTCCATCAGTGCCTGCAGATTGCCCATCATGCGATCCCCCATCGCGGCGCAATTGCCCAGCAGGTTCTCTTCTTCGATGATTCGCATATTCTCGATCGCCGCGGCCGGCCCGGCGGTGCAGCCGCCAAAGGTCGAGATGTCGCGGAAATAGTTCATCGGGTCCGCGGCATCGTCTTTGAACATGTCAAAGACTTCCTCGGTGGTCACCATGCAGGCAATCGCGGCATAGCCCGAGGCCACGCCTTTGGCCATGGTCACGAAATCGGGTTTCACGCCATATTGCTGGTACCCGAACCAGGTGCCGGTGCGGCCCACGCCGCAGACGACCTCGTCGATATGCAGCAGGATGTCGTACTTCTTGCAGATCTCCTGCACGCGCTGCCAATAGCCCTCGGGCGCTTCGATCACGCCGCCGCCGGCAGTCACCGGTTCAAGGCACAGCGCGCCCACGGTGTCGGGACCTTCGCGCAGGATCACGGCTTCGATCTGATTGGCGGCCCATTCGCCAAAGTTCTCGTCGGGCGCGCCGTCCAGTTCGTGCTTGCGGTATTCCATGCAGTGCGGCACGCGCACGAAATCCGGCGCAAAGGGGCCGTATTGCGCGTTGCGCTCATCCTGACCGCCCGCCGACATCGCCGCCAGGGTCGAGCCGTGATAATCGCGGTCGCGATACAGGATCTTGGTCTTCTTGCCTCCGTACTTCTTGTGGGCGATCTGGCGGACCATCTTGAACGCCTTCTCGTTCGCCTCGCTCCCCGAGTTGGTGTAGTAGACCCGGCTCATGCCTGGCATCTTCTCGATCAGCTTTTCGGCAAACAGCGCCCCGGGGATCGAGCCCGCCGAGTTCGCAAAATAGCACAGCTTCATCAGCTGGTCGTAAACCGCCTTGCAGATGGATTCGCGGCCATAGCCCACGTTCACCGTCCAGACGCCGCCCGAGACGGCATCCAGGTGTTCCTTGCCTTTCTGATCCCAGACGCGCATGCCCTTGCCTTCGACGATGATGCGCGGATCGTTTGTCTCAAACGGCTTGTGCTGGATCAGGTGGTGCCAGATATGGGCGCGGTCGGCCTCGACCACGCGGGAAAGATCGTTTTCGTTGAACGTGCCGTCCATGACATGTCCTTTCATTAAGACGCGACGCGCGGGAATCAGGATGCCCGGCAGGCGCGGATGAACCAGATACCGCAGATCAGCCCGAAAGCCCGGTACGCAGTAGGGCCAGATTACCCGATCGCGTAGCTCCAGTATATTCGTCTCGGGTATTTTTACGGGTTTGTTTTGCGGCAACCTTTGTGCTCAATACGAAAAATCCGACGAATTGGGGAGGAGAGACGGATGGCGACCCACAGCATTTATCAGCGCGATCTGGACAAAGGCCCGGCCAATTTCACGGCCCTGTCCCCGCTTAGTTATATCGAGCGGGCGGCAGCCGTTTACCCTGACTATCCGGCCGTGGTCTATGGCGACCGGCGCCATAGCTGGGCGCAGACCTATGCGCGCTGCCGCCGGTTGGCCAGCGCGCTGGCTGCGCGTGGGGTGGGCACGGGCGATACGGTCTCGATCATTGCCGCCAACATCCCCGAAATGTATGAGGCGCATTTCGGCGTGCCCATGGCAGGCGCGGTGCTGAACACCATCAACACAAGGCTCGATGCCCCGATCATCGCCTTCATCCTGAACCACGCCGAATCCAAGGTGCTGCTGGTCGATCCCGAATTCTCGGGCGCGGTGAAGCAGGCGCTGGAGCAGGTAGATCACGACATTCTGGTGATCGATATCGAGGATCCCAGCTTCGATGGCGGTGAGAAACTGGGCGCGCTGACGTATGACGACCTGCTGGCCGAGGGCGACCCGGAATTTTCTTGGTCTCTGCCCGCCGATGAATGGGACGCGATCACGCTGAACTATACTTCGGGCACCACGGGCAACCCCAAGGGGGTGGTCTATCACCACCGTGGCGCGGCGCTGAACGCCACGTCGAACATCCTGACCTGGGGCATGCCGCAGCATTCGGTCTATCTGTGGACGCTGCCGATGTTCCACTGCAACGGCTGGTGTTTCCCCTGGACCATGGCCGCGAACGCGGGTACGTCGGTCTGCCTGCGCGCGGTGCGGGACGAGCCGATCTACAAGGCGTTCCGGGATGAGAAGGTCACCCATTTCTGCGGTGCGCCCATCGTGCTGAACATGCTGGCCAACGCGCCCGATCATCTCAAGGATTTCGACCATGAAATCAAGGTGATGACCGCAGGCGCCCCGCCGCCTGCCGCGGTGATCGCTGCGATGGAGGGGATGGGGATCGAGGTCACTCATGTCTATGGCCTGACCGAAACCTACGGTCCGTCGGTCGTGTGCGCGTGGAAAGACGAATGGAACGACAAGCCCGCCGAGGAACGCGCCGCGCTCAAGGTCCGGCAGGGGGTGAAATACGTTGCCCTGTCGGGGCTGATGGTGGCTGATCCCGAAACGCTCGAACCGGTGCCGGCCGATGGCGAGACCATGGGCGAGATCTTCATGCAGGGCAACATCGTGATGAAAGGGTATCTCAAGAACCCCGAGGCCACGCAGAAAGCCTTTCGCGGCGGCTGGTTTGCCTCGGGCGATCTGGGGGTGAGGCATCCCGACGGTTATATCGCGCTGAAGGACCGGTCAAAGGACATCATCATCTCGGGGGGCGAGAACATCTCTTCGGTCGAGGTCGAGGATATCCTCTACAAGCACCCCGCAGTGATGGAGGCCGCCGTGGTCGCCAAACCGGACGAGAAATGGGGCGAGACGCCCTGCGCCTTTGTCGAGCTGAAGCCGGGCGCCGAAGCGACCGAGGCCGATCTGATCGCGTTCTGCCGCGACCACATGGCCCATTTCAAGGCGCCCAAGACGGTGGTGTTCGGGCCGCTGGCCAAGACATCCACGGGCAAGATCCAGAAATTCAAGCTCAGAGATCAGGCCCGGGCGCTGGGCTAGGCGCCCGGCCGGTCAAAGATCGACAGGTCCAGGTCCAGCATCTCGCCCATCCAGATCGCCCGGTCGCGGTGGTCGGGCAGGTGCTCGCCGGTTTCGGCGTGGGTGAACACGGTCAGCCCCTGCCGGTTGAGCATCAGCCACGGGATCACCTTGTCGAAGGCATCGGCGGCAAAGCTCAACTGGCAGCTCCAGCGCGGGTGGGGGCCGATATTGCGGCTGTGCATGTGGCCCATCTGGACGGGGAACAGGCGGGCAGCCTCTTCGCAGACACGGCGGGCGGTCTCCTGCGTTTCGGCGTCGAAATAGACATGGGCGTGATAGCCGGTGATCTGTGGCATCGGGGGCCTCGTGCGGTGATTTCCGGCACAAGGCTAGGCCCGATCGGCGCCGGTGCACAGACGCATCGGCACACAGACCCTGTGCGCGGCTCAGCCCGGCGCGTGGGTGTCCGGGTGGGCCGCTGCAAAGGCAGGGTGGTCGGCGCAGGCCGCCTCGACCGCCAGAATGCGCGGCATGTCCGACAGATCGACCTGCCAGCGCCGGGCGTTGTACATCTGTGGGATCAGGCACAGATCGGCCAAACCGGGCGCCGATCCCGTGCAATAGGGGGCTTGCTCGAACCTTTCCAGCATCGCCTCAAAGGCCAACAGGCCGGGGCGGATGAAATGGCGCATCCAGTCGCCGGGCATGTCGCCCCGTCCGCCGCTCAACTGCGTGGCGTGCCGGGCGACCTTCAGGTTGCAGACCGGGTGCAGATCCACCGCGATGGCATGGGCCAGCGCCTGGGCCCTGGCCCGGGCAACCGGGTCGTCCGGCAGCAGGTTCAGGCCCCGCGTCCGGTCGAGATAGTCCAGAATGGCCAGCGACTGGGTCAGTTGCACGCCGTCGATCTCGAGCACTGGCACAAAGCCCTGCGGGTTGCGCGCCAGATGCGCGGGCGCGGTCTGCTCGCCCTTGACCAGATCGACGGTCTGCGCGCGATAGGCGATCCCGGCCAAGTTCAGCGCGATGCGCACCCGGTAGCTGGCCGAGGATCGCCAATAGTCATACAGGACGACGTCGCTCATCGGGCTTTGGCCGCGTCGATCGCCTGTTTCAGGATGGTCCGGTCGCCGATGTGGTTGGCCAGCACCAGTACCAGCCGCGCATTCAGCGCGTCGCTTTCGGCCTTGTCCAGACCGTCGTGCGCGGCCAGCAGATCGGCATAGAAATCATCCGCGCCGTCGATATTCGGGGTGAGGATCAGTTCATCCATTGTGCCTACTCCTTGCCGATGGCCCGGCGGATCGCATGCCGGAACGCGTTGTCTTCATAGCTGTCGCGCCGTGCCGCCACATGCTGGTCGGGCCGGATCAGATAGACCGCACCTTCCGCGTCGCCCAGATACCGCCGCTTTAGCGCCAGCGTCCGGTCGTCCTTGACCGACAGCGCCAGCCGCTCGACCGTCACACCCTCTTCCTCGATCCTGTCTGGGGCGTCGGCGTCGATGGTCAGCAGGGTGAACTTGCCTGCCAGCTTGGGCAACAGGAATTCATCCCCCAGCGGCGCATCGGGGCAGGGCGAACCGGGGCGCGTTTCGGCCGGGCCATCCAGCGCATCCGCCGAATTCAGCGGCGAGCCGTCATAGGTGCAGGGCACGCTCAGCCGGCCGGAATTCACCAGCGGCCGGGCGAACTCGTAATGTTCGCTCAGGTCCAGAACCGCGTCGCGCAAGATGCGCGACATTTCCGATTTTGGCGTGATGAAATCGGTCGAGCGGGTCGAGTTCAGGATGTTCTCGTCCGCACCATGGATGCGCTCGACATCATAGCTGTCCAGCAGGTCGTCAGGGGCGGTGCCGTCAAGGACCATCTTCAGCTTCCAGCACAGGTTGTCGGTGTCCTGCAGGCCCGAATTGGCCCCGCGCGCGCCGAAGGGGCTGACCTGATGGGCGCTGTCGCCGGCAAACAGGACGCGGCCGTGGCGGAACTTCTCCATCCGGCGGCACTGGAAGGTATAGATGCTGACCCATTCCAGCTCGAACTGGACATCCGCGCCCAGCATCGCCTTGAGGCGTGGGATCACGTTTTCAGGGCGCTTTTCCCGTTCCTTGTCGATGTCCCAGCCCAGTTGCAGGTCGATGCGCCAGACATTGTCGGGCTGTTTGTGCAGTAGCGCCGACTGGCCGCGGTTGAAGGGCGGGTCGAACCAGAACCAGCGCTCGGACGGGAAATCGGCCTCCATGATCACGTCGGCGATCAGGAAGTTGTCCTCGAACACCCGGCCCACGAAATCCAGCCCCAGCATCCGGCGGGTGGGCGAATTGGCCCCGTCGCAGGCGATCAGCCAGTCGGCTTCGACGGTGTACGACCCCTCGGGCGTTTCCACCTCGAGTTTGACGTGGTCGTCATGGGTACCGATCGCCTCGACTTTGTTGCGGCCACGGATCTCGATCGGCGCGCCCTGGGCCTGCAACGCGCGGACCCGTTCGACCATGAACTGCTCAAAGTAGTATTGCTGAAGGTTGATGAAGGCCGGATGGGCATAGCCCTCATCGGGCTGAAGGTTGAATTCATAGACCTTGCGGTCGTCAAAAAACACCTTGCCGGTGTTCCACAGCACGCCCTTGTCCACCATAGGCCGGGCACACCCCAGCCGGTCGGCGATTTCCAGCGTGCGCTGGGCGAAACAGATGGCGCGGCTGCCGAAACTGACCTTGTCGTTGTCGTCCAGCACCACCACTTCGACGCCTTGCTGGGCCAGGTCGATGGCGGCGGCCAGCCCGACCGGGCCCGCACCGATCACGATCACCTGATGCCGCACCGGGGCGGGGGCATCCTGATCGGGGCTGCGGGCATAGGCATAGAGCGGCTGTTCAAAAATCTTGTTCATGGGCTCTCTCCCCAAGTTCTGTGCGCCGGGCGCACATTCCCTGCCCACCGGCGCGGGGCGCCGATGGCTCTCCTCCATGGTTGCATCGTTTTCAGGCCGGCAACACGATCTGGATCAAGTTGCCGGGCTATTTCTCAGCCCTGCAGGGCCTCCCACATCTCCAGGTCGCGCTGGGCGGTCCAGATGCGCGGGGTGTCGATGCCGCGCGCCTCGTCATAGGCGCGGGCCACGTTGAAGGGCAGGCAGTGTTCATAGATGGCGTAGTCCGAGAATTTCGGATCGCACTCCGCACGCACCGCGTCCCAGGCCTCTTTCAGGCTGCCGCCGCGTGCCGCCACCTTGGCCGCCGGGCGATAGGTGCTTTCGACGAAATCGCGGGTGTTCTCGATGGCGGCGTTCACCATTTCCTTGCCGACAAGTGCATCGCCGCGCCCCGGCGCGATGGCGTCGACGTCGAACCACTGGATCTGATCCAGCGTATCGCCCCAGTCGCTGAAATGCCCGTCGCCGCAATAGCAGGCCGAGTGATATTCGACGATGTCGCCGGTGAACATCACGTTCTGGTCGGGCACGTGGATGACGATGTCACCGGCCGTA
Organism: Ruegeria sp. CI8; assembly: GCF_056536865.1. NCBI lineage: Bacteria > Pseudomonadati > Pseudomonadota > Alphaproteobacteria > Rhodobacterales > Roseobacteraceae > Ruegeria > Ruegeria sp. CI8. Next base: position 41,452 of record NZ_JBQFQL010000005.1, read on the forward strand.
TGCGCCCGGCCCAGATGCATCAGATCGACCCGGCGGTTGCCCAGATAGATCGTCATCGTGTCGTTGAAGGTGGTGGTGGGCCAGGTCAGGCCGGGGATGCTCTCATGCCCTTCGAACAGGCGCGGGAAGCGCTGGAACTCGCTGTCCCAGTCCTCTTTCCCGCGTTCGACGACCATGGCGCGGGCCATGTCCGACATGACGATCTGCTGCGCGCCGAAGGCGCTGGCGCCCAGCACGCGGACCGCGTGGTAATGGGTCAGCGCCACATGGGTGATCGGCTTGTCGGTTACCGAACGGATGCAGTCGATCACCTTTTGCGCAAGGCGCGGCGTGGCCTGGGCCTCGACCACCATCACGCTGTCATCGCCGATGATCACGCCCGAGTTCGGGTCACCTTCGGCGGTGAAGGCATATAGCCCTTCGCCCACCTCGGTGAACGAGATCTTCTTTTCGGTCATGTCCCCCTGGGACGCGAATGCCTTGGCCATTTGGCGCTCCTTATCGTGCGTATGGGTCTTCAAGGGCAGGCAGCACCGTGCCGGTGCAGTCGCCGAAACCGATCGTGTAGCCGTCGCCCCGGGCGGCGCCCTTGAGGGTCAGCGTGTCGCCGTCTTCGATGAAGCTGCGGGTTTCGCCGGTCTCCAGCGTGATCGGTTCCTTGCCGCCCCAGCTGAGTTCCAGAAGCGAGCCGCGGCTGTCCTTCGTCGGGCCCGAGATCGTGCCCGAGCCGAGCAGATCGCCTACGTTCATCGGGCAGCCCGAGGTGGTGTGATGCGCCAGTTGCTGCGCCGAGGAATAATACATTTCCTTGTAGTTGGTGCGGGCGATGGTGGACGCCAGTTTGCCCTCGGGCGCCATCGTCACCTCGAGCTCGATGTCATAGAGCATCGGGCCGCAGTCCTTGAGGTGGTCCAGCAACTCGACCTCACGCGGGGGCGTGTCGCAGCGGAACGGGTCCAGCGCGGCCTTGGTCACGATCCAGGGCGAAATCGAGGTGGCGGTGGCCTTGGCCTGGAACGGGCCCAGCGGCTGATATTCCCAGGCCTGGATGTCGCGCGCCGACCAGTCGTTCAGCAGGACATAGCCAAAGATGTGGTCGTCTGCCTCCTGCACGGTGATCGGGCCGTCGGACGGGGTGCCGACGATGGCCCCCATCTCCAGCTCGATGTCGAAGCGGCGGCTGGGCAGGAAGGCGGGTCGGTCATGGTCGGGCGATTTCAACTGCCCCCACGGGCGGCGGATATCGGTGCCCGAAACCACCACCGACGAGGCCCGTCCGTTGTAGCCGATGGGGATGTGCAGCCAGTTGGGTGGCAGCGCGTTTTCCGGGCCGCGGAACATGGTGCCCACATTGGTGGCGTGGTGCTTGCCCGCGTAGAAATCGGTGTATTCGCTGACGGCGAAGGGCATGTGCAGTTGGGCCTCGGCCTGCGGAACCAGCAGCGGTTCGACCTTGTCCTGTTCTTTTGATCCTTTGGCCAGCAGGGCAGTCAGTCGCTCGCGCAGCGCGGCCCAGACGGCCGGTCCCTGTTCCATCAACGGGTTCCAGAAGGGCAGGTCGAACAGCGGCTCGTCGCCCAGCGTGATCAGCCCTTCGGCCTCGGCGGCGGACACGTCGAGGATCATGTCCCCGATGGCCACGCCGCAGCGCGGTTCGGACCCTGCGGTCGAAAAGACGCCATAGGGCAGGTTGTTCTGCGGAAACGGGTGGTTCGCGTCATTGGCCGAGGCCACCCAGGATTTCATCAAAGGCATTGCGTTTCCTTGTGCGGTGCGGTGGCCGTGGGGCCACCGGTGTCATTTCTTGCCGGGCGTGCCGTCGAATTTCTTTTCCAGATCCGTCCAGCAATCGATGTAGTCATCCTGCAGCGGCGCCTCGTTCGCGGCAAAGGCGGTCAGGTGCTGCGGAAAGCGGGTCTCGAACATGAAGGACATGGTGTTGTCCAGCTTGTCCGGCCCCAGATTGGCGTTGGACGCCTTTTCAAAGGCTTCTCTGTCGGGGCCATGCGGGATCATCATGTTGTGCAGGCTCATGCCGCCCGGCACGAAGCCCTGCGGCTTGGCGTCATACTGGCCGTAGATATTGCCCATCAGCTCGGACATGATGTTCTTGTGGTACCACGGCGGGCGGAACGTGTCCTCCATCACCATCCAGCGTTCGCGGAACAGCACGAAATCGATATTGGCCGTGCCCGGCACGCCCGAAGGCGCGGTCAGCACGGTGAAGATCGACGGATCCGGGTGGTCGAACAGGATCGCCCCGACTGGGCAGTAGGTGCGCAGGTCGTATTTGTAGGGCGCGTAGTTGCCGTGCCAGGCCACCACGTCCAGCGGGCTGTGGCCGATCTTGGTGGTGTGGAACTGGCCGCACCACTTGATCGTCACGGTCGAGGGCACCTCGCGATCTTCGAAGGCCGCCACGGGCGCCTTGAAGTCGCGCGGGTTGGCCATGCAGTTCGCGCCGATCGGGCCGCGGCCCGGCAGCTCGAATTTCTGGCCGTAATTCTCGCAGACGAAGCCGCGGCAGGGGCCTTCCAGCACCTCGACCCGGTACACCAGACCGCGCGGGATGATGGCGATTTCCTTGGGTTCCAGGTCGATGATGCCCAACTCGGTCGCAAAGCGCAGGCGGCCTTCCTGCGGCACCACCAGCAGCTCGGAATCGGCCGAGAAGAAATAGTCGTCCACCATCGATTCGGTGACCAGATAAATATGGCTGGCCATGCCGACCTGGGTGTTCACGTCGCCGGCGGTGGTCATGGTGCGCATGCCGGTCAGCCAGGTCAGCGGTTGGTCGGAATGGGGCACCGCGTCCCAGCGGTACTGGCCCAGGCTGATCACGTCCGGATCGACATTCGGGGCGCTTTTCCAATAGGGCAGGTCGGTCTTTTCATAGCGGTGCGAATGCTTGACCGACGGCCGGATGCGATAGCACCAGGTGCGCTCGGGCGGGTTGGCAGTGAAGGCGGTACCGCTGAGCTGTTCGCCATAAAGGCCATAGTTGCATTTCTGCGGGCTATTCATGCCCTGCGGCAGCGCGCCGGGCAGCGCCTCGGTTTCAAAGTCATTGCCAAAGCCGGGCATATAGCCTGCATGGGTGCCAACGGGCGTGCTGGCTTGGGTCAGAGCGTGCGGGTCAGTCGGACGATTCATCGGGGTTCCTCCGTTTGCTGCTTGTCGGATAATAGTTGATTTTGTAACTAACAACCATGACACAGCCAGATTCCGCCGAAAAAGATGACTTCGACCTGCGAAATTTCCTGCCCTTCCTGCTCAACCAGGCGGCCGAGGAAAGCTCGTTGGATTTCCAGAAGGTTTACAAGAACCGCTATGGGATGCTGCGAACCGAATGGCGCGTGTTGTTCCACCTTGGCAATTACGGAGAGATGACCGCCAAGCAGATCGGGGAACGTGCCAAGATGCACAAGACCAAGATCAGCCGCGCGGTGCACAAGCTGGAACAGCGCCGATACCTGCGGCGCACCCGCGATGAAAACGACCGCCGGATGGAGCGGCTGACCCTGACCCCCGCCGGTCTGACGGTGTACCGCGAATTGCGCGACATCGCCCGCGACTATGACGCCCGGCTGGCGGGCATGTTCACGACGGGCGAGGCGGCGCTGTTGCGGATGATGCTGCGGCGGCTGGCCGGGATGGACTGACCTCTGGTAATCTGGCCCCGCAGCCCCCAAGTGGGGTCCAGACCAGACGGAGCCCCAAGATGCCATCCACCGACCCCAAATCCCGCGCCGATGACCTGATTGGATGGTTGCTGGACCGAGGGCTGGAAGGGGCGGAACAGTCGGAAATACTCGAAGGCTATTGCCTGCGGCTTGTGGATGCGGGCGTTCCTCTGATGCGGTTTCACGCCGCCCAGAGCGCCTATCACCCCACTTACGGCGGCACCGGCTTCAACTGGTACCGGGACGAAGGGGGCAGTGTCGAGAATTATGAGCACCGCGAGGAATTGCCTGATCAGTGGGTTTCCAGCCCGCTCTATGCGATGCTGCAGTCCGGCGCGAAGGAGCTGCGTGAAAGGCTGAAAGACCAGAACGAACCCAGCCGATTTCCGTTTTTGAACGAGCTGCATCAGAAAGGTGCCACCGACTACTTTGCATCCGGTCTGGTTCTGCAGAAGGTCGAGCCCGAAAACCGGATTGCCCTGGATCAGATGCCCGAGGGGGTCTTGATGTCGTGGACGACGGACCATGCCGAGGGGTTCGACGACATTCACCTGGATCTGATCCGATATGCTCTGCCGCATCTGGGGCTGGCCTTGAAATCGGCCTCGAACCGGAAAATGGCGCAGGATCTGCTGCGCGTCTATCTGGGGCGGGATGCGGGTCGGCGCGTGCTGTCGGGGGAAATCCGGCGCGGATCGTTGCAGCAGATCGACGCCGTGATCTGGAACTTCGACCTCGAGGGCTTTACCGGCCTGGCCGAACGCCTTCCCGGGTCGGACATCATCGCCATGCTGAACGACTATCTGGCCGTGGCGGTCGAGGTCGTTCAGGGTTGTGGCGGTAATATCCTGAAATTCATGGGCGACGGGCTGATGGCCATGTTCGACGTGGGCGAGATCGACGAGGACGCCCGCGCCGCGCTGGCCGCCGTTGGTGTTCTGCAGACGCGTATGGCCGAGCTCAACGCGGAACGGGCCGCCGCCGGCCTGCCGGTCGCCAATTTCACACTTGCCTTGCATTCGGGCGAGATCCTTTATGGCAATATCGGTGCTGAAAGCCGGCTGGATTTCACCGTGATCGGACCGGCGGTGAACCAGGCCGCGCGTATCGCAGGCATGCACCGCTCGCTGGACCGGCGTATCTTGATCTCGGATGACGTGGCCCGTGCCGCTCAGCCCTGCGAACAGGACCTGATCTCGGTCGGGCGCTATATGCTGCGCGGCGTGCCCGAACCCAAAGAGCTGTTCACGATCTACGCGCCGACGGCCTAGAAGTCGATCTCGACCCCAGGCAGGTTCAGTTCACGCATCATGTCGCGCAACTCCTGACGGGCAGCGATGTTCGAAATGTTGAGCTGTTTCACCCCGATATCCTTGAGGTCCAGCAGGGTCAGCCCGCGCGGGAAAAGCTCGCGAAAGATCACACGTTCGGAAAAGCCCGAGGCGACGCGGAAGCCGATACGCTGCGACAGCATCTCAATGGCGCGCTGCATCTTTTCCTTGTTGACCATGCGCTGGGTGCCCACGCGGTTGCGCACCACCACCCAATCGATCGGTTTCAGCCCGGCCTGCGCCCGCAATTGCCGCGCGTTCCAGACCATCTCGGAATAGACCGAGGGACCGAGGATCTTTTCGCCCTTCGAGTCGATCCGGGCCAGCAGGTCGAAATCGATGAAACTGTCGTTCAGCGGCGTGATCAGCGTGTCGGCCAGCGAATGGGCCACCTGGCTCAGCCTTGTGTGCGAGCCGGGGCAGTCGATCAGGATGAAATCGCTGTCGCTCTCCAACTCGGCCACGGCGGCCGACAGACGGTGGTCATAGATGTTCTCGCCGGGTTTGAGCTTGCTTGCGTCGATCTCGGGCAGGTCATGGTGACGCGGGCTGGGCAGCTCCAGCTTTTCCGTGGAAAGGAAATTACGGCGGTTCTCGAAATAGCGGCCCAGGCTGCGCTGCCGCAGGTCCAGATCCAGGGTGCTGACCTTGTTGCCCAAACGCGCAAGCGCGGTTGCAACATGCATGGAAACCGTCGACTTGCCTGCGCCGCCCTTTTCGTTCCCCACAACGATGATATGTGCCATACCTGTATTCCCAAGTCGCGCCGTGTTTGCCTACACGTTGTTTGAACCCACTATATGTTGTGTGATCCGCGAAGAAAAGCGGTCCTGTAGGGTCTGCGGGACAATATCAGTGTCTAAATTGGATTTTTTCGCGATACCCGCAGCTTGACGCTTGGTTGTTGCCAAACGGGGCGTGCGCCGCCACAGTCTGCAAACTGACTTGGAGGCAAGGACCCGGCTTGGAGCACGTATTCCTGAACGTATTGAACATCGTTCTGCCGGTGCTGATCTGTGCCGGTGTGGGGTACGGGCTGGCGGTCGCGCGCGCACCGTTCGACAACAAGGTGATCGGCGGGATTGTCTCGAAGGTGGGATATCCGACACTGATCATCTCTCATCTGTCCGCCACCAAGATTCAGATTGCCACGTTTCTGGACATGATGGCGGCCGCTGCCCTCGCCATTGCGGCATTCGGCGTGCTCGGGTTTTTGGCGTTGCGGCTGTTGCGCTGGCCGGTGCGGGCGTTTCTGACCCCGCTGATGCATGGCAATGTGGGCAATATCGGATTGCCGGTCACTCTGCTGGCACTGGGCGATGCGGGCATGGCCTATACGATGGCTTTTGTAGTCGTGGTGTTGGTGAGCATTTTCACGGTCGGCATGTGGATCCCGGCCGGAGAGTTCTCGGCCCGCAAGCTTGCAACGTCTCCGATCATCTATGCGGTTGTCATCGCGCTGACGCTGATGGCTACGGGTTCTGCCCTGCCGCAACCGATCGCCAAATCCTTTGACATTCTGGGGGGGCTGTCGATCCCGCTGATGTTGCTGACACTGGGTCACACGCTGGCCACGCTTCGGACCGGCAGCCTTGGCCGGGCGGTCGTTCTGACAGGTCTGCATCTCGTTCTGGCCGTCGGGATCGCCACCACGCTTGTCTGGCTGTTCGGCTTTACCGGGGTCGAACGCGGAGCGTTGATCCTGTGCTGCCTGATGCCGTCTTCGGTGGCGACATACCTGTTCATCGACCAACATGTTCCGGAATATGGCCCGGAAGTGGCCGGGTACATCATGGTCTCAACCCTGACGACGATCCTGGTGCTGCCACTCGCCTTGGCCTACTGGATCTGACTTTGCCCAACTAGGAACCGACATCATGATTCTGCACTGCGTGTTCTTCACTTTCCGATCAGATGCACCGCAGGACGCGCGCCGCGCCGTTCTGACCGGCTTGGCCGAGCTATGCGCTGATCTGGACGGGGCCTTGGCCTTTGAAAGCGGCCCCAATCTCGATTTCGAAGGAAAGTCGCAGGACTATCGCGATGGGTTCGTGATCCGCTTTGCGGATCGAACCGCCGTGAAGGCTTACGCCGAACACCCGACACACCGCCGGTTGGGCGGTCAGCTGTGTGATCTGTGTCAGAATGGTGCCGACGGGATCATCGTCTTTGACCTCGACGTTCCGGACTCGCAATAGAAGCGGCCAACGAAAAAGGCCGCCCCCTCGGGGACGGCCTTGGAAATTCCGCAAAGGCGCTGGTTCAGAAACCCAGGCCTTCGTATTTCTTTTTGAACTTCGACACGCGACCGCCGGCGTCCATCAGGCGCGACGAGCCACCGGTCCACGCGGGGTGCGAGGAGGGGTCGATTTCCAGGGCCAGCTGATCGCCTTCGGCGCCCCAGGTCGATTTCATCTGGATCACGGTGCCGTCGGTCAGTTTGACGTCGATCATGTGGTAGTCGGGATGGATGTCTTTTTTCATCTTTCCGCTCCTTACGCCTCGGCGCCAGCCTTGGGCTTGTAGTTGGTGACTTCTGCGATACGGGCGGATTTACCGCGACGGGTACGCAGATAGTACAGTTTGGCGCGACGGACGCGGCCACGACGGACAACGGTGATGCTGTCGATGTTGGTCGAATGCAGCGGGAACACACGCTCAACGCCTTCGCCAAACGAAATCTTGCGAACGGTGAACGAACCGGCGATGCCGCTGCCACCTTTGCGCGCAATGCAGACGCCTTCGTAGTTCTGCACACGGGTACGCGACCCTTCGGTCACTTTAAAGCCGACACGGATGGTGTCACCGGCTTTGAAATCGGGGATGTCTTTCCCCAGGGCGGCAATCTGTTCCGCCTCAAGCTGTGCGATCAGGTCCATCGCAGTTACTCCTATCTGCTCGTGGTTGGTCCACGAAGTTGGGCACGATCTGAGAGCTCTTGGTCTTCTCCGGGTCCCGCGATCTGCAGCCCGCCAGAGGTCAGGTCGAATGTTCCTTTTGGTCCGGGTTATTCCACAGCTTCCCTGATCCGAAGAAGGGCAGGTGCGTTCCTGCGATCAACCCAAAACACCGGAGTCGCCCCAGAGGCGGCACCGGATTGCGCCCGTTTAGGGAAGTCGGACGTGCATATCAAGCCCAAATCGCCGGTTTTCAGGCCAAATCGCGGTGGATTTGGTGGGAATCCGCCGTCACCTGTACCGCGGCGTTGCCTTGTGCCGGGGATCGGGCATTCTGGATCATAATTCAAGAGCAGGTTTAGAGGCAGAGCAACAGGATGAGCAAAGCGATTTTCTGCGTGGTTCTTGCGCTGGCACTGATGTCTTGCGGGCGTCGTGCGCCGGCGCCCCAAATCGTAGACCAACCGGTGGTTGCGGGACTTTCCGGGCCTTCGGTTCTGTACCCCGCCTTTGCGGATGCCGACCCGCATGACTGGGAGCGGCGGCGGCCCGAGCACTATCCCGTGCATGGGCTCGACGTCTCGCGCTGGCAGGGACCGATCGACTGGCGTCAGGCCAAGGCCTCGGGGGTCAGTTTCGTGTTCATTAAGGCGACCGAAGGGGGCGACGTGGCCGATCCGATGTTCCAGGATCACAGTCAGGGCGCCCGGGCGGCTGGGGTTCCGTGGGGTGCATATCACTATTACTACTTCTGCCGCCCCGCGGCCGAACAGGCCCGTTGGTTCATTCGCAACGTTCCCCGAGGGGCCGACCTGCCGCATGTGCTGGACATGGAATGGACCCCCCATTCCAAGACCTGCACCCTGCGCCCCGATGGCAAAACGGTGCGGGCTGAGGCGGAAAGGTTCCTCGACATATTGGAGCGACATTACGGCCGCCGGCCGATCGTCTACACCACGGTCGATTTCTACGAGGACACAGGTATCGGACGTCTGCCAAAGACCGAGTTCTGGCTGCGCTCGGTCGCGGGGCATCCGCGCAATGTCTATCCCAAGGCAGTCTGGCGGTTCTGGCAGTATACGGGCACCGGTTTGGTTCCCGGCGTGCAGGGGCGGGTGGACATCAACGCCTTCAACGGCTCACCTGATATTTGGGCGCGTTGGAAGGCGGGCGCACCCTAATCGTCGGCTTCCCCGCGCGCCTTCAGGTAGGCATCCCACAGGTCCGGGCGGCGCGTGCGGGTAATCTCTTCCGCCATCTGGTGACGCCATTCGGCGATGCGCCCATGATGTCCGGACATCAGGATCGGAGGGATCTCACGCCCGTTCCACTCGGCCGGCCGAGTGTATTGCGGGTGTTCCAGCAAGCCGGACGAAAAGCTCTCTTCCTCGGTCGAGGCCTGATTTCCCAGAACCCCGGGCAGCAGTCGCACGGTGGCGTCGATCAGCGCCTGCGCGGCAATCTCGCCTCCGGTCATGACGAAATCGCCCAGCGAGACTTCCTGGATGCCGTAGTGCTCCAAAACCCGTTCATCAACGCCTTCAAAGCGGCCACACAACAGGGTCATGCCATCGCAACGGGCCAAGTTCTGCATCATGCGCTGATCCATCCGGCGCCCGCGCGGGCTGAGGTAAATCAGCGGCCAGTTGCCCTGTACCCCATCCATAGTGTGATCAATGGCGGCCCCCAGTACATCCGGCCGCAACACCATGCCGGCACCGCCGCCTGCGGGCGTGTCGTCGACATTGCGATGCTTGCCGACACCGAACTGCCGCAGATCGACCGTTTCCAGTTGCCACAGCCCCTCCTGCAGCGCCTTGCCGATCAGGCTTTCGCCCAAGACGCCGGGAAAGGCAGATGGGAACAGCGTGATCACCTTGGCCTTCCACACGCCATGCAGGTCCGGCGTGGGCGTCAGCAGCTCACGCGGTTTCAGCGTGGGGCGAATAGCCTTGCGGCCATATGACTTTGCAGGTTTGTCCGTCATGTGTTCGTGGTCAGACTGATTTGAGCGCGTTCGACGATGCGGGCTTTCTGTCGGACCAGCGCCGCCTCGTCCAGCCCCGATCGGTTCAACTCGAGCATTTCGGACAGCGCTTCTTGCGGCAATGCCGGGTTTGACCGAGTGGGCTTGACCAGCAGGGTGGCCTTCTCGGGCGGCAGGTCCAGGAATTCGGCAAAAGGTGTGCCGGGGCCAAAGCTATGCTCACGCAGGTCTTCCAGCCATTCGGTCCGCACTCGAACCGAGGGTAGCCGATCACGAACGGCGTCCGCAGTCTGCTGCAGCGAAGGGAGCTCTTCGAGCCTCTCGCGGAACGTGTCGAAATCCTGCACCAGCCGCGTGCGCTGAAGATCATGGGCCCAGAGACTGCGGATCCAACTGCCGCGCTGGCGCAGCGAGAGATATACGGTGATGTTCAGTTCCGACCCGACCAGCCGGTTGCGCAGCGTATCGACCAGGCAGGCGGCCAGATCAGGGGCTTCGGCGTATCCCACAACCAGATTGCGGCTGGGGCGAAGCCCCGAGAAGTTCTCCTCGCTCAGGATCAGGCCGCGCTTCTCCCCGAAATCCAGCGTCGCCAGAAGTTCGCGCCAGCGATTGCCGAATTCGGACAGCGTACCGAATGTCCCATACAGCGAATGGCGCGTGGCGGCTTCGGATAACCCGGATTTGCGGGTGACATAGGGCAGAACCAATGCGTGGCGCGGCCAGATCAACGCTCGGTTCTCGAACAGAAAGGATTGCGCGGCGGTCGTGCCGGTCTTGTGAAGGCCCAGATGCAGCAGGATGCGCCGCGTCACAGCAGGCCCTCGGGAGGGTCGGCGACGATACGCCCGGCTTCAAGGTCAACCGTGGGTACGGCCGCTTTGGTGAATGGCAGAAATACAGTGGATTTCAGTCCCGGCCCGTGCAGTTCGAGCAGGTCGTCAGCGCCGTGGTTCTGTACCGATTTGACCCGCCCCAGCAGGGTTCCGCCGGTGTCATAGACCTCAAGCCCCAAAAGGTCGGCGTGATAGAATTCGTCATCCGGCAGCGATGGCAACTGCTCGCGCCGGGCATAAAGGCGCAGCCCCTTCAGGGCGTCCGCCTGTTCCTTGGTTTCGACCCCGCCCAGACGCGCGGCAAATCCGTTCTTGATCGCGCGTGTGATGATCAGCGGATAGCGCTGGGCGCCACTCTCGTCGGTCAGAGGGGAGTAGGTCTCGATATCCTCGGGTACCGCGCAATAGCTTTTCAGGCGGACCTCGCCGCGTACGCCGAAGGACCCGGCGATGCTGCCGACACAGATCAGATCAGTCATTGGGCATTTCCGTCGTCACGCATATTCCACTTTCCCAGACACCGAATTCGTCGCAGGCTTCGCGTTGATTGTTGCGCTCAAAGAACACGCCCACAATAAAGGCGATCAGCAGCAGGATGGGAAGGCGTATCAAACCAAACATGCCACCCTACCGCGTTTCCACCGGCAGGCTGCCGCGGCGGCACTCCCAGCCATGGGTTTCCAGTTCGGGCGTGTCCGAGCTTTCCTCGGGCCAGCCCACGCAGAAATAGCCGATCAGCCGCCAGCCCTCGGGCACCGACAGGTCGCGGGCCAGCCGGTCGGGATCGAGGATCGAGACCCAGCCCAGCCCCAGGCCGTGCGCGCGCAGCGCCAACCAGAACAAAGTGACGGCCGAGACCACCGAATAGCGGCGCATCTCTGGCATGGTGCCTGCGCCCAGCCCCCGGCCCTTGTCGGTGGCGTCATCGCAGAAAACCGCCAGCTGCACCGGCGCCTCTTGCATGCCCGACAGTTTCAGCTGGCTGTACAGCTGCGCCCGGTCACCGGAGTAGCCCGCCAGCGCGGCGTCATTAGCCGCCTTGAAGTTCTCCAGCGCCGCGGTCCGGGCCTCAGGGCTTTCGACGCGGATCACGCGCCACGGTTCGCTCAGCCCCACCGAAGGGGCCAGCTGAAACGCGTCGAGGCAGTGCGTCAGCACTGCCTCGTCCACCGCGTCGGTGCGGAACCGGCGCACATCGCGCCGGAGCCGCATCAACAGATCGAACTGCGTGCGGAAATCTTCGGTGAAAGCCTGATCCTGCACGCGCCCGCCTGATTACTCTTCTGCAGCAGCAGCTTCTTCTTCGGCCGGAGCGGCAGCAGCCTCTGCGGCTTCAGCAGCCTTGGCGGCTTTCTCTTCGGCGCGCTCCTGGGCTTTCTTGCCCGGGGTGCCCTTCTGAGGGTTGTTGCGCTCGGCTTTCTCCTTGGCGCCGGCGGCTTCCAGCATGCGGGCGATCCGGTCGGTCGGCTGCGCGCCCTGGTCCAGCCAGTACTGGATGCGCTCCATGTTCATCTTCACGCGCTCTTCGCTGTCTTTCGGCAGCAGCGGGTTGTAGGTGCCCAGCTTCTCGATGAAGCGGCCGTCACGCGGCATGCGGCTGTCCGCTGCAACGATGCGGTAGAAGGGGCGCTTTTTCGAGCCGCCACGGGCCAGACGAATTTTCATTGCCATTGTGGTATCTCCTTTGGATGGCGTTGGCCGGATTGCTCCGGCTATTTCTGGTGTTTGTTGAACCTCGGGTTCACTTCTGGTGTTTCTTGTGGTGTCGGATGACTTCCTGAATGATGAAATTCAGGAAAGCCTTGGCAAAGTCGGGGTCCAGATCCGCCTCTTTCGCCAGGTCTTCAAGCCGTGCGATCTGCGCGGCCTCGCGCGAGGGATCGGACGGGGGAAGGTCGTGTTCGGCCTTGAGCTTGCCAACGGCCTGCGTGTGCTTGAACCGCTCGGCCAGCGTATAGACCAGAATCGCATCCAGCCGGTCGATGCTTTCGCGGTGGTCTTTCAGCAAGGCCGCGGCCCGCGTCACGGGATTGTTCATTGGCCGGTCCTTTCGGTGGTCAGATCGGTCGTTGACGTGTCGAGTTTCGGATGCCGCCAGATCTGTGCGGACTTGCCCAGCACTTCGCCCTCGCGCTCGTAGGTGGCGCCGAGACGCTGTGCCAGAGCGCGCGAGCGGTCATTGGCGTGGGCGATATAGCTGATGACGCCGTTCAGCCCCTGATGGCGCGCCGCATGGTCGCGGGCGGCCTGCGCGGCCTCAAAGCCAAGGCCCTTGCCCTCGGCCTGTTCCATCAGGGTCCAGCCCAGCTCGGGTTCGTCCCAGCCCGGCACATAGATCATGCCGGTCCAGCCCACGAAAGCACCGCTGGCCTTTTCGGTCAGGTGCCACAGGCCAAAGCCACGCAGCGCCCAATGGCCCAGACGGTTCGCCAGTCCGTTCCAGCAGCCCGCCGCATCCCTGGGGCCGCCCACCATGTGGCTGCGCTCGGTCGCGTAGAAGGCCGTCATGGCCGGCAGGTCGTCCGGATGCGGTGCCCGAAGGATCAGGCGCTCGGTCGCAATGGTCGGGATGGCGAAGGTCGTCATGCGTAGGCCTCCATCCCGCCATCGCCGTCGCCGGGCAGGTGGCGATAGACCAGAACCGGCTCGTCGAACCCGGCCTCGGCCTGCAGGTCGCGCTGGGCGCCTAGGCGCTCGGCCACGCTGGCCGAGGCTGCGTTGTTGGGGTCCACATAGCTGACCAGTGACGGCAGCGCCTGCGGCCCCAGCGCAAAGTCACGGGCAGCTTCGGCCGCTTCGGTTGCGATGCCACGCCCTTCGGCGGCTTCGGTCAGCAGATAGCCCAGCTCGTGTTCGCGGTCACCGAATTCCATGCCGATCGTCACGAAGCCCAGAACCTGACCGCCCGCACGGTCCTCGATGGCCCACATTCCCGCCCCGCGCAGCAGCCATCCCGCGACGTATTGCGAGAAATCCAGCCAGGCCGCCTGCCGGTTAAACGGGCCGTCCATGTGTTTGGCACGGTCCGACATCAGGATGTCGGCATAGGTGTCGAAATCCCCGATCCGCGGCGCGCGCAGCACCATCCGCGCGGTCTCCAGCCGCGGCAAGTCCGCAGCCAGCCGCGCCGACAGCGCGGCAGCGGGGCCGGTGGCCGGAGCCTCCCAGGGATATGCGACGGGCGCAGTCACTTACTTTTTCTTTCCGAATCCGCTCAGGCCGGGGGGCAGGGCCATGCCGCCGCCCATGCCGGGCATGCCGCCGGGCATCTTGCCGCCCATCGCCTTGGCCGCGGCTTCCAGCGCCTTGGGGTCCATGCCCGCGGCCATTTCCTCGGGGCTGGGCCCGCCTTTGCCGAACATGCCTTTCATGGCCTGTTTCAGCATCTTGCCTTTGCCCATCTTGCCCATCTTCTTCATCATGTCCGACATCTGTCGGTGCATCTTGAGCAGCTTGTTGATGTCGCTGACTTCCATGCCCGAACCGGCCGCGATGCGTTTCTTGCGGCTGGCCTGCAGCAGCGCGGGGTTGGCGCGTTCCTTCTTGGTCATCGACTGGATCATGGCGATCTGCTGGCGCAGGATCCGGTCGTCCAGCCCGGCCTGATCCATCTGCTTGGCCATCTTGCCCATGCCCGGCATCATGCCCATCATGCCCTGCATGCCGCCCATCTGGATCATCTGTTCCAGCTGCATCTTCAGGTCGTTCATGTTGAACTGACCCTTCATCATGCGCTTCATCATGCGCTCGGTCTGCTCGAGCTCCATGGTCTCCTGGGCCTTTTCGACCAGGGCCACGATGTCGCCCATACCCAGGATTCGGCCCGCGATGCGGTCGGGCTCGAAGGTTTCCAGCGCATCCATCTTCTCGCCCAGACCCACGAAGCGGATGGGCTTGCCGGTGACCGCGCGCATCGACAGGGCCGCGCCGCCGCGCCCGTCGCCGTCCATCCGAGTCAGGACCACGCCCGAGATGCCGACCTTGGCGTCGAACTCCTCGGCCACCTCGACGGCGACCTGACCGGTCAGGCCGTCGACCACCAGCAGGGTCTCGCGCGGGTCGACCACGTTGCGGACCTGCTCGACCTCGTCCATCAGCACTTCGTCGATATGCAGACGGCCCGCGGTATCCAGCATGTAGACGTCATAGCCGCCCAGCGTGGCCTGCTGTTTGGCGCGCTTGGCGATGTCCACCGGTTTCTGCCCCGGTACGATCGGCAGAGTGTCGACTCCGATCTGGGTGCCCAGCACCGCCAGCTGGTCCATTGCCGCCGGGCGGTAGATGTCCAGCGAGGCCATCAGGACCTTCTTGCCCTCTTTTTCTTTCAGGCGTTTCGCCAACTTGCCGGTGGTTGTGGTCTTGCCTGAGCCCTGCAGGCCGACCATCAGGATCGGCGCGGGCGGATTGTCGATCTTCAGCTTGCCGGGGTCTTCCTCGCCGCGCAGGGTATCGACCAGCGCGTCATGCACGATCTTGACGACCTGCTGGCCCGGCGTGATCGACTTGGTCACCGCCTGGCCGGTCGCCTGTTCCTGCACCTTCTTGACGAACGCACGCGCCACCGGCAGCGATACGTCAGCCTCTAGCAACGCCACGCGAACCTCGCGCAGGGCGGTTTTGACGTCTTCCTCGGACAGGGCGCCCTGTTTGGTCAGCCGGTCAAAGACGCCAGAGAGGCGTTCGGATAGATTTTCAAACATGCCTTCGGCCTCCTTCGCCGGTTCTCGGTTGGCGCCCCATAGATAGGGGCGGACGGGTCAATGCACAAACGCCCCCACGGGCGAAACTCGCTGGTGGGGGGCGATCCCTGAACGACTCAAGGGACCGGAAGAACAGACGCTTCCGGATGTTGAGTTGGCGTTTAGGCCCATTGGCTGCCTGAGTCAACCATCCGCGCTTGCCGGGTTGCATCGTCTGGCCCTGTCGGCCATCACTGGCGCGCTATTCAGGAGAAGACCATGGACGCCTCATCCGCCTTTCAGGACACATTGCCGCTCAGTTCGGACGCATTGCTGGCGCAGCTGGACGATTGGGGACTGCCCTATCGCCTGCACAGTCACGTCCCGCTGCGGACGGTCGAAGAGTCGAAGGCGGTCGAGGATCAGTTCATGGTGCCGGGCGAAAACGCGTTGCGGCTCAAGAACCTGTATCTGCGCGACAAGAAAAAGCGGAACTACCTGGTGACGCTGGAACAGAACCGCGAGATCGACCTCAAGGCGCTGGGCGCCGAACTGGGTGTAGGCAACCTGTCCTTCGGGTCGGCGGATCGGCTGATGCAGAACCTTGGCATCCGTCCCGGCGCGGTCAGCCCGCTGGCGATGATCAACGGCGTGGGCAACGATGTGCGGTTCTTCATGGACGACGCGGCGCAGCGCGCGGACGTGATCTATATGCATCCCTTGGTCAACGACCGGACGGTGGCCATGGCGCGCGACGACCTGATGGCCTTCTTCGACCGGATCGGGTGCGAGGTCACCTGGCTGCCGTGATCATTCGCTCAGCGCCTCTTTCAACGCGGCGGCGACATGGGCGGCCGAGGGATTGACGAACAGGTGCCCGTCGGCCTCAAAAACCGGGTCATCAAGATGTTGGGGAAAGGCCAGCGGCAATTCCGTGCAGGCCAGCAGGATCGCGGTTCCGGGGGCGGCGTGCCGATTGCAGAATGCCAGCAGACGGCCGCGGGCATTGGCCGAGGCACCGCCGTAGAACTCGGTGTCGATCATGGCCTGCATTTCCGCGATCTGGTCCTCTGGAAGCCGGTCATTGGCTGTGATGCCTTCAGCCGCCAGCCGTTCCGCATAGTGGCGCGCTTGCATCGTGACCGAGGTTCCCAGCACCAGCGCGCTTTTGGCGCCTGTCGTTTTGGTTGCCACGGCGGTTGCATCAAAGATACTCAGGATCGGGATGGTCACGCCCTGCCGGATCGCATGCAAACGGGCGTGAGGTGTGTTCGAGGCGATGATGCCGAAATCACATCCCGCCTGCTCAAGCGTCAGCAGTGCATCGCGGAAAACGGCATCGAACGCGGCCCAGCTTGCTTCGTCGCCGGCGGTTCCGCGCAGCGCGCGGGTTTTGGCCTGGGTGACGGACTCGATGGTCATCGGAGGAACAGGCAGCGGTGATCCGTGCCCACGGTCTGCAAAATGGCGTCCGGCGCCCTCGGCGATGGCGCGGTAGTAGTCTATTGTCGACGCCCAGCCGACCCCGCCCAGAATTCCGATCTTCTTCATGACAACCGTCCAATCTGCCGATCCCGCTCGGGGACAGATTGGACGGTTTGACCGGGGATGGCCAGTGGCCGGATCAGGCGGCCAGTTCGGCGACGGCTTTCTGGGCGTTGCTCAGAGTTGATTTCGGGTCCAGCGCCATGCGGTCAGCGGCCACCACATCCACGTCATGGATGCCGATGAAGCCCAGAACATGGCGGGCGTATCCGGTTGCAAAGTCGATCTCGGACCCCACTGCGGTACCGCCTGAAGCGATGGCGAGGATGGCGCGCTTGCCCTCCAGCAGGCCTTTGGGGCCATTCTCGGTATACGAGAACGTCAGGCCTGCACGGGCGACCAGATCGATCCAGGCCTTGAAGGCGGCCGGGACCGAGAAATTGTAGATCGGCAACCCGATCACCACCGTGTCAGCCTGCTGCAGTTCCTTGACCAACTCGTCCGACAGGGCCAGCAGGTCGCGCTGGGTGGCGTCGCGTTGATCGGCGGGGGTGAAGTTGGCGGTGATCCAGTCCTCGGTCAGCAGTGGCAGGGGGGTGGCCAGGTCGCGGCGGATGATGCGGCTGGCGCCCAGGTGCTGGACGATGCGGGCCGACAGGTCGCGGGTGGCCGAGCCGGTGCGGCGGGCCGAGGCGTCGATATGCAGGATGGTCTTTGTCATGGCGTGGCTCCTTCTCAGGGTTCGAATTCTGTGTCTGAGCCCAATATGAGTATTGCGTGAGCGAACGAAACAGGGATAAATCAACAGACATTGTTGGAAATTGCACAGAATTGGTTTTGTCATGGACAATTGGGACGAGGTCCGCACCGCCTATCAGGTTGCGCGAATGGGTACGGTCAGCGGCGCGGCCGAGGTTCTGGGGGTGCACCACGCCACGGTGATCCGCCATATCGACGCGATCGAGGCCCGGCTGAAGGTCAAGCTGTTCCAGCGCCACGCGCGCGGCTACACCCCGACCGAGGCGGGCGAGGATCTGCTGCGCGTGGCCCAGGCCACCGAGGATCAGTTCAACCAGCTGGTCGGGCGGCTGAAGGGGCGTGGAGACGATGTCTCGGGCGAGTTGGTGGTGACCTCGCTGGCCTCGCTGGCGCCGCTGGTGGTGCCTACGCTGACCGCGTTCCAGCAGGACCATCCCGACCTGATCGTGCGCTATCTGACCGGCGACCGTCTGTTCCGCCTGGAATATGGTGAGGCGCATGTGGCCATCCGCGCCGGCGCGGCCCCAGATCAACCGGACAACGTGGTGCAGCCCTTCATGACGCAAGAGGTCGGGCTTTATGCCAGTCAGGATTACATCGCACGGCGCGGCCTGCCTGCGGGCGTCGAGGATTTCCCCAACCACGCCTTCGTCGGGGCGGATGATGAAAACAGCCGCGCGCCTTTTTCACGCTGGCTGCGCACCAATGTCCCGGCCGAGGCGATCACCTTCCGCTGTTCCAACAACTTCACCGTGGCCGAGGCGGTTTTGGCCGGGGCGGGGATCGGCTTCATGGCCCGGTGGGAGGCCGCCCGCCATCCGCAGTTGCAGGAGGTGATGGAGCCGCTGCCGGAATGGGCCGGCAATCTGTGGCTGGTAACCCATGTGGATCTGCACCGCACCAACAAGGTGCAGACCTTTCTCAAATTCCTCAAGGAGCAGGCCAAGGACTGGCTGCCATGAGCCCGCAGGCGCGTGGCCACTTGGCCATGCTGGTGTTCTCAGCGCTGGTGGCGGGCAGTTTCTCGCTGGGTTCGATGATTGCCAACGAGATCGCGCCGGCGGCGTTGAACGCCGCGCGGTTTGCGATTGCCGGCGTGGTGATCGGCATCGCGGCGCTGATGACGACCGGTTTGCCGCGCAGCGCGGCGCGCGCGCCGTGGCGCTATCTGGTGCTGGGCGGGCTGTTCTCGGCCTATTTCGTGCTGATGTTCTACGGGCTGAAAACCGCGCCGCCGGTCAGCGCGGCGGCGGTGTTCACCCTGACGCCGATCCTGTCGGCGGTGGCGGGGTGGGTGTTGCTGCGCCAGATCACCACCCCGCACATGGCCCTTGCGCTGAGCGTGGGCGCGGTTGGCGCGCTGTGGGTGGTGTTCCGCGCCGATTGGCTGGCCTTTCGAGCCTTCGAGATCGGGCAGGGCGAGATCATCTATTTCTGGGGCTGCGTGGCCCATGCGATCTATACGCCCATGGTGCGCAAGCTGAACCGGGGCGAGCCGCCGGTCGTTTTCACCTTCGGCACGCTGGTGGCCGGGTGCGCAGTGCTGACGGTGTTCGGCTGGTCCGACATCCGCGCAACGGACTGGGCCAACCTGCCGGCGATCGTCTGGATCGGCCTGTTCTACGTCGCCATCTGCGCCAGCGCGGCCACCTTCGTTCTGTTGCAGTACGCCACGCTGCTGCTGCCGTCGGCCAAGGTCATGGCCTATACCTACCTGACGCCCAGCTGGGTGATCATCTGGCAGATCGCGCTGGGCCAGCCGGCGCCGGGCCTTCTGGTTCTAGTGGGGATCGGGCTGACGATCCTGGCCCTTGTGCTGCTGCTGAAAGGGGATGACCTGGGGGTGGCCCGGCAACAAACCGCGCCGGACTGACCTTTGCCAAAGCGCCCGTTCGTGGCAGGGTGGGGCAAACTCCGAAAGGACCGGAACATGCACAGACTGATTGCCTCGGCCACGCTAATGCTGGTTTTTGGATGTACGCAGGACACCGCCGACAATTCAACCCTTCAAGCCAGCTGCGAGGCATTGGTGGCTGCTGAGGCAAACCGGAGCCCCGCGGATGTCCAGGCTCTGTCGACAACTGCCGAACCGGCGGGAACCGTCACGCAGGTCGCAGTGGCCGGCGCTCAGGCACCCTGGCTGTGCCGCGCCGATCCCAGCGGCGTGGTCACAGGGGTCGAGTACAGCCAGCAAGGCTGATCCTCTTGGGTTGAGCCACATCAAGGGCCGGTTGTGTCAAACCCGCTAAGCTGTCGGCGTGAAAGGAGGGACTGATGTTCAAACACATAATGTTTCCCGTCGATCTGCATCTGCCACCCGAAGTGCGCAAGGCGGCCGAGGTTGCGGCACAAGTCGCCCGGTGGCAGGGGGCGCGGATAACCATCGTCAGCGTGACAAGCAATCAGCCCGGCGACCCCACGCAAACCGAATCCGCGATCAAGGACCATCTGTCCGATCTGGCGGACGAGTTGTCCCAAGCCAGTGGAGCGCAAGTTGATTTCCGCAACATTCATTCGGTGGATGTGGCGGTCGAAGTGGATGGTGACCTGGCCCGCACCGCTGAAGAGATCGGTGCCGACCTGATCGTGGTGGGCACCCATGCGCCGCGGATTACCGACTTTATACTGTCCAGTCATGCCGGATATCTGGCCAAACATGCCAGCATGTCGGTCTTCGTAGTGCGCTAGACCTCGTCCCCCGCGGAAAGCTGGTTTTCCAGGAACCGCTCGAACGCGTCCAGATTCACGGGTTCGAACTGCCCGAACCCTTGCATCCAGACCGAGGCCGCGCGCAACGCGTCGGGTTCCAGCTTGCACCATTTCACCCGGCCGCGCTTTTCCTGGCTGATCAGCCCGGCCCGGGTCAGGATCGTCAAGTGTTTTGAGATCGCCGCCAGTGACATCTCGAACGGCTCGGCCACGTCGGTGACGGCCATGTCATCCTCGAGCAGCATCGCCAGAATGGCGCGCCGCGTGGGGTCGGCCAGGGCCGCAAAGACGGTATCTAGGTCATCGGACATGATCCCGCTGAACCACAGCCGGAAAGTTTGGTCAACCATTTGGTTGAATATGCGGAATCCGGTGCTTCCAGCGGAATGGATTGCCAGTGACCCGATCGGCAGACAACGTACTCCCTTAATATACATTAGAAAACAAAGGTTTAAGCTGCGTCAATTGGAGCCATCAACAGCGTTGACTCTGCGCGCGAGGCCGCATAGCAACTGCGCCAAGACTGTGCGAGGGAAACGCCCGTGACCGATGACGACCCAAAGCAGCGCCTGACGCAGCTTGAGGCCAAGATCGACGCGGCAAAAAAGGCCAAAGCGCCGAAACCTCGTGCGGACGCTGACATATCCGGGGGCGAACTGGCCTGGCGGATGGTCATCGAGATGGTTTCCGGTCTGGGGATCGGATTTGGCATCGGGTACGGGCTGGACAGCCTGTTCGGGACGATCCCGATCTTCCTGGTGCTGTTCACATTGCTGGGCCTTGTCGCGGGCGTGAAGGTCATGCTCCGCAGCGCGCAAGAAGCTCAAGAGAAACAAGCGG
The DNA here is from genome assembly GCF_056536865.1 of Ruegeria sp. CI8. Lineage (NCBI taxonomy): Bacteria > Pseudomonadati > Pseudomonadota > Alphaproteobacteria > Rhodobacterales > Roseobacteraceae > Ruegeria > Ruegeria sp. CI8. Next base: position 62,658 of record NZ_JBQFQL010000005.1, read on the forward strand.
CCTCGACACAGGCCGAGAAGGACGAGAGGGACTGAACGTGGCGACCGAGACCACCGCAGCAGAAGGCAGCAGCCTGGTTTTCCATCCGATGGACCAGTTCATCGTCAAGCCGCTTTTCGGCGGTGAGATGGCTTGGTACACGCCCACCAACGTGACCCTGTGGCTGTTCTTCGCGGTTCTGGCCATCATCGGCCTGCTGGTGCTGAGCACCTCGAAGCGCGCAATCGTCCCGACCCGCATGCAGTCGATCGCCGAGCTGGCCTACGGCTTCATCTACAAGATGCTGGAAGACATCTGTGGCAAGGAAGGCGTCAAATACTTCCCCTATGTCATGACCCTGTTCATGTTCATCGTCACCGCGAACTTCCTCGGCCTGATCCCGACCTCGTTTACCACGACATCGCATTTCGCGGTCACCATTCCGCTGGCGCTGGCCGTGTTTCTGACCGTGACCGTTCTGGGCTTTGTCAAGAACGGTGCTGGGTTCCTCAGCCTGTTCTGGGTGTCCAGCGCGCCGCTGGCGCTGCGCCCGATCCTGGCGATCATCGAACTGATCTCGTACTTCGTGCGCCCGGTCAGCCACTCCATTCGTCTTGCAGGTAACGTCATGGCCGGCCACGCCGTGATCAAGGTTTTCGCCGGCTTCGCCGCGGTCGCCGTGATCTCGCCCGTGTCCGTTCTGGCGATCACCGCAATGTACGGCCTCGAGGTCCTGGTGGCCTTCATCCAGGCCTACGTATTCACCATTCTGACCTGTGTTTACCTGAAGGACGCTCTGCATCCGCATCACTGATCAGGGGCGACCCTGAGCACAGGAACGATAACCCAAAATCGAAACTTCCAATTCGTAAGGAGATACATCATGGAAGGCGATCTCGCACACATCGGCGCAGGCCTGGCAGCAATCGGTTCCGGCGCGGCCGCAATCGGGGTGGGTAACGTGGCCGGCAACTTCCTGGCCGGCGCTCTGCGCAACCCTTCGGCGGCTGCTTCGCAGACCGCAACCCTGTTCATCGGTATCGCATTCGCAGAAGCCCTGGGGATCTTCGCATTCCTGGTCTCGCTGCTGCTGATGTTCGCCGTATAATCTGCGGAACCTGATCCTTACGCGCAGGTGGGCCCAAGCCATAGCGGCCCACCTGTTGTAAAGACAACGTTCCGACGGAGGACATCATGGCGACAGAACCCATAGCTGCAGAAGCAGTCGGCAAATGCGTCGATTCCCATGGCTCGGCCATCGGGATGCCGCAGCTCTGCTTCGATTGGTTCCCCAACCAGATCTTCTGGCTGGTCATTACGCTGGTCGTCATCTTTCTGGTCCTGTCCCGCGTGGCCCTGCCGCGCATCGCGGCGATCCTGGCCGAGCGTCAAGGGACCATTACAAATGACCTGGCTGCGGCCGAAGACCTGAAGGCCAAGGCGGTCGAGGCCGAAGAGGCCTACAACAAGGCGCTGGCCGATGCCCGTGCCGAGGCTCAGCGGATCGCAGCCGAAGCGCGCGCCGAAATCCAGGCGGACCTGGATGATGCGATTGCCAAGGCAGATGCGGAAATCGCGGCCAAGGCGGCAGAATCGGAGAAGGCAATTGCCGAAATCCGTGCCGGAGCGCTGGAGAGCATTCAACAGGTTGCCCACGATACGGCGGCCGAACTGGTGACTGCGCTGGGCGGCGAGGCGGATGCCAAAGCCATCGGCAGTGCCGTCAGCGCACAGATGAAAGGATAAGTGACATGCGGAATACACTTGCTCTTATCCTGACCGCAGGCTTCGCCAGCCCGGCGCTGGCCGCAAGCGGTCCGTTCTTCTCGCTGGCGAACACCGACTTCGTCGTGACGCTGGGCTTCATCGTATTCATCGCGGTCCTGTTCTATTTCAAGGTTCCGTCGATGATCGGCGGGGCGCTGGACAACCGCGCCGAAGGCATCAAGGCCGAGCTGGACGAAGCCCGTGCCCTGCATGAAGAAGCGCGCAGCCTGCTGGCCTCATACGAGCGCAAGCAGCGCGAAGTGCAGACTCAGGCCGAAGCCATCGTGGCCGCGGCGAAGGGAGATTCGGTTCTGGCTGCCGAACAGGCAAAGGCGGATCTGGAGAAATCCATCGCGCGTCGTCTGGCTGCCGCACAGGATCAAATCGCATCGGCCGAGGCCTCGGCGGTGAAGGAAGTGCGCGACCAGGCTGTTACTGCGGCCGTTGCGGCGGCCAAGTCCGTGCTGGCCAAGCAGATGACTGCGGCGCAAGCCAACAAGCTGATTGACTCGGCGATCTCCGAGGTCGGTGACAAGCTGCACTGAGCTGTTCGGCGTGAGCCAATCTCAATTTCCAAAACCCGAAAGCTACCTGCTTTCGGGTTTTTTGCTTGTAGCCCGTGTCATTGTCTGTTGATTCAGGGCAGTCAGCCTGTGGCGTTTCGGTGAGGTAAGATGACATCCGTACATACCAAGATTGTTGATCCTGCGCCTGTGTGCGTGTTCGCGTTCAACCGACCCGAACACACGCGGCGGACGTTGGATGCACTGGCCCAATCGCCCTTGGCCGCGTCGACATCCTTGACCGTATTCATCGACGGCCCCCGCAATGATGCCGAGAAGCCGATTGTCGACGCTGTTGCGCAGGTCGCCGAAACGCAGCAGGGCTTCGCCAGTATCGAGCTGCGCCGACGTGACCAGAATGCAGGGCTGGCCGTCTCGATCGAAGAGGGTGTTTCGCAGATGATGGCCGAGCACGGCCGCGCGATCATTCTCGAGGATGATATACTCACGTCGCCAGCCTTTCTGCATTATATGAACCTTGCGCTGGACCGCTACAAGGACGAGCACGCGGTCTGGCATATTGCCGGCTACAATGAGGACGTGCCTGCCTTTCGCCGAGCGAAGGGCGCATATCTGTGGCGTTTCATGAGCTGCTGGGGATGGGCAACCTGGGCGGACCGTTGGGCGTATTACAGCCGCGACCCCGACGCGCTGGTGGATGAGTTTTCAGACGCGGACATCGCCCGCTTCAACCTCGAAGGGGCTCAGGACTATTGGTCACAGGTTCTGGCGAACCAGACCGGCGAGCTAAAAACATGGGCGGTTTTCTGGTACGCAACCATTTTCCGGAATCTCGGATTGTGCCTGTCCCCGTATTTTTCCTATGTTGAGAACATCGGTTTTGATGGAACCGGCAGTCATGGTGTGGTGAACAAATCCTACACGCGCAGCCGCCTGAACACCGAACTGTCGCCGGGCCTACCTGCCCAGATTTCGGAGAATACCGATGCGGTGGAGCTGGCGAAACTGTATTATCTGACCAAACCCGGCAAACTGGAAAAGATTAGGCGGAAGCTGAACAGTTTTGTCGGCAGGCTCATGTCCACGAGGGAAAGATGATAAAGCGTGTAAGAAACTGGCTTCGCGAAAAGCGCTACAAGCGGCACAGGCTGCAGTCGGTTCGGGCCAGGCACGGTTTGCGCCTCGTCACTCTCGGCTCTGACTATGGTGGCTGGACTTTCCTCGAGGACGACAGTCTGCAGGGCTGCACGATCGTCAGCGCTGGTCTTGGGGAGGACTCGTCCTTCGACGTCGAGTTTGCGGACCGCTACAATGCAAGGGTCGTGATTATCGATCCGACACCTCGGGCCGTGGCCCATTTCAGCGCGATGAAAAAGCGTTTCGGTAAAAGGGGTGAAACGGGCTACGTTTCAAGTGGTTCACAGCCGGTTGAAGCCTACGACCTTAGCAACTGCAGTGAAGACAATCTTGTAATGGTCGATCGCGCCCTTTGGTGCCGCAACGAAACACTGCGTTTCTTTCTTCCCGAGAACCCAGAGCATGTTTCACACTCGATCGTGAACTTCCAAAACGATTATCGTCAGAATACCGATCACCTGATGGTCCTGGCCGGTACATTGCGGGAAATACTGCACGATCACGCAATTCCGGTCGAGAAAGTCCAGCTGTTGAAGCTCGACATAGAAGGCGCGGAAGTCGAGGTTATTGAGCAGATTCTCGCAGACGGGTTGCGGCCCCGGCAGATCTGCGTCGAATACGACGAACTCAACCGGCCTAGCAAGAAAGGCTTTCAGCGTGTTGACTCCGCAGACAAGGCACTTAGGGCGGCAGGGTATGTTTGCGTATATGGAAATGGCAGTACCGACTATTTGTACCTGCACGAGGAACAGCCCTGACGTGCTTCTTTCGCGTATTTCATGCGCTAGAAAACAGGTGGAACAAAACGTCGTGACTCTGGGGCTCGCGACGAGATTCTACGCCGGACAAATGGAGTCGCGGTGCTCAAGGTAAATCATATCAGTTTCAGTAGTTTTGAGGGGGGCGCGGCGATTGCGGCGCACAGGCTGCATATGGCCCTAAATGCCAGCGGCGTGAATTCGATCATGACCGTTGCGCGAGGTCAGGAAGGGCCGGGCATCACGACGTTCAAGCCGGCCAAGGGTCTGGGACGAATGATCCAACGGGAAATGGCGCGCAGTATCCGGCGCAGGCATGAAGCGGATTTCTCGGGTTTGATCTCGCTGGGTCAGGTCCGTTCGGGCTTGGCGCAGTACCTGAACCAACAGTCCTCGCAAATTCTGAACCTGCACTGGGTCAATTCGGATCTGATGTCGATCCGCGAGATCGGAAACCTGTCTCATCCGGTTGTATGGACCATGCATGACATGTGGCCGTTCTGTGGGGTGGAGCATTACTCTGAGCGCGATGCCTGGAAAAACGGTTACGCGACCCAGCAGGATAGCCGAGCGAGCAGGCTGAGCCGCCGTGTCTGGAAAAGAAAAGAGCAGTTTTGGACGCGGCCGTTCCATCTTGTTGCGCCCAGCCGCTGGCTGGCGGATTGCGCCCGGCAAAGCACCTTGACTCAGGACTGGCCCGTTTCAGTCATTCCCAACGCAATCGACACCGACGTCTGGCGCCCCACCGACCGAGACGTGGCCAGAGATCGATTGGGTCTGCCACGCGATTCTGCTGTCATCGGTTTTGGGGCCATGGGGGGCGACAGCGATCCGCGCAAAGGATTTCGGCATCTCAAGGAAGCTTTGTCGATTCTGAAACAGGAAAGATCTGATATCCGCGTTCTGATATTCGGCGCGGATGCGCATGAGGTCGATCTGCCCTTTCCGGCTCATTTCACTGGACAACATTCAGTGCCCGAGGAACTGCGGTCTGTTTACGCGTGCGCGGACGTTTTTGCGTTGCCGTCCCGACAAGACAACCTGCCCAACACCGGCGTCGAGGCGCTTTCTTGCGGTATTCCGATCGTCGGGTTCAAGATCGGCGGTTTGCCCGATCTGGTCCCGAACCCCGGGTGCGGGCGGTTGGCCAAGCCGTTTGATGCGCGGGACTTGGCGGATTGCCTAAAGGGGGTGATCGATGATCAGCGTTCCTGCCACGTTCAAGGACAGAAGCGCGACGGGAATGCCGCGCGCAAACATGCCCTGCAGAGCTACGCGATGCCAATCGTGGCCGAGCAGTACAGGCGCCTTTATGAAACGCTGGGGTTGAAGGCACAGTGAGAGGCGGAGGGCCTCAACCGTCCGAGTTGCCAACCTCATGTTCCAGCCGCTGCCGCGCGATCAGTTCGTTGCGCTGGGCCTTCTGCTGGTCTTCCATGCAGCGTTCGACGAAGCTCAGGTGCTGTTCCACCGCCTGCCGAGCGGCCTCGGGGTCGCGGGCCTGAAGGGCTGCGTTGATTGCCCTGTGCTGGTTCAGGATCGCGTCGCGCGTGGTGCGCTGGTGGAACATGATCTGACGGTTGTAGAATACGCCCTGCCGCAGCAGGTCGAACATCGACCGCATCATGTGCAGCATCACCACGTTGTGGCTGGCCTCGATGATCGCCATGTGGAACTGCGCGTCCAGATGGGCCTCGTCATCGGCCGCGTTGCGGGCATGGGCGACCTCCATCTTGTCGAAGATCGCCTGGATCACCTTCAGGTCGCTGTCCGAGCCCAGCCGCGCGGCGCGTTCGGCCGCCAGCCCTTCCATGTCGCGCCGGAACGACAGGTAGTCGAACACGGCCTCGTCATGGCTGCTGAACAGACGGATCAGCGCCGGCGAAAAGGCCGAGCCCAGAACCTCGGCCACATAGATGCCTGACCCGGCCTTGGCGGTCAGCAGGCCCTGCTCCTGCAGTTGCGAGATCGCCTCGCGCAGCGACGGGCGCGACACGCCAAGCCGGTCGGCCAACTCGCGCTCGGACGGTAGGCGCTCACCGGGGCGCAGGATCCCACGCAGGATCAGCAACTCGATCTGTTTGACCACGGCCAGGGACAGTTTCTCGGTCTGGACTTTCTGAAAGGGCATCGGATCATCGCTGAAAATTGGTCAAATCATATGACCACACATGCCCGGCCCGCGCAAGAACGGGCCGCGATCACATTGGCTGAAACACTAGGTCAGCATTATTGACTTTAAGCGCAGAGGTCATAGCGTCAGTCCGACCCAGCGGAGGAGGCTCGGCCCATGCACCAGCTATTTGCACCGCGCGCCGCGCGAATGAAGGCGTCTGAAATCCGCGAATTGCTGAAACTGCTGGATCAACCCGGCATCATTTCCTTTGCCGGCGGCATCCCCGACCCGGCGCTGTTTCCGGCCGAGGCCTTTGCCCAGGCATTCCAACAGGCGCTTGGCGCCGACAGCCGGGCGCAGGCGCTGCAGTATTCCGTATCCGAAGGGTATATGCCGCTGCGGGAATGGATCGCCGGCCACATGCGCCAGATCGGCATCGACTGCGGCCCCGACGACGTTCTGATCACCTCGGGCTCGCAGCAGGCGCTGGACTATCTGGGCAAGCTGTTTCTGTCACCGGGCGACACGGCGCTGGTCGGATGGCCGACCTATCTGGGGGCTTTGGCGGCCTTCAACGCCTATGAACCACGCTTTGACCAGTTGCGCGCAGGCGGCAATGCGGGCGCGGCGCAATACCGGGCCGCCGCGGGGCCGGGGGCGGTCAAATACGCCTATCTGTCCCCCGACTTTGCCAACCCGACCGGCGAGACCGTCGATCGGCAAGGGCGCGAGGCCCTTCTGGATCTGGCCGAAGAGTTGGACTGCGCCCTGATCGAGGACGGCGCCTATCAGGCCCTGCGCTATGACGGGCAGGCGATACCGCCGATCCTCGCGCTGGAACTGGCGCGGAAGGGCGATCTGCAAGCCTGCCGGACGATCTATTGCGGCAGTTTTTCCAAGACCCTGTCGCCCGGGCTGCGGGTGGGGTGGGTCGTGGCGGCGCGGCCCGTCATCGCGCAGCTTGTGCTGATGAAACAGGCCGCCGACCTGCATTCGGCCACCATCAACCAGATGGCCGTGCACCAAGTGGCCCAAACCTGTTTCGACAGCCACATCCCGAAGGTGCGCGCAACCTACCGTGCGCGCCGCGACGCGATGCTGGCGGCGTTGGACCGGCACATGCCCGAAGGTGTGCACTGGACCCGGCCCGAGGGGGGCATGTTCATCTGGCTGACCCTGCCGTCCGGCTCGGATGGCGCGCAACTGCTGGCCCGCGCGCTTGAGACGGTCAAGGTCGCCTTTGTGCCCGGTCAGGCCTTTCACCCCGATGGCAGCGGCGCCAACACGATCCGGCTGAGTTTCTCCAACTCGGACGAGGCTACGATTGCCGAGGGTATTGCCCGGTTGGGCGCGGTCCTGGGCGGCTGAGCGCGGGAAAGCTTTCGTTAACCATTTTGCCGCAAAACTGCGGCATGATCCGGTTCCTCGCCTTGCTGTTGCTGGCCGGCTGCTCGGCCGGCACGCCCCATTTCCGCGACGTGCCTGCGACCCGCGTGGCCGTGAACGGCAGCGTGTTCGACGTGCGCCTGTGCGGTGACCTGGCCGAGGCGGTCCGCGTCAACAGCCAATATGCCCCGCGGCTGGGGCCGATCCGGGATCGGGCCGCATTGGCCATGGCGCAAGTCTCGGGCTGTCCGGTCGCCGACGTGTTGGGCGATGCGGCGGTGACCGTGGGCATCCTCGCCTGCGACCGCAGGGCGTCGGACCGGCTGCTGCTGGCTGCGGTCACGCCGACCAACTATGAATGCATTGACTTCGGAACCTATGACAGCGGGTCGGACACCGGATACCAGGTGTTCGAGTGTTCGCCTTATTGACTCTGCGCAATTCCGCCCAAATCAGCAAGATATTGTGGATAACTCGGCTCAATATCCCATATCCTGCGCAACTGCGTTGACTCGCGGGCCTTCCCTTGTCCAGACTTTCAGGGAACGGGAATCATGGAAATCGGCCTTTGCGCTTTACCAAACTCAAACTCACCGGCTTCAAAAGCTTCGTCGATCCGACCGATCTGATCATCGCGGACGGGTTGACCGGTGTGGTGGGGCCCAACGGCTGCGGCAAGTCCAACCTGCTCGAGGCGCTGCGTTGGGTGATGGGCGAGAACCGCCCCAAATCGATGCGCGGCGGGGCGATGGAGGACGTGATCTTTGCCGGTGCCGCCACCCGTCCGGCGCGCAACTTCGCCGAGGTGGTCCTGACCATGGACAACTCGGAACGTCTGGCCCCGGCCGGGTTCAATGACAGCGATCAGATCGAGATCGTGCGCCGCATCACCCGCGACGTGGGCAGCGCCTACAAGGCCAACGGCAAGGACGTGCGCGCCCGCGACGTGCAGATGCTGTTCGCCGATGCCTCGACCGGCGCGCATTCACCCGCGCTGGTGGGGCAGAACCGGATCGCCGAGCTGATCAACGCCAAACCGCGCGCCCGCCGCCGCATTCTGGAAGAGGCCGCCGGCATCTCGGGTCTGTACCAGCGGCGGCACGAGGCCGAACTGAAGCTCAAGGGCACCGAGGCCAACCTGACCCGTGTCGATGACGTGCTCGAACAGTTGGGCACGCAGCTGGCGCAGTTGGCGCGGCAGGCCCGTCAGGCCGCGCGGTATCGTGAGATCGGCGAGCAATTGCGCCAGGCCGAGGGAATGTTGCTGTATCGCCGCTGGAAAGAGGCCGACATAGCCCGCCAGCAGGCCGAAGAGCGTCTGCGCGACCGCACGACCGAAGCCGCGCGCGCCGAGGCCGAGGCCCGCGCCGCCAGCGCGAAACGCGCCGAGATCGAAGAAACCCTGCCGCCGCTGCGCGAGGAGGAGGCCATCGCCGCTGCCGTCCTGCAGCGCCAGCAGGTGCAGCGCGATCAGCTGTCCGATCAGGAAACCCGCGCGCGCCAGACCATCGAAACCCTGACCGCCCGCATCCAGCAGCTGGGCCGCGACATCGAGCGTGAAACCGGTTTGAACCGCGACGCCGGCGAGATGATCGAACGGCTGGAATGGGAGGCCCGCGAACTGGCCAAGGCTGCCGAGGGCCATGACGACAAGCTGGCCGAAGCCGCCGAAATTGCCCGAGAGGCCGCCGCGGTTCTGCAGGAGCGTGAGGATCTGCTGGCGCAGGAGACCGAGGACACCGCCCGTCTGGTCGCGCGTCACCAATCGGCGCAGCGCCTGGTCGAGGACAGCCGCAAGACGCTGGCACGCTCCGAGGCCGAAGAGGAAAAGGCCCGCGCGGCCGTTGCCGAGGCCCGCGCCGCGCTGACCCGCGCCGACGAAGCGTTCGAGGCCGCGCAAGCCGCCGAGGAAGAGGCGCGCGAGGCCGCCGAAGCCGCCGAAGAATCGCTTGCCGCCGCCGACGAGCTGCGCGGTGAAACGCAGGCGCGCGAGGCCGAGGCCCGCGCTCAACGCTCCGAGGCCGAGGGCGAGTTGGGCGCGATCCGGGCCGAGACCACCGCGCTGGCCAAGCTGGTCGAGCGCGACACCGCCGAGGGCGGGCAGGTGCTGGACCTGCTGCAGGTCGAGCCGGGCTTTGAAAAGGCGCTGGGGGCCGCGCTGGCGGATGACCTCCGCGCCCCGCTGGTCGAAGGCGATGGGCCGTCGGGTTGGGTGCAGGTGCCGGGCTATGACGCCGATCAGCCTTTGCCGGACGGGGCCGAGCCGCTTGCGCTACACGTCTCGGGTCCGGACCGTCTCAGCCGCCGTATCGCGCAGATCGGCCTGATTGACGCCGATCAGGGCGCGCGGCTGCAACCCTTGCTGAAACCCGGCCAACGGTTGGTGTCGCGCTCTGGCGATCTGTGGCGCTGGGACGGGTTCCGCGCCTGGGCCGAGGATGCCCCCAGCGCCGCGGCGCTGCGGCTCGAGCAGCTCAACAAGCTTGAGGCGCTGAAACAGCAACTGGCGCTGGTCGAAGCACAGGCCGACGGCGCCCGCGCCGCGCACGAGGCCCTGTCGCGGCAACTGGCCGAGGTGACCGAGGCCGACCGTCGCGCCCGCGAGGCCCGCCGCGCCGCCGATCAGCGCATGGCCGAAGCGGCCCGCGCGCTCAGCCGGGCCGAGGCCGACCGCAACCTGGCGCAGGGCAAGCTGGAGAACCTGACGCTTGCGGTCGACCGCCACAAGCAGGATGCGATGGCGGCCCGCGCCCAGCTGCGCGAGGCCGAGGCCGCGCTGGCCGAGCTGGGCGATCTGGACACCGCCCGTGCCCGGGTCGAGGACATCAAGCAGACGGTCGAGGCCGCGCGGATCACCATGCTGACGCACCGTTCGACCCATGACGAGCTGCGCCGCGAGGGCGAGGCCCGCACCCGCCGCGCACAGGAGGTGGCCAAGGACCTGAGCGGCTGGAAACACCGTCTGGAAACAGCCGAGAAGCGCATCGCCGAATTGGCCGAGCGCAAAGCCAGTTCCGAGGAAGAGCTGACCGAAGCGATGGCCGCGCCCGCCGAGATCGCCGAGGCACGCGAAGAGCTGAACGAGATGATCGAGGCCGCCGAGGCCCGCCGCGCCGAAGCCGCCGACAAGCTGGCCCAGGCCGAAGCGCTGCAACGCGAGGCCGTGCTTTCCGAGCGCGAGGCCGAGCGCAAGGCCTCGGAGGCGCGCGAAGCCCGCGCCGCGGCTGAGGCGCGGTTCGAGGCGGCCAAGGAAAGTGTCGCCGCCGCTGCCGAGCGCATCGCCGAGGATCAGCAACTGACCCCGAACCAGTTGTTGAACCAATTGGACGTGAACCCTGACGACATGCCCGCCGCCGATGCCCTGGAAGCTGAGGTGAACCGCCACAAGCGCCAGCGCGACGCGATGGGTGCGGTGAACCTGCGGGCCGAGGAAGACGCCAAGGAGGTTCAGGAGGAGTTCGACACGCTCAACAGCGAGAAATCCGATCTGGAAGAGGCGATCAAGGCGCTGCGCAGCGGCATCGCCAGCCTCAACCGTGAGGGCCGCGAGCGCCTGCTGACTGCATTCGAACAGGTCAACGCGAACTTCGCCATGCTGTTCAAGCATCTGTTCGGTGGCGGCGAGGCCAACCTGGTGATGGTCGAGAGCGACGACCCGCTGGATGCGGGGCTCGAGATCATGTGCCAGCCGCCGGGCAAGAAGCTGTCGACCCTCAGCCTGTTGTCGGGCGGGGAACAAACCCTGACCGCCACCGCGCTGATCTTCGGCGTGTTCCTGGCCAACCCGGCGCCGATCTGCGTGCTGGACGAGGTTGATGCGCCGCTGGACGATGCCAACGTGACCCGGTTCTGCGATCTGCTGGACGAGATGTGCCGCCAGACCGACACGCGGTTCCTGATCATCACCCACCACGCGGTGACCATGGCCCGGATGGACCGTCTGTTCGGCGTGACCATGCAGGAACAGGGCGTCAGCCAGCTGGTCTCGGTCGATCTGAAAAAGGCCGAGCAGATGGTCGCCTGACCGCTCACCGCAACGTTATTCCGTGATCGGGCCGGGCCGGGCTAGTCTGGCTGCATGAAACACCTGTTGCTGATTGCCGCGGCCTGCGCCGCCTCGCCGCTCTGGGCTGTCGAATGGGTCACCCGCCCCGGCGATGTCCCCCTGAGCCCCGCTGAACTGGACGCGCTGGCCGGGCGGACGCTGACTTTCTATGACGACGGGCAGTCGAAATACTCGGCCGGTGGGGCCTATTCCTATACTTATTCGGCGGTCAATGGCGGCGGAACGGCCTTCGGAACCTACTCGATCGCCGCTGATGGCAGCATCTGTGTGCAGTACCGCAACGGGTTCGACCGCTGCGATCTGTACGTGCGCAACAATGGCCGGTTGATCCTGATCACCGAAAAAGGTGAACGTTACCCGGTGCGACCCGAGTGATCGGGGCCTCTCCTTCACCCGCCGTGCCCAACCAGGAATCGACCGATGACCCGACCCGCTCCGACCCTGCACATGCTTTGCGGCAAGATCGCCGCGGGAAAATCGACGCTTGCCGCCCAGCTCGCGAGGCAGCCCGGCACAGTTCTGATTTCCGAGGACGCCTGGCTGAAGCCGCTTTTTGCCGATCAGATGGTGACAGGTGCCGACTATCTGCGCTGTTCCACGCGTCTGCGCGCGGCGATGGGTCCGCATGTCACGACTCTGCTTGAGGCGGGCATGTCGGTTGTTCTGGATTTCCCGGCCAACACGGTCGAAACCCGTGCTTGGATGCGCGAAATTCTGGATCAGACCGATGCCGCGCATCAGATGCATGTGCTGACCACGCCCGACGCCGTTTGTCTGGCCCGACTGCAAGCACGTAACGCAGCGGGCGACCACGCCTTTGCCGCGACGGAAGAACAGTTCCGCCGGTTTTCCAAGCATTACGCGGAACCGACGCCTGAGGAAGGATTCACGCTGGTGTTCCACGACCCAACGGATTGAGCGGCTAGAGTCGGTTCAGCAAATCAACCGTCGGCCATGCGTCCGCAGGCAATCCCAGCCGGGCCTGTTCAGCCTGTACTGCAGCGCGCGTTCCGGCCCCCAAGATGCCGTCGATCTTGCCCACGTCATGCCCGCGCGCCTGCAGTTTCGCCTGCAGCTGTTTCATCTGGGCACCGGTCAGGCCCGGATCGGGGTTGCCCGCGGCATAGACTTGCGCGCCCTCGAGGCGCGTTCCGAAATAGGCTGCGGTCAGGACATAGACAAAGCTTTGGTTCCACTCGAAATAGACATCGAAATTCGGATAGGCCAGAAAGGCCGGCCCCTTGCGCCCCTGCGGCAGGATCAGCGAGGCCGGCAGGTTGGCCAATGACCCGCTGCGCGCCTGCACGCCCATCGCCCGCCAGTCCGAGACCGGGCGTGGTTTGCCCGGCCCGCTCAGCGACCAGTCCATCTGTGCGGGCACGGTCACCTCCTGCAGCCAGGGCTGACCCGGTTGCCAGCCCAGATGCGACAGCATCTTGCCCCCGGACATCAGCGCGTCGGGGGCCGACGTTTTCAACCGAACATGCCCGTCGCCATCACCGTCCACGCCGTTTTCCAGAATGTCGCGGGGCAGCATCTGCACCATGCCGATCTCGCCCGCCCATGCGCCCGTGGTGCGGTTCGGGTCGAAATCGCCGTTCCGGAACAGCTCGATCGCGGCGAAGATCTGCGGCCGGAACAGCTCGGGGCGGCGGCAATCATGGGCCAACGTCACCAACGCATTGCGGGTGTTGAAATCGCCTTGGAACGCGCCGTAATCTGTCTCGAACGCCCAGAAGGCCAACAGGACCCCGCGCGACACGCCGTATTCGGCCTCGATCCGGTCGAACACGGCATCGTATTTCTGTGCCATCGCCTGGCCGCGCCTGATCCGATCCTGCGAGATCAGGCGGCGCGAGAATTCGATGAACGGTTTCTGGAATACGCCCTGCGCGCGGTCGGCCTTCAGTACCTTGGGGTCCTGTTGCGCACCGTTGAAGAACGCATCGACCGTGGCCGTATCGAACCCCTGCTGTGCCGCTTCGGCCTTCAGTCCGCGAACGAAGGCGTTGAAGCCGCCGCCGCATTGGGCAAGGGCCGGGGCAGCGAACAGGCAAGCGGCCACAAGGCCCGAGACAAAGCGCATGACGAAAACCATCCTCAGAAAACCGTGTTCAGACCAACCCACACCGTCAGCCCCGCCAACGCAAGCCCCCAAACCTGCCAAAGCATTCCGCATGCGCGGAAAACCTCCGTTGCGCCGATCGTGCGCCGGGCTTCACCATTGACCCAGGCCAGATCGCGCAACTGCCCGTCATAGCTGCGGGGCCCGGCCAGTGCCACGTCCAGCGCGCGGGCCATGGCGGCCTCGGGCCAGCCGGCATTGGGCGAGATGTGGCGCTGCGCGTCTGCGACGATGGCCCGCCATTGGCGCCACTGCCCCGACAGGGCCAGGATCATCAGGCAAGTCAGCCGCGCCGGGATCAGGTTCAGCAGATCGTCCAGCCGGGCGGCGGCCCAGCCGAAGTCTCGGTACGTGTCGTTGCGGTAGCCGATCATGCTGTCGGCGGTGTTCACCGCCTTGTAGACCAGGAGCCCCGGCAAGCCGCCCAGCAGGAACCAGAAGGCCGGGGCGATCACCCCGTCGCTGAGGTTCTCGGCGGCGCTCTCGATGGCCGAGCGCGCCACCTGTGCCTCGGTCATCTGCGAGGTGTCGCGCGACACGATCATTGCCACCGCCGCGCGCCCCTCGGGCAGGGATTGCCGCAGCGCGACGCCCACGGCGCGGACATGCGCCACCAGAGAGTTCTGTGCCAACAGGATCGCGCAGACCACGACATCGACCGCCCAGCCAAGCCACGCCAGCGCCGCACCGATCACCCAGCCGCCCAAGACCAGCAGAAGGGCGACGAACACGCCCTTGGCATGTCGATGTCTGCCGTGGTTCAGATGGCGGTCCAGCAAGCCGATGGCGTTGCCCATCAGCACCGCCGGGTGCCGCAGACGCGACCACAGCCAATCGGGCTCGCCCAATGCCGCGTCCAGCAGCATCGCCAGGGCCAGCGTCAGCGCGATGCTCACAGCGCCGCCTCGAGCCGCGACCAGCCATGCTCGGGCGGCAGGCCCAGCCGCAGGAACCGATCGGAATAGGGGAAGATGCGGCTCCAGATATGGGCCTGTGCCAGCCGGTGCTGCCAGGCGGCGGCATCGTCCACTTCGTACAGGCGGAACAGCGTGGTGCCGCCGACCAAATGCGCGCCCTTGCCGGTTATCAGCGTATCCAGCCGTTCCGTATCACGGGCCAGTCGCGTACGCGTCGCTTCGGCCCAGGCCGTGTCATTCAAGGCCTGCGCGCCGATGCGCAGGGCCGGGCCGGACACGGCCCAGGGGCCGGTCAAATCGTTTAGCCTCGCGATCAGGTCGGGATGCCCGATGGCAAAGCCCAGCCGCAGCCCCGCAAGGCCCCAGAACTTGCCAAAGCTTTTCAGGACGATCACGCCGGGGCGCTCGGACAGGCTAATCAGCGAGGCATCGGGCGTCACGTCGCAAAAGCTTTCGTCGATCACGGTCAGCGGCGCGTCGGCGTCCTCGGCCTGCCAGATTCGGCCGTTGGGATTGTTGGGATGCACGATCACCCGCGCCTGTGCCGGGCCGTCGGGCTGCACCGCCCAGCCCTGCGCGGCAAAGGCGGCGGCATGTTCGTTGTAGGTGGGCGTGGTGATCTGGACCGCACCAACGGGGGCCAGCGCCGGGATCCGCGCGATCAGGGCCGAGGCCCCCGGTGCGGGCAGAATCGCCGCGCCGTCCGGCACACCCCAGAAGCGACGGGCCGTGGCGCTCAGCCGGGCAAAGGCCCCGTGGTCGGGCAGGGCGGTCCAGTCCTCAGACGTAAGGTCCGCCACAGGATAGGGGTTTGGGTTGATACCGGTCGACAGGTCGATCCATTCCGTTCGCGCGCCGCCATGACGGGCAATGGCGTCGTCCAGCCCACCGCCGTGGTCACGCTTGCCGCGTGGGTTCAAGTCGTCAGTGCGGTCAGTCATGCCGGAATCGTCCAAAACGCCGAATTTACCCCGCTTCAAGCGGATTTACGCCGTTTTTACAAGCAAATCCGGTTCATAGAGGAGCGCTGGAGCGACCGTTAACCCTTTGTTAACGAAATAACGTGATCACAGCTTATGGGGGTCGGCACCACTCACCTTATCAAGTGCCGAGGTTGTTGCAAATGAAAGTTCTGATTGTTGAGAGTAACCCCGACCTGGGTCGGGTCTGGCAGCGGCACCTGGAACGGCAGGGGGCTGAGGTTTCTCTGGTCGAAAGCCAGGAGGCAGCGATCCTTGCACTTTACGGCACGCCCTTCGACATCATAATCTTGGACCTGGTTCTGGATTCAGGCAGTGCGTTGGCGGTCGCGGATTTCGCCAGCTATCGCCGCCCGGATGCCCGGGTGATCTTCGTCACCAACACAACGTTCTTTTCCGACGGATCGATCTTTGCGCACAGCCCCAACGCCTGCGCCTATGTCCAGAGCGGAACGCCGCCCGAGGATCTGGCGGCGATGGTCGAACACTACGCCGCGGGGCGTTGATCGCGTCCGTGCGGCTCCCAATAGTCCAGGGTGGGGTTGATCGGGATGATCCGGTGCGGATTGATGCTGTCGTGACTGTAGTGATAGTGCCGCACGATATGGTGCATGTTTACCGTGCCCGCCACGCCCGGCCATTGATACAGTTCGCGCGTGTAGGCCCACAGGTTGGGATAGTCGATCAGCCGCCTGCGGTTGCACTTGAAATGCAGGTGATAGACCGGGTCGAACCGGATCAGGGTCGTGAATAGGCGCCAGTCGGCCTCGGTCAGGCGATCCCCCATCAGGTATCGGTGCGTGGACAGCCGATCTTCCAGCCAATCCAGCGTGTCGAACAGGGGGTGCACGGCCGCGTCATAGGCCTCCTGCGAGGTGGCAAAGCCGGATTTGTAGACGCCGTTGTTCACGTTTGAGTAGACCCTCGCATTGACCTCTTCGATCGCGTCGCGCATCTCGGCGGGCCAGTAGTCGTCGGTGTTGCCAGTGATTTGGTCGAAGGCCGAATTGAACATGCGGATGATTTCCGAGCTTTCATTCGACACGATGGTCTCTTGCACCTTGTCCCACAGGATCGGCACCGTCACCCGGCCCGAGTAGTTCGGGTCGGCGCGTGTGTAGACCTGATAGGCATAGTCCAGCCCATACAAAGCATCGCCGGTGGCGCCGTGATCGTCGGTCTGGAAAGTCCATCCGCGGTCCAGCATGTCCGGATGGACAACCGATACGGTGATCAGGTCCTGAAGTTCCTTGAGCTGGCGGAAGATCAACGTCCGATGCGCCCATGGGCAGGCCAAGCTGACATACAGGTGGTATCGACCGGCTTCAGCCTTGAAACCGTCCTTGCCCGAGGGACCTGCACTGCCATCGGCGGTGATCCAGTTTCGAAACTGGGCCGCCGAACGTTTGAACGCTCCGCCGGTGGATTTCGTGTCGTACCAGGTGTCGTGCCAGGTGCCGTCGACCAACAGGCCCATCTTGGATCCTCCGTTTCCGTGTCCGATTAAACCTTAGTGCGACAGCGCCGCAGTTCACATCGCCGACGGCGCGCAGCATCTCTGCGCAGTCGCACAGTGCCGTGCGGGATGTCTGTGCAACAAATCGCCCACAGGTCCACGGCAACAGTCGGGCTTCACTGGATTTTTACGAAGATACCCCCACAATAGATAGCATAGCTTGGGGGGAATTTTGATGAGTACTTATGTTTCCAAGGAAATTAGCGCCGAATTGGATGCGGCCCGAATCGCATCGCTCAAGAAGTCCAGCCGCCTGCGGGTGGAAATGGGCGACAATACCTACAGAATCCTCAAATTGTGGAAGGATGGATTCGCCGTCGAGGCCGAGACAACACCGCGTCTGCGTGGACTGGTCGATATTTTTGATGGCGCCAACCACCTTTATCAATGCCTGATCGTCGCTGACGAGGAAGACGGCGGCCAGATGCGATACGAGTTCAAGCGCAGCACCGTCGCGGCGGACAAGGCACCACTGGATTTCTATCGCGCGCCGGATGCCCCAATCGCCCTTCTCGGCAAAGACGACTAGGGCAGACCGTCCGCGCGGCCTTATTGAAGGTCGGAAAAAGCTAGTTTCAAACGGGCGCACGCGTCCTCGACTCGCGCCCGCTGAGTGGCGAGATTGAACCGTTCGAAGGTCTCGCCTCCCGTTCCAAAACCCGGGCCGGATGACGTTGCGATCCGGGCATCATCGCGCAAACGGCGCACGAATTCGGCGTGATCCATGCCGGTGCCCGAGAAATCGACCCAGGCCAGGTAGGTTGCCTGCAAGGGCATCGACCACAGACCGGGGATTTCGGAGATCGCTGCATCGAATATCGCGCGGTTGCCCCGCAGGTGGTCGATCTGGGCATCCACCCATTGCGCACCTTCGGGCGTGTAGGCCGCGGTGATCATCGCCACGCCAAGTGCGCTGGGGTCATAGTCCAACGTGTTCAGCCGGTGACGCATCTGCGCCCGCAGCGTGTCGTCGGGAATGATCATGTTGCCAGTGCGCTGGCCTGCGATGTTGAAGGTCTTGGACGCCGCTGTCAGCGTCACCGTCCAGGGCCGCGCATCCGGCGCGGCCACGTCCATCGGCACGAATTTGTGCCCGGGATAGACCAGATCGTGATGGATCTCGTCCGAGATCAGGATCAGCCCGTTGCGTTCGGCAAAGGCCGCCACCGCACGCAGCTCGTCCGGTGTCCAGACCCGCCCCGACGGGTTCTGTGGCGAACACCAGATCAACATCCGTTCCGACCCGTCCAGCCGCGACTGTGCGTCGTCCAGGTCGATCTCATAGGTGTCGCCGGCCCGCACCAGCGGGCATTCCACCACCCGGCGGCCGGTCTTGTTCACCTTGTGCGCAAACTCGTGATAGACGGGCGTGAAGATCACCACCCCGTCCCCCGGCTCGGTCCAGACATCGAGGCTCAGCGCGATGGCGTTGCCCAGACCTTGCGAGGTCAGGATCCAATCGGTGTCGATCGCCCAGTCGTGACGGTTCTGCATCCACCACCGCACCGCCTGCAGATAGGCCGGGTGCTGCCAGGAATAGCCGAACACCCCGTGATCGGCCGCGCGGCGCACCGCCTCGATCACGCAGGGCGCGGTGGCATAGTCGGAATCGGCGGTCCACATGGCCAGCCCGTCCTCGGGCGAGACGCCGAACAGCTGCTCCATCTTGTCCCATTTCGAGCTGAAGGTGCCCCGGCGGTCGATGAGGTCGTTGAAAGTCATGTCTGCTCCATTCGTTGGCCTGAAAGCTATCGGGAAATTCGCCCGGCGCAAGGGGGGCGTTGCGGCCACGCGCGCGATGACCTAAATCAGCCCCATGAAACGCAACATCCTGATCCATCCCGATCCCCGCCTGAAAAAGGTCTGTGCGCCCGTGGACGACCTGTCGGACGAGCTGCGCGCGCTGGCCGACGACATGCTGGAAACCATGTATGATGCGCCGGGCATCGGGCTGGCCGCGCCCCAGATCGGCGTGCTGGAACGGCTGATCGTTCTGGATTGCGTCAAAGAGGAAGGCGCCACCCCCCGCCCGCTGGTGATGTTCAACCCCGAGATCATCTCGGCCTCGGACGAAACCAGCGTCTACGAGGAAGGCTGCCTGTCGATCCCCGATCAGTTCGCCGAGGTCACCCGCCCGGCCGAGGTCGAGGTTGCCTGGATGGACAAGAACGGCAAGGCGCAGCGCGAAACCTTCGACGGGCTCTGGGCCACCTGCGTGCAGCACGAGATCGACCACCTGAACGGCAAGCTGTTCATCGACTATCTCAAGCCGCTGAAACGGCAGATGATCACGCGCAAGATGGTCAAGCTCAAGCGTGAGCTGGCCCGCGCATGACCGTCCGTCCCTGCCTGCCATGGCCCGACAAGCGCCTGCGTACCAAGGCCGAACCGGTGACTGAAATTACCGACGGGATCCGCGCCATCTGGGACGACATGATCGACACGATGGAGGCGATGCCCGGCGTCGGCCTGGCGGCGCCCCAGATCGGCGTGACGCTGCGGCTGGCGGTCGTGGACGGCTCGACCGAGCGTGGCCGCGCGGTGCGCCTGGCCAACCCCGAAATCCTGCACAGCTCGATCGAACTGCGCGAGCATGACGAGGCCAGCCCGAACCTGCCGGGCGTGTCGGCCAAGATCAAACGTCCGCGTGCGGTGACGGTCCGGTTCCTCAATGAAAAAGGCGAGATCGACCGGCGCGATTTCGTCGGCATCGAAGCCACCAGCGTGCAGCACCAGATCGACCATCTGAACGGCCGGATGTATTTTGACCGTCTCAGCAAGGTCAAACGCGACATGCTGCTGCGCAAGGCGAAAAAGGCGGGGTAGGGCGGCATGCGCGTCATCTTCATGGGAACGCCCGAGTTTTCGGTGCCGGTGCTGGATGCGCTGGTGCAGGCCGGGCACGAGATCGCCGCCGTCTATTGCCAGCCCCCGCGCCCGGCCGGTCGCGGCAAGAAGGACCGGCCCACGCCGGTGCATGCCCGCGCCGAGGCGCTGGGCCTGCCGGTGCGCCATCCCACCTCGCTGAAATCGCCCGAGGAACAGGCCGCCTTTGCTGCGCTGAAGGCCGATGTGGCCGTGGTCGTGGCCTATGGGCTGATCCTGCCGCAGCCGATTCTGGACGCACCCCGGCATGGCTGCCTGAACATACACGCCAGCCTGCTACCGCGCTGGCGCGGGGCCGCGCCGATCCACCGGGCGATCATGGCGGGCGATGCCGAGACCGGCGTCTGTATCATGCAGATGGAGGCCGGCCTGGACACCGGCCCCGTCCTGCTGCGTCAGGCCACCCCGATCGGTCCCGAGGAAACCACCGCCCAGCTGCATGACCGCCTGTCGGCGATGGGCGCCGATCTGATCGTGCAGGCTCTGGACCGCCTGCCCGAGCTGACTCCCGAACCGCAGCCCGAGGTCGGCGTGACCTATGCCGCAAAAATCGACAAGGCCGAGGCCCGCGTGGACTGGTCGCGCCCAGCTGTCGAAGTCGATCGCCAGATCCGCGGCCTGTCGCCCTTTCCCGGCGCCTGGACTCAGATTGAGGGCGAGCGCGTCAAGCTGCTCGCCTCGCGCCTGTCGGACGGGCAGGGCATGCCGGGCGAGGTGCTGGACGACGCGCTGCGCGTGGCCTGCGGCACCGGCGCAGTCGAACTGCTGCGCTTGCAACGGGCGGGCAAGGCGACGCAGGATAGGGAAACCTTCCTGCGGGGCTGGCCGATCCCGGCCGGAACCCGCCTCGGCTCGGAGACGTCCTGATGTTCATGGTGATGATGGGTACCGTCGTGATTGCCGGCATCGTCGGCTATCTGTCCGAGGTGACGGGCTTTACCCACAACGGTTATCTGCAATCCATCATCATCTGCGTGGGCGGGGCGTTCCTGTTCTATTTCATCCGCATCATGTTCGGCATCAGCTTTGGACCGCCTGGGCTGGATGCGGTGATCTCGTCGGTGGGGGCCTTGATCATCGTGCCCACGCACTGGAGGAAATGAGATGCCCGTCCTTGCCTTGATCGTCATCGGCGCCGCGGCCGGATTTCTGGCCACCCGCCTGATGCGGATCGAGGCGGACATCCCCACCACCCTGCTGATCGGTATCGCCGGGGCCGTGGTGGGCGGGCTGATCATGCGCGCCTTGCTGACGGTCATGGGCTGGATGCCCGGATTCGTCGGCGCGGTGCTGGGCGCGCTGCTGCTGATCTGGATCTGGAAGACCTATTTCCGGCGTTGATGCGGCAGGCCGCAGGCCACGCTAGACAGTGCTTTGGCAATCAACTAGGCATCGGCAATGAAAAACTATTTTTTCCCACAAGCTTATAACAACGCATGGGCCAACCACCGAATTCTGGAGGCTTGCGCGCAATTGCCCCCCGAAGAACTGGCGAAGCACCGTACTGGTTTCTTCCCGTCCATCATCGAGACTCTCAATCACATTTATACGGTTGATCTTTTCTACGTCACCGCTCTGGAAGGCCGGCCAATGGGATTGGACGCCTTCGACCCGGAAACTCCCTATCCCGACTTGCCCGAGCTTTCGGCGCACCAACGCGCCATCGACCGACGTTTCGTGGATGTTTGCCGCGATGAGAAGGTTTTGGATGAAACTGCACGCGTCAGGATTCCACGTGGGGAATTGGTGCAAGTCGAGCGGTACGACCGCACGATCCTGCACTTGCTGCAGCACCAGATTCACCATCGGGGACAAGTGCATTCGATGCTTTCGGGCACGATGATCGCTCCGCCGCAACTGGATGAATTCTTCATGGAGTGGGAGGCTGACAGATCATTGCGGGCCGAAGATTTCACGTCTCTGAACCTGACCGAGGAAGAGGTGTGGCGCGGCCTCTAGCTCCGCGGCGGGCGTGCCTTGTAGACCGGCAACTGCCAGCCGAACAGCAGCGATCCGGCCCGCAGCGCCCAGCAGGACAGCGCGCACAGGCCCAGTGCCAGCAGCGTCTCAAACCCCAGACGGGTGGCCACCACGGCCACCAGCGCCCCGGTGAAGGCGCACGAGACATAAAGCTCGCCCTGCTTGAGCACTAGCGGTACCTCGTTGCAGACCACGTCGCGCATCAGCCCGCCTAGGCAACCGGTGGTCACACCCATCAACACCACGATCACGCCCGACTGACCCAGCGCCAGCGCCGCGCCCGTTCCCGCGGCCGCGGCGATCGACAGCGCGAAACTGTCCAGCCAGACCAACCAGTTGTAGCGGCTTTCGACCAGATGCGCGGTGAAGAACACGACCACCGCCGCCGCCACCGCGATCAGGATATAGTCAGGTTGGCCCACCCAGAAGACCGGGTGCCTATCCAGCAGCAGATCGCGCACCGTCCCGCCGCCTACCGCCGTCAGGCAGGCGATGAAGGCGAACCCCACAAGGTCCAGCTGCGCCCGGCTGGCCACCAGCGCCCCGGTCAGCGCAAAGACCAGAACCGAGGCATAGTCCAGCAGGGCCAGACCGGTCATGTGCGGGCCTTTTTCGGCTTGAACGGGGCCATGCCCGCGCGCGCCAATTCGTCGGCGCGTTCGTTTTCGGGGTGGCCGGCATGGCCCTTGACCCATTCCCAGGTCACGTCATGGCGCTGTTGGGCTTCGTCCAGCCGCTGCCACAGGTCCACGTTCTTGACGGGCTTCTTGCTGGCGGTCTTCCAGCCGTTGCGCTTCCACCCGTGGATCCAGCCCGTCACCCCGTTTTTCACATAGGCGCTGTCGGTCACGATTGTGATCTTCGAGGGCCGCTCCAATGTTTCGAGCGCGCTGATCGCGGCCAGAAGCTCCATCCGGTTGTTGGTGGTCTCGGCCTCGCCGCCATTTAACTCGCGCTCTTTCAGGACGGTTTCTCCATCCATCGCCCGCAGCAGCACGCCCCAGCCCCCCGGGCCGGGATTGCCGGAACAGGCACCATCGGTATAGGCAAACAGATCAGGCATGGGCCAGCACCAGAATGAAACCGTCATAAGAACCGGCCAGCCCCTTTCCCATACCGGTGGTGACACGGTGAATGACGAACCCGGCCTCGACCAACGCGGTCTCGATCTCGGGGCGCGTGAAATAGGTGTAGTAGCGGTCCAGTTCGTCGCGATGCTCTCCGGTGCCCAGTTTGAGGCCCAGAAAGAACACGCCGCCCGGCTTCAGGGCCCGGTGGATGGCGGCCAGGTGTCGCGGGAATTCGGCGCGCGGGGCGTGCAGCAGGGAAAAGCTGGCATAGACCCCATCGTATTCGGCCGTTTCGGTCACGTCATCGAACGTGCCCAAATGCGCGTCCACGCCATTTGCGCGGGCGTGTTCGACAAAGGCAGGTGTGGCGTCCAGCGCCCGAACCCGCAGCCCCTGGCGCAGAAAGAAACCGCTGTCCGAACCCGGACCCGACCCCAGATCCAGCACCAGCCCGTCGCCGACTGCCTGCGCAAATGCTGCGCGCGCCTCGATCTGTTCGGGCGGCAGCGGCACTTTCAGATAGTCGTCCACACGGGTTGTGTAGGCGTCGATGGTTCGTTTGTCGCTCACAGGACTACTCCGACGGCCAGGCAAGTCAGCACGACGGCGCTCAGCAGCAGCCGCAGTTTCATCCACCAGCGCGGGGTCAGGCCCCAAGACCAGAACAGCGCGTCCAGCACCAGCAGCCCGGCAAAGCCAATCATCAGGTTGGTGCCCGCGTCGACCGGCCCGCCGCCGGTGGTGAAGAACGCCCACAGCGCCGGCAGTACCGACAACCCATAGCACAGCGCCGTCCGGCTGCCCGAGGTCTTGGTGGCAAAACCCCAAAGAACGCCGGACATGAAGCTGAGGATCACAGCGCCATAAAACAGCTGCACATAGGGCCCCACGAACCGGGGACCCAGCGCGCGGCTGCCCCAGTCGTTCAGGTCTCCGCTCAGGTAGGTCAGCGCGCCCCAGACGAAGGGGATCAGACCGGCCAGGCCCAGAACCAAGGGTGCGCGGGGGATGCCGCTCATGCGGGCACGCGCAGAATGCGGGGCACCTTGAACTCGACATTCTCGGTGGCGGTTTCGACGGTTTCGACGGTCACGTCATAGCGGTCGCGGAAGGCGTCGATCACCTCGTTCACCAGAACTTCGGGGGCCGAGGCACCGGCGGTGATGGCGATGCTGGAAATCCCCTCGAGCGCCCGCCAGTCGATGTCGGTGGCGCGCTGCACCAGCTGGGCATAGGTGCAGCCCGCCTTGGACGCCACCTCGACCAGGCGGCGCGAATTCGAGGAGTTGGGCGCACCCACCACCAGCAGCGCATCCGACCTGGGTGCGACGGTCTTCACCGCTTCCTGGCGGTTGGTGGTGGCATAGCAGATGTCTTCCTTGTGTGGGCCGACGATGGCCGGGAACCGGTCCTGCAGCGCGGCCACGATGTCGTGCGTGTCGTCCACCGACAGGGTGGTCTGGGTGACAAAGGCCAGTTTTTCGGGGTCGCGGACCTGCACCCCGGCCACATCGTCAACCGTTTCCACCAGCAGAACCTCGCCCTCGGGCAGCTGGCCCATGGTGCCGACGGTTTCAGGGTGGCCCTTGTGGCCGATCATGATCATCTGCAACCCGGCCTCTGCATGGCGCTGGGCCTCGATATGGACCTTGGACACCAGCGGGCAGGTGGCGTCGACATAGATCATCTCGCGTGCGGCTGCGGCGGCGGGCACCGACTTGGGCACGCCGTGGGCGGAAAAGATCACCGGCCGGTCATCGGGGCATTCGTCCAGCTCTTCGACAAAGACGGCACCCTTGGCCCGCAGCCCGTCCACGACGAACTTGTTGTGCACGATCTCGTGCCGGACATATACCGGGGCGCCCCATTTCTGCAGGGCCATTTCCACGATTTTGATCGCGCGGTCCACACCGGCGCAGAACCCGCGCGGGGCGGCCAGATATAGGGTCAGGGGGGGCTTGGTCATGCGTCTGTCTCCTTGAAAGGGACAGGTAAGGCTTTTCCACCTGTTGGTCCAGTCAGGACAGCTTTGTCATCATGCTGACATGAAGTCCTGTTAGCCAATACCCGTTTGAGCACGGGTTTTTGATTAAAGAAGCGCGGCCAGGACACGAAGTCCTGACCGCGCGATTGCTCCACATGTGTGAGTGGTGGATGGCGGAGATCTTATTTCCCTGCGACGGCTACCGTGCGCGGTTCATCGGACACGTCCCGCGGAGGGCGTCCGATCACGTCGCGCAGGTCGTCAAGCTCGATGAAATTGTCGGCCTGACGACGCAGCTCGTCCGAAATCATCGGCGGCTGGCTGCGGATGGTCGAGACGACCGACACGCGCACGCCCTGACGTTGCAGGCTGGCAATCAGCGGGCGGAAATCCCCATCACCCGAAAACAGAACGATATGATCCACGCGCGGCGCAAGCTCCATGGCATCGACAGTCAGTTCGATGTCCATGTTCCCCTTGACCTTACGGCGCCCCATGCTGTCGGTGTATTCCTTGGCCGGCTTGGTCACCATGGTGAAGCCATTGTAATGCAGCCAATCGACAAGCGGACGGATCGGTGAGTATTCGTCGTTTTCTAGCAGCGCTGTGTAGTAGAAGGCTCTGAGAAGCTTGCCTCGACGCATGAATTCCTGGCGAAGCAACTTGTAATCGATGTCAAACCCCAGTGCTTTTGCGGCGGCGTACAGATTCGAGCCGTCGATGAACAGCGCAAGCCGTTCGTCCTTGTAAAACATTAATTTGTCCTTCCGGTATCGCTCAACGCGCGGAGGTGTCTGTGAGTGAAAAAAATAAATTCGCGCATTGATGCCTTTAAAATAGGCTATTTGCCCTGTATCGCAAGTATTCTCTGAACGGAATACGGGGATAAAAGTGGTCAAATCCATGTCAAAAGTGGTCGTGGCGTTGGGGGCAAATCTCACCTTGAGAGGAAACGGGCCCAAGGTGACACTCGCGCAGGCTCTCGAGGTCATGGAGGCCAAGGGGCTGGTGATTCGGGCCAAAAGCCGACTGTTTTCGACCCCCTGCTTCCCTGCGGGCGCCGGCCCGGACTATGTGAACGCAGCCGCTGTGATCGAAGCGGAACTGGATCCGCGCGGTGTTCTGGACCTGCTGCACGAGGTCGAGGCCGAGTTCGGCCGCGCCAGGGTTCAGCGTTGGGGTATGCGCACACTTGATCTTGATCTTGTCTGCTGGGACGACCGCGTTCTGCCGGACCTGGACGGATACCGCCGCTGGTTGGATTTGCCGATGGACCAGCAGGTGCGATCCGCGCCCGAACAACTGATAGTGCCGCACCCGCGCCTGCAGGACCGGGCATTCGTGCTGGTTCCAATGGCTGACGTCGCGCCCGATTGGCGCCATCCGGTGCTGGATTTGACCGTCCGGGAAATGATCGGACAGCTGCCTGCGGACGAGGTTGCCGCCGTAACCCCCCTCTGAGCCGCCAATGCTGGGCATTTCCCGCTTGTCAAGGCAGAGAATCGCGCTTAGATAAACCCCTTCCTGACACGGATTCATTTGTGGAGAGCGCCTCATGGCCCGCGTGACGGTCGAAGACTGCGTAGACAAGGTACCGAACCGGTTCGAACTGGTGATGCTTGCCGCCCATCGTGCGCGCGAGATTTCCACTGGCGGATCGATCACCGTTGACCGCGACAACGACAAGAACCCCGTCGTGGCTCTGCGCGAGATTGCCGAAGAAACCCAGACGGCGGACGAGCTGCGTGAACGTCTGATCGAGGCCAACCAGACACAGATCGAGGTCGACGAGCCCGAAGAAGATCAGATGGCGCTGTTGATGGGTGCAGAGTCGGACAAGCCGGCAGATGACGACATGTCCGAAGAGAAACTCCTGCGTGCCCTGATGGAGGCCCAGGGGCAGGGGTAAGCCCTGCAAGCGAAGGTGCGGACCGGATGATTTCTGTTGAAGACCTGATTGCGCTGGTCCGCAACTACAACCCCAAGACAAATGCCGATCGCATCGCCCGGGCCTATGAGTTCGGAATGCAGATGCATGAAGGGCAGTTCCGGCACTCGGGCGAGCCCTATTTTTCGCATCCCGTCGCAGTTGCCGCCATTCTGACCGAGCAGCGCCTGGACGATGCCACGATCATCACCGCGCTGCTGCACGACACGATCGAGGACACCAAGGCAAGCTATTCCAAGATCGCCGAACTGTTCGGTGACGAGGTGGCGATGCTGGTCGACGGTGTCACCAAGCTGACCAACCTGCAGCTTTCCAGTCGCGAAACCAAGCAGGCCGAGAACTTCCGCAAACTGTTCATGGCCATGTCCAAGGACCTGCGGGTGATCCTGGTCAAGCTGGCCGACCGCCTGCACAATATGCGCACGATCAAGGCGATGCGCCCTGAAAAACAGGTGCAGAAAGCGCGCGAAACGATGGACATCTACGCGCCGCTGGCCGGCCGGATGGGTATGCAGTGGATGCGCGAAGAGCTTGAGGACCTGGCGTTCCGCGTCCTCAACCCCGAAGGCCGCCAGTCGATCATCCGCCGCTTCATCACGCTGCAGCGCGAAACCGGCGACGTGATTCACCGGATCACCGGCGACATGCGGCACGAGCTTGAGAAAGCGGGGATCGAGGCCGAAGTCTTTGGTCGCGCCAAGAAACCCTATTCGATCTGGCGCAAGATGCAGGAGAAGGATCAGGGGTTCTCGCGCCTGTCCGACATCTATGGCTTCCGCATCATTACCCAGACCGAAGAGGACTGCTATCGCACCCTTGGGGCCATCCACCAGCGCTGGCGCGCTGTGCCGGGACGGTTCAAGGACTATATCAGTCAGCCGAAATCGAACGGCTACCGGTCGATCCACACGACGGTCTCGGGTCGTGACGGCAAGCGGGTCGAGGTGCAGATCCGTACCCGTCAGATGCATGACGTCGCCGAGACAGGAGTGGCCGCGCACTGGTCCTATCGTGACGGTGTACGGACGGAAAACCCATTTGCGGTCGATCCGGCGAAGTGGATCGCCAACCTGACCGAGCAGTTCGATACAGAGGAAGACCACGAAGATTTCCTCGAGGCGGTGAAGCTCGAGATGTATTCGGACCAGGTCTTCTGCTTCACGCCCAAGGGCGACGTGGTGAAACTGCCGCGCGGGGCGACCCCGATCGATTTCGCTTACGCCATTCATACGCGTATCGGCCATGCCTGTGTCGGGGCCAAGGTTGACGGTATCCGCGTGCCGCTGTGGACGCGGCTCAAGAATGGCCAATCGGTCGACATCATCACGGCCGACGGCCAGACTCCGCAGGTAACCTGGCTTGAGATTGCCGTGACCGGCAAGGCCCGCACCGCCATCCGCCGCGCCCTGCGCGAGGTTGATCGTGAACGGTTCATCAAACTGGGGCGCGAGCTGGTCCGCGCGGGGTTCGAACATGTCGGCCGCAAGGCGACCGACAAGGCATTGGAAACCGCCGCCAAACACCTGCGCATCAAGAACAGCGATGAGTTGCTGGCCCGCGTCGGCAGTGCCGAACTGACCGCCCATGATGTGGTGGCCGCAGTCTATCCCGACCTGACCCGCGACGAGGGCGAAGCAATCCCCTTGCGTCGCGCCGTGATCGGGCTTGAGCCGGGGCAGGGGTTTGAACGCGCGCCATGCTGCCAGCCTTTGCCGGGTGAACGCATCGTGGGCATCACGTCTCGGGGCAAGGGAGTGGTGGTGCATTCCATCGATTGCGATCGCCTTGCCGAATTCGAGGATCAGCCGCAACGGTGGGTGAACCTTCACTGGCATACTGGCACGCATCCGGCCGCCTACGGCGCCACGTTGGAACTGACCATCGGCAACGACGCCGGCGTGCTGGGACGTATTTGCACATTGATCGGCGAGAAAAAGGCCAATATCTCGAACCTGGAATTCGTGGACCGGAAGCCAGATTTCTATCGTCTGCTGATCAGTATCGAGGTGCGGGATCTTGAACAGCTGCATTCGCTGATGCTGATGCTCGAGGCGGAAAGTGACGTGGCTGCGGTCGAACGGTATCGGGACATGACAAGCGCTGCGGTCGCAGCTGGCTGAGAAGGGGTGATCAGGAGTGGTTTTCAAGCGCCGTGATCGCCGCTCGGTACTCCAGGTCCTGTCCGAGTTGGTCTATCCTCGCGGCGGTTGGACCCGCGCCTTCCACTATGTCAAACACCGCGTCCGTCGTCTTCCGGACTCGCCCGAACGCATTGCCCGTGGGGTAGGGGCCGGGGTGTTCGCGTCCTTCACCCCATTCTACGGCCTTCATTTTCTGGTTGCCGCGGTCTTGGCCCGGCTGCTGAACGGCAACATCCTTGCCGCGTTGAGCGGCACCTTTTTCGGCAACCCGCTGACCTACGTTCCGATCGGCGTGGTCTGCCTGCAAACTGGGCATTTCCTGCTGGGCACCGAATACGAAGAGGGCGACACCAAGGGGCTGATGGGCAAATTTGCCAGCGCGATGGGGGACCTCAAGGATAACTTCCTGGCGATGTTTTCCGATCGGGTCGCTGACTGGCACGGGCTGTCGCAATTTTATGACGAAGTGTTCTTTCCCTACATGATTGGCGGCATCATTCCCGGCATCGTGGCCGGCGTGATCTGCACCTATATCAGCCTGCCGGTGATCCGAACCTATCAGATGCGCCGCCGCGCAAAGATCAAGGCGAAGTTCGAAGAAATCAAACGCTTGGCCGAAGCAAGCTCTGCCGTTCCCCGACCAAACCCGATAGGCTCGGGCGACGCGAACAAAAAGGATTCGAAGGATGTCTGACACCCCTCTGCGCCTGGGCGTGAATATCGACCATGTTGCCACCGTGCGCAACGCCCGTGGCGGCGCCTATCCCGACCCGCTTCGCGCCGCAAAGCTTGCCGAAGAGGCCGGGGCCGACGGCATCACTGCGCACCTGCGCGAAGACCGGCGGCATATCTCGGATGCGGATATCGACGGGCTGATGGAGGTTCTGACTGTTCCGCTGAACTTTGAAATGGCGGCTACGGATGAGATGCAGAAGATCGCTCTGCGCCACAAGCCGCACGCCGTCTGCATCGTCCCCGAGAAGCGCGAGGAACGTACCACCGAAGGTGGCCTGGAAGTCGCGCGCGAGGAAAACCGTCTGGCGCATTTCATCGCGCCGCTTCGTGACGTCGGTTGCCGGGTGTCGATCTTCATCGCCGCAGACCCCAAGCAGATCGAGGCCGCCCACCGCATCGGCGCCGAAGTGATCGAGCTGCACACTGGTGCCTATTGCGACGCCCATGCCGAGGGTCGGGTGGACGACGCGCAATGCGAACTGGAGGCTCTGCGCAAGATGTCCACCTTTGCCCATTCGCTGGGCCTTGAAGTGCATGCCGGCCATGGCCTGTCCTATGACACGGTCCAGCCCGTTGCCGCCTTTCCCGAAGTGCGCGAGTTGAACATTGGTCATTTCCTGATCGGCGAGTCCATCTTCCGGGGCCTCACCCCAGCCATTCAGGAAATGCGCCGCCTGATGGATGAGGCGCGCCAATGAGCCACTGCCTTGAAGCCTCCTTCTTCTGGATCTTCCGATGCGCTTGAACATTCCCAGGTTTCTTGTCGTCTTCGTGATCACCTCGATTGCGGTCCCGGCCGTTTTGTTTGGCGTTTCGGCGGTGTTCGGAATTGACTTGTCCAGCAGTTTCCTGCCGTTCATCCCCTTTTTGGCCGCTGCGACTTTCGAAGGACACCGACAGGTTCAGACACACCAGACCATGCCGGGCAGCGGCGACATGTGGAGCGCCGCACTATGGATGGGCATCGTCGGGATGTTGACCAACCTTGTCATGGCTGGGCTGTTCTTTCTTGTCGTTCCGGGCATGTCCGAGGGATTGGCCGGTATCCCGGTGAACTTTTTGGTGATCGGTTTCACGATCACCTTTGTCGTGGCGTTTCTCATTTCGCGGCTATTCCTGTGGGTGGGTGCCCGGTCTGCGTTCAAGGCTCTTGAAAGAGCAAAGAAAGAGTTGAACTCATGATACTCGGCATCGGTACGGATCTTGCGAATATCGAGCGCATTCAGGGCACGCTCGATCGGTTCGGTGACCGGTTCCGCAACCGTGTCTTCACCGAGACCGAGCAGCGCAAGGCCGAGCGCCGGCGGGATACGGCCGGAACCTACGCCAAGCGCTGGGCCGCAAAAGAGGCGTGCTCCAAGGCGCTGGGCACGGGGCTGCGTATGGGCATCGCCTGGAAGGACATGGCAGTTACCAATCTGCGCACAGGTCAGCCCGTGATGCATGTGACCGGCTGGGCCGCCGAACGGCTGAAGGAAATGACGCCCGAAGGGCACGAGGCGATCATCCACGTCACCTTGACCGACGATCATCCATGGGCGCAGGCCTTCGTGGTGATCGAGGCGCGCCCGCTCGGTGATCCCGACGCAGCGGCCTTGACACCCCCGCGACCGCGCCGCATGTAACCCCCCGAGCCGAGCAAGGACTGGAGAGCAGTATGGCCGAGCAAGCCAAATCCGGAAACGCCATCTGGGAGACGATCAAGACCATCGTCTATGCCCTGCTGATCGCGGGCGTTTTCCGCACTCTGTTCTTTCAGCCGTTCTGGATTCCGTCGGGGTCGATGAAACCCACGCTGCTGATCGGTGATTTCCTGTTCGTCAACAAGATGGCCTATGGCTATTCCTACGCGTCCTGCCCCAGTCTGATCATCCCCAGCGTCGGCCTCGATGTCGATGCCGAGGACATCTGCGGCTGGATGGGGGGCGACAATACCCGACTGCTGGGCGGCGAGCCCGAGCGGGGCGACGTCATCGTGTTCCGCCATCCGGTTTCGGGGCGTGACTACATCAAGCGACTGATCGGCCTGCCCGGAGACAAGATCCAGATCAAGGATGGCGTGGTCTACATCAACGGTACCGAAGCCAAGCAGACCCCGGATGGCACTTTTACCGAAATCGCCGAGCCGCAAGGGCCTCAACGTCTTCGGCCGCGCTGTGAAAATGGCCCGGTCGGTGTCGGCGGAACCTGTGAAAAGACCCGGATGATCGAAACGCTGTCGGGCGGCGTGTCGCATGAAATCCTGAATATCGGCAATCAGAGCACTGACAACACGGGTGTCTACACCGTGCCGGAAGGGCACTACTTCTTCATGGGCGACAACCGTGACAATTCCAGTGACAGCCGCGTGCCGCAGGTCGCAGGCGGCGTCGGCTACGTTCCTTATGAAAACCTGATCGGTCGAGCCGACCGCATCATGTTCTCGTCCGCCGGGCGTTCGATGCTGTTTTTCTGGACCTGGCGCGGTGACCGGTTCTTCAAGGCGGTAAATTGAAGCTGTCGACCGACATGAAGGCGTTCGAAAAACGCCTTGGACACAGGTTCGCCAATCCCGAACTACTGGTTCGGGCGCTGACCCATGGTTCGGTCTCGTCTTCGACGCGTCCGGACAACCAGCGGCTCGAGTTTCTGGGTGACCGTGTGCTGGGGCTTGTGATGGCCACCGCTTTGCTCGAGGCCGATCAGAAGGCCACCGAAGGCCAGCTGGCCCCCCGTTTCAACGCGCTGGTGCGCAAGGAAACCTGTGCCGACGTTGCCCGCCAGATCGATATCGGCGCGGTTCTGAAGCTGGGCCGGTCAGAGATGCTGTCGGGCGGGCGCCGCAAGCAGGCGCTCTTGGGCGACGCCATGGAGGCAGTTATAGCCGCGGTCTATCGCGATGCCGGTTTTGAGGCGGCGCAGCAAGTGATCCTGTCGCTGTGGGGCGACCGGATTCACACGGTCGAAGCGGATGCGCGCGATGCCAAGACATCGCTTCAGGAATGGGCGCAGGCGCGCGGGCAGAAACCGCCCGCTTATGTCGAGATTTCGCGCAGCGGCCCGGATCACGCCCCTGTTTTCACCATCGCGGCCCGGCTGCAGGACGGATCCGAGGCCCAAGCAACGGCCGGCTCCAAACGTCAGGCGGAACAGGCGGCTGCGCAGGCTCTGCTGGATCGTGTGACAAGCTGATCTCTTCGATCGCGGTGTTACCTGCTCTTGATCTGTCCGGGAATGTCCGCGAGGGCTGTCCACCTATCACGAACCACGTCTGCAACGGCTAGACCTTGCCGCTCAAACGACCCGCAAGAACCCGGTCAGCCCGGTCTTCTGGTGTTCGATCACATGGCAGTGAAAGGCCCAGTCGCCCGGATTGTCTGCGACCAGCCCGATTTCGACGACCTCGTCTTTCAACAGCAGCATGGTGTCCGTCACCAGCGGCGGCAATTCTCGCAGGTTTGATCGCAACGGCACAAAGACCAGCCCGTGCAGATGGATCGGATGCAGGTTCGGAGATTTATTGCGCAGCCTCAAGACGTAGCTTTTGCCCAGTTCCAGCGTCGCCAGTGGCCCGACGTCTGCGGCAGCATCTCCGGGCCAGGGAACCCGGTTGATCGACCAGAAATTGTATCCAAGAGACCCGCAGAACCCATTGTCCGGCAGTTCACCTTCTGGCGTCCAGCCGAAGACGAATTCGTGCACCTGAGCGTTGCCGAGATCGGGCAGGGCGACCGGGTTCTTCGGCAAAGGCTTCAGTTCTCTCAGGTCCCGGTGCGCGGATAGCCCGACCGATCGCAGGCTGGCCATCGTCCTCAAGGGCTGACCAGGCAGTTTGGCCACAAGGTCGACCTGTGCCCCTTCGCCGTCCGGCATCGCAACGGCAAAGTCTACACGCTGACCGGGGCCCACCAGCAAGGGATCATCTGCACTCGGCATCGGCAGTTCGACGGTGACCGGGTGACCGTCCCACGCGATGATCTGCGCGTTTCCGCCCGTCAGGTGCAACTTGTAGATCCGGGTCGTATCCGAATTGAGAAGTCGCAGCCGCACGAGGCTGCCGGCCGCGTGATCATAGACTGGATGCTGGAGCCAGTTCGCGGTCTGCACATTGCCGAAAGTTCCAGCTCTGGCCGCGCCCCGCTGGGTGTAGGCGGGCAGAAATGCCCCCGTCTCGTCCAGGCGAAAGTCCCGCAGGTTGATCACTTGCTCGCTGTCGAACCCGACGTCTTCAGGCTCGGCGATGACCGTCACTCCGGTCAGGCCGTGCGCCATCTGCTCCATCGTCATGCAATGCGGGTGATACCAGTAGGTTCCGGCGTCTGGGGGTGTGAACTCGTAGGTGAAGCTTTCGTTTTGTCCCAGCGGCATCTGGGTCAGATAAGGCACGCCATCCATATCATTGCGGATGCGCATCCCGTGCCAGTGCATCGAGGTATAGTCGGGCAGAGTATTTTTGACCGTCAGTCTCATCGCTTCACCCTGACGTCCAAAAAGGACGGGCGGAGGAGCGTCGGGGCTCAGGCTGACCATTCCTTGCGTAGGCTGGTCCCGAAACATGTAGCTGGCGCTTTGAACCACCAGGTCCTGATCAGTGCTATTGGAAGCGAATGCAAGTCCACCCAAGCCCGCGGCCCCTATTGCGGCGCCGCCCGATAAAAGAAACTCCCGTCGTTTCATGCCTGATCCTCAAGATGCGGGTCGCGGCCTGGCTGGGATCGGCTTGGCCTGTGCGCCTGTCCTGCCACTCCCGTACCGGTCCTGCAATGCGACAAATGCCTCTGGCCCGCTGTGCCTTTCTGCGATAGGGATGCGCACCTGAAAACAGGATCACCATACAATGACGACACGCGCCGGATTCATCGCCCTGATCGGAGAGCCCAACGCAGGCAAATCCACCCTTCTGAACCGCATGGTCGGGGCCAAGGTCTCGATCGTGACGCACAAGGTGCAGACAACGCGTGCCCGTATCCGCGGCGTCGCGATGGAGGGTGATGCGCAACTGGTCTTCGTCGATACGCCGGGCCTGTTCAAACCCCGCCGCCGGCTTGACCGCGCGATGGTCGCGGCGGCCTGGGGCGGCGCGGCCGATGCCGACATCATCGTGCTGATGGTCGAAGCACATCGCGGTATCACCGAAGGCGTCGAGCGCATCCTGGATGGCCTGTCCGAGATCGCGCAGGGCCGCAAGGTGGCGCTGGCGATCAACAAGATCGACCGGGTCGAGGCGCCCGCGCTGCTGTCACTGACCCGAGACTTGAACGACCGTTTTCCCTTTGCCGAAACCTTCATGATCTCGGCCGAGAAAGGCCACGGCGTCGACGACCTGCGTGTCTGGCTGGCACAGCATCTGCCCGAAGGCCCCTGGCTTTATCCCGAAGACCAGATCGCCGATCTGCCGCTGCGCATGATCGCGGCCGAGATCACGCGCGAAAAGCTGACCCTGCGCCTGCATCAGGAGCTGCCCTATCAGCTGACAGTCGAGACCGAGAACTGGGAAGAGCGCAAGGATGGTTCGGCTAAGATCGACCAGATCATCTATGTCATGCGCGACGGCCACAAGGGCATCGTGCTGGGCAAGCGCGGCGAGACGATCAAGGCCGTCAGCCAGGCCGCCCGGGCCGAGTTGGAGGAATTCCTTGATCGCAAGGTCCACCTGTTCCTGCAGGTGAAGGTCCGGCCCAACTGGCTGGAAGAGGCCGAGCGCTACTCGGAAATGGGGCTGGATTTCAAAGACGGCAACGCATGACCCGTCTGACGGCCGAGTTCTGGGTCCACGCCTATCTGGCCCGGCTGCGCCTGCACGAGATCCCCGCCTTTGTCGTGGCGCATGGCGACGACACAGCCGGCGCGGTTCTGGTCAAGCTCAACACGCTTGACGGCAATGCCACCGCCTTTCAGCGCAGCTTCGACCTGCTCAGCGGCGCACGCAAGTGGATCGAGCTCGCCAAAGGTCCCGAGGCCGAGGTGGACGAGGCCATTGCCCGTCAGCGCAGCTTTGACCCCGATCTTTGGGTGATCGAGGTCGAAGACCGGCAGGGCCGGCACCTGTTGGACGAAGAGGGGCTGGACTAGGGCTGCTTTACCACAAAGGCGACAGCGCCAGCCAGACGCCCGCGAACATGGCGATCCCGCCCAGGTTCACCCAGATGTGCCAGATCGCATAGCGGTAGGGCAGCGTCTTGCGGGCGTAGAACGCGGTTCCGATCACATAGCAGCCGGACCCGGCCAGAATGCACCACAGTGTCGCCACCGGTACGCCCCGCAGGTCGGGCAGGGCCAGCAGGCCCAGCGCGCCCAACCCCAGGTAGGATGCGGTTGACCAGCGCGATTTCACTGTTTCGTTGGTGATCTTGTTCCAGACCGCCACCGCCGTCAGCGCCCAACACACCACCAGCAGGCCCAAAGTCCAGGGCGTGCCAGCCAGAACGAAGAACGGCGTGAAGGTGCCCGTAATGCTGGGATAGATCGCCGCGTGGTCGATGCGACGCAGCAGTGTGCGCCGTGCGTGCAGCGGCAGAAAGTGATAGGCCCAGGACGCCAGGTTCGACGCCAGCGCACACAAGACGTAAACCACGACAGCGGCGACCAGCGGACCTTGCAGATGGGTTGCCGCCTTAGCCACCAGCAAGCCGCCAGCAATCAAGATCAACGCCAGGCCCACTGCATGCACCGCCATGTCCGCGCGGCGGAAGGCGGGAGAAATGCTGGGAAAGGTCGCGTCGGTCATGTCTGGTCTCGTGGCTGCCCGTTCTGGGTAATATCGCCCCGGGTCCAAGTCCACAATTCCGGCACGTCAGCCGGTGTCTTCCGATTGAATTTGCTTCTTTCCGCGCCGCGCTCTACCGTCGCGGTCCGACGCGACCTCAAGGCAACCCAAGGGCCCCGCATGGACTGGCGCGACCATGGCATTCTTCTGACCGCCCGCCGCCACGGCGAAACCGCGGCCATCATTGAGGTTTTCACCGAAACCCATGGCCGACACGCGGGCGTGGTGCGCGGGGGTACCAGCCGCAAAATCGCGCCCATCCTGCAGCCCGGCGCGCAGTTGGACGTGCTGTGGCGGGCGCGGCTGCAGGAACATATCGGCACCTTCCAGGTCGAACCGCTGCGCTCGCGCGCGGCAGCGGCGTTTTCGGGGCGGCTGGCCCTGTCGGGGCTGAACGCGGTCGTGGCGCTGCTGTCCTTTTGCCTGCCCGAACGCGAACCGCACCCCGGCATCTATCGACAGACCGAACAGCTGATGGATCTGCTGGGCCAGGATGAGATCTGGCCGCTGGCTTACCTGCGCTGGGAGCTGGCCCTGCTTGAAGAGCTGGGTTTTGGGCTGGACCTGACCCGCTGCGCCGTGACCGGCACGACCGAGGGGTTGGCCTATGTCTCGCCCAAGACCGGCCGGGCGGTCAGCGCTGAAGGCGCCGGGGATTGGGCCGACCGCCTGCTGCCTCTGCCGCCGGTGCTGCGCGGGCAGGGGGCCGCCCCGGATGACGAGATCGCCGCCGGGCTGCGCACGACCGGCTATTTCCTGGCGCATCGCGTGGCGCCATCGCTGGGTCATACGCCGCTGCCCGAGGCCCGCACCCGCTTTGTCGATCAGTTCACTCGGCGGCTCTGAACACCATCTCGTGCCCGTCCTCGTTGCGCAGGATCAGCACGTCGCCCGACACCTCGGACTGCGTCATCGCCAGCAGCGCTGCGAAATAGAACCCTTCGGCCTCAAGCCCGGCGCAGGCGGCGCGGGTGGCGGTCAGGTC
Source organism: Ruegeria sp. CI8 (assembly GCF_056536865.1). Lineage (NCBI taxonomy): Bacteria > Pseudomonadati > Pseudomonadota > Alphaproteobacteria > Rhodobacterales > Roseobacteraceae > Ruegeria > Ruegeria sp. CI8. The sequence continues at coordinate 100,403 of NZ_JBQFQL010000005.1, forward strand.
GGTGATCTCGAACCACGGATAGGGCGCGTTCAATGTGCCCGAGTAGCTGTTGCAGGGCGCGTTTCCGGCAATCTTGCCTTCCTCGGGAAAGCGCAGCAGGGCGCTGGCCTCATAGGGCTGGCCGTTCACCTCCTGCAGCTCCCAGGTGCGGTCGGCCGCGCCATAGGCGGCGACGCTCTCGTCGCGGTCGCATTGCAGCAGGGCAAGGGCGGGCAGGATCAGGCTCAGGCGCAGCATGAGGGTTTTCTATCCTGACTTGGCGTCATTGCGCCAGCAGTTCGGCGCGCACTTCCATCCGGGGGCGCCAGTTGTAGCGTGTGTCCTCGCGTACTGGCGCCCAGAACAGGTCACCCCCGTTGCGCCAGCCGTCCAGCACGATCGCGTCATTGGGCCCATCGCCTTTGGCACTGATCGCGGCGGAATGGTGGATGATCCGAAACGGGGTCGGCGGCGAAGTGATCCAGTGCAGGTCCAGTGTGCGGAAGTTTTCCTGCCGCAGCCGCTTGAGCATGTCCTCGGCCCAGTCATTGCACAGCCCGCGCTCGCGAAAACCGTTGATGACTTTGGCGTTGTGGATGATCGCCGGATCGGTGACCCGGTACTCGGCCCTCAGCTGCAGCGCATAGTCATGGGCGATCTGCGCCGCGCGGGCGGCTTCCTGCGGATCGACGTCAGGGCTGAGGTTCTGAATGGCGCGGGTCAGACCGGCAACATCGCCCGAGGGTGTGCCCGACGGCGTGCTGCATCCTGCAAACAAGAGGCCAAGAACAAGGATCAGAAGGCGCGCCATGGTTTCTCCGCAAGGCTTGTTCGGGCATCTGCATTGCGGCGGCGCAGCATGATGCGGTTCGCAGGCTACTTAGCCGAAACCGGTGCCGGAACCCAAGGCATATTTTGTTCTCCGCCGGAGCGTACGGTCGAGATCAGGGATGTACAATCCGGAAGATCGGGGCCCGAGAACCTGTTTGTTTAGTAAAAAAGAAAAGACCCGGCGCTGGGCCGGGCCAAGTTGGGGAAACCGCGACGGGCGGGCGTTCAGGCCAGCAGACGCCGCGCGATGACTTGCGCCTGAATCTCGGCGGCACCTTCAAAGATGTTCAGGATGCGGGCATCACAAAGAACGCGGCTGATCTTGTATTCCAGCGCGAAACCGTTGCCGCCGTGAATCTGCAACCCGTTGTCGGCCGCAGCCCAGGCGACGCGCGCGCCCAGCAGCTTGGCCATCCCGGCCTCCAGGTCGCAGCGGTGGCCGTTGTCCTTCTCCCAGGCGCTGAAATAGGTCAGCTGGCGGGCGATCATGATCTCGACCGCCATCATCGCCAGCTTGCCGGACACGCGCGGGAAGTTGATCAGGGCCTTGCCGAACTGCTTGCGCTCCTGCGCGTATTGCATGGCGATGTCCAGCGCGCTTTGGGCAACACCGATGGCGCGGGCGGCGGTCTGGATACGCGCGGATTCAAAGGTTTCCATGAGCTGCTTGAAGCCCTTGCCCTCCTCGCCGCCCAGTAGGTTCTCGCCTTTGACGTGGAAGCCGTCGAAGGCCAGCTCGTATTCCTTCATGCCGCGATAGCCCAGCACCTCGATCTCGCCGCCGGTCATGCCGGGGGTCGGGAAGGGGTTGTCGTCGGTGCCGGGTGTCTTTTCGGCCAGGAACATCGACAAGCCCCGGTGGTCGGTGGTTTCGGGATCGGTGCGCGCCAGCAACGTCATCACATGGGTGCGCGCGGCATGGGTGATCCAGGTCTTGTTGCCCGTGATCTTGTAGTCGCCATTCTCGTCCTTGACCGCGCGGGTGCGCAGGCTACCAAGGTCCGAGCCGGTGTTGGGTTCGGTGAACACGGCCGTCGGCAGGATCTCGGCGCTGGCGATCTTGGGCAGCCATTGGGCCTTTTGGTCGTCGGTGCCGCCCGCGATGATCAACTCGGCCGCGATCTCGGACCGGGTGCCAAGGCTGCCCACGCCGATATACCCGCGCGACAGTTCTTCGGAGACGACACACATCGACGCCTTGGACAGGCCGAACCCGCCGTATTCCTCGGGGATGGTCAGGCCGAATACGCCCATTTCGGCCAGTTCCTCGATGATTTCCATCGGGATCAGCTCGTCCTTCAGGTGCCACTCATGCGCGTTGGGCTCGACCCGATCCAGCGCATAGCGGCGGAACTGCTCGCGGATCATCTCAAGCTCTTCGTCCAGGCCCGAGGCGCCGAACATGGTGGCCCCGGACTGGTCTTGCATCAGCTGAACCAGACGGCTGCGCGCGGCCTGGCTGTTGGCCTGTGCCATCAGAGTCTGCACCTCGGCGCATTGGAAGCCCGACAGCGCATCCCAGCCCAGCCCCAGATCCTGCAGGCGCACGACCTCACCCTGGTTCATCGGGATGCCGCCGGCGACCTGGTGCAAGTATTCACCAAAGGCGATCTGGTGCAGCAACTGTTCCATCTCGGCGAACTTGCCCTGGGCGTCCAGCGCCTCGGCCCATTTCTGCATCTGCTGCAGCGACTGGTTGTAGGTCGCCAGCCAGGCCAGCCCATGCGCGGCGGTCTGGTTCGCCTCGACCAAAGCGCCTGAGACGCGACCCTCGGCCGTGACCATCTCGCGCACCTCATCGCGTGCTTGGTCAAAGACGGACTGAACCGCCGGCAGCGCGGCCCCCGTCAGGGTCAGAAGATCAGGCAGAACCGGCTGAGAAGTCATGTTCGTCATATCTTGTCCGTCATGGGCCATGAATCACGTCCTTTGCTGGGTTGTCTGGTCATATCATGCTGCAACTGCAGCGCAACAAAAATTCACAAAATGCGTCGAATAGGTCCAAAAATTACGTAACGAATTTTGCGGTGCAGAGAAAATCTGCGGTGGTATGTAGGGGAAATGGATCTGTTTTCTTTGATGTCCCTGCCCGAACTCTGCCTTGCGTTCGCGGTCGCCTTTCTGGCCGGAGCGGTGAAAGGTATGGTCGGTTTCGCCATGCCGATGGTCCTGATTTCGGGGCTCAGCATGATGCTGCCGCCCCAGCTTGCGCTGGCCGGGCTGATCCTGCCAACAGTTGTGACGAACGGGATCCAGGCCTTGAGAGAAGGACGCGCGGCAGCGATGTCTTCGATCCGGCAGTTCCGGGTCTTTCTTTCCGTCGGGCTGGTCTTTTTGTTGGGGAGCGCTCAGCTGATCAGCCTGGTTCCATCGCAGGCTTTCCTTCTGATGATCGGAATTCCCGTCACGTTCTTTGCCACGATCCAACTGCTGGGCGTGAAACTGAGCCTGTCTGAACAATCGCCGAAGATCGAGGCCGCAGTCGGTGCGGTTACCGGGTTCATTGGCGGCATATCAGGCGTTTGGGGACCTCCGACCGTTGCCTATCTGACTGCGCTGAATACCCCCAAATCCGAACAATTGCGCATTCAGGGCGTAATCTATGGCTTGGGAGCCTTGGCTCTGGTCGTGGCGCATATTGGATCAGGCGTGTTGCGTGCTGAAACCGTGCCGTTCTCGGCCGCGCTGACCCTTCCGGCTTTGGCCGGCATGTGGCTGGGATTGCAGATGCATGATCGGATTGATCAGGCCACGTTCCGCAAGGCGACTTTGTTGGTTCTGATGATCGCAGGTGCGAACTTGCTGCGCAGGGGGGTGTTCGGTTGAACGCTCAACCTTTACGCTCAAAATAGCGGAAGGCAAAAAACAGTCCGAACATCAGGAACAGCAGTCCCGACAGATCGCCGATCAAAAAGGCAAAATACTCGGCCGTCGCGCTGCCAAAAGCCAGGTTGGTCAGGCCGGACACCAGGATTGACGTGATGACTCCGACCCCCATGATGCAGGCCCAGCAGGGCGCGCGATCAGCGGCGGGAAACAGATCCCACCCCAGCCATTTCAACAAATAGAATACGGCCGGCGCCGTCGTGACCGCAATCAAGATGGCCAACAGGCGGCTTGTCAGAAAAACGTCCGAGCCACCGAGTGTCGCGAAAACCAGAAAGACACCGGGCAGCATGGCCAGTATCGCACGCCACCCCAAGAGCCACGCCGCAAGGACCCGCACGCCGTGCGGAAGAAACAACAGGCTGGCGCGGCTGGGGTACTCTGGAAAGAACACGTTCTGCATGGGCATCAAAACCCAAAATGTCAGAAACGATGCGCCGATATAGGCCAAAGAAGCGTAAAACGTGTCAGAGGCCCACGATCGCATCACGTCATGCTTCTTTCAGGATTGCTCAGCGGTCAACGCGGGGCGTTGACGACATACCGTCCCCGGTTGGCGTTCCCGCTTTGGGACAAGTAGCCCTTCTGTACCAGCGACTTGAGGGCGCGGAAGAAGGTCGGGCGCGAAACGCTTTGCACCAAAGTGTGCTCGATCAGGCCATAGGTCCGGACTTCGCGCGTGTCTTTCGACAATTCTTCGGCCGCGTAATAAATGTCACGCTCTACCGGAGAAAGCTCTTCGAGCCCCAACGTGCGTTCCATGCTCTGCATCAACTTGCGCAGTTCCGCCAGTTTCGAGATCTCGGTCATTTCCATTCCTGATTTTACCAGTGCCACCAGTTGATATCCGCTTGGTCAAATGACCCATGATAGTCGCCTATCACACGGCATATCTCATGTTGACACTCATCCCCTTGATAATACACTACCGCCTTGATTAGGCTGCTCATCTTGCGAGTGTGAGTGTCCGCGCGCGAGCTGCCCAAAGGTTTTTTCAGTCTCGGCCCGGTGCATTTTGCGCCGGGCTATTTCCTTGTAATGGGTCCTGGATTTACTGCATGATTTTTAGGCGGGCAACGAATTTGTTCATGCCAATGTCACATTACAACTGCAGGAAGAACAAATAACTGCAAGGACCCGTTATTGTGCGCGCAGGGGCACGCAACCGCGCCCCTGCATGTCGGTTCAGCCGATTGCGACGGCTTTGATGTCTTCGTCGATGAACGGCAAATACTGTTCAAAGTTCTCGGCAAACATGTGCACCAGCTTTTCCGCCTGTTTGTCGAAAGCGGCCTGATCGTCCCAGGTACGGCGCGGATCCAACAGAACTTCGGGCACGCCGGGGACCGTCACCGGAACGTCGAAGCCGAAATTGGCGTCCTTGCGATACTCGGCATCGGCCAACGAGCCGTCCAGAGCCGCAGTCAGCAGGGCACGCGTGGCCTTGATCGGCATCCGGCTGCCCACACCGTATGCGCCGCCGGTCCAGCCGGTATTGACCAGCCAGCAGGTTGCGCCGTGCTGGGCGATCTTGTCGCGCAGCAGCTTGCCGTATTCTTCGGGGCGGCGCGGCATGAACGGGGCGCCGAAGCAGGTCGAGAAGGTGGGTTGCGGCTCGGTCACGCCGCGTTCGGTTCCGGCAACCTTCGAAGTGAAGCCCGACAGGAAATGGTACATCGCCTGCGCCGGGGTCAGCCGTGCGATCGGCGGCAGGACGCCGAAGGCATCACAGGTCAGCATGATGATGTTTTTCGGGTGCCCGCCCAGCGCCGTCTTGGAGGCGTTCGAAATGTATTCCAGCGGGTAGGCGCACCGCATGTTCGCGGTCAGGCTGTCATCGTTGAAATCCAGTTTCAGGGTTTCGGTATCAAAGACCATGTTCTCGATCACCGTGCCGAACTTCGACGTGGTCGCGTAGATCTCGGGTTCCGCTTCGGCGCTCAGATTGATGGTCTTGGCATAGCATCCGCCTTCGAAGTTGAAGGTCCCGCGATCCGACCAGCCGTGCTCGTCGTCGCCGATCAGAACACGTGCCGGATCAGCCGAAAGCGTGGTCTTGCCGGTGCCGGACAGGCCGAAAAACACGGCGGTGTCGACGGGGTTGCCCACCGCATGGTTGGCCGAGCAATGCATCGGCATCACGCCTTTCTCCGGCAGCAGGTAGTTCAGAAGCGTAAACACGGACTTCTTGTTCTCGCCCGCGTATTCGGTGCCGCCAATGAGAATCAGTTTGCGGTCAAAATTCAGCGCAATCACCGTTTCGCTGCGGCAATCGTGCTTTTTCGGGTCCGCCTGGAAACTGGGGCAGTTGATGATGGTGTAATCTGCGATGAATTCGTCCAGGTCCTCGCGGTCCGGGCGACGCAGCAGGTGCCGGATGAACAGGTTGTGCCATGCCAGTTCCGTAACCATGCGCACATTGATCGCATAGGCGGGATCCGCGCCGCCAACCAGATCCTGAACGAAGTAGTCCTTGCCTTTCATATGGGCCAGCATGTCAGTGTACAGCGCGTCAAAGCCATCGGGGCTCATTTCTGCGTTGTTTTCCCACCAGATGCTGTCCGCCACGCTTTCGGTCCGGACGACGTGCTTGTCCTTGGGGGACCGGCCTGTGAACTTGCCGGTGGACACCAGAAACGCTCCGCCATTGCCCAGCGTGCCTTCATTCCGCTTGAGCGCCTTCTGAATCAGCGCCGGCTCCATCAAGTTGTAATAGACATTGCCCAGCCCCTCGATGCCTTGATCTTCGAGGCGGAACTGCGGGTTTACCCGTCCAAATGTCATTCGTGTCTTCTCCTGTGGCGGCGCTGCGGCGGTTGGGGCCGTCTGCGCTCATGAGGCGTAGTGCCGGTTAGTCCGGCGGATAAAGGCCTCATATCACGGCCGTTTAGGGCATGAACAGGACGGTTTGGCACAGTTAGCGCAACCAAGGCCGGGTTTAGCGCAACCAAGATTTTCCGGTCGGAAAACCCGGGCACTTTCGGAAGCGCAGGACGACCTTTTTGTCGCAGGATCGTGAACAATGTGGCGCGATTCGTACATCCGGATTGATTCGCGGCCTTAAAAAAGCCAAGAATGCCCTACAAAAAGCAAAAATATATCGTGAGTGAGCAGGTAAAGGGGCAGCCCTATGTCTAAGATTGCACTGGTGGATGACGATCGGAACATTCTGACGTCCGTATCCATGACGCTCGAGGCCGAAGGGTTCGAGGTCGAAACCTACAATGACGGGCAGGCAGCCCTTGACGCGTTCAACAAGAAACTGCCGGATATGGCGGTTCTGGACATCAAGATGCCCCGCATGGACGGCATGGATCTGCTGCAGCGGCTGCGGCAGAAAACCCAGATGCCGGTGATTTTCCTCACGTCCAAAGACGATGAGATCGACGAGGTTCTGGGCCTGCGGATGGGCGCGGATGACTACGTGAAAAAGCCGTTCTCTCAACGCCTTCTGGTTGAGCGCATCCGTGCGCTGCTGCGCCGTCAGGAAGCGACCGACGGGGATGCGTCGGCGGCAACCACCGGGGACGCAAAGGTGATGGAGCGCGGCGATCTGCGCATGGACCCCCTGCGTCACGCGGTCAGCTGGAAGGGAACCGATGTTTCGCTGACGGTCACGGAATTCCTGCTGCTACAGGCCTTGGCGCAGCGCCCCGGCTTCGTCAAAAGCCGCGATCAGCTGATGGATGTCGCATATGACGATCAGGTCTATGTCGACGACCGGACCATCGACAGCCACATCAAGCGTCTGCGCAAGAAGATGCGTGCGGCTGATCCCGAGTTTTCGGCTATCGAAACGCTGTACGGTATCGGGTACCGTTACAACGAGGAATAAGCCGGGCCGGCTTTCTGCAAAGGTGAATTTGTTTCGTGCGTGACACCGAGCAATCCAGCGAGTTGCGCGACGGTGACGTCGTTCTGGGCGATGATTGGGTCATCCCGCAAGACCCAGAGTCGGCCGAGCTGCGCGCGCGGCGATCGCGGCGTACTCTGTTCACGCTGCGCAACTCGCCGCTGGCGCGCAAGATCATCACGTTCAACCTGATTGCTTTGGTGATCCTGGTCGCAGGGCTGCTGTATCTGGATGACACCCGAAAAGAGAGGGTCCAGCAAACGGCGCGGAACCTGATCGGCGATGCGCAACTGGTCAGCAACGTCTTCGAGGCCCAGCTGCGCCAGGTTGCCGGATCGCGGGACGCTTCTGACCTGAACGTCAAGGCGACACTTGCCGGGCTGAGCATCCCCGAAGGCGGCGAAGTCTTCGTCTATGACAGCACCGGCACGTTGATCGGCTGGACACGGGGTTCCTCGACCGTGTCGGAATTGCCGGGCCTGATTCAGGCCGAGGCGGATGTTCCGACCGGCAGCACATTGATCTCTGATGCCCTGACCGCCGTCTGGAATGGTCTGTATTCGGTTTTCACCACCGGATCTGAAACCGAGGCGCCGACGCTGGCACAGCGGGTTCAGGACATCATACCAAACGCGCTGGACGGCCACATGCAGGTTCACGCCGTGTCTGATGCGGCCGGAGACACCGTGATTGTGGCGGCGTCGCCAATCGTTCTGGATGGCGCCCCTGTGGGGGCTGTCGCAATGGCTGGCCCCGCCGGAGAAATCGATGCACTGGCTCGAAAAGAGCAGGAGCGCATTCTACAGATGTTTGTCGTTGCCCTGCTGGTCTCGGTGGGTCTCAGCCTTGTGCTGGCCTCGACCATCGCGAACCCGCTGGCGGATCTGGCCGCTGCGGCGGAAATGGGCAAGGACCGCGGCACTGGGGTCAATCCCGGCCGTATCCGCATCCCCGACCTGAGCGCCCGCCCGGACGAGATTGGTCGGCTTAGCCGTGCGCTGCGGGGAATGGTGACGGCGCTCTACAACCGGATAGACGCCAACGAACAGTTCGCGGCTGACGTCGCGCATGAAATCAAGAACCCCTTGGCCAGCCTGCAATCGGCCGTCGGTACGCTGCGAATGGTCAAGCGTGACGATCAGCGCGAGAAATTGTTGGGCGTTATTGAGCACGATGTCCGCCGATTGGACCGCCTTGTCAGCGACATCTCGAATGCGTCCCGCCTGGACGCTGAACTGGTCAAAGAGCAGGAGCAGCCCTTCGATCTTCTGAAGCTGATCGGCAATATCAGTCAGTACCTGGGCGAAGATGCCCGATCGAAGGGGATCGACTACATCACGGATTTGCCGTCCAAGCCCATCGTCATAAACGGGCTCGAGGCCCGTCTGGCACAGGTTTTCGTGAACCTGATTACAAATGCCATCTCCTTCTGCGAGGAAAGCGACGCGATCCGCGTTTGGGTGCGCCAACGCGAAAACCGGGTTCTGGTTGTTGTTGAAGACACTGGCCCCGGTATTCCAGATCAGGCCCTGACCAAGGTGTTCAAGCGCTTCTATTCGCAGCGCCCGGCAGAGCATTTCGGTAACAACTCGGGCCTTGGACTTGCGATCTCGAAGCAGATTGTCGAGGCCCACGGCGGCGTCATCTGGGCCGAGAACATCCGCCCGACCGAGGCGGACATCACGTCGGACCCGCAAGGTGCGCGGTTTGTCGTGGGTCTTCCCCTTTGAGCGATGTGCGCTTTGCGCCTTCCCGAAAAACCTAGCGATGATCCGGTCTGCATGCACGCCACATGCGTTGCCGTTGCAGGCCGCGGCGCCCTGATTTCGGGGCCGTCCGGGGCCGGAAAATCGGCACTTGCATTGCAGATGATGGGCTTCGGCGCGGACATGGTCGCCGATGATCGTGTAAACCTAACCCTGTCGGGCGACCGGGTGATTGCGGATGCGGTCCCTCAGATCCGAGGATTGGTCGAGGCCCGCGGCGTTGGGCTGCTGCGCGCCACGGCCTGCGGTCCCGTTCCGTTGGATTGGATCGTGGATCTGGATCAGGTGGAATCCCAACGACTGCCGGAACCGCGACAGGTTCTTGTGCTGGGACATCCTGTTCCCTTGCTTCGTGCCGCCGGCGTCCCCAACTTGGCATCAGCACTTGTTCAACTGATGAAAATGGGGCGCGTCGATCCGCAATGGCCAAGCACATGACAACACAAACGCGCATCGTTCTGGTGACAGGTCCGTCGGGCGCGGGCCGGTCGACGGCGATTCATGTGCTCGAGGATCTGGGCTATGAGGCCATCGACAACTTGCCGATGGGCCTATTGCTGCGCCTGATGGAGGGCGCGGATCCATCCCGGCCGATGGCGCTGGGGATCGATGCTCGCAATCGTGATTTCTCGACCATCGGCTTTATCGAATTGGTCGCCAAACTGGGCCGGATGAGCCAGGTGGACCTGTCCACGCTTTATCTGGATTGCAGCGACGACGTGCTGTTGCGCCGGTTTTCGGAAACCCGACGCCGTCATCCGGTCGCAACCGATGCCAGCCCCGAAACCGGTATCCGTCAGGAAAAGGAATTGTTGGAGCCGATCCGCGAGATCGCCGACACCCTGATCGACACCAGCGTGCTTAACGTGCACCAGCTGCGATCCGAAGTCGAACGCTGGTTCGCCCCGGAAGGAGGCCGGCATCTGGCCGTTTCTATCGAGTCCTTCTCGTACAAACGGGGGCTGCCGCTGGGCCTGGACATGGTGTTCGACTGCCGATTTCTGGCCAACCCCTATTGGCGTCCGGAGCTGCGCGAGGCTGATGGTCGAAATCCGGACGTTGCGTCCTATGTTCAGGCTGACACGAACTATGCCGCCTTTTTTGAACGGGTGGTGGAGCTGTTGCTGTCTCTGCTGCCCGCCTTCAAGGTTGAGGGCAAAACACACCTGTCGGTCGCCTTCGGCTGCACCGGAGGTCAGCACCGCTCGGTCGCGATGGCCGAAGCGGTCGCAAAAGCCCTTGCAGAGCAGGGGCAGCCGGTGGCAATTAGACACCGCGAGATGGAACGTCGATCGTTGAATGTGAGGCCGGATTGATCGGAATTGTAATCGTGGCGCATGGCGGATTGGCCCAGGAATACCTGGCGGCCATGCAACACGTCGTGGGCAAGCAACCCGGCCTTGTGGCAGTGTCGATCGACGCTGATCATGATCGCGAGGAAAAGCAGGCCGAAATCTGCCGGGCCGCGGATGCTGTGGATGTCGGTGACGGCGTGGTTGTCGTGACCGATCTGTTCGGGGGCAGCCCCTCGAATCTCAGCCTGCGCGCCTGTGCGCCGCAGGACCGCAGAATTCTTTACGGCGCCAACCTTCCGATGCTGATCAAACTGGCCAAAAGCCGCCAACTTCCGGTCGGGGACGCCGTCCGTAGGGCCATGGAGGCTGGACGAAAGTACATCAATGCGCAAAATGTGACATTGGACTGACATCGGAACGATTGAATATGGCCACCAAAACCTTGAAAATCATCAACGAAAAAGGCTTGCACGCGCGCGCTTCAGCCAAATTGGTCGAGGTGGTCGAAGGGTTTGACGCCCGCGCCGAAGTGTCCAAAGACGGCATGTCCGCGTCGGGTGACAGCATTATGGGCCTTTTGATGTTGGCGGCTTCGCGTGGAACGACTATTGACGTCGAAACGTCCGGGCCGGATGCTGAGGCGCTGGCAGACGCGCTGGAAGCATTGGTGAACGACAAGTTCGGCGAAGGTTTCTGACGCAGGGCACTGCCACGAAACAAGAACGGGAAGACCAGGAATTGGCGGAAACCACGCACGATACCAAGACCAACACGGTGGTGGCCGAGACCGCGGAAGCGGGCGAAATCTACGACCGCCGCACGCTGACCTACGCAAATTCGTTTGACGACGCCTGGACCTCGACGGCCATCAAGGCGATCGAATGGTGCACGGGCAAGCTGACCATTCTGCGCATGGTCAACAAATTCGAAAAGCAGAATGAGAAGTATCGCGGCCAGAAATTCTGGGGTGGTGCCTTGGGTATCATGGGGATCGACCTGACCACGCCCGAACACCAGATTGCGCGTATTCCGAAAGAGGGGCCCGTTGTGGTGGTGGCCAATCACCCGCATGGGATGGTGGACGGCATGATCCTGGCCGAGTTGATCGGACGCGTGCGCCAGGACTATCGCATCCTGACCCGCTCGGTTCTGACCGGGCTGGACGAGGCCGCGACCTCGTTCATGATCCCGGTCCCGTTTCCACATGATCCCGAAGCCCAGAGCAAGATGCTTGAGATGCGGGGCAAAGCGATGGAGCACCTCAAGAACGGTGGTGTCGTCGCGCTGTTCCCATCCGGTGTGGTGATGTCGTCCGACACGTGGTTCGGCCCCGCTCAGGAACGCGAATGGAACGTGTTCACCGCCAAGATGATCCGACGATCCGGTGCCAAGGTTCTGCCCATCTACTTCCCCGGCAGCAATTCGCGCTGGTACCAGATTGCCAACAAACTATCCGCAATTCTACGTCAGGGACTTCTGTTGCACGAGATCGTCCGGTCCTGCAACAAACCGGTCGGCCCCGTGATCGGAGAGCCGATTTCGGACGAGGACATGAAACTGCTCGAACGCGACCCACGCGGATTCATGACCTGGCTCAGAAAACACACGCTGGGCTTGGGGCAGTCACCACAAGCCTGATCCACCGTTCATTTGCGCTAAAAGATCGCGGGCGAGCGGGGCGGTCTCTTGACGGCTTAACGCGTCGGGACCGGAACCTCGCCACGATAGTCATAAAACCCGCGATCGGTCTTGCGGCCCAGCCAGCCGGCCTCGACGTATTTCGTCAGCAACGGGCAGGGGCGGTACTTTGTATCCGCCAACCCATCATGGAGGACGTTCATGATGGCCAGACAGGTGTCCAGCCCGATAAAATCGGCCAGTTCCAGCGGACCCATGGGGTGATTGGCGCCCAGCTTCATGGACTGGTCGATCGACTGAACACTGCCGACCCCTTCATACAGAGTATAGACGGCCTCGTTGATCATCGGCATCAGGATACGGTTCACGATGAAGGCCGGAAAATCCTCGGCGCTGGCGGCGGTTTTGCCCAACCGATCCACCACGGCCTTGCAGGTGGCGAAGGTTTCTTCGTCGGTGGCGATACCGCGAATCAACTCGACCAATTGCATGACAGGAACCGGGTTCATGAAGTGGAACCCCATGAAACGCTCCGGCCGATCCGTCCGGCTGGCAAGCCGTGTGATCGAAATGGACGAAGTGTTCGACGTCAGGATCGTGTGGGCCTGCAAATGCGGCTGCAGATCCTCGAAAATCGCCTGCTTGATGGCCTCACGTTCGGTCGCGGCTTCGATCACGAGGTCCGTCTGGCCGATCTCGGGAAGGTTCAGCGTGGTCTTGATCCGCTGCAGTGCGGCCTGCATCTCGTCGTCACCGATCTTGCCGCGTGACATCTGACGAGCCAAGTTGCCCTTGATCGTTTCAATGGCAGCATCCAGCGCATCCTGGCTGATGTCGTTCAGCAGAACGTCATACCCTGCCAACGCCATCACATGGGCGATTCCGTTGCCCATCTGGCCCGCGCCGATTACTCCGACTGATTTCACGTCCATATTGAACTGCCTTCCGCATCAAGGTTCAGTGGGACATTATCGGCAGTCCGGGTTGGGCGGCAAGGGGGTGGGACCGGTCCAATTCGCTTCAAATGAGCACATTAGAGTTTTCTAAACACCTAAGGCCGCAGAATGGCAATTGGGTGAAGAAAAATGGGTGGCTGACATGAGTTATCATGAGTCGGGCGCGACCGGTGTCGAGGAATCCGTCTGCCGGTATGGGACGTCAAAACTGTGGTTTCGCGGGCCAAAGCGAGTGTTGCGGGTGCCATATGTGGCCTGCGTCAGCGGCACCGAGACATTCGGTCGGTTGGTCGATTCTCCGTTTCCCGCCGCGTTGGAGCAGCGGCTGAAAAAGCAGTGTCTGAATCTGGGCAGTCTGTTCACGGGTGCCGAGGGATTGGCGCGGGATCCGGAAATTCTGAGCCTGATGAATGGCGCCGAGCTTTGCGTGTTGCAATTGCCATCGGCGCTGAACCAGTCCAACCGGTTCTACCGTGTTCATCCCCGACGCAATGATCGGGTCCTCCAGGCAACCTCGGACCTTTCCGCGTTGTACCCCGAAGTTGACTTCGCCGACGTTCATTTTGTGCGGCACCTAATGTCCAGGTTGTCGGCATTTTCGGACGCACAGTTCGAAGTGGTGGCCGCCGAGTTGCGGCGGGCTTGGGCAGAGGCTCTTCGCACCCTGTTGGACAACGTCACCAGCCGGGTTCTGCTGCTGTGGCTGGACTGGGATCACAGCCCGGCAGTCGGGCTGGATGCGCGGGGGGTATCTGATCCGGTGCCAATTACACAGGCCATGATTGAAGGGGTGTCGGATGGAGGGGTGCCAACCGTGAAGATGACGGTGCGCCCTTCAGGTGCTTCGGATGATCTTGAGGACATGCTGTTCGGCACGATGCAGCAACCGATGGCGGAACATATGATCGGACCGGCCACGCACCGGGCCATTGCAGAACATTTGCTGCCTGCGATCCGAGACCTCGAATGAAAAAGGCCCGCCGATTGGCGGGCCTTGATCGCTTCGAAGTCTGGACGTATCAGCCCAGCTTTTCGGTCAGTTCCGGCACGGCCTGGAACAGGTCGGCGACTAGGCCGTAGTCCGCGACCTGGAAGATCGGAGCTTCTTCGTCTTTGTTGATCGCGACGATGATCTTCGAATCCTTCATGCCGGCCAGGTGCTGGATCGCACCCGAAATACCAACCGCGATGTACAGATCGGGTGCAACGACCTTGCCGGTCTGACCCACCTGCCAGTCGTTCGGGGCATAGCCCGAGTCGACTGCCGCACGGCTGGCACCAACCGCCGCGCCCAGCTTGTCGGCCAGGGCTTCGATCAGTTTGAAGTCTTCTTCCGAGCCAACACCACGGCCGCCCGAGACAACGACGCCGGCCGAGGTCAGTTCCGGGCGGTCGCTTTCGGCGACCTTGTCCTCGACCCATTCCGACAAGCCGGGGTTTTCACCGACCAATACGGTCTCGACCGAGGCCGATCCGCCTTCGCCGGCTGCATCAAAGCTGGCCGTACGGAAGGTGATGACTTTCTTGGGATCGTTCGACTTGACGGTCTGGATCGCGTTGCCCGCGTAGATCGGGCGCTCGAAGGTCGAGCCGTCCACCACGCCCGACGCGTCCGAGATCACCATCACGTCCAGCAGCGCGGCCACGCGCGGCATCACGTTCTTGGCGTCGGTGGTGGCGGGCGCCACGATATGCTCATAGCCGTCGGCCAGGCCGACGATCAGCGCGGCGGTCGATTCGGCCAGACGGTGGCCCAGCGACGGGTCTTCGGCAACCAGGACCTTGGAGACGCCGTCGATCTTGGCGGCGGCTTCGCCGGCAGCGGCGGCCGAGCCGCCCGCGGCCAGAACGGTCACGTCACCCAGCTGCTTGGCTGCGGTGACCGCCTTGGCGGTTGCGTCCATCGCCAGTTCGCCATTGTTGACTTCGGCAAGCAGAAGTACAGCCATTACACAGCCCCCGCTTCTTTGAGTTTCCCGACCAGCTCGTCGACCGAGCCTACGATGATGCCGGCGGCGCGTGCCGGCGGCTCTTCGGTCTTGACGACTTCGAGGCGCGGCGTGACGTCGACGCCGTAATCGGCGGCGGTTTTTTCGTCCAGCGGCTTTTTCTTGGCCTTCATGATGTTGGGCAGCGATGCATAGCGCGGCTCGTTCAGGCGCAGGTCGACGGTGATGATGGCCGGCATCTTGACGCTGATGGTCTGCAGACCGCCGTCAACTTCACGCGTGACCTTGGCGGTGTCGCCTTCGATGTCCAGTTCGGACGCGAAGGTGCCTTGGCTCCAGCCCAGCAGAGCCGACAGCATCTGACCGGTGGCGTTCATGTCGTTGTCGATCGCCTGCTTGCCGCACAGAACCAGTCCGGGCTGTTCTTCCTCGACCACCTTGGCCAGGATCTTGGCAACGGCCAGCGGTTCGATGTCCTGGTGGACGTCATCCGCCGCGACCACCAGAATGGCGCGGTCCGCACCCATGGCCAGCGCGGTGCGCAGCGTTTCCTGCGCCTGCTTGACGCCGATCGAAACGGCCACGACCTCGTCGGCCTTGCCGGCTTCTTTCAGGCGGATCGCCTCTTCGACGGCAATCTCGTCGAACGGGTTCATCGACATTTTGACATTGGCGAGATCAACACCGCTGCCGTCCGCTTTGACGCGAACTTTCACGTTGTAGTCGATCACGCGCTTGACAGGCACAAGTACCTTCATTTTTGCGTACGCTCCTTACAAAAACGGCAAGCCGCAATGCGACTCCACCAATGCTCTCGTCGGCCTAGATAGCGCCTTGCGGGGCGTCGGGACAGGGCAAAATCGTCACGTCATGTCGTGGGGACGTCGCGTTTCACGCTTTTTGACGTGAAGGAACGAAATATTGTTACCCGGCCGATGGGCGGTTTTGCCGCGCCGGATGGTGCGAAAACGCATTCAATAAGCTCGGGTTTCAGCGGTTAGCGCCTGCCCTTCGGGCCGGGGCTTCGCCCTTCCGGTCGCCCCAACGTCCGCTGGAGGTTGCGCCGCTTTCAGCGGTTCGCGCCCGGAACCCACAAGACGTCATCGCGGCCGCCATTGTTGGCGCACCGGGCTGCCACGAAGAACCAGTCGCTGAGGCGGTTGAGGTATTTTACCGCGGCCTCGTTAACCGGTTCCATGTTGGTCAGTTCGACTGCCAGACGCTCGGCGCGCCGCGAGACCGTGCGGCAGACATGCAGATGCGCCGCCAGCTTTGATCCGCCCGGCAGGATGAAGCTGCGCAAGGGCTCGAGATCGGCATTCATCGCGTCGATTTCCGACTCAAGCCGGTCGATCTGGGCCGGTGCGATCCGCAGGGGCGGGTAGTCGGCCTCGGCGTCTTTTTCCATGTCGGGGCGGCACAGGTCAGCACCCAGGTCGAAAAGATCGTTCTGAATGCGGGCCAGCGCCGCATCGACCTCGCCCTCGGCCTCGGTGCGGGCCACGCCGACAAAGGCGTTCAACTCGTCCACCGTGCCATAGGCCGCCACGCGGCCCGCGTATTTCGCAACCCGTTCGCCATTGCCCAGCGCGGTTTTGCCATCGTCCCCGGTGCGGGTATAAATCTTGTTCAGAACGACCATCTACTGCACTCCCTGTCCACGCAGATAGACGTAGAGCACGATCAGTACCACGGCAATGAATTGAAACAGGATGCGCAGCCGCATCATCTTGTTGCTTTTCTTGGCAGCCGCCATGCCGCCCTTGCCGAAATTGGATATGCCGATGGCAAGAACAACGACGACCGCCGCCATCGCCAAAAGAAGTACGCCCATTAGAAGGTCCATGAACTCACCGTCCGCATTTGTTGTATCCTTTGCGCACCATCTAGCGGGGCGGCCCCCGAAAGCGAACGGGTAATTTCGTCTCAGATACCCGAAAGGATGCGGTCTATCGTGGCCGTTGGCAGAATGCGGCGCAGATAACCCGCGATATAGGTCGGTGTGGTCACGTAGTATCGAGCCTTGGGCGACTTTGCCTCGAGCGCGCGGGCAAGTTTGTCGGTTACCGCTGACGCCGGTAGCTCGAACCGGTCGGGGCCCGAGTCTTCGTACAGACGTTTGAGCAGCGACCCCTCATACTTGTCGCGCAGGGCCGAGTTTTCCCAGTCTATGAACCGTTCAAAAATCGGTATGGCTTTTTCGCGCAGTTTAGAGGTGATGGGACCGGGTTCAATCAGCACCACTTTGATGCCGGTGCCGCGCAGTTCCAGCCTCATAGTGTCGGTCAGGCCTTCGATTGCGTATTTCGTGGCGACGTAGGCACCGCGCCAGGGGAAGGCGACCAGACCCAGTACCGACGAGTTCTGCACGATGCGGCCATGGCCCTGTGCACGCATGACGGGTATCACCTGGCGGGTCAGTTCGTGCCAGCCAAAAACATTGGTCTCGAAGATATGGCGCAACCCGTCGGTGGGCACGTCTTCGATCGCGCCGGGCAGGCCATGGGCGCCGTTGTTGAACAGCGCGTCCAACGTGCCGCCCGTTGCTTCGAGAACACTGGCCAATCCCGAAGTGATCGTTTCGGCATCGGTATAGTCGATTCTTGGGCTGTCAAAGCCCTGAGCCCTCAGCCTGTCGCAATCGCGCTGATGTCTGCAGGCGGCAAACACGCGCCATCCGCGTGCACGCATCCCGTGTGCCGCGTCCAGACCAATGCCGGATGAGCATCCGGTGATGAGGATGGATTTCTGCATGTCTGCCCCAAAGTCGTCCTCGGCAAAAACTATTGCGAGGAACGGCCTCCGGCAATGACGGCATCACGTCAATTTGTGCTTTTTCGGATCAACGAGGAGGAAATCCAGCCAACCTGTTGCTCGGGCAACACGCGCAGGCGCAGCCAGCCGGTTCCGGACTCGCTCAGAACTTCGACCTGCTGACCCATCCGCGCTTTGCCGATGATCGGATAGATCGTGCCGGGGCCATCGCGCATGTTCACGCGGGTGCCGGACACGATGCGAATGTCTTTCGGCGGCTCTGCGGGTGCAGGGGCGGCTGCCGCTTCCGGTTCGGAATCGGTGTCCAGAACCTGCACGGCCGCGTTTTCATCCAGTGACGCCAGCGAAAAGGTACCGCCGGTATTGTCGAAACTGGACAGATCAGAATTCAGACCGGCCGCGATCTGCGCCAGCAACGCCTCGGTATCGACGGCATCGGCGGCGGGGATCGGTTCCGGCTTAGGTTCGGACGGCTTGGCGGGGCGCAGGGCCACTTTCGTCACAAGCTCGGTTGCTGGGGAGGGGACCAGTGACCTGGGCTCGGGTTTCTCAGCTGCGGCAACGACGGGTGGTGCCTCGGCGCGGGTTCCGCGCGGTTCGAATTCGGATCCACCGCTCATGACGTAGAAGAACCAGCCGAGCATGGCAAAAGTAACAAGCATAAGGCGCGTCATGGCGCATCCCCCGGTAATCATAACAACAAGAAAAAGGCAGCATTCAATTGTTGGGATCCTACCATAGTTCGGGTCCCGAGTCGAAAATCGGGGGAAATCGCCGGGTTGGCTCCCCCTGTTGCAAAAACCCCGACTTGTCCCCAGCAAAATATGCCTTGGTTGCTTTACCACGCGCGCCGGGCGTCGTATCACATCATCTATGAACGACACGATCGACGACCCCAACATGGAGGCCCCCGACGCCGGGGGCGAGGTGGCCGAACCGCTGCGCCGGGCAATTGGCGAGCGTTATCTAACCTATGCTCTCTCCACCATCATGCACCGCGCGCTGCCGGATGCGCGCGACGGGCTGAAGCCGGTTCACCGGCGAATCCTCTACGCTATGCGCGAGCTGCGACTCAGCTCCTCGGGCGGGTTCCGCAAGTCGGCCAAGATCTCGGGTGACGTGATGGGTAACTATCACCCGCACGGGGACGCCGCGATCTATGACGCGATGGCGCGTCTGGCGCAGGATTTCAACGTCCGCTACCCGCTGGTCGACGGGCAGGGGAATTTCGGCAATATCGACGGCGACAACCCGGCGGCCTCGCGCTACACCGAGGCCCGGATGACCATCGTTGCCGAGGCGTTGCTGGAGGGGCTGAACGAGGACGCCGTCGATTTCCGCGACAACTATGACGGCACGCTGACCGAACCGGTCGTCTTGCCGGCACAGTTCCCGAACCTTCTGGCCAATGGCGCCTCAGGCATTGCCGTGGGCATGGCGACGAACATCCCGCCCCACAACATCGCCGAGCTGTGCGACGCCTGTCTGCATCTGATCAAGACGCCCGACGCGCGTGACGACACGCTGCTGAACTATGTGCCGGGGCCCGATTTCCCAACGGGCGGCGTAATCGTAGAACCGGCCGAGAATATCGCGCAGGCCTATCGCACCGGGCGCGGATCGTTCCGGCTGCGTTGCAAATACGAGGTCGAGGATCTGGGCCGCGGCCAGTGGCAGATCGTGGTCACCGAGATCCCGTATCAGGTTCAGAAATCCAAGCTGATCGAAAAGATCGCCGAGCTGATCCAGACCAAGAAGATACCGATCCTGGGCGATGTACGCGACGAATCCGCCGACGACATCCGCCTCATCCTCGAGCCGCGCTCCAAGAACGTGGACCCCGAGGTGCTGATGAACATGCTGTATCGCAACTCGGATCTCGAGGTGCGCTTCAGCCTGAACATGAACGTGCTGATCGATGGAGTGACGCCCAAGGTCTGTTCGATGAAGGAAGTGCTGCGCGCCTTCCTAGATCACCGGCAAGAGGTGCTGCTGCGCCGCTCGCGTCATCGGATGGCCAAGATCGACCACCGGTTGGAGGTGCTGGAGGGCTTCATTGTTGCCTTCCTGAATCTGGACCGGGTGATCGATATCATCCGCTATGATGACGACCCCAAGGCCGCGCTGATGCGCGAGAATTGGGGCATCGACCATGTCCGCGCCACCAGCGAGGCTGACTATGTCTCGCCCAAGCCGGGCGAGGGCGAATTGTCCGAAGTTCAGGTCGACGCGATCCTGAACATGCGCCTGCGCAGCCTGCGCCGGCTCGAAGAGATGGAACTGGTCCGTGAGCGTGACGCGCTGATGGAAGAGCGCGCAGAACTCGAGGATCTGCTGGCGGATGAGGGTCTGCAATGGGCCAAGATCGCCGAGCAGCTGAAAGAAACCAAGAAGACCTTCGGTAAGGATTATGAGGGCGGCGCGCGTCGCACCCGCTTTGCCGAAGCAGGCGAGGTCGAGGACGTACCGCTTGAGGCGATGATCGACAAAGAGCCGATCACGGTCGTCTGCTCGCAGATGGGCTGGATCCGCGCCATGACCGGCCATATCGACCTGAACCGCGAGCTGAAGTTCAAGGACGGCGACGGGCCGCGGTTCATCTTCCACGCGGAAACCACCGACCGGCTGCTGGTCTTCGCATCAAACGGGCGGGTCTATACGGTCAGCGCCGCGAACCTTCCGGGTGGTCGGGGGATGGGTGAACCGCTGCGCCTGATGGTCGATCTGCCCAACGAGGCGCAGATCGTCGACATCCTGATCCACAAACCGGGACGCAAACTTCTGGTTGCTTCGGATGCGGGCAACGGGTTCATGGTGCCCGAGGACGAGGTGCTGGCCCAGACCCGCAACGGCAAACAGGTGCTGAACGTCAAGGATGACGAGCGCGCGGTGATCTGCAAGCCGATCGAGGGCGATCACGTCGCTGTGGTATCACAGAACGGCAAGTTTCTGGTGTTTCCGGTCTCCGAACTGCCCGAGATGACGCGTGGCAAGGGCGTGCGTCTGCAGAAATACAACATGGCGCGCGGGCGCCAGGGCACGCTGGAGCTGGATGGCGGCCTGTCCGACCTGACGACGTTCAACTGGGAGGACGGTCTGAAATGGTCAATGGGCGGCGACAAGACGCGGCATGAGGCAGATATGTCTCAATGGCTGGCAAAGCGCGCAAGCGTCGGAAAAAAACCGCCCTATGGGTTCCCGCGCGATTACAAGTTCTCGTGATCTTTCGCCGACCACGGTGGAAATCTGCCGATACGGCTTGGCACAAGCTGCATCGGTGCGCTAGATCAAAGAAAAACAGGCCTATCGAGACGAGACAATGCTGCGCATTCTGACCCTGATTACCGGACTGGCCCTGGTGGGCGCCTGCACGCAGACGCAACTCTATGAAGAGCCGGAAGATCTGGGCGAATTCAAGCTGCGTGTGAACTATGCGTTTGCCGACAAGGCCGTCCAGGGGCCGGTGTCTCGGGATGCGACGCCCCAGGAATGGACCGAAGCGATCCAGAAGGCCGTCGATATCCGCCTTGGTCGCTATCAGGGCTCGCAGGAGTATGACATCGGGATCAGCCTCGAAGGCTATATGCTGGCGCCTCCTGGCATTCCGGTGATCTACAACCCCAAAAGCACAGCGATCGTTCTGGTCAACGTCTATGATGTCGGCAAGAAAGAGTTTCTGGCCAAAGGCAAGCAGTTCCAGGTCCTCGAAGATACCACCGGTGGCAGCGCTCTGAAGGGCTCGGGCAACGAACGCACCAAGGAAGAGCAGATGAGCGGTTTGGCACTGAAAGTGGCGGACCGCGTCGAGGAATGGCTGGCTGAAGAGCACAAGGACAACGGGTGGTTCGACCTGCGCCCCGGCCTGATCCAACCGATTGAATCCGGACAGGCGGTACAAAACCCGGCATAGTTTTGAGGATTTCCCTCAGGATGTGCTTGATTTTCCGCTTTGAACCAAATATCTCGCGCGCGCAGATGTAACCACGGGACCAAGGGTCCCCCAAATCGCAAAAGGGCGCCTGAGGAATGGCAAAGGAAAAGTTTGAGCGTACAAAACCGCACGTCAACATTGGCACGATTGGCCACGTTGACCACGGCAAGACGACGCTGACCGCAG
>NZ_JBQFQL010000006.1:0-94226 GCF_056536865.1 Ruegeria sp. CI8
GCCGTCCTTCCGACCAACCAACACCGCCTCAGCAGCGCCGGTGAAGGGCGTTCTAAGGATAACTACAAATCACCGCAAGCAGAAAATGACAGGAATAGGAAAAAAATCGCGAAAACAAAAACTATTGTTTATTTTCAATATATTGTTGCCGTCATACCTCCCCAGAACTCAGTTTTTGCCTAGGCCTCGCAGTGAGAAATCACTCACTGTCTGACTTGCCCACATGGTTACCCACAGCCCAGCCCCCGAGTCATGCGGAATCGGCGTGCCGGGACGCCGTATTGAATGCCGGTTTGGGCAGCCGCAGCAGCAACAGGGCAAGAATCACGAACAGGTAGATCAGAGGCTCGATCTGAAAGCCCTTCACCAGCATGACGTAATGCAGCCCCGCAAGAATGGCTGCCGGGTAGACCAGCTTGTGCAGGCGCCTCCAAGCTGCCCCCAGCCACCGGACCGAGGCATTGTTCGACGTGATCCCAAGCGGCAGCATCAGAACGAATGCCACCATGCCGACCGTGATGTAGGGTCGCTTTATGATGTCTGCCCAAATTTGACCTGGGTCTTGCACGTCCAGAACCAGCCAAACCAAAAGGTGGCACACCACATAGGACAGGGTCAAAATGCCGATGGCCCGTCTGAACTTCATGAGGTTCAAGCCGGTGAGCCGCCTCAACGGCGTGACCGCCAAACCCAGGATCATCAACTGAAGTGCCAGTTCTCCATATTCATGTTCCAAAGCCTCGATCGGTTCGACCCCAAGGCCACCGGTCATACCTTGGTAGAACAACCAGGGCACCGGAACCAATCCGGCGATGTAGACCGCCCAGACAGGAACGCGGCGCAGTATTTGGTTCAGCTTGTGCATGGCATCAGTAGTATTCCCTGAGATCCATACCGTTATAAAGCCCTGCGACCTCTTCTTCGTAACCGTTGAACATCAGTGTTGGTTGTCGCTTGGCAAACAACCCGCCGCCGATGCGGCGTTCCGAGGCCTGAGACCACCGCGGATGATCCACGGTCGGGTTCACGTTGCTGTAGAACCCGTATTCACGCGGGTTGGCCATGTTCCAACTGGTTAGCGGCTCTTCGTCGGTCAAAGTGATGCGTACGATCGATTTGATCGACTTGAAGCCATATTTCCACGGAACCACCAGGCGCAGCGGGGCGCCGTTCTGATTGGGGATCGGGCGGCCATAGATACCCGTTGCCATGATCGTCAACGGATGCATGGCTTCATCCAGCCTTAGACCTTCCCGATACGGCCAGTCCAGAACCGGATATGCAACTCCCGGCATCTCGTCGGGGCGCAGCGCGGTTTCGAAGGCCACGTATTTCGCCCCCTCCTGCACACCCGCCATGTTCAGCAGATCGGCCAGCTCGAACCCGTTCCAGGGCACGACCATCGACCAGGCCTCGACACAGCGGAAACGGTAGATGCGTTCTTCGATCGTCATTTCGGACATGATGTCCTGGAAATCATACTCTCCCGGGCGGTCAACCAACCCGTCGATCGTGACGCTCCATGGTTCGGTCTTGAGGGTATGGGCGTATTTCGCAGGGTCGTCCTTGCGGGTCCCGAACTCATAGTAGTTGTTGTAGGACGTGATCTCTTCCCACGTGTTCTGCTCCAGCGCATCTTCCGCACCTGCACGGCCCGCGATCATCGCCAGTCCCGATCCGGCGAGTCCCGCCATGATCTGTCGGCGGTTCAGGAACGCCGCCCGCGGGGTCGTATCGGCTTGTGTCAGAGTGTTGATCCAGCGGTGCGCCATTCCGTTCTCCGTTCATTTACAAAAATCAGCCTTGAATTAGCCCCGTTTTAACACCGGACCAACGCAACTTGCGTCACGATTGAGAGACGGGACTGTAACGAAGCCTGCGTTGCATTCCCGTCGCGCACAGACGAACACCTGTTTGGAACGGCATCAACGGGATGGAAGCTGCACATCCGATAAGGTATCGCCGAAACCACCAGAGACTGTGTGAAGGCCGCCCCGTGTTACTGACCAAAACCATTCCTTTGTCCCTTTCGATCCTGTGGCGCTTTGCGGTGACGTTCCCGATCCTGCTCATCGGCCTTTTTCTGTACGGCGCGTTGGGTGGCGTGATCGGGTTCGTCATCGGGTTGATCCTGCCCGGAACACTGTTCATCGCAACCTTCCTGATCAGCGCCTCATCCGGCGTGATCCCGATCATGGTCGGCGCCCGGTTCGGGTTCCAGTCAAAGCTGATCCGACCCGGCGTGGGCTATCGCAAGCTGATCGTTCCCGCCATTGCCTATGGCGCGGCGGAGTCCCTGGCGATCGGCCTGATCCTTGCGCCAGTGGTCGGGTTGGCCTTTGTTCAGGTCGCGCCCAATCTGGTCGATCTGACCAAGACCCCCGAAACACCGGCACTGGACTGGCTGACCTCGGCCGGCGCGTCGGTTTCGGTGGCGGGCCTCGTCGTCACGGTTGCGGTATTCACGGTAGCCTCGGCTGCGCGGGCCAGTCTGCTGGTTCCCCTGGCTGCGGCGGCCTTGGGCAGCGATCCTGACGACCGACCCTATACGCCCTTCCGCAATCTGGGTGCCTCCTTCTGGCCGCTCTTTGCTTTGGTAGCCATCAGCTATGTGTCGATGATGGTGCTTTACGTCCTCGCCTTTCTGGCCGTAGCATTCGTGGCGGGGCTACCGGCGTTGGCAACGTCCGTCACCGAAATCGAAGGCCTGTTCCGAGGCGGCGCCATCGAAAACCCGATCTGGCCTGCCGTGGCCTTGTTTCTCAGCTTTATCCTGGTCGGGCTTTGGGGGCTGAGCCTGCAATCCGCTGGCGCGGTATTGGCCTATCTGAAACTGCAGGGCGGGCGCCCCAGCCGCCATATGGTGGATCCGGCCCAGCGCATGGCTCCGCCGGCACCCCCACCATCGCCCGAGTCCGGTCCGCGCCTGAGTGCCGACGACTTGCGAGCATTGCGCAAAAGCCGTCAGAACCACGACTGATTGGTGCGCATGAAAAAGGCCCGCCATTTCTGGCGGGCCTTTCCTGTTTCAGCCAAGCCGCAGGTTAGTGGACCACGGCCTCGTCCGGGCGCGGGCGGTCGCTGGTGCCCAACCGGTCGCCGATGATCAGACCATCGGGTCCGGCAGTTACCGGCACGGTGTCGCCATCCCGGATGTCGCCGGCCAGCAAAGCCTCGGCCAGCGGGTTCTGTAGGGCACGCTGGATCACGCGCTTGAGCGGACGCGCCCCGAAGACCGGGTCGTAGCCTTCGTTGGCCAGCCACTCCTTGGCAGCATCGTCCAGCACAAGATCGATCTTGCGCCCAGCAAGCCGCTTCCGCAGGCGGGACAGCTGGATGTCGACGATTGCATCCATGTCCGACCGCTGAAGCCGGTCGAAGATGATGGTCTCATCCAGACGGTTCAGGAACTCGGGCCGGAAATGCGCCCGGACCGCGTCCATCACATCGCGCTTGGCCTGCGCCGTGTCGGCCCCTTCAGCCAACTGGCTGAGCGCCTGCGACCCAAGGTTCGAGGTCAGCACGATCAGCGTCTGCTTGAAGTCGACCGTACGGCCCTGGCCATCGGTCAGCACACCGTCATCCAGCACCTGCAACAGCACGTTGAACACGTCCGGATGTGCCTTCTCGACCTCGTCGAACAGCACCACCTGGTACGGCCGGCGGCGGACGGCTTCGGTCAGAACGCCGCCTTCCTCATAGCCGACATAGCCCGGCGGAGCACCGATCAGGCGGGCGACGGCATGTTTCTCCATGAACTCGGACATGTCGATCCGCACCATCGCGTGTTCGTCGTCGAACAGGTATTCGGCGACGGCCTTGGTCAGCTCGGTCTTACCCACACCGGTCGGGCCGAGGAACAGGAACGAGCCCAGCGGGCGGTTCTCGTCGTTCAGACCGGCCCGGGCCCGGCGCACGGCATTGGCCACGGCGCGCACGGCCTCGTCCTGGCCGACCACGCGGGCATGCAGCGCTTCTTCCATGCGCAGCAGCTTTTCGCGCTCGCCTTCCAGCATCTTCGAGGTCGGGATACCCGTCCAGCGTTCGACCACGGCCGCGATCTGTTCGGGACGCACCGTTTCCTTGGCCATGACCGCGTTGCTTTCCTGGCTTTCGGCCTCGGCCAGCTTGCGCTCCAGCTCGGGGATCACGCCATAGGACAGCTCACCGGCCTTGGCCAGATTGCCTTCGCGCTTGGCGATCTCCAGCTCGGCACGAGCCTTGTCCAGCTGTTCCTTCAACTCGCGGGCGCTGGCCAGCTTGTCCCGCTCGGCCTGCCACTGGGCGGTCATCTCAGCGGATTTCTCCTTGAGCTCGGCCAGTTCCTTCTGCAAGGCCTCAAGCCGATCTTTCGAAGCCGCGTCATCTTCAAGCTTCAGCGCCTCTTCCTCGATCTGGAGCTGCAGGATCTGGCGATCCAACTGGTCCAGCTCTTCGGGCTTGCTGTCCACTTCCATGCGCAGACGCGAGGCGGCCTCATCCACGAGGTCGATCGCTTTGTCAGGCAGGAAGCGGTCGGTGATGTAGCGGTGCGACAAGGTCGCGGCCGACACCAGCGCCGAATCCGAGATGCGCACGCCGTGGTGCAGCTCGTATTTCTCTTTGATGCCACGCAGGATGCTGATCGTGTCTTCGACCGTGGGCTCCTGCACGAAGACGGGCTGGAACCGGCGGGCGAGGGCCGCGTCCTTTTCGACGTATTTGCGGTACTCGTCCAGCGTGGTGGCGCCGATGCAGTGCAGCTCGCCCCGCGCCAGCGCGGGCTTGATCAGGTTGGCCGCATCCATCGCACCGTCGGATTTGCCGGCACCGACCAGCGTGTGCATCTCGTCGATGAACAGGATGATCTCGCCGGCGGCGGCGGTGACCTCGTTCAGAACGGCCTTCAGGCGTTCCTCGAACTCGCCACGGTATTTCGCACCGGCGATCAAGGCACCCATGTCCAGCGCCAGCAGCTTTTTGTCCTTCAGCGATTCCGGAACGTCGCCGTTCACGATGCGCAAAGCCAGACCTTCAGCGATGGCGGTCTTGCCCACACCGGGCTCACCGATCAGAACCGGGTTGTTCTTGGTCCGGCGCGACAGAACCTGCATGGCGCGGCGGATTTCCTCGTCGCGGCCGATGATCGGGTCGATCTTGCCCTCGCGGGCGGCCTCGGTCAGGTCGCGGGCATATTTCTTCAGCGCGTCATAGCCTTCTTCGGCATTGGCGCTGTCGGCGGTGCGGCCCTTGCGGATGTCATTGATCGCCTCGTTCAGCTTCTGGGCGGACACGGCACCGGCTTCCAGGGCCTCCTTGGCCTTGGATTTGACGATGCACAGCGCCATCAGCACGCGCTCGACCGGCACGAAGCTGTCGCCGGCCTTCTTGGCGATCTTCTCGGCCTCGTCCAGAACCTTGGCGGTCTGGCCGTCCAGATAGACCTGGCCTGCGTCGCCGCTGACCTTCGGGATCTTGGCCAGGGCAACATCCAGCGCCTCGATCACGCGCTCGGGCGCGCCGCCCGCACGTTTGATCAGGTTGCTGGCCAGCCCCTGGTCATCATCCATTAGTGCTTTCAGAATATGTTCGGGAGCCAATCTCTGGTGTCCCTCGCGCAGCGCAATGGTCTGCGCTGCCTGCACGAAACCTCGTGCACGCTCGGTGAACTTGTTCAAGTCCATGGCATTCTCCTTTTCCAAGCGCCCGTTAGATTTGCGCCTGCTTGGCAGCACGCAGTGGTCCGGGCCTCATGGATCAATTTGGGAAATGTTCCCGCTGCTTCAAGAGGGTAGCGGGTGAAAAAACGCTCAGCCGCGGGGAATCGTATAGACGGAATAGCCGCCGGTTTCTGCCACCTGCTGAGCATTCTGCATTTCGACCAGCGACTGCGCGGCGGCGCTGCCGGTGGGGCACGAGACGAGGTCGGCCGTGTGGTCCAGGAAATTGACGGTAAAGGCGGTTTCGCCGGTCAACTGGCACCAGTCATCCTCGGACCGATAGCCGCCGACCAGGTACAAATCATCGTTGGTGGGCGGCGGGGCAGCGCCCGTCTCGGGTTGTGGAGGGGTGTCTTCACAAGCGGCGAGCGCGGCCACGGCGGCCAGCGGAAATAGGTGCTTCATGGTCTGTCCCTTTGGTGCAATTTTTGGTCCTGAATGGCGGCACCATAGCACAGTTGGGCCAAAGCGGGGAAACCAGGGTCTCCCCTGCCAGCCGGGGGGGTCAATCGCCTTCGATTTCCCGGATCAGTTTTGTTGCAACGTCGTCGCCCTGCTCGGCTGCAAGACGGTAATATTTCAACGCGCCTTCGATCTCGCCCGCCTCGTGCAGCAGCCGGCCGAACTTACGCTGCGAGGCCATATGACCAAGCTCGGCCGCCCTGCCCCAGAGCACAAAAGCCGCCTGCGTGTCCTGGGGCACGCCGTCCCGCCCGTGATAGGTCAGCGACCCCAGATTATGCAGCGCCACGACGTCATCCTCTTCGGCGGCCTGAAAATAATACTCCAGCGCCTTTTCGATATCCTTGGGATATCCATTCTGGCCGGTTTCGTAGATCAAGCCCAGATGCACCGCGGCATCGACGTTTTCGTGATCGGCGGCCCGCTCCAGATAGTCGACCGCGCGGTCCATGTCCTGTGCGACATGCGTGCCGTCTCGGTAGAACAAGCCCAGCCGCAACAAAGACCGATCATATCCAAGGAATGCGGCCTTTTCGTAATATTCCAGAGCCTTGTCGATGTCGGGCGCAACACCTTCCCCGTTCTCGTAGCCATAGGCGACGTTGTGCATCCCCATCGACAGCCCGGCATCGGCGGCCGCCATGTACCACCCGAACGCCGTTTCATCGTCTTCGGGAACGATCTCACCCTCATTATAGAGCGCGCCGAGCGTGTTCATGGCCAGCCCGCTCCACTCCATCGCAGCCATTTCGGAAAACTCAAGCGCCATCTGCAATTCGCCGCCCTTCAGAAGCGCGCGGGCAAACGCCGCCACAACTTCGGCATCAGCTTCGTCCGCGTTCAATAGGGCATCGGCGCAGATGCCGATTGCGTCCTCAGCGTCCATGTCGGACCAATCCACCCCATTAATATAAGGGGACTGCCCCGGAGCAGAGGCGACCACCAGGCACTCATATTCTCCGTCCGAATAGTCGGGCTCGTATGGCGGATCGTCGGGGTCTGGTTCCGGCCGGGGTCGCAGGTCGGTAACAAGCAGGCGTCGTGTGTCTTCATTGGGGGCGCTGACCTCCTCCGGTTCAGGTGCGCCTCCATTGAATTCGACCAGTTGCTCGCGTGCAAGTTGCGAGTAGATCGGGCACTCCGCATAGACCTCGGCAAAGCTTTGGATGGCCGCCGCCGACCCGCTGTCCTTGACGTCCGCCCAGACCAGTCGGGCCTCTCCGCAATCGGTTTCGCCGGCCCAGACAGCGCCCGCCCCGGCCAAAACAGCTGCCGAAGCCATCACACCCAACCGTATCATCCTGTACTTCCCTGCGTCTTTTCTTGTCTGATTGCGCCACACGCTCTACAGAAGCGCCGATCCCGTCAAGCCTGAAAGGTCGAAACAATGCCCAAAGCCCTGCCCCAAACCGCAGATGACCGCCTGATCGTCGCCCTCGACGTGCCCAACGCGCTGGAAGGGCTGAAAATGGCCGAGACGCTGGGCGACGCGGTATCGTTTTACAAGATCGGTCTGGGGATGCTGACCGGTGGTGGGTTGGCCTTGGCAAACGAGTTGAAGCAAGAGCACGGCAAGCGCATCTTTCTGGACATGAAGCTGTTCGACATCGGCAACACGGTCGAGAATGCAGTGCGGGGGCTGGCGCAGTTCGATCTGGATTTCCTCACGGTGCATGGCGACCCCCACGTTGTGCGTGCCGCCAAGGAAGGCGCAGCAGGCAAGGACCTGAAGATCCTGGCGGTGACCATCCTGACCTCGCTGAACCGTGACGATCTGGATGCAGGTTTGATGAAGTCCGGCGACATGCAGGACATGGTTCTGGAACGCGCGGCCCGCGCATTCGAGGCGGGCGCCGACGGCGTGATCGCCAGTCCGAAAGAGGCGGCCCCGATCCGCGCCCTGCCCCAGGCCAACGGCCGACTGATCGTCACCCCTGGCGTGCGGCCGTCCGGATCGGATCTTGGCGATCAGAAACGCGTCGCGACACCCGCCGCCGCAATCAGTGACGGGGCCGATCACATCGTGGTCGGGCGGCCGATTTATCAGGCCGCCGACCCCAAAGCTGCAGCCGACGCCGTACTGGCCGAGTTGCGTTCGGTGTAACATTTCGAGGGCAAGTCGCGTCAAATCCCCATTCCAGAAGCACGATTTGGCCCGCAAGCGGTTGACCTTGCGTCACTTTTGGCCGCTGCCGCGCCAAATTGCCTCTGTGCCCCAAAACACACATGAAAAACACGAGTTTTAGGACCTGCTTCGTAGGCCTATCGAAATCGACATTTTTGGGCGATTCTGATCAAGAGACACTCCCCAACGGGCCGCGTCTTCCTGAGGCCCGTTACCTCCCCCCGCGAAACTGCGGGGGGTCTTCTTGTCGGCCCCACCTTTTCGTTCAATCGCTTTGCGCTGCAGCGTGCTGTGTTGTACTTTTGGCACCTCGGACAGGCCGCTCATTCGCGGTGCCCGTGGAAAGGAAATGATGCCCGCTCTCTGTCGCGATTGCCTTGCCAGTCTTCACGACGAACGGCGCTGCCCCTCCTGCGGCAGCCCGCGGGTGTTGCGGCATCCAGAGCTGTTCGATCTGACAATCGCCCATATGGATTGCGACGCGTTCTATGCCTCGGTCGAAAAGCGCGACAACCCCGAACTGGCGGGCAAGCCGGTGATCATCGGCGGGGGGCGGCGTGGCGTGGTGTCAACAGCCTGCTATGTGGCGCGTATTCGCGGCGTGCGCTCGGCCATGCCAATGTTTCAGGCGCTGAAACTATGCCCCGATGCAGTGGTGATCAAACCGCGCATGTCCATCTATGTCGAGGTCTCACGACAGATCCGCGCGATGATGGACGAACTGACACCGGATATCGAACCCCTGTCACTGGACGAGGCGTTCATGGACCTGTCAGGCACTCAGCGGCTGCATGGCGCGCCGCCCGCGGTGATGCTGGC
Organism: Ruegeria sp. CI8; assembly: GCF_056536865.1. Taxonomy (NCBI): domain Bacteria; kingdom Pseudomonadati; phylum Pseudomonadota; class Alphaproteobacteria; order Rhodobacterales; family Roseobacteraceae; genus Ruegeria; species Ruegeria sp. CI8. The sequence continues at coordinate 9,106 of NZ_JBQFQL010000006.1, forward strand.
ACGGCTGGTCAAACGCATGAAAGACGAGCTGGGTCTGACCGGCTCGATCGGGCTTTCGCACAACAAGTTTCTGGCCAAGGTGGCGTCCGATCTGGACAAACCGCGCGGGTTTTCCGTGATCGGCATGGCGGAAACCGCCGAGTTTCTGAACGACAAGCCGGTGCGGTTGATCTGGGGCATCGGACCGGCTGCGCAGGAGTCACTGGAGCGGGCCGGCATTCGCGTATTCTCAGACTTACTGCGATGGGATCAAGAGGCCCTCACGGCGCGCTTTGGCTCGATGGGCTATCGGCTGTGGCACCTGGCCAGAGGGCAGGACAAGCGGCGCGTTTCAGCCCACGAGCCGATGAAGTCGATCAGCAATGAAACAACGTTTTTCGAGGACACCGCCAACCCCGACATTCTGGACGGCCACCTTTGGCGCATGGCCGAAAAGGTGGCCGACCGAGCGAAGGCCAAGGGGCTGGCCGGGCGGGTCGTGACGCTGAAGCTCAAAAAGGCCAACCACAAACTGCTGACCCGCCGGGTCTCGTTGCGGGATGCGACACAGATGGCTGACCGCATCTACCGCACCGCTCGCGGGCTGTTCGATCAGGTCGGCGATCAGGGCCCCTATCGTCTGCTGGGCTGCGGATTGTCAGACCTATGCGCCGAAGATCAGGCCGACATATCCGGCGACCTGCTGGACCCTGGAGCCACGCAACGCTCGAAAGCGGAACGTGCGACCGACGAGATCCGCCGAAAATATGGAACTGATGCAATCGTGAAGGGCCGAGCGCTGCGGTGACTCTTCCTATTCGGCGGCCAACCGTGCCGGCTGAGATCCAATTCGGGCGATATCCGCGATGACTTCTTCCAGAACATCCCTGAACGCCAGAAAATTGGCGTTGGGCTCGATCGTGTTCTCATTCATGTAGAGCGCCCGGTCGATCTCGATCTGAATCGCATGCTGATGACGGGCGGGACGTCCGTAGGTTTGGGTCACGTACGCCCCTGCAAAGGGCGTGTTGCGGGCCACGGTCAGACCGGCGGACGAAAAGGCCGCTTCGATCTGATCAACAATGACGCCCGATGCCGAGGCACCAAATCGATCCCCCAGCACGATCTCGGGACGGCGCCCCTTGGGGTTCCCGGCCATGGCAACGGCCTCGTGCGGCATCGAGTGGCAGTCGATCAAAATGGCCTGTCCGAACATGTCGATCGAGTCGGCCAAAAGAGACTTCAGGCGGGCGTGATAGGGGCGCCAATAAGTGTCGATGCGCAGGCGCGCTTCGTCCATCGTAAGCTTGCCGCTGTAGATTGCGCGACCGTTGGATACGACACGGGGGATCACGCCCAACCCCGATACCACGCGCGGGTTGTGTCCCTGACGGCGCGCGCCCAGAATCAACGCAGGATCCAGTTCCTCGGCGCTGCGATTGAGGTCAAGGAACGCGCGCGGCATCTGTGCCGCAATCAACGGTGCGCCATGGATCGAGGCGGAAGCGAACAGTTGATCGACAAAGGCATCTTCGGAAGAGCGAATCACATTGCGGTTCAGAACCGAACGATCCAGAAAGCCCGGCAAATAGTTCCGGCCGCTATGTGGCGAAGAAAAAACAACGCACGACGTGCGTTCTGCGGGTATTTCCAAAGCGTATGCGGCGCTGTGCATGGCCTCTCCTTCTTTGCCGATAACATAGACCGGAAAATTGTTGGACCAAACCCCTTGAACCCCTTCGCGACTCCTTTTATAGACCCCTCCACCGGCGCGGAGATCCGCGCCCCGTTTCGTTATGGGGTAGGATACGCAAAGGGAAAGTGGGCGGTTAGCTCAGCGGTAGAGCACTTCGTTGACATCGAAGGGGTCACAAGTTCGATCCTTGTACCGCCCACCATCGTTTCACTGTTTCGGGTCTGACCCGAGGCACCCGCTAACCCAGGCGCTGGCCACGTCCTTGATGAAGGCGCCGCAGAATTGGAGAGAGACCATGAAGGTCAAGAACTCGCTCCGCTCGCTCAAGAACCGGCACCGCGACTGCCGGGTTGTGCGTCGCAAAGGCCGCGTCTATGTGATCAACAAGACGCAGCGCAAGTTCAAAGCTCGTCAGGGCTGAGAACGGCAAATCGCTGTTTCAAAGAACCGCGCCTCCGGGCGCGGTTTTTTTGTGCCGCGCGCCGAGACTGACCGTTCGTGTTAGGCTGTTGAAAACAGCCGGGAGCGCGAAACGGATGAAACACTCTTGCATCGACATATTGGTGGGCACCACCAAGGGTGCCTTCGTGATCATCGGAGACCGGGAGCGCGAATCTTGGCGCGTTACGGGTCCGCATTGCGGCGGCTGGCCCATCAACCACGTCGTCGGAGATGACGAAACCGGGACACTCTGGGCCGGCGGCGGCGGCGACTGGCACGGAGCCGGCGTCTGGCGCTCCGAGGATGGGGGTGAGAGCTGGGCGGTCACCAAGCTCACCCAAGGGCAGCAAGACGAGTGGGCCGCAAACGATCCCGACTTTGCCGAGTTAATCGGATGGACCGGGGAAGCAGCACCTTTCAGCGATGAATTCTCGCAGATCTGGTCGCTGCATTATTCAGGCGGCGCCTTGTACGCGGGAGCAAAACCGGCGCGGTTGTTGGTCAGTTCGGATGCTGGGCAGACCTGGGAAACGGTCAATGGCCTGACCGATCACCCCTCAGCCGAAGACTGGTCACCGGGGGCCGCAGGCTTGGTGCTGCACACGATCGTTTCCGATCCAGACGATGCGCAAAAGCTGTGGGTGGGCATATCGGCGGCCGGAGTATTCGCCTCGGAAGACGGCGGCACTACGTGGGAGCGGCGCAACCGGCTGTCGAACGCCGAGAGTTGCGGGCAGCACGACCATCCGGCCGCGCCGCGGGACGGTCAAATCGGTCATTGCGTACACAACATGGTCCGGGCGCCCGGCACCAAAGGGCTGCTGTATCAACAGAACCATCATGGCGTCTGGCGTTCGTCCGATGGCGGGCGCAGCTGGGACGATATCTCCGGCGGGTTGCCGTCGACCTTTGGATTCCCAATCCACGTCCATCCCCACGATCCCGATACGATCTGGACCATTCCCCTGAATGGAGACAGCATCGGACGGTATCCGCCGGATGCGGCGGCGGCGGTCTGGAAATCGACCGATGGTGGCCAAAGCTGGACCGCTTGTCGCGAAGGGCTGCCGCAGACCAGCTGCTTTTTCACTGTTCTGCGCCAGGCGATGGCAGGAGATTGTCGTGACCCTGCGGGTGTCTATTTCGGAACCAACAGCGGCTCGGTGTTTGCAAGCGCCGACGAAGGCGAAACCTGGACCGAGATCGCCAGGCATCTGCCGACCATTTTGTCGGTCGAGACAATTCAACGCGCGCGCTAACCATCCCAGCCCGGCGCACCCAAACACGCTGCGGCAAATTAGACCAAGTAATTTTGTCGGATTTTCTTGCATCCCGCCCGAAATCGTTTAATTGAGCAAATCAGTCGGGAAATACCCCGCTCATGAGATTCGACAACCGGGACATCCACAGATGAAAACCACGAGCTTTATCGCCGCCGCACTGTCGGCCCTGATCGCCGGATCGGCCGCCGCTGAAGGCGAGCTGAACCTGTACTCCTCGCGCCACTACGACACCGACGAGCGTCTCTACACCGATTTCGAAGAAGCCACCGGCATCAAGATCAACCGCATCGAAGGCAAGGCCGACGAGCTGATCGCACGGATGGAAGCGGAAGGCGCGAACTCGCCCGCCGACATCCTGCTGACCGTTGACACCTCGCGCTTGGCGCGGGCCAAGAACGCGGGCCTGCTGCAGGCGGTCGACAGCGAAGTTCTGGAAGAGCGCATCCCCGCCAACCTGCAGGACGAAGATAACCAGTGGTTCGGCTTCTCGCAGCGCGCGCGCATCATCTTCTACGACAAGAATGACGTGACCAACCCGCCGGCCACCTACCTGGATCTGGCCGACCCCGAATACAAAGGGCTGGTTTGCATCCGGTCGTCCAGCAACACCTACAACCAGACCCTGCTGGCCTCGATCATCACCCATCACGGCGCCGAAAAGGCCAAAGAATGGGCCGAGGGAGTCGTGGCCAACATGGCGCGTGAACCTCAGGGTGGCGACACCGATCAGCTGCGTGGAATCGTGTCCGGTGAATGCGAAATCGCCGTGTCGAACTCGTACTACTTTGCACGTGCTCTACGCAAAGACGTCAAGGGCCTGTCGGACAGCGTCGACATGATCGGAATTCAATTCCCCGCGCAGGATGCCGAAGGCGCACACATGAACCTGTCGGGTGCGGGCGTCGCGGCCCATGCCCCGAACAAGGACAACGCGGTCAAGTTCCTGGAATACCTCGCCAGCGATCAGGCACAGGTCTACTTCTCGAACGGCAACGATGAATTCCCCGCCGTCCAAGGCGTTGAGCTGGCCGAGAACGTGGCCGCTCTGGGTGAATTCAAGGCCGACGAAGTGAACCTGTCTGAAGTCGCCAAGAACATCCCCGAGGCCCAGAAGATCTTCAACGAGGTTGGCTGGAAGTAAGCCGCCATCATATCGAGCAGTTGAAGGGGCGCAGCAAAGGCGCCCCTTTTTATTTTATTTATTTCTGCTAACTTTCTCATTATCGAAACTGATTCTCGGATATGAGAAATGCTCGACAACCTGTCCAGCCGCCTCGCGCGCCACCTGAGCGACCTGCGCCGCAGCCGGGGCTGGTCGCTTGAACAACTCGCCCAGGCCAGCGGGGTCAGCCGGGCCACCCTGTCGCGCATGGAGAAGGCCGAGGTCAGCCCGACGGCCGAGAATCTTGGCCGATTGTGCGCAGCCTACGGACTGCCGATGTCGCGCCTGTTGATGATGGTCGAGGACAGCTTCGACCCCAAGGTTCCTTACGAACGGCAGATCGAATGGCGCGACCCCGAAACCGGGTTCACGCGGCGGTCGGTGTCGCCGCCCTCGGCGGGGCTGACGGGCGAGGTTCTGGAATGTCACCTCCCACCCGGCACAACGATCACCTATGGCGCACCGCCTCGTCCCGGGCAGGAACATCACTTGATCGTGCTGGATGGCGCAATGACCCTGACCGTTGATGGAACGTCCCATGCGCTGAACGGGGGTGATTGCCTGCGTTATCATCTGGCAGGCGCGACCCGTTTTGAAACCGAGGCGTCCCGCGGCGCCCGCTACATTATGGTGCTGATATGATTGCACTCCTGACCGAAACGACTTTTGACCAAGCGGTGGAGGATCTGGCGGATATCCTGCATGGCTGCGTGCATACCGGCGCCAGCATAGGGTTCGTTCTGCCGTTTTCCCGTGACGCCGCGCGCGCCTATTGGCAGGAGCGCGTGCGCCCTGCGCTGTCAGCCGGAGAGTTGGATCTTTTCGTGGCCTATGGCGACGGACGCATCCAAGGGACGGTTCAGCTGATTCCGGCTGCGATGCCCAACCAGCCGCACCGCGCCGATGTGGCCAAGCTGCTGGTGCATCCCGACGCACGGCGGCGCGGGCTGGGCCGCGCCTTGATGGGTGCCCTGCAAGAGCGCGCCGTCGAACTTGGCCGAACCCTGTTGGTGCTGGACACGCGCAGCACCGACCCGTCGCGCATCCTGTACCAAAGCCTGGGATTCGAAACCGCCGGAGAGGTTCCCGGCTATTGCCGCAACCCGTTCGAACCCGTGTTCGAACCCACCACCTACATGTACAAGGCGCTGGGCTAACGCAGCACCAGGTCGGCAGCGCCCGAGTTCTGCACCGCGCGTCGGGCGTTGGGAATGTCATTGGCGAAGGCTCGGCGCTCGGCTTCGTCGCGCGGCAGGCCCAGCCCGATCCAACGGTCCAGCAGGCGCGCCTCGAGTGTCGGCAGGGGCACGTCCAGAAACACGGTCAGCGCCCACAGGTCGCGCAGATCGTGCCACCCCGGTTCGTCCAGCAGGAGATAGTTCCCCTCGACGATCACCACCCGCTGGTCGCGGGTCACGAACGAACAGGCTGCTATGGACTTGTCGAGCACGCGGTCGAACTCGGGCACGGCGACCTCGTCTTCGGCCTGAAGGCGGCGCAACAAGGCATGAAAACCCGGCAGGTCGAATGTCTCGGGCGCGCCCTTGCGCGGCAGCAGATCGCGTGCCGTCAGGATCTGGTTGTCATAGTGGAAACCATCCATCGACAGCAGCCCGGTCGGAATGCCGCGCCCCTGCAGCGCCTGTTGGGCAAGAGCGGCCACGGTGGATTTCCCCGCACCCGGCGGCCCGGCCACGGCGACAAGCTGGCGCGCTTCGCCGCTCGCCAGCCCGGCTGCGGCGTCGGCGATCCGCTCGGCCAGCGCCTGTGGCGATGACCCTTCGGCCGTCATGCCGCGCGATCCTGTTCCGGCGGTTCTTTGGCGCCCGTCATGAAGGCCACGGCATCGGACATGGTGTAGTCTTTGGGGTCGATCACGCAAAGCCGCTTGCCAAGTCGATGCACATGGATGCGGTCGGCCACTTCGAACACATGGGGCATGTTGTGGCTGATCAGAATGATCGGAATGCCACGGGATTTCACGTCCTGGATCAGTTCCAGAACCCGCCGGCTTTCCTTGACGCCAAGCGCCGCGGTGGGTTCATCAAGGATGATGACTTTGGACCCGAACGCCGCCGCACGGGCCACGGCCACGCCCTGACGTTGTCCACCCGACAAGGTCTCGACCGCCTGGTTGATGTTCTGGATCGTCATCAGCCCCAGTTCGTTCAGCTTGTCGCGGGCGAACTTCTCCATCGCCGGACGGTCGAGCATCCGGAATACCGAGCCCAACGGCCCCTTGCGCCGGATCTCGCGCCCCATGAACATGTTGTCGGTGATCGACAGGGCGGGCGACATGGCCAACGTCTGATAGACCGTTTCGATCCCGGCTTCGCGCGCGTCGATGGGCGAGTGGAAATCGACCTTGCGCCCTTCCAGCCAGATCTCGCCCTCATCCGGGGCGACGGCACCGGAAACCGCCTTGATCAAGGTCGATTTACCTGCGCCGTTGTCGCCGATCACGGCCAGGATTTCGCCCGGCATAAGGTCGAAATCGCAGTGATCCAGCGCCGTGACCTTGCCATAGCGTTTGACCAGATTGCGCCCTTTGAGAATGGGTTCCATCACGCTGCTACCTTTCTGATCCACTGGTCCACGGCCACGGCGGCGATGATCAGCATACCGATAAGAAGGAATGTCCACTGCGCATCCGCGCCCAACAACCGCAGGCCCAGGGTGAACACGCCGACGATCAGCGCCCCGAACAACGAGCCCAGGATCGACCCGCGCCCCCCGAACAATGAAATGCCTCCGATCACGACGGCGGTGATGCTTTCGATGTTGGCCAACTGTCCTGAGGTGGGCGAGACCGAGCCTATGCGCCCGATCAGCGCCCAGCCGGCAAATGCGCAGATCAGCCCCGACAGCATGTAGACCGACATCAACGTGCGATGCACGTTCACGCCCGACAGCTCGGCGGCCTCGGGGTCGTCGCCCACGGCATAGACATGGCGCCCCCACGCGGTATGCCGCAGCGCATAGGCCAGCACCAGGATCAGCACCAGCATGAAGATCACCCCGACCGTGAACACAGCCCCGCCGACATTGAACTTGGCGCCGAACAGCTGAAGGATCGGGGCGTTGGCCTCGATTTCCTGCGACCGGATGGTTTCATTCTGTGAATACAGGAAGTTGGCTGCCAGAACGATCTGCCACATGCCCAGCGTCACGATGAAGGGCGGCAGCTTGACCCGGCTGACCAGGAACCCATTCACCGCGCCGATGGCGGTCCCGATGGCCAGACCGCACAGGATCGCCACCGTGGGCGGCAGCCCATAGCGGAAGGTGAACTGGCCCATCACCACCGAGGACATGACCATGATCGCGCCCACGCTCAGATCGATGCCGGCGGTCAGGATCACCAAGCTCTGGGCGGCGGCCACGATGCCGACGATCTGCACTTGCTGCAGGATCAGGGTCAGTGCGAAAGGCGAAAAGAACTTGGCGCCCAACAAGGCGCCGAAAATCAGGATTGCAGCGACCAAAACGATCAGCGGCACCAGCGAAGGGTTCACATGCAGAAAGTGTTGGACCGTCCCCATGAACCCGCGGTGGTGATCTTCGAATTCGGCAACTTGTTCCGGGCTGCCTTTGGCTGCGGCTTCGAAGTCGTCGGACTGTCTAGATGTGTCGGACATCAGTAAGGTTCCCCCATGCGTCAAGCTCCCGTCTTGGGGCGACTCTAGCAAAATTTCGGGTGAGGTCGTGGTTCAATTCAGGGGCCGCGCTGCGGCCCCTGAAGGGATCAGATCAGCCCCAGCAGAGGTCCATGCCCTCTTTGACCGAGATCGACTCAACGCCTTCGGCCGGCTTGTCCGTCACCAGCGCAACACCGGTGTCATAGAAGTCCTTGCCGGGCGTGTTCTCGGGCTTCACGCCCTCGTCGGCCCATTTCTTGACCGCCTCGACGCCAAGCGACGCCATCAGCAGCGGGTATTGCTGCGAGGTTGCGCCGATCACACCGTCGGCCACGTTCTGCACACCGGGGCAGCCGCCGTCGACCGAAACGATCAGCACATCGTTTTCGCGGCCGATGGCCTTGAGCGCCTCATACGCACCGGCGGCAGCCGGTTCGTTGATCGTATAGACCACGTTGACCATCGGGTCCTTGGCCAGAAGGTTCTCCATGGCCTTGCGGCCACCCTCTTCGTTCCCGGCGGTGACGTCATGGCCTACGATGCGCGGGTCGGTCTCGTCGCCCCATTTGTTCGGGTCGCCCAAGTCAATGCCGAAGCCCTGCAGGAATCCCTGGTCGCGCAGCACCCCGACCGAGGGCTGGCTGACTGCGAGATCCAACATCGCGATCTTCGCGTTCTGGGCTTCGTCTCCCAGCGTGGCTGCGGCCCATTTGCCGATCAGCTCGCCCGCCAGAAAGTTGTCGGTTGCAAAAGTCGCATCCGCCGAGTTGATCGGTTCGAGCGGTGTATCCAGCGCGATGACCAGCACACCGGCGTCGCGCGCCTGCTGGACGGCCGGAACGATCGACGATGTATCGGATGCGGTCAACAGGATACCCTTGGCGCCGTCCAGAATGCAGGTCTCGATCGCCTGCACCTGAGTTTCATGGTCGCCGTCGATCTTGCCGGCGAACGCCTTGAGCGTCATGCCCAGCTCTTCGGCCTTGGCTGTGGCACCCTCTTTCATCTTCACGAAGAAGGGGTTGGTGTCGGTTTTGGTGATCAGGCAGACCGTGTCCTGCGCGGCGGCAGCGCCTGCCATGGCTGTAAGGGCCAGCGCGGTCGCGCCAGCGAATGCTGAAATCTTCAAGGCTTTTCCTCCCAATATCTCCGATACCCGATGGGCATCTAAGGAGTCCGGACGGAATTCTGCCGGCTCCCATATGTAAAACCATCCGGTGATTCTCGGGTTCTGTCAATAAATAAATCACTCTTATTTATTATTGACACCGGGTAGGCGCATCCACATTCTTGATCGTAGGAGGAGCGGCCCGTGCCCGAGGAACAATCAGCGCAGAGCAATCCGCCCGAGCGCGTTTCGACCGTGCGCGGGACGAACCAAAGTGGCATGCGCGCCCACAACGAACGACTGGTGCTGTCACTGGTCCGCCGGCACCAGGCGCTCGCCAAGTCGGAGCTGGCCCGCATGACCGGATTGTCGGCGCAGACTGTCTCGGTGATCATGCGCCAACTGGAAAGCGATGGGTTGCTGCTTAGGGGCGAGCCACAACGTGGCAAGGTTGGGCAACCCTCCGTGCCAATGCGCCTGAATCCGGATGGGGCCTATTTTCTGGGGCTGAAGGTCGGCCGCCGCAGCACCGAGTTGGTATTGACCGATTTCCTGGGCAAAGTACGGGAGCGCGCGCGCGAGACCTATGACTATCCCACCCCCGGTGCGACATTGGATTTCGCCACGGGCACATTGGACCGGATGATGCACCAGATGCCGGAAGCATCGCGTGACCGGGTTGCCGGGTTGGGCATTGCGATGCCCTTCTATCTCTGGGATTGGGCGCAGACCCTGAATGTCCCACAAGAAAGGATGGATCCATGGCGCTCAGCCGATCTGCAAGCCAGTCTTTCCCAAGCGCGAGACATCCCCGTCTATTTGCAGAATGATGCCACCGCGGCTTGCGGGGCAGAGTTGGTGTTCGGGCCATCCGAAAGGCCGCGGAACTTTCTGTATTTCTACATGGGGTACTTCATTGGCGGGGGTGTCGTCCTCAACGGCGTCATTTTTTCCGGGCGCGGGAATGCAGGCGCCTTGGGTCCGTTGCCGGTTCCCGTCGGCTCGGGCGAAGTCAAACCCCTGATCGATGTCGCCAGCCTGTGCGTGCTTGAGCAGAAGCTTGTCGCCGCAGGGCTGGATCCCTTCCACATGTGGGAGACCCCGGACCATTGGGAAATGCCGGACACGCTTCTCGAAGCATGGATGGACGAGGCCGCGAAAGGTCTGGCCTATGCGATCCTGTCTTCCTGCAGCCTGATCGACTTTGAAACGGTGAAAATCGACGGCTGGATGCCCGAGAGCGTTACCGCGCGCTTGATCGAACGTGTTGAGACGCATCTCTCCCAGCTCAACTTCACCGGGCTCGAGCAACCCTCGGTTCTGGCCGGGTCGGTGGGTCCGGATGCCCGCGCCCTGGGGGCAGCCAGCTTGCCTCTGTCGGACAGATACCTTGTCGAAACCTGAGCGACAGCTGCGGACCTCCAATAGCATTGGCGAGGTTTCGCCTGACGAACGATCACAAAGCCCCCGCCAACCCTTCCCCGTACAGCTGGTCTAAGATATTACAGGCACGGCGCCAGCACTGCTTGGCGGGCTGCAGGTACCACGTGTTCAGAATGAGGTTCTATCATTGAAACTGCGTCACCTTTTACCCGCCCTTATCGCATGGTCAGCCCTCCCCCTTGCGGCTGATGCGCAATCATCTGACGCCGATGGCGCAGGGTTGTCACTGGAACTCAACGCGGCGCAGGATGTGGGGCAGGCCTGTCGGCTGTCATTTCTGATCACCAACGAAACCGGACAGGCGATCGACAAAGCCGTTTTCGAAACCGTGATCTTCGACACGCAGGGTTCGGTGATCAAACTGTCATTGTTCGATTTTCGGGATTTGCCGCAGGACCGCCCGCGTGTGCGCCAGTTCGACCTGCCCGACAGACCATGCGCAACGGTCGGGCGCGTTCTGATAAACGGAGCCAGTTCCTGCGTAACAGACGGTTCCGAGAGTGATCTTTGCAATTCGGCCCTGTCGGTGACCAGCCGCTTGGAAATGGAGCTTTTGGGATGAACATCTTCAACGCGCTTGGCCAGATCCTTGCATTGGGCGGGCCAGTAGTGGCGATCCTTCTTGTGATGTCGATCCTGACCGTGGCGGTATCGATCTACAAGCTCTGGCAGTTTGCGGCCTGTGGCGTCGGCCGCCATATGGTGCTGTCCCAGGCATTGGCAGCCTGGGATGCCGGAGACCACGACACTGCGCGCGAGCGTCTGGCCGCCAGCAGCAGCTACCTTGCCCCGATCGTGGGTGCGGCAATGAACGCCCCGGATACGGCGGGGCTGGACGAACGGCTGGACGCCGAAGCCGGATTGGCGTTGGCCGGGCTCGAGCGCGGTTTCCGGCTTTTGGATACGGTCGCGCAGTTGGCCCCCTTGCTGGGGTTGTTCGGCACGGTTCTGGGCATGATCGAAGCGTTCCAAAGCCTGCAGACGGCCGGGGCCGGTGTAGATCCGTCGCTGCTGGCTGGTGGGATCTGGGTTGCGCTGGTGACGACAGCGGTGGGTCTGGCGGTTGCGATGCCCACATCCATGGTCTTGTCCTGGTTCGAGAGCCGTACCGCGCGCGAGCGGGTGTTCGCAGATAAGGCCTTGCGCACGATTCTCGTGCCGACCCAGGCGCTGCCTACAGCAACGACCAGCACCGCGTTTGTCGCCGCGCCGGGACATGCGTAACGCGGCCCCATTTGTCCGGCGCGCCATGTCGATGACACCGCTCATCGACGTGATTTTTCTGCTTTTGCTGTTCTTTATGCTAACGTCGACCTTTTCGACATTCGGAGAGATTCAACTCAGCAGCGCAGCCGCGGGCCCATCAGAGCCCAGCGCCCCGTCGGATCGCGCTTTTGTGCAATTGGGGGCGAACCGCGTGGTGCTGAACGGAGCACCGCTCTCGCTGGATGAATTGGCACAGGCACTGCAGCCCGGGCAGGTGCTGGTCAGTCTTGACGGCGACGTCACCGCCCAACGGCTTGTTGACTTTCTGGCGAAATTGCGCGGCCTTGACGGTCTGTCGGTAACGGTTCTGGAGTGACGCCATGATCCGCCACGACCGCCCAAGCCGCAAGCGCGACTCGACCATTCCGTTGATCAACGTGGTCTTTCTGATGCTGATCTTCTTTTTGATCGCCGGAACCGTTGCTCAACCGTTGGACCCGGACTTGGAACTGGTCAACACATCCGATCTGGACGGCCGCGAACCGCCCGATGCACTGGTTCTTCACGCGGACGGGACGCTCAGCTTTCGCGGAACACCGACGGATCCGCAGACCTACATGACCGGCCGGGGGGAAGAACCCGTGCGGATCGTGCCTGACCGGAACGTTTCCGGGGCACGCCTGATCGAAGTCACCGGCGCCTTGCGCCGTCTCGGCGCCACCGCAGTCTTTGCGGTGACCGAACGGGCGCTCGAATGATCCGGGAATCTCTGTTTGTCGCGGCGCTGGCTGTTGTGCTTTCGGTGCTGTTCCACCTTTTCCTGCTGCTGCCAGCCGCGCGGGACCCTGCGGAACCTGCGACGGCCGGACCGCAACCGGACACGGTTGCATTGGGCAACGCGTTCGAGGATCTGGCGGAAACCGCGACCCCGCCCGAGCCGCCAACCCCCGCAAAAGAGCCCGAGCCCGATGTCGAACAGCCGACAGAGCCGGACCGGGCCGAAATACCCGTCAGCGAAACACTGGTCGCCTCGTCGGACCCGCAAAAGGTCAACTCGCCTGATATCGGACAAACCAACCCGGTGCAGCCTGATCAGCCCGTTCCGGAAATCGTTGAGCCGGCGGACTCGGCCGAAGGTGATCGGCAGGCCGCCGATGAGGTCGACGAAACACCCCCCGTCCAAGCCGAAACGCAGTCCGCAGCGGCGCCCGAAGCACCGGTCGAACCCATAGAGGCCCCGGTTTCGGAACCAGAGCAACTGGCTGCCCTGCCTGCCCCCTCACCGGTTCCGGAGCCTTCAGTGCCGGCAGAGGAGCAGCAACCGGTCGAAAGCGACACCGAAGACGGCGTCTCGGATCTGGCGGTTGCAACATCGATCCGCCCGCGCCTTCCGGACCGGCCCCCTGCTCCGGCCCCTGTACCCGACCAAAGGGCCAGTCGGCTCGACAGTTTTGACAACCTGCGATTTCCCAACAAGCAGATCGACTCGCCGCTGACGACCTATCGCCGACAGGGGGTCGATGCCTTCACCCGAGGGAGCAATTCCAATCAGTCCGGCGGTCGAGGCCCAGGCAACTCGAATGTCACCAATTACGCCGGGCAGGTTCTTGTCCACCTCAACAGAACTCCGCCGGTCTATGTCTCGGTTCGCGGCTTTGCCAAAGTTTTCTTTGAAATCAACCCGGACGGAACACTGGCCTGGGTCGATATTATCGACAGTTCTGGCTCGACCGAGGTCGACAGGGCCGCCAAGGAACAGGTCCGCCGCGCATCGCCCTTCCCGAAACCTCCGGGCGGGGTCAGCCGGAAGCTGTCGTTCTACTTTCAGAACGGCTAATCGGGCCTTTGCTGCGCTGGCCCGAAGCAACTGGACGCAATCAGTCAGTCTAATGATCTTTCCCACGGAGGCTTCACGCCGATCTCGGTGATCAGAAAATCCATGAAGACCCGCACCTTTGGCGACAATACGTTCGACTTGGGATAGATCAGCCAAAGCACGTTGTCTTCCGCCGCCTCATATTCGGGAAGGACATGACGCAACTTGCCCGAGGCAAGCTCCTCCTGAACGCTCCACAGTGAGTTCATCGAGATCCCCGCCCCTGCCACGGTGGCCAGCTTCTGGCTGAGACCGTCATCCATGATCAATGGACATTTCGTGGCTCCGGGATCGAAACTTGCGACAGCTCCCCGGGCAGTTTTCAGCGCCCGGGCCCGGGTGTGGCGAAATGCAATCAGCCGATGATGCGCCAGATCATCCGGCGTCTTGGGCTCTCCGTGGGCCGACAGGTAATCTGGTGCCGAGCAGAGGATGCGTTTGTCATCCGCCAGCTTGCGCCCCTTGAGGCTGGTATCGATCAGCGGTGCGTTCCGCAAAGCAAGATCATAGCTGCCTTCGATCAGATCAAACTGAGCATCCGACAGACGCAGGTCCAGGGTCACACCCGGATGCTGTTCCTGGAACTTTGCAAGGATCGGAGCAATGTAGAGCTGTGCAAACGTGCTGGGCGCAGTAAACCGCAGTGTGCCGGTGGCTTGGGCCGACCCCTGCCCCAAAGCGGCCAAGGCCGCATTCTCCTGCGCCAGAATCTCGCGCGCATAAGGTAGAAACTCAGCGCCCTCCAGAGACAACGATACTTTCCGGGTCGAGCGGTGAAGCAACTCGACACCCAGATGATGCTCCAGCTTGGCAAGTCGGGCGCTGGAGACTGCGGGCACCAAACCCAGTTCGCGCCCGGCGGCCGATATGTTCAGCTTGTCCGCTGCAAGCACGAAAAGACGAAGCGCTTGTGTGTCCATTAGCTTATTATACGCAAAATCCGAAAACTGAAACCTGATATCCGCCGTTTCATCGGATTCTGCAAGTGATATTTCTGGCTCCACGGAAGACAAACCAAATGGAGCCACAAATGTCCGTTCGCCCGAACGTTCAGTCTCAGATCCTCGAAGCCTTCAATTTCCGGCACGCGACAAAGGTCTTTGATCCCGACCGCAAGATCAGCAACGCCGATTTCGAAACCATTCTTGAAGCTGGCCGCCTGTCGCCCACCTCTTTCGGGCACGAGCCATTCAAGATTCTTGTCATCCAATCGCCCGACAAACGGGAGCTTTTGCGCGAGTTTTCCTGGGGCGCCAATGGCATGATGAACGGCAGCTCCGGCCAATTGGGGACAGCCAGCCATTTTGGCATCATTCTGGCCAGCACTGCGGCAACCATGACCGCTGGGTCTGATTATCTGCAGGACCACTATCGCAAGGTCAAACAACTGCCCGAGGACGTCATCGAATTATTCAACGGTGCGTATGGCAAGTTCCAGTCAACCGACCATCGCATCACCACTGAACGCGAGATCACCGACTGGTCCGGCAAACAGGCCTATATCGTTCTGGCCAACATGATGACGACCGCAGCCTTGATGGGTATCGATTCCTGCCCCATCGAAGGGTTTGACATGGAACTCACCACCCAGACTCTGGCCGAGCATTTCGGGGTGGATACCTCGAAATGGAAACCCGCGGTGATGTTTGCCTTTGGGTATCGCGCCAGTGATCCGCAATTCCCCAAGACCCGCCGCCCGATGGCCGAAACCGTGAACTGGTTCTGAGCCAACGTCGATTAAGCCAGGGGCTGCGTCATCCGCAACTCAGTGAGATTACAGATGCAACGAACCGGTATCGTAAACTATCACGTTCACAAACCTGAACGGCAGGCGTTCCAACTGGACGCCAGCGGCATTGTCGGCAACCTGATTTCGCCGGAACTGTTGCCGACACAGGTGAACCTGACTGATATGCGGACATCGGGGCAACCCCTGCGCTTTGACCCCGACGGCGTCGAGTTTCTGAATGCGCCCAGTGCCATCCGCGATTTTTCCGGGGATCAGTGGAAACGGACCTACGAACACGAGCTCACTCAACTGCTGACCAAAAAGATCGGCGTTCGCGAGGTCGTGATCTTTGACCATACCTTGCGCGTGGACGACCCAAAGGCGACACGCAAGCCGGCGCGCAATGTCCACAGCGATTACAGCGCGGACGGCGCTCGGCAACGACTGGTGGATTTGCTTGGCCCCGAGCGGGCGGCCGAGTGGAGCAAAGGGCACTATGCCTTTGTCAATCTATGGCGGCCGGTCGGTCACCCGATCAACAGCGCGCCGCTGGGGTTTGTCCGTCCTTCGTCCGTCGAACCCAAAGACTGGATCCTGCTTGACCTGATCTATCCTGACCGCAAAGGGCAGATCATGGGGCTTGTCGGGAATGCAAGCCATGACTGGGTCTATCTGTCTCGAATGAGCCCGGATGAAATCGCTATTTTCAACATCTACGACAATCGGGGGTTGCCTTCCGTCGCTCACAGCGCGCTCGATATGGTCGAGGACCCGACCGTCAACACCATCCGGAAGAGCATCGAGACCCGCACTTTGGTGCGGTACTGAGCAAGGAACCATCATGTTGGACAAAAACCAAAACCTGTCCTTTGCCCCGATCAACAAGGCCTACGGTCAGGTTTTTCGGCCAGATCAGCTGACGCTAGGGCTGGTATTGCCGCTCGAGGCCTACCCGGTGGGATCCGAGCCCACGATGAAGGGCCACATGAAGGCCGCGCAATTGGCCGAGTCTCTGGGCTTTGCCGCGCTTTGGCTGCGCGACGTGCCGTTCAATGTTCCAAGTTTCGGGGACCCCGGCCAGATCTTTGATCCGTTCGTCTATCTGGGTGCACTAGCGACCGCGACGGATCGCATTGCCCTGGGGACCGCCAGCATCGTTTTGCCGCTGCGCCATCCGGCCCATGTGGCAAAGGCAGCCGCGTCGGCGGATGTTTTGTCCGATGGCCGTCTGCTGTTGGGTGTGGCGTCTGGCGATCGACCGGAAGAGTATCCGGCAATGCGTCAATCCTTCCCCGATCGAGGTGAACGGTTCCGCGACAGTGTCGACTATATCCGCGCAACGGCAACACCCTATCCGAAGCATGAAAGCCTGCAGGGACATCTGTCCGGCGACATTGACCTCCTGCCGAAACCCTCGAGAACGCGCCTGCCTTTGTTGATCACGGGCGGCAGTCGGCAATCCCCGGATTGGGTGGCTGAAAACGGCGATGGGTGGATGACCTATCCGCGCGATGCGGCATCGCAGGGGCGCGCGGTGGCCGATTACCGAATTCGTCTGAAAGCACTGGGGCAACCGGACAAACCGGTGATGCAGTCGCTCTATGTCGACTTGCTGGAAGACCCAAATGCCCCCGCACGTCCCATACATCTGGGGTTCCAGTCGGGTTCGAATTTCCTGCGCCGCTACTTGGCTGAAATCCGTGACTTGGGGATGAATCACGTCGCCCTGAACCTGCGTTTCAACGAGGCTGCCATCGAACCGACACTCAAACGCCTGGCAGATACGATCCTGCCGGAATTCTCATAAGGAACTGATCACATGACCAAAACCATTCTGATCACAGGCGCTACCGACGGTATCGGACTGCTCACCGCCAAGAAGCTGGCGGCTGACGGTCACCGTGTTCTGTTGCACGGGCGGAACACTACAAAGTTGGAGGCAGCCGCCCTGGAGGTTGGAGGGCAGCCGGAAACCTACAGCGCCGATCTGTCCGACCTATCAGCCGTGAGGTCGTTGGCGGAGGCCATCCGGTCCAATCACGACCGGCTGGATGTGCTGATCAACAACGCCGGCGTCCTGAAGGCTCCGCAGACCACTCTCGAAAACGGTCTCGATATCCGCTTCGTCGTCAACACGCTCGCGCCTTATTTGCTGACCGAACTTCTGCTTCCGATCATTCCCAAGACTGGCCGCGTCGTGAACCTGTCCTCGGCCGCACAGGCCCCTGTGGATGTGGATGCGTTGACCGGCAAAACGCGGTTGGCCGATATGAGCGCATATGCTCAAAGCAAGTTGGCAATCACGATATGGACGCGCGAACAGGCCCGCGCCCTGCCCGCTGGACCGGCGTTGATTGCGGTCAATCCGGGTTCATTGCTGGCGTCCAAAATGGTCAAGGACGGTTTCGGAGTCGCCGGCAACGACCTCAACATCGGCGCCGACATCCTGACCGACGCCGCACTTAGCGATCGGTTCGCGCAGGCGTCGGGCGCCTATTTCGACAATGACGGCGGTACCTTTGCAGACCCGCACCCCGCGGCGCTGAAGCCCGAACACGCAGCCGACGTCATGAAGGCCATTCAAGACACTATCCGCCAATACGGCTGAGCCGGGCGCACTCCCGCGCCCTGCCAATTCACGCAAACCCTCGCATCTTTGATGGCGAGAACAGGAGAGGACTGTCCAATGAAATACGAAAATTTCCAGACCTTCGACGTCGCGGTCGAGAATGCAATTGCCACCGTGACGTTCAACTTCGGAGCGGTCAATGTTCAGGGCCAGGAGATGCTGGCCGACCTCAACAGCCTTGCGATGCGGCTGGAGCGGGACCGGGAAACCAAAGTGGTGATCTTCCAGTCTGCGAACCCCGAAATCTGGGTCTGTCACTACGATACCGAGTTGCTCAAGGATCTTTCGACCGAAGCCGTCTCGCGCGAAGACGCCCAGCTGCTGGACCTGCAGTCCGTGTGCGAACGGCTGAGCAAGGTCCCGCAGGCAACAATCGCAAAGCTTGAAGGCTTCGCGCGTGGCGGCGGACACGAACTCGCACTCGCGCTGGACATGCGTTTTGCGGCACGTGGGAAGTTCAAGTTCATGCAGATGGAAGTTGGCATGGGTATCCTGCCCTGCGGCGGCGGAGCTTCGCGCATGGCGCGCCAAACTGGACTTGGCCGGGCATTGGAAATCATCCTGAGTGCGCAGGACTACGATGCCGACGATGCCGAGCGCATGGGCACCATCAACAAGGCGCTGGATTCCGACGAGATCGGTCCCTATGTCGATGCTCTGGCCAGGCGCATTGCCCAGTTCCCCGCCGAATCCATCAACGCGTGCAAGCAGATGGTCTACGAATCCATCGACAAACCTATTTCCGAGGCGTTGAGGGCCGAGGCCTATTGGCTGTACCAAGCGACAAGCAAGACGCCGGCGGTCAAACGCTTTCGAATTGCCGATGAACAAGGGCTCGAGCATGATATCGAGAACCAGCGAAACTGGAACGAATTGGTCATGAAGGTGCAAGAAATCACCAACTGACCATTGCCCCTTGATCCGCTGAAATCGGTTTCAGCGGATCATATCCCGCAGCAGGTTTGGGCGTTCCGACGGCAAGGGGGCGGAGGCACGCAGGTCGCGATGCTGCGGTTGTCAAGGAATCCAAACACCAATGTTCCGAAGCCGGCGATAGGCCAAACGATGGACGGCAGCAGCACCGACAGCCGGGTTGATCAACGGTGCGCGGCGCTTTTCGGTCGCCAACGCACGGGATCGAATGTGCCGGAACGACCGACAGACTTACTGAACACACACCAAAAAACGTTCAGCAGGCCGTTCTTTGCTCCAAAAGCAGAAGAAGTGCTCCAGAAACCGCATTGGCGTGGCTCCGAGGTTCGACGTAACTCGTCTTGATCAACCACGCCTTGAAGCGCGGAGAAAAGTCTCGGCCGGCTCGTAAATCAAAGCCATCAAAGTCGATCGGATCTCTTGGATCACTTGCGCGTTTCCGCCCGAAATCCCGAAAGCCGCAAGAACACCGACAAAACCGCCAAATTTGTGGTAGGTTACTCGGTATTAACAAGAAATTTTGGGAGGACGAAAATGAAATACAAAACAAGATCAACAATAATGGCGGCCTTGTTTGCTGCAGCTGCCACAGCCGTTTCCGCACAAGATGATCCCCCCCTGAACTTCCTGATTATTTGGGGAGATGACATTGGATTTTGGAATATCAGTGCCTACAACCATGGCATGATGGGGTATCAGACACCCAACATCGACCGCATAGCCAAAGAAGGCGCGCTATTTACTGATTGGTACGGTGAGCAGTCCTGCACCGCAGGACGAGCGGCCTTTATCACAGGACAATCTCCCATCCGCACGGGCTTGACCAAAGTCGGCCTTCCAGGCGCGCCCGAGGGCATGCCTGTCGAAGACCCAACCATCGCCGGGCTGCTCAAAAACCATGGTTACATGACTGGCCAGTTCGGCAAAAACCATTTGGGTGACCGTGACGAGCACCTCCCAACAAACCATGGTTTCGATGAATTTTTCGGAAACCTTTACCATCTCAACGCAGAAGAAGAGCCCGAAAACCCTGACTACCCCAAGGATGAAGCCTTCAGGGAAAACTTCGGCCCGCGCGGGGTGATCAAGTCGACCGCTGATGGCTCGATCGAGGACACCGGGCCGCTTACGAAAAAGCGCATGGAAACCGTTGACGAAGAAGTCACGGCCAGCGCGTTGGATTTCATGGATAGAGCCGTCGAACAGGACAAACCTTTCTTCCTTTGGTGGAATTCAACCCGCATGCACATTTTCACGCATCTGAAGGAAGAATCCGAGGGAGTGACGGGACTTGGAGTTTATCCCGACGGCATGGTCGAGCATGATGGGCATGTCGGTGTACTGCTTGATAAACTTGATGAGCTCGGAATCGCGGACAACACCGTCGTCATGTATTCAACCGACAACGGAGCGGAGACGTTCACGTGGCCAGACGGCGGTACGACACCCTTCCGCGGTGAGAAAAACACGCAGTGGGAAGGTGGCTATCGCGTCCCGACGGTCATCAAGTGGCCGGGCGTCATCGAGCCGGGATCGAAGGTCAATGGCGTAGTATCGCACACGGATATGTTGCCTACCATTCTGGCTGCGGTGGGTGAGCCGGACATCAAAGAAAAGTTGCTCGATGGCGACGTTGAAGCGATCGGTCGCCAATACAAAGCCCACCTTGACGGCTACAATCTTCTGCCGTCGCTCTCAGGTGAAACGGATGAGTGGCCGCGCAGCGAGTTCATCTATTGGACCGATGATGGCAGCGTCGCCGCCTTGCGATACGAACAGTACAAGGTGACATTCCTGAAGCAGAATGCGCATGGGCTTGATGTATGGCTCTCACCGTTTGAAGTCCTGCGCGCACCGATGCTGGCAAACCTCCGCAGCGATCCGTTCGAGCGAGCCGAGGAAGAGAACGCTATGGGATACCAGCGCTGGTTCCTCGAGCATATGTTCGCGATAGCTCCGGCCTCCGCCTTCGTTGGGCAATGGCTGCAAAGCTTCGAGGAGTTTCCGCCAAGGCAAAAGCCCGGCAGCTTCAACCTCGACAACGTCATGGAGGAACTCACGAGCCGTGCCGGGAACCAATAGCACCAACGGGACGCCGTGAGCTGTGTTCGCCAGCCTGAATTCGCAAACAACTGTTTGTCGAATTCAGGCTGGTAAATCATGCCCTTGGACTGAAGACCAGCGCAGTCCAAGGGAAGGGATGAACGGCGGCTTGGTTCCGTTTTTCGGGTATTGAGCGCTGCTTGCTGGACAGAACCCTGAGCGGTCTTTGGAATAACGTACAGGTGCTGCTCCGCTATCATTCTGTTGCCGACCTGACTCAACAAGGCAGCAACTGGCTTTTTGGGCTTTCTGCCATGAGAACCAGTCGCCTTTCACTTTCATTCCACTTTTCCTGAACCAATTCGCGCGGAGGAGTTTTCAGACGTGAAAAACCGAAAGCTCTACCTTGGCCCCCTGACCGACAATAGACGCTGGGATATGGTTCGCATCCGCCCCGATGATGTGTTCGTGGTGACACCTCCGAAATGCGGCACGACCTGGATGCAAACCATCGTATCGCTGTTGTTTTCTGGTGATCCCGAAGTTGAAACGGAGTTGTCAGTGAAGATGCCGTGGGTAGACATCCGAATCCGAGAAATGCCTGAAGTCGCAGAGCGGCTCGAAGCCATGCAGCATCGGCGTAGCATGAAAAGCCACACACCGATGGATGGGTTACCTCTGGATGATCAAGCACAGTACATCTGTGTTTTTCGTCATCCCCTCGATGCGCATTTCTCGTTTCGCAAACACATCAGAAACATTCCAATGACCTGGTTTGACACCTGGTATCCCGAGAACGATGAAGAAGGAATCACATTCCGTCGCTTTCTGGACGGCGGGGCGGAAGGGTTCGATACCGATGCGATGCCACTGGCACATATCATCCGGCATTACAAAGCCGCTGCGGCGGTTTCCGACCGGCCGAACGTGTCGCTTTTCCACTACGCAGACATGACCCGGGACTTGAGAGGAACGTTCTTCAGGCTGGCTGACACCCTGGGCACGACCCATTCAGAGGCAGTCATGGATCAATTGGTTCAAGCTGCGACCTTCGACAATATGAAGGACAAAGCAGAACGCTATGCCCCCTCAGGTGGCAAAGGGTTCTTCAAGTCGGATGCCGAGTTTTTTCACAGCGGAACGAGCGGCAAATGGCGCGGAAAACTGACGGCGGAAGAACTGGCAAGCTACGACGCGATGATGGATGCACACCTAGATCCCGAAGACCGCGACTGGTTGGAATATGGCTCTCAGGGGAGCTTCGCTGCGTAGATATCGCTACCCCGGGCGAACCAGCAAAAACCGAAGACCTTTTTCACGATTGAATATGGAACAGAGGTTTCCCGAGGTCGCCAATCTGAGGGGGCGGCATTCAGGCAAGCATTTCCCCGGGTTGGCCGACACTTAGGGTTCCGCCTTTCGTCACTTCGACATAGACCCCCATATCCATGTGCCCCATCAACTTCCTAATAAGATAGGGTATTTTCAAGTCACGCTCGGCCGTGTCCGGGTTCACTTCAGTGGCCGCACACCTTTTCGTTCGCGATAGTATCTTCAACTCAACATCGCCAAATCTCAGAACTGATCCGACCGCCTCCAACTCGAACAACGCAGGTAAGCCGTCTATCTCGATGTTCGCGCGGAACCGCGCTGGCTGGATCTCTGCGTTCAGTTTTTCACCCAACTCTCTCACCGACGCGCGATTAAGAACGGATATCGCGTTCATCATTTTTGGTGAGACGACGGACACATCCGTAAACCGATGAGGAGCGGACGAGACGAATTCCGGCAGTTCGGGATCTTTCAAGCCGATCTCTGAGGACAGGAAGCTTGCCGCATTCATCCGGTCGTCTAGTGTTCGCATATTGAAGCTTTGCGTTTTGCCGTTCGCTTTGATCTCAAGATCTTGGGTCTCAAAATCAAAACTCGTCTCGACGCCTGCCAGCGCTGCCTCATTCAACAGAACAACAAAGCGATCTTTCGGCAGTGGCTGAGGGTTCTGTGGGTCGAAACCGGAATTGTAGCGCGCAAATCCGAACAGGCGATCACCTGGGATCCCCTCCCCTGCCAGCAGCGTCACGGTTTGCATTGGCTCTGCACTCAAGCCTTTGATTGGGAACCGGTTCAATCTGACGATAGAGAGCGTGTTCATACGTCTGCACCTGTCAATACGAGTCACGCACGATCCAGAGTGACCCGTGCCGTTTGACGCTATCTCCAATCCTCAAAGGTATCGACCGAATAATCCGCTGGAGCCTGATAAGCGGGCTCCAAAATCCGGTTGGCCGCATGATGGCCGTGATTGTGAGCTGGGCCAATTTTGGCGGGTGCGGCCCTTAAGTGCCTCACTGCTGAAAATACATGCACACCGACGAAATGGAATAAAATTACATGAAATCAGTGGTTAAGAGGAGAACTAATCGTCAACCACCGCCCGCTTGAGGTACGAACCTCAAAAATATCTAGACTTGATGTGCGTACCTCAAATAGCCTTGGAGGTATGCCGCGATTCGCACATCCTCGATTGACGGCGAAAAAAGGGAGGAATGGATGACTTACACAAAACTGGCCTCGGCCAGCGCAATAGTCCTTGCCGCTACTACTCTTTCCACCAAGGCGAATGCTGAAGATCTGACGCTTTGTTGGGCTGCATGGGACCCGGCCAACGCGCTTGTTGAGCTTTCAAAGGAATTCGAAGCCGAATCCGGTCACACGATGAACTTCGAGTTTGTTCCCTGGCCGAATTTTGCGGATCGGATGCTGAACGAGCTGAACTCTGGGGGCAAGCTCTGCGACTTGTTGATCGGTGACAGCCAGTGGATCGGCGGGGGCGCTGAGAATGGCCACTATGTCAAACTGAACGACTTCTTCGATGCTGAAGGCATCAGCATGGACGATTTCGCGCCGGCCACCGTCTATGCGTACTCGACCTGGCCCAAGGGCACGCCGAACTACTATGCGCTGCCAGCGATGGGTGATGCGAATGGCTGGTTCTACCGCAAGGACTGGTTCGAAAACCCCGACATCCAAGCCGCTTACAAAGAGGCGACGGGTCAGGATCTTCGCGAGCCTCAATCGCAAAAAGAACTTCTGCAGATCGCACAGTTTTTCCAAGGTC
This sequence comes from Ruegeria sp. CI8, assembly GCF_056536865.1. Taxonomy (NCBI): domain Bacteria; kingdom Pseudomonadati; phylum Pseudomonadota; class Alphaproteobacteria; order Rhodobacterales; family Roseobacteraceae; genus Ruegeria; species Ruegeria sp. CI8. Next base: position 33,390 of record NZ_JBQFQL010000006.1, read on the forward strand.
GTGAGATCGACGGCAAGACTGTCTATGGTGCAGCCATCTTTACCGAGCGCGGCTCGGAAGGGATCACCATGGGTGTGACCGGAGCGCTGTATCCTTGGGGTTTCAAATACGAAAACACGCCGGGTTCCTATGACATGGAAGGCGCCGTGAACTCGCCCGAAGCGGTTGAAGCTCTGGAATTCTACAAGGAATTCTACGAAACGGCGACGCCTCCGGGATATACCAACTCTTACATGGGTGAGAGTCTGGACGCCTTTAAGTCCGGTCAGGTCGCCATGGCGATGAACTGGTTTGCGTTCTTCCCGGGTCTCTACGCCGATCCCAATACCGGCGGTGACAAAATCGACTTCTTCGTGAACCCACCACAAAATCAGGCAGGTTCGACACTGGGCGGACAAGGTATCTCTGTTGTCAGCTACTCTGACAAACAAGACGCCGCACTTGAGTACATCAAGTGGTTTGCACAGCCGGACGTTCAGGCCAAATGGTGGGAGCTCGGCGGCTACTCGGCCCATAACTCCGTACTGGAAGATCCGGGTTTTGTTGACAGCCAGCCGTTTGCCGGTGACTTCCTGGAAGCGATGGCCGGGGTGCAGGATTTCTGGCAGGAGCCTGCTTATGCGGAACTGCTGCTGGCGATGCAGAAGCGCATCCACGACTACGTGGTTGCGGACCAGGGCACCGCTCAAGAAGCGCTTGACCTTCTGATCCAAGACTGGACCGAAGTCTTCGAAGACGAAGGCAAGCTGTAGTCCGGACACAGGCAGGAGCGGGTGCAATCCCGCTCCACCTTCACCCGTGAGTCCTAAACCAACAAGAGCTGGCAAAGAGATGTCTGACAGGACCGTAGATCGCGTTGCGCAGGCAACGCCCGAGCGAGTTGCGCGAAAAATCCGGGGATTGTCCGACCGCGCGATCGCCTGGATTTTCATCTCCCCAACGATTTTTCTATTGCTGGCGATCAACATCTTTCCGTTGATCTGGACCATCCAGCTGAGCTTTACCAACTACAAGGCCAACCGGATCGGGCGCGAAGTCAAAGACGTCGGACTCAGGAACTACGAGCGTATCCTGACGGACTCGGATACCTGGCTGAATATGCAGGCAACAGCGCATTTCCTGTTCTGGACAATCTTTTTCCAGGTCCTGATCGGGTTCACGCTGGCGTGGTTGATCAACAAGAAATTCAAGGGCAACGATCTTTGGACCACGATCATCGTGCTGCCGATGATGCTGTCCCCGGCCGTCGTCGGGAATTTCTGGAAATTCCTGTATCAGCCTCAAATCGGCCTGTTCAACTACATCGTGTCCTGGTTCACCGGCAAGGACCCCTCAAGCTTTGAAATGCTGGGGTCGGTCACTTTGGCCCCTTGGGCGATCGTGATCGTTGACACCTGGATGTGGACCCCCTTCGTGATGCTGATCTGTCTGGCCGGGCTGCGCAGCATCCCCGACTACATCTACGAGGCGGCTGAGATCGACAGGGCCAGCAAGCTGCGACAGTTCTTTACGATTACCATTCCGATGGTGCTGCCGTTCCTGATGCTCGCGGTGCTGTTTCGAGGGATCGAGAACTTCAAGATGTTCGACCTGGTTGTTCAGTTGACAGGCGGTGGGCCGGGATCTGTAACGGAACTCACCTCAATCAATCTCAAGCGAGAGGCGTTTGAGAAGTGGCGGACGGGCTACGCCTCGGCCTATGCGATCATCTTGTTCGTCACCGTGTTCGGCCTTGCGTCGATCTACGTCAAAGCCCTGAACAAGGTGAAACAGCGATGAGCAGTTTTTCGGTCACTGAACCTTCGAACCGGTCCAAATGGATCGCAGGCTTCCTGGTCATCACTTATGCGCTGATCACGATGATCCCGCTGGTTTGGATCTTGCTGACTGGCTTCAAGTCTCCGGCCGACGCGATCAGCTACCCGCCCAAAGTGGTCTTTGACCCAACGCTCGAAGGCTACGTAAACCTTTTCACCACACGCACCAGGCAGACGCAGGAGTTTCTGGAAGCCAACCCGCCGCAGAACTGGGCCGATGAGATCGTACGCCAATACGACATGGTGATCGTTGGGCCCTCCAAGTTCGGCGAGCGCTTCATGAATTCGGTCATCATCGGATTTGGCTCGACGTTCTTGAGTATCTTCCTTGGCACGTTGGCTGCCTATGCGTTCAGCCGATTTAAGGTCCCGCTTAAGGATGACCTTCTGTTCTTCATCCTGAGTACAAGGATGATGCCTCCGGTCGCTGTCGCCATCCCTATCTTCCTGATGTTCAGAAACCTCGGTTTAAGCGACACGCATCTCGGGATGATCCTGCTCTACACGGGCGTGAATATCTCCCTGGCGGTCTGGTTGCTGAAAGGATTCATCGACGAAATCCCCAGAGAGTACGAAGAAGCCGCCCTTATCGATGGGTACACGAGGTTTCAGGCCTTCTACAAAGTGGTGCTGCCGCAAGCCGCTACCGGAATTGCGTCAACTGCGATCTTCTGCCTGATCTTCGCCTGGAATGAGTACGCGTTCGCCGTGCTGCTAACATCCGCAAACGCGCAAACTGCACCACCGTTCATCCCGACCATCATCGGTATCGGCGGCTTGGACTGGCCTGCCGTTGCGGCCGGCGCGACGATCTTCCTGATCCCGGTCATGATTTTCACCATCCTGATGCGCAAACACTTGCTGCGCGGGATAACATTCGGAGCCGTACGCAAATGAGCGAGTTTCTTTCCGGATTGGTGCGGCTCCGCCGCGGCCCATGGGAGATGGTCGCAACCATCCTCATCGCACTGGGTGTCTTCATGCTGATGCAGCCCTTTGTCCTTTGGGCCTTCACTTACTCTTTCATCGTCACGCTGATCGGAACCGTCATGTTCATCATCGTCAGCCATTTCCCGGAGTAGAAATGGCCCAGATCGTAGTCAAAAACGTAAAGAAGATGTTCGGCGATTTCACGGCTGTCCGCGAAAGTTCGTTCACGATTGAAGACGGCGAGTTTTTCATGCTGCTGGGCCCCTCCGGTTGCGGGAAAACGACGACGCTGCGGATGATCGCGGGATTGGAGCTTCCAACGTCGGGCGAAATCTATCTGGACGGCGAAGAGATCAGCCAGCGGCCGCCATCAGAGCGGGACATTGCCTTCGTGTTCCAGATGTTCGCGCTGTATCCCCACATGAACGTGCGCAAGAACATCAGCTATCCGCTTATTTCGCAGGGCATGCCGCGTGCTGCTGTCAAAGCCAAAGTCGAAGAAGTCGCGGGAATTCTGGGGATCAACGACATCCTCGACAGCCCGGTGGGTGGGCTTTCAGGTGGCGACAGGCAACGCGTGGCGCTGGGTCGCGCAATTGTTCGCGAACCCAAGGCATTCATGATGGACGAACCTCTTGGCGCTTTGGATGCCGAGTTTCGTGAGCACATGGCCGAAGAACTGCGCGCGCTCCACGATCGCATGGGCGCAACCACTGTTTACGTCACACATGACCAGTTGGAAGCCATGCAAATGGGCGACAAGATCGTTGTGATGAACAACGCTGTGATCGAGCAATTCGGCACGCCTCAGGAAATCTACGACAAACCGGCCACAATGTTCGTTGCGGATTTTATCGGGTCTCCGTCGATGAACTTCCTGCCGTTTCAAGGAAAGGTCGCGCCTGGCTCGGAAATGGTTCGACTGAATGGCCATGACGAAGCCGTGCCCAAACTGATGGAAGGTGCGGAAGGTGACTTGGTTTTCGGCGTTCGACCCGAGCATGTTTTTCTGTCAGATGCCAGCGCCTACCGTGCCAAGGTGCTGGCCGCAGAATATCTTGGAACCACCCAGATCGTGACGCTGCAAAGCCCGAACGGAGAGTTGAAAGCCCGGATTGATGCACGCGAAACCGTCAATCCCGGCGAGACGGTCGGATTGGAATTCCGCTCATCCGCAGTAACCCTTTTCGAAAAATCTACCGGACGCGCGTTGAGGTCCGCACTGAACGACGAGGTACTGAGCAATGGCTGAAGTCGTTCTGGAAAACATTTCGAAGTCATTCGGCGACATCAAAGCGGTGGATGATATCTCAATGACGATCCCCAACGGAGCCTTTGTGGTGTTGTTGGGTCCGACGGGTGCGGGAAAAACAACGACGCTGAGATTGATATCCGGGCTCGAGAAACTGGATTCAGGCACAGTTCGCATTGCCGGGCGCGACGTCGGGATGGATACACCCGCCCAGCGCGACGTGGCGATGGTTTTCCAGCAATACTCGCTGTACCCGCATATGACCGTGCGTGAAAACCTGTCTTTCCCTCTGCGGTCGCCGATCCTGAAAACACCAGAGGATGAGATCGCGAGGAAGGTCAAAGAAGTCTCGGAGATCCTGCAGATCCCGCACAAGCTGGATAACAAAGCCACTGAACTGTCAGGGGGCGAAATGCAGCGTGTGTCGATCGGACGAGCGCTGGTGCGCGACCCCCAGATCTTCCTGATGGACGAACCGCTCAGCTCTTTGGACGCCAAGCTTCGGGCGGATTTGCGGGTCGAACTGAAAAGAATTCAGGCCGACCTGGGATCAACCTTGCTTTATGTGACCCATGATCAGGTGGAAGCCATGACAATGGCCACACATATCGGCGTTTTGGAGAACGGAAGGCTGGTTCAATACGGTACCCCTCGCGATATCTATGAAAACCCCGGCAGCGTTTACGTGGCCAGCAGGTTGGGTCTGCCACGGATCAACATCCTGCCGTCCGAGTTGTTCGGAGGCGACCACAAGGGTCCGCAGATTGGGCTTCGCCCGGAAAACATCGTTGAAGGTGAAGGCAGTGAGGCGCGCGTGATACGCGCCGAGCATCTGGGCGATCAAACACGGCTGCACCTGGACCTAAACGGTCACCCGGTCGTGACGTTGATAGATGTCCACCAGGACTATCCATCTGGAAAAATTATTAAAATCCGCCCCCACAACCCATTGTATTTTGACGCGTCCGGCGCGCGGGTGAATTAAGGAGCAAAGCATGGCCCAGTTCCTCAACACAAAAGAAACTCTGGTTACAGATGCGATAGACGGTCTTCTGGCCTCCTCGGGAGGGAGGCTTACCCGGCTGGACGGCTACCCGCATATCAAAGTTGTCTACAGGTCGGATTGGGACAAGTCGAAGGTGGCGTTGGTGTCCGGTGGAGGGTCAGGTCACGAACCCGCCCACGCGGGCTTTGTCGGCGCTGGTATGCTGACGGCCGCAGTCTGCGGCGAAGTGTTTGCGTCCCCGTCGGTTGAGGCGGTTCTGGCGGGCATTCTTGCGGTCACGGGTGAGGCAGGGTGCTTGCTGATCGTCAAGAATTACACCGGTGACCGGCTGAACTTTGGGCTGGCCGCTGAACGCGCCCGTGCATTGGGTCGCAAGGTTGAGATGGTGGTCGTCGACGACGACATCGCCCTGCCCGACCTGCCGCAACCACGTGGCGTGGCAGGCACGTTGTTCGTGCACAAAATCGCCGGAGCGCTTGCGGAAAGCGGTGCTGACCTGGACACCGTTGCCAAAGCAGCCAGTAGCACCATCGAGAAGGTTGTCAGCATTGGTATGAGCCTGGACACCTGTACCGTTCCGGGATCTCCGAAAGAAGAGAGGATCGCACCCGGCAAGGCGGAACTTGGTTTGGGCATCCATGGCGAGCCGGGTGTGCAGCAAGTCGAGTTCTCAAATGCCGTCTCGGCCATGTCCACAGTGGTGGAGAAGCTGAGGCAACGGCTTACGGCCGGAGAATGTGTGGCATTGGTCAACAACCTCGGTTCCACGACTCCGCTGGAAATGGCCGTCCTCACGCACGCCTTGTCCGAAACCGGTATTGCCCACCATATCATCGGCCCGGCCCCCATGATGACATCACTGGATATGCACGGGTTTTCTGTTTCCATTCTACCCGTGGATCAGGCCAATTTGTCAGCTCTTGAAGAACCCGTTGATCTGGCCGCGTGGCCCGGGGTCAATTCCATCGACCCGATCAAAGTGGCGCCATTGCCAGACGGCCTGACGCCGATCGATCCAATTCCTTCGAACAATCCCACCACAAGGGAAACGATCTCGCGCTTGTCTGAACTCCTCATCAACGCCGAGAAGAACCTGAACGAACTGGACGCGAAATCCGGTGATGGCGATACAGGAAGCACATTGGCGACGGCCGCAAGAGCGCTGCAAGGCAGCCTTGATCGCATGCCGCTCGCTGATTTGACTCAGCTGTTTCCGGCGTTGGGCAATGAATTGAGCCAGACTATGGGTGGCTCCTCCGGCGTGATACTTGCAATTTTCTTCAATGCAGCTGGTGACGCATGTGCCAATGGGGCAACCGTAGCCAAATCCCTGGAAGAAGGCCTGAAACGCGTCAGCCAAGTTGGAGGCGCCAAGGTCGGCGACAGAACTATGATTGACGCCTTGGCACCCGCGCTTGCCGCTCTCCCATCGGGGTTGACCCATGCCGCACATGCCGCCCGCGAAGGAGCGAACAATACGGCCAAAATTCGCCGTGCGAAGGCGGGCCGAGCAGCTTATGTTCCCGAAGAAAACCTAGTTGGACATAACGATCCCGGCGCTGAGGCCGTTGCCTTGTTGTTCGAGGGCTTGGCGCGGGAGCTTGAGGGCTGAGGAACACGTGGCAGACCAAAAACAAAAACTAGAATTGGTGAAGAAGCCAACCGTCAATGACATCGCGCGGGTTGCGGGCGTCAGTCTTGCGACTGTGGACCGGGTCTTGAACAGGCGCCCCGGCGTGCGCGCAGTAACCGTTCAGAAAGTACAAAAGGCAATTGATGAACTGGGGTATGTGCGCGACACCGCCGCGGCCAACCTCGCACGAAACCGGGTTTACAATTTCCTTTTTGTTTTGCCGGACACCGACAATGAATTTGTGGAAGCGATCAGCAACCAGATCGCAGAGCAATCCCGTGACCAGTTTATCGAGCGGACACGCATTACGATCAAAAGGGTCGCTCCGTTTGAACCGCAGGATATCGTCAACATTCTGGATGCTGTCGATAGTTTGGATGTTGATGGAGTTGCCGTTTTCGGACCCGAAACGCCTTCTGTTCGCGATGCCGTGAGACGGCTCAAGGACAAAGGGGTTCCGGTGGTTGCCTTGGTGTCTGACCTGCCGAGTTCCGAGCGAGACCACTTTGTAGGAATTGACAACGTTTCCGCAGGACGAACCGCCGGTCAATTGATGGGGCGTTTCGTGCATCGGGAAGGCAAGGTCCTAGTTCTGACTGGCTCTCGTTTGGCACGTGACCACCTAGAGCGTCGCCAGGGCTTTGATCTTGTTGTGGCCGAGGAGTTTCCGCATCTCGAGGTCGTGGCGTCTGTTGAGGGCCGGGATGACCCGGATCTGATTTACAAGATGATGCCCGAGATCTTCGAAACCTACCCGGATCTGGTCGGAATATACTCGTCAGCAGCGGGCAATGCCGGCCTTATTCAATTCCTTTCGGAAAACAAGCTCAGCAAGGATCTTGTGATCATAGCGCATGAGCTGACTCCGCTTAGTCGAGAGGCTCTGAGGCTTGGCACGTTTGACGCTCTGATCTCGCAAGACACCGGGCACATTGTTCGTTCAGCCGTCCGCCTTCTGCGTGCGACTTCAGACAAAGTCCCATTCAACAAAGCGCAGGAACGTATCCGTATCGACATCTATCTGAGGGAAAATTTACCGCCATAGCGGCTTAGGTTTTGGGGAGGAAACTTATGAAAACGATCAAAGGTCCAGCATTATTTCTTGCACAATTCGCAGGGGACGAAGCACCGTTCAATTCGTGGGACGCGATTACCAAATGGGCGGCTGACTGTGGATACAAGGGCGTCCAGGTTCCCAGTTGGGATGGCCGGTTGTTCGACCTTGAACAGGCCGCGTCCAGCGCCGGATATTGCGATGACTTCAAAGGCAAAGCCAGAGAAAACGGCGTCGAAGTCACTGAACTGTCAACGCACCTTCAGGGTCAGCTTGTGGCCGTTCACCCAGCCTATGACAGCGCCTTTGATGGCTTTGCCGCCGAGAGCGTCAGAGGAAACCCGAAAGCCCGGCAAGAATGGGCCGTAGACCAGGTCAAAAAAGCATTGTCCGCTTCGAAGAACCTGGGCATTTCGGCGCATGCGACATTCTCGGGCGCGTTGGCGTGGCCCTACGTCTATCCCTGGCCGCAGCGCCCTGCCGGCTTGATTGAGACGGCATTTGATGAACTCGCCCGCCGCTGGGGGCCAATCCTTGATCACGCCGAGGAATGCGGCGTTGATGTCTGCTATGAAATTCACCCCGGAGAGGACCTCCACGACGGCGTGACCTACGAGATGTTCCTCGAACGGACAGGCAATCACCCAAGGGCTTGCATGTTGTACGACCCGTCGCACTACGTACTGCAATGCCTCGACTATCTGGACAATATCGACATCTACAAGGATCGGATCCGGATGTTCCATGTCAAAGATGCCGAGTTCAACCCGACCGGGCGGCAAGGGGTTTATTCAGGATACCAAAGCTGGGTGGATCGTGCCGGCCGGTTCCGGTCGCTTGGTGATGGCCAGGTGGATTTCGGGGCAGTCTTCTCAAAAATGGCGGCGAACGACTTTGATGGCTGGGCTGTGGTCGAATGGGAATGCTGTCTCAAACACCCCGAGGATGGAGCGCGTGAGGGCGCTCAGTTTGTGTCGGATCACATCATCCGTGTGACCGAGAAAGCCTTTGATGATTTCGCGGACGGTGGCACTGACGAAGCCGCCAATCGCAAAATGCTGGGGATCGAATAATGGTTACTGGACGCAGTGAAGAAGCCTCGGGTCGCATTCGGCTTGGCATGGTCGGCGGCGGAAATGACGCCTTCATAGGCGGCGTTCATCGCATAGCAGCACGATTGGACGACAGGTTCGAGCTGGTTGCAGGCGCTTTGTCTTCGACGCCTGAAAAATCCATTGAAAGCGGCCGGGCATTGGGTCTCGAACGGGTCTATGAAGACTTCAAACAAATGGCGATCCGGGAAGCCCGGCTCAAATCCGGGATCGAGGCGGTCTCAATCGTCACGCCAAATCACGTCCACTATGCCGCCGCGCGTGAATTCCTGAAACGTGGGATTCACGTCATTTGTGACAAGCCACTCACCTCGACCCTTGCCGATGCAAAAAAACTGGTCAAAGCGGCGGAAAGCGCGAATGCCCTGTTCATACTGACCCACAACTACACGGGCTACCCGATGGTTCGGCAGGCGCGTGAAATGGTTGCCAACGGCGATATTGGCAAAATCCGCGTCGTCCAGGTTGAATACCCGCAGGACTGGCTGACCGAGCAGCAGGATTTCAAACAGGCGGAGTGGCGAACCGATCCCGAACGCTCGGGCGCGGGCGGATCAACCGGTGACATCGGAACCCATGCCTACAACCTCGCTTGTTTTGTGACCGGGCTGAGGGCGGAAAGCCTCGCGGCGGATCTGCAGGCCTTTGTGCCGGGGCGCAAAGTCGATGACAACGCACATGTCTTGCTTCGCTTCGAGGGCGGAGCGCGGGGTATGCTGTGGTCCTCTCAGGTGGCTCCTGGCAACGAAAACGCACTTCGGTTGCGGGTCTACGGCGAAAAAGGTGGGCTGGAGTGGGCTCAGGAAGACCCGAACTATCTCTGGTTTACGCCCTACAACGAGCCAAAGCGTCTGATCACACGCAATGGCGCTGGAGCTGGTGACGCTGCCAATCGCTTGAGCAGAGTTCCTCCGGGCCATCCCGAGGGATATCTTGAAGGGTTCGCCAATATATATGGAGAGGCTGCTGAGGCGATCCAGGCTTTCCGAAATGGGATTTCACCTGAGGCGAGCGTTGTTTACCCAACCGTGCATGACGGGCTAGACGGTGTTAAATTTGTAGCCGCTTGTGTGCAAAGCTCGTCCAGAAACGCGGCTTGGGTCAAGTTGGAGTAAGTCTGGCTGTGGGCATAGGGTAGGCACCGGATACTGAGCCAGACAACCCTTCCCTGCCACTCGGCTCGTCCGACCACCAGTTCGCCGCAGTATTGAAACTCTGTGGCCGCCAAAACCACGGCCCGCCGGCGAAGCAATCCTTCGCCGCATCGTCCACCGATGGCCGCTCTGCGGACGAAGCCGCCAACGCGGCCAGCAAGTACAAATGGCCCGAACCGGCCCACAAAGGAACTATCGGCAAGAGCGTCAATCCAGCACATCGGCTCAAAGATATCGGCAACCGCTTTCAGAAAGATCGCTGCAACGGAAGGCGATCACGGCAAAACTGGATGGGTACGAATAGCCTCCAACCATCACGTATCCGCTGCCGGATTTTGAGGTCTCGGTTTGCGCCTCCAGGCCAAGCAACCGAGCGCGCCAGCCCCCTCGATTTGAAGACCCTGTATTTTTTCTGATAGATACCACGCCCTTTCCCAAAAAAAGGAGGACCTGCAGATGTGGGTAGCATTCTCGACGCCCGAGGGTTCGGGCTTTTTCTCAGCCGTTGCCAAGGATGAGGACGGCAACACCAGCGGGCCGCACATGGGATCCCGCGTCTGCCTGCGGTTTCGCCGCGCACAGGACGCCGAATTGCTGCGCGACTATGGCATGGACGGTCAGGTGATCGAAACACCGGGCGGCGATTTCCGTTACCGGGCATTCATACCGCGCAACCACCTCGTGACCGTGCTGATGAACTTGGGCAACCACATATCTTACCCCAATTTCAAGGCCAGCATCCCAAAAGATGATGTGGCGTTCGAGCGCGCCTGTAACGAGGTTTGGGCGGCATTCGGCGAACTATAGGAAGGCGGACCATATGGAATGGGGTGAAACACCCTGTTTAACCCAACGCGGTTGCCTCGAAGTTGTCTTGAGACAAAACACCTCGGGTTCACTACATGGGCCACACTGCCAAAAACACTGTTTTTCGGGAGTTACCAGTGGCGGACCGAGGAGGATTCGAACCCCCGACCCCTTGATTCGTAGTCAAGTACTCTATCCAGCTGAGCTATCGGTCCGCGTTGGTGAGGCGGTATTTAGACCCGGCGTTCGGGACGTGCAACCCGATTCTTAAAAAATAATTCAAAAACCCATCTCCCCCCGTGGGAGCCTTATTTCAAAGACCGTGCCCTCGGGGCCGGTGCTGGTCAGCACCAATTCTCCCCCGTGGCCGCGCACCAGTTCCTGCGAAATCGCCAGACCCAGTCCCGAGCCACCTTTGCGCACACCACCCTGAAACGGCGTGAACAGATTCTCCTGCGCTCGTGGCGGCAAACCGGGGCCGGTATCCCGAACCTCGATGACCCATGCGTCCTGATCTTCGCCGGCCGAGATCGTGATTTTTCCTAGTTGGCCGGATGTCATCAGTGCTTGGCGTGCGTTGCGCACAAGGTTCATGATGACCCGGAACATCTGTTCCGGATCGGCCCGAACGACCAGGTCTTCGGGAACGTCGTTGGCAATTTCGATACAACCGCCGTCTACGGCCAGAGCCTCGCTGGACGCTACGTCGGCAGCGATATCGCGCAACCGCACCATGGTCAGGGTGGGCGCGGGCTCTTCCGCCCGCCCGAAGGCCAGCGTACTTTCGCACAGGGACACCGCCCGGGTGATCGAGTTGACCAGCTTGGGCGCCATCCGTCGGACCAACGGGTCGTCGCTGGCTTCGATCCGGTCAGTGAACAGCTGGGCCGAGGTCAGGATGTTGCGCAGATCGTGGCTGACCTTGGCCACCGCGCCACCCAGCTGAGCCAGCCTCTCGCGCTGTTTCAGGGCCTGGGTCAGGTCGGTCTGCAGCATCTGCAGGGCTTCTTCAGCCTCGCGCAGTTCGGTCACCTTGGATTGGGGGGAGATGATGCCGCGCGCATCCTCGGGTGCACGGGCGTAACGCTGCATGTAGCCCACCACGCTTTTGATCGGGCGCACCAGAACCACCCGCACCGCAAGGAACAGGAAAAACGCGGTGATGATCGAGATGACAAAGGACAGGCCGAGGATGCGCAGGCCATAGTCGATCATCGCCATACGCAGGGGCGCGCTGTCCATGGTGACTTCGATAAGCAGACCCGCATCCCGCACAGGCTGCCCGATGACGCGAATGACCTGGTTCTCGGGCGTGAAGAAACGGATCATCGCGTCCCGAATGAGAACCCAGGGCCCGGCGCCTCGCAGATCATAGGTCTTGGCGACCTGGTCTGGGATAGGGGAAGACAGCATCAGCTGGCGCACTTCGTCCCGGCGCAGCACCACGTTGTAGACCCCGGCATTGGCCAAAAGCTCGGCCTCCAGCTCGTCGGCCAGCATGTCGTCTGCCAGCAGCGCGAGCGAGGCGATCTGGGCGCGTTCCAGCCGGTTCAGAAGAAAATCCTCTCGGAAGCGCGCGATCGACGGCACGAAGATCAGCACCTCGGCCAACATCACGAAGACCGTCGTCAAGATCAGGAAACGACCCGACAGCGAGTTCAAGTGGCGCTCCTTTCCCGATCAGGGGATCCAGCGCTGGACCAGCCTGACCACTCGTTCAACCATCTGATTCTCAAACAGTCTTGGCGAGAAATAGGCGCCCGCCACCCGTTTGTTAAGCTCTCCGATCGTGGGATAGGGCGACACCATCGCCGCGATCTGGCTCATCTTCAGGTTATTGGCCAGCGCCAGAGACCACAAGTTGATCAGTTCGCCCGCCTGATGACCCACGATTGTGGCCCCCACCGGGCGCCCCTTGACGACCATGACCTTGATGAACCCGGTCGTTTTGCGTTCGGCCACGGCGCGATCGTTGTGGGCATAGTCGAACCGGGCGATCTCGACCTTGTCGCCGTGGCGGTCGCGCGCCTGCGCCTCGGTCAGGCCGAGCTGGGCCAGTTCGGGGTCGGTATAGGTCGCCCAGGGGATGTGCGCCGTCTTGGCCTTGGACGGCAACCCGAACAGGGCCGACCGGATGATGACCCCTGCGTGATACCCCGCCACATGGGTGAACTGCAGCCCGCCCGCGACGTCGCCGATCGCATAGACCTTTCGGTTGGTGGTGCGCAGGCTGTCATCCACCTTGATGCCCGTGCGCGTCTGGTCGATGCCGGCAGCCTGCAGGTTCAGGCGGTCGGTGTTGGCCTTGCGGCCCACCGCCAGCAGCAGGTGCGTGCCTGCATGGACCACGCCGTCCTCGGTGACGACCTCGACCGCCCCGGCCTTCCCGCGCACCCGGGCCACCATTGCATGTTCCAGAATTTCGACCCCTTCGGCGCGCAGAGCCTCCAATACCACTGCGGCCGCCTCGGGGTCATCCTTGCCCAGCGCCCGCGCGCCTTCGATCACCGTCACCTTGCAGCCCAGCCGGACATGGGCCTGCGCCATTTCCATGCCGATGGGTCCCCCGCCGATGATCAGCAGGTGGTCGGGCTTGTCGCGCAGGTCGAAGATGGTCTCGTTGGTCTCAAACGGCACGCCATCCAGCCCCGGGATCGGCGGAACCAGCGGGGACGAGCCCGTGGCCAGCACCACGCGACGGGCGGTGATGACGAAATCGCCGGCCTGAACCTGCCTGGGCGACAGAAAGGTCCCCCAGTCGCGAATGACGCGCACGCCGAAACCTTCGAACCGTTCCTGGCTGTCCATGGGCTCAATCTGCGCGATCACGTCCCGCACATGATCCTTGGCGGCGGCATAGTCCACCTGCGGCGCGTGGTCGGCAACGCCGAACGGCGCGGCATGGCTCTGCGCATGGGCCAGCTTGGCGCTGGCCAGCAGGGCCTTGGACGGGACGCAGCCATAGTTCAGGCAGTCGCCACCCATCTTATGCCCTTCCAGCAGGATCACGTCGGCGCCCATCTGGCTGGCCCCGGCAGCCACCGACAGGCCGCCCGACCCGGCCCCGATTACCAGGATGTCGGTCTTGAGCTCTTGCATAGATCAAAGGCCCCTTCGGCCGCGAATGAGTTTGAGGAGAATAGGCAAAGCCGCCAGCGCACACAGCCCCAGGATCGGGCCGATCACGAAAGGCTCGGTCAGCAGCGACAGGTCCGGCGTCTCGCCCCGGTCGAACACGCCACCCAGACCGACGCCGATCCAGGTATAGACGATGCCGCCCGGAATGATGCCCAGCGCCGTGGTCAGCAGAAAGTTCCGGAACTTTACCCCCACCAGCGCCGGCACCAGATTGGCGACAAAGAACGGCACCATCGGCACCAGCCGCATTAGGAACAGCACCGGGATCTCGTTCTCGCGCAACCCGTCCTTGATTCGCTTGACGGTGCCTTCCGAAGCCTCCAGCCGCGCCGTCAACGTCTCACCCAACCCCCAACGGGCCGCCAGAAAGATCGCCGAGGCCCCCACGGTTGCGGCAAATACGTTGAACACGGTGCCCGCGAACAGCCCGAACAGGAACCCGCCCGTCATCGAGGCCACGGCCGCACCGGGCAAAGAAAAGGTGACGATCAGGACGTAAAACAGGATGAAAACGCCCGCCAACGACCAGTAATTGGCATCGCGCCAGGCCAACAGCGCCTCGCGATTGTCGCGTAGGGTCTCAAAGGTCAGGTAGTCGCCCAGCGCAAAAAAGCCGACGACGGCAACCGTCAGGATCACGATCAGGGGAATATGTCGTGCCAGCCCGCTGCGCGGCACCTGGGTGGTTTCGGTCATTTCGTCGTCCGGGTTCGAATGCTTCATCTGCCCCACAAGATGCGCACTTGACCCTCTGTGCAACAGGGTCCTCACGCCGGGTTGAACACGCACCGGTTCAATGTGAGAAATCCGCCGTCCTCGGGCTGATTCTGAAACTTTTGCCCGGTCGCCCGACAGAATTGTTGCAAAAGGCACGAAAACCGTTGCGATGGGGTTTGACTTGCCCGCCGGTTCCCAGTAGAGGACGGGCTTCGAACACCACGGGCAGGCGAATCCGCGCCGCACCCGACCGCCAAAGATTGGAGACGGAGCGATGAAACGCACCTATCAGCCTTCGAACCTGGTTCGCAAACGCCGCCACGGTTTCCGCGCGCGCATGGCCACCAAGGCCGGCCGCAAGATCCTGAACGCACGCCGTGCCCGCGGCCGCAAGTCGCTGAGCGCATAAACCGCGCGACCTTTCAGGTTTTGAACATGACGCCGCCGGAGGCCCCTGTGGATGGCACTGACCACCCCGGGGATATGCCCCCGGCGGCGTCCGTTTGCGCGCCTGCCCTGTCGGTGCTGCGCAAGCGCAGCGATTTCCTCAGGGCCGCACGGGCGCGCAGACAGGGCACGCCTTCCATGATGGTGCAGGCCCGCAAGCGCGCCCCGGATGAGGCCGAGGGCATTCGTGTCGGATTCACCTGCTCAAAAAAGGTCGGCAATGCCGTAGCCCGCAACCGGGCCAAGCGCCGCCTGCGCGAGGCGGCCCGCGCCGTTCTGCCGGACCATGGCCGGGACGGGTGGGATTACGTCCTGATCGGACGGGTCGAGGTGACCGCCGCCCGCCCCTTTGACGCTTTGCTGGACGATCTGCGCCAAGCCCTGCGCAAGATCCACAGCCCGCGCAAATGACCCTGCTTGCCCATATCCTCGCGCTGCCTGTCCGGGCCTACCGGCTGATCTTCAGCCCCTGGGTGGGGTTCAACTGCCGCTATCAACCGACCTGCTCGGCCTATGCGCTGGAAGCGCTGGAAAAGCACGGCCCGATCAAGGGCGCATGGCTGGCCGCGCGCCGCATCGGGCGCTGCCACCCCTGGGGCGGCGACGGCTATGACCCGGTGCCCGACGACACCCCCGACGC
This sequence comes from Ruegeria sp. CI8, assembly GCF_056536865.1. NCBI lineage: Bacteria > Pseudomonadati > Pseudomonadota > Alphaproteobacteria > Rhodobacterales > Roseobacteraceae > Ruegeria > Ruegeria sp. CI8. The sequence continues at coordinate 49,097 of NZ_JBQFQL010000006.1, forward strand.
ACCCTGATCTGACACCCCGTCACGCTTGACCCAAGGGGGGTGCGCCGCTGAACATCGGTTTCATCAACAACCGTCCGAGGCGCCCATGTCCAGATCCAACGCCCGCCAGTCTCTGCCCACGCATGAGGTGACGAACCAACCGCCCGAGCGCGGCGACGTTGACCTGTGGACCTCGGACCCGGTTCTGCGCGATTGCGCCACGCGCGCCGGGGCACGGGCGGCCCCGCTGGCCGCCTACGGGGCCGCTCTAGGTCGGGCCGAAACGCGCGACGCCGGGCGCGACGCCAACCTGCACCCGCCCGAACTCTGCCTGTTTGACCGGGGCGGCCGCCGCCTGGACGAGGTGCGGTTCCACCCGGCCTATCATCACATGATGGATCTGAGCCAATCGGCAGGCTATGCCGCGCTCGCCTGGAACGGAGCACCGGGCGGTCACGCGACCCATGCCGCGATGGTCTATCTGGCCAGCCAGGTCGAGCCGGGCCATTGCTGCCCGCTGACCATGACCTATGCCGCCGTGCCGGCGCTGGCCGCCAACCCCGAACTGGCCGAAATCTGGCGCCCGAAACTGACCGCCGACACTTTTGACCCAGCCCCCCGCCCGATCTGGGAAAAACGCTCGGCGACCTTGGGAATGGCGATGACCGAAAAACAGGGCGGCTCGGACGTGCGTGCCAATACCACCACCGCCACCCGCGACGGCGATGCCTGGCGGCTGCGCGGCCACAAATGGTTCTGCTCGGCCCCGATGTCCGACGGGTTCCTCACGCTGGCGCAGGCGCCGGGCGGGCTGACCTGTTTTCTGCTGCCCCGATGGCTGGAAGGCGAGCGCAACGCCATCCACCTGATGCGCCTCAAGGACAAGCTGGGCAACCGCGCCAACGCCTCGTCCGAAGTCGAGTTCCATGACGCGCTGGCCTATCAGCTGGGGGATGAGGGGGCCGGCGTGCGCACGATCATCGAGATGGTGCATCACACCCGGCTCGACACCGCGATGGCTCCCGCCGGCCTGATGCGCGCGGCCCTGTCCGAAGCGCATCACTGGGTCAGCCACCGCAGCGCCTTTCAGCGCCGCCTGATCGACCAGCCTCTGATGCGCGCAGTTCTGGCCGATCTGGTGCTGGACTGGGAAGGCGCGCTGACGCTGGGCCTACGTGTGGCCCGCGCCTTTGACGGAAACACCGCCGAAGACCGCGCCTTTGCCCGGATCGGGGTGGCGCTGGCCAAGTTCCTGTCGAACAAGCGCTGCCCGGTCGTGGCGGTCGAGGCGATGGAGGTGCTGGGCGGCATGGGCTATGTCGAGGACACGCCGATGCCGATGATCTATCGCGAGGCCCCCCTGAACGGCATCTGGGAGGGGTCCGGCAACGTGATCTGCCTGGACATTCTGCGCAGCCTTGCGCGCGATCCGCTGGCCGCGCAGACCGTGCAGGCCGAACTGGACGCCGCAACCGGAGCCGACCGCCGCTATGACGCCGCCCTGAAGGCGCATCGTGACCGCTGGCCGACCCTGCCCCCCGAGACCGAGGCCCGCTGGTTCGCCGAGGCCACCGCGCATCTGCTGACCGCCGCACTGCTGCTGCGCCATGCGCCCGGTGCGGTGGCCGATGGATACATCGCCACCCGGGTTCTGGGCGAAAGCGGGCGCATTCCCGGATCGGTCTCCGGGCTGGACACCGATGCCCTGCTGGGCCGGCTGTCCGGCTAGGCGGACCTTGCCCGGCCGGCGCATCTGCGGTAGGGGCTGCGCATGTTCGACGAAGCCGACGATATCCATCCGCTGTTTGCCGGTGCGCCCTCGACCACCGAGTTCAAGAAACTGCGAAAACGCATCGTGCGCCAGACGCGCGAGGCGATCGAGCAATACGGCATGGTTGACCCGTCGGCCCACGAAAAGGACGGCAAGCCGCCGCGCTGGCTGGTCTGCCTGTCCGGCGGCAAGGACAGCTATACCCTGCTGGCCGTTCTGTACGAGTTGAAATGGCGCGGCCTGCTGCCCGTGGACCTGCTGGCTTGCAATCTGGATCAGGGGCAGCCGGGCTTTCCGGCCACCGTGCTGCCCGAGTTTCTGGAACGGGTGGGCGTGCCGCACCGGATCGAGTATCAGGACACCTATTCCATCGTGGTCGACAAGGTGCCGCAGGGGCGCACCTATTGCGCCCTGTGCTCGCGTCTGCGCCGTGGCAACCTGTACCGGATCGCGCGCGAGGAAGGATGCTCGGCCGTGGTGCTGGGGCATCACCGCGATGACATTCTGGAAACCTTCTTCATGAACCTGTTCCACGGCGGCCGTCTGGCGACCATGCCCCCGAAACTGGTGAACGAAGAAGGCGACCTGTTCGTCTACCGCCCGCTGGCCCATGTGGCCGAGGCCGATTGCGAGAAATTCGCCAAGGCGATGAACTATCCGATCATTCCCTGCGACCTGTGCGGCAGTCAGGACGGCCTGCAACGCCAGCAGGTCAAACAGATTCTGGACCAATGGGAAAAGAACAGCCCCGGACGCCGGCAGGTGATGTTCCGTGCGCTTACCAATGCTCGGCCTTCGCACCTTCTGGACTCGAAACTTTTCGATTTTGCCGGCCTGATGCTGGACCCCGGCAAAAACGGCGAAAATCCGGAAGAGATTCCGCTTCTGCGTTAACGTCTGGCTCAGATTGATTTCCTAGCCTCCCATTGGACGCAGTTCGCGCAATTGGAAGGCCGGAATCGATGCTGAAAAAATTCTCACCCCAGAGTCTCCAGAATGCTCTGCTGACCGTTCTGGCAATGCCGCAGGTTTTGGCATTCGTACCTGCATTGTGCCTGGCTGCTTTCTGGCTGGGCGGCGACACGGCGTTGGTCGTTGTCGCCCTGGGGCTACCCTTGTTGTTTTCGGCCGCCCAACGGCTGCAACCGGGTGTGGGTCTTGGTTCGGCGACGCACATGCGGCCCAGGGGACTGTTACCACGTGATGTTTTCTACGCCGAGATGGAGTATTTGCACAGCACATCGCGGGCAACCGGAGAGGATTCAGCCTGCATCGTTGTGTCACTGGATGATTTCGACGATATTGAAGAGCTGCACGGAACCGCGGCAGCCGGCTATGTGGCAGGGCGCTTCTGCGACCGCATCCTGGCGGTGATCCGAAGCGAGGATATTGCAACACGCCTGTCGAGAAACACGTTCCTGATCGGGTTGCGGCCCTCACGGCATCTGGACTTGGAAAGCTGCATCCAAACCTCGGGCCGCATACAAAGCACGGTGGAGGAACCGATCGCTTTGGACAATGCCAGCCTCTATCTGTCCTGCTCTGCTGGATTTTGCCTGCACTCTGCCGTTGCCGATGAAGCGCCGGACAGCTGGATCGAGGCCGCTCGGGCCGCGCTGGCCGAAGCACAGCGGAACGGGCCTTCCACGATCCGCGCCTACTCCGAGGCCACGCGACGCAGATCAGTCGTCCATATCAATTTCCGCAAGGAGTTGGAGACTGCTCTGGAAACCGGTCAGATCCGCCCATGGTTTCAACCACAGGTTTCAACGGACACCGGCGACATCACCGGGTTTGAGGCCCTTGCTCGATGGGAACACCCTTCCAAGGGAGTTGTCGGGCCGCAGGTGTTTCTGCCTTTTGCCGAACAGGCCAAGCTGATGCCCAAGCTGGGCCAGACGATCCGCCACAAAGCCTTTCGCGCGATGCGTGACTGGGACTGCGCTGGTGCCGTCATTCCTCGGATCGGCATCAACTTTTCGTCGGACGAATTGCGGGACCCCTCACTTGTTGACCGGGTGCGATGGGAGTTGGACCAGTTCGACATTTCGCCGGACCGGCTGGCCGTGGAAATCCTCGAAACCGTTTTTTCGCGCCGCCCCGATGATGTCATCACCCGCAACGTGACCCAGTTGTCCAAGCTCGGCTGTTGCATCGATCTGGACGATTTCGGCACTGGTCACGCATCATTTTCGTCGATCAAACGCTTTGATGTCTCCCGCATCAAGATCGACCGGTCTTTCGTGTCCAACGCGGACCGGGATCCGTCCCAGCAGAAAATGGTCAGCGCCATTCTGATGATGGCCGAGAGGTTGAACCTTGAAACCCTGGCCGAGGGGGTGGAAACCCCCGGCGAGCACGCGCTGATGGCGCAATTGGGGTGTCACCATGTCCAGGGGTTTGGGATCGGCAAGCCGATGCCGGTCGAGCATACGCTCGACTGGATCAAGGACCGCCGCGCGAAACTGGAAGGCGCACCGCGGATTGGCCGCGAAATGGGCCGGAAATCCTGATTTCGGGGACTGGATTGCCCTACACTCAAGATTTCCGGGGCGATTCCGCTTGACCTTTTGGGCTGCACTCTGTTGAACCCTGCGGTGTCTTTCACTGCTCAAGGTGGCTGTCCCAGATGGACGATCAGAACAAGAATCTCATCCTTGCAACCGCGCTTAGTTTCCTTGTGATCCTGGTCTGGTTTGTGCTGTTCCCCCCACCGGAACCGACCACAACGCCTGAGCAGGCTGAAATCAGCGCCTCGGAGGGGGAAGAGATTCAGACGCCCAGCGCCGGAAGCACGACTGTCGGCGAGGCAACCGCCACCGCAGAGGAAACCCTGCCGGAAGCCACCGCGCCGCGGATCCAAATCGACACGCCGCGTCTGTCGGGCAGCCTGTCGCTTTCGGGTGGACGGATCGACGAACTGTATCTGAAAGACTACAAGGTCTCGATCGACGAAGGCGCTCCGATCGTCGAACTGCTGTCGCCCGTTGGGTCCAATTCGGCCTACTACGCCCTCTACGGGTGGGCGCCCGGTGCCGGTTTGGCTGGCTCGGACGTGCCGGGCCCGAATACCATCTGGACGCTGGAACAGGGCGAGACTCTGTCGGTAGACAGCCCCGTAACCCTGAAATGGGAAAATGGCGCGGGCCTGACATTCCGCCGCACGATCGGTGTGGATGCGGATTACATGTTCACCGTGACCCAATCCGTCGAAAACGGCACCGGAGCCGAGGTCGGAATGGCCCCATACGGCATTCTGGCCCGCCACGGCATCGGCGAGGATGGCGATCTGCCGGGGTTGAAGAACTTCTTCATCCTGCATGAAGGTGTGATCGGCATGGCCGACGGGACCCTGTCCGAGGTCGACTATGGCGATGTCCGCGATTTCGACATCGACCCCAACGAACGGGCGCAGGCCGAGGTCTATCAGGTCAAGGAAAACGGCTGGATCGGCTTTACCGATCATTATTGGATGACCACGCTGATCCCCGATCCGGGGTCGGCTTTCAAGGCGGCCGCGAAATATGACGCGCGTCGGAAGATCTACCAGGCGGAAACGGTGTTGCCGACGATGACGGTTGCCCCCGGCGAATCCGCCGAGGTTACCACCCGGCTGTTTGCCGGGGCCAAGGAATGGGAGACCATCCGCGAATATCAGGCCCAGGGCGTTCAGAAGTTTATCGACAGCATTGACTGGGGTTGGTTCTTCTTTCTGACCAAGCCGATCTTCTGGCTGCTGCACAACATCAACGCCCTGATCGGCAACATGGGTTGGTCGATCATCGGGCTGACCCTGATCATCAAGGCAATCCTGTTCCCTCTGGCGTTCAAATCCTACGTCTCGATGGCGAAGATGAAGGAACTGCAGCCACAAATGGAAGCCCTGAAAGAAGCTGCTGGCGACGACCGCCAGAAGATGCAGCAGGGCATGATGGAGCTGTACAAAAAGGAAAAGGTCAACCCGGCCGCCGGCTGTCTGCCGATCCTGATGCAGATCCCGATCTTCTTTTCTCTCTACAAGGTGATCTTCGTCACCATCGAACTTCGGCAAGCCCCCTGGTTCGGTCCTTTCCGGGACCTGAGTGCGCCGGATCCAACCTCGATCATCAACTTCTTCGGCTGGCTGCCGTGGGCCGGACCTGAGCCGGGCACGCTGATGGCGACGATTTTCATCGGCATCCTGCCGCTGCTGCTGGGGATCTCGATGTGGCTGCAGCAAAAGCTGAACCCGGCGCCCACCGACGCGACCCAGGCCATGATCTTTGCCTGGATGCCATGGGTATTCATGTTCATGCTGGGCAGCTTTGCCAGCGGCCTGGTCGTTTACTGGATCGCGAACAACACCATCACGTTCACCCAGCAATACCTGATCATGCGCAGCCAGGGCTATACGCCGGATGTGTTTGGCAACATCAAGTCGGGGTTCAAGAAAACCCCCAAGACGGACAAGAAATGACCGGACAAGTCACGCAGATCTGGCGCCATCCGATCAAGAGCCATGGCAGGGAATCCCTGCAGGAAGTCACCGTTATCCCCGGGCAGACCATGCCCGGGGATCGCGTTTGGGCGGTGGCGCATGAGATGTCCAAGGCCGACGGATCCGAGTGGGCGCCCTGCGCCAATTTCAGCCGCGGCTCTAAGGTGCCCCAGCTGATGGCGATATCGGCCGTTCTGGACGGGGATCGCGTGACCCTCAGCCACCCGGATCGGCCCGATCTGACCTTCCACCCGGACACAGAACAAGACCTGTTTCTGGAGTGGGTCCGCCCGCTGATGCCCGCCGACCGCGCCGCATCGGCGCGGGTCGTCCGGGTTCCTGGCCGTGGTATGACCGACAGTGACTATCCTTCGGTCAGCCTGTGCAACATGGCCTCGCACCGGGCGGTCGAGCAGCGTCTGGGCCGCGAACTGTCGATCTGCCGCTGGCGTGGCAACATCTGGTTCGATGGCCTTCCTCTTTGGGAAGAATTCGATTGGCTGGATAAGGATGTGCAGATCGGCGAGGCCGTATTTCACGTGCGCGAACGGATTACGCGCTGCATGGCAACGACTGCGAACCCCGACACCGGAGTGCGGGACGCGGATACGCTGGGCGCTCTGCGCAGCTGGGACCATCAGGATTTCGGAGTATACGCCGAAGTCATTCGCCAAGGCACGATCCGCCCCGGAGACAAGGTGCAGGTTCTATGAAAGCTCTGCCATTTCCCCTGGCGGCCGATCCCGACGACCACGCAAAAGAGGCCGGCCGCAAGCTGTTTGCCGGACCGTCCGAGTTCGTCAAGGGCGTGGTGGCAATGAACGGCCTGCCCGCCCCCGACCGGCTTGAGGTCTGTTTCGCCGGCCGCTCGAACGTGGGCAAGTCCAGCCTGATCAACGCTCTGACCGGCACCAAGGGGTTGGCTCGCGCCTCGAACACGCCGGGCCGCACGCAAGAGATCAACTTTTTCACCCAGGGCCCCGACCTGTATCTGGTTGACCTGCCCGGCTATGGCTATGCCAACGCGCCGGTCAAGGTGGTCGAGAAATGGCAACGCCTGCTGAAACAGTATCTGAGCGGGCGGCAGACCCTACGCCGGGCCTTCGTGCTGATCGACTCCCGCCACGGCGTGAAACCCGTGGATGACGAGATCATGAAGCTGCTGGACACCAGCGCCGTGACCTTTCAATGCGTGATGACCAAGGCCGACAAGGTCAAGGCCAAGGACCGCGAAAAGGTTCTGGAACAGGTGCGGGGCGCCCTGTCCAAGCACCCCGCCGCCTATCCCGAGATCGTGCTGACCTCGTCCGAGAAGGGCGATGGCATCCCGACGCTGCGTTCGATCATCGCCAATTTGGAATGATGCTGCGGATGCGCGTCATTTCGGTGCTGACGCTGGTTGCCGTGATGGTAGCCGGTACAATCCCGATGGGCTGGATGCCCACGCGCAGCTCGGACGGGGCGATCCTGATGGTGATCTGCACCGGCGACGGCCCGGTCGAGCGCTGGATCGATCCGGGCGAGGACGCCCCGGACCACAACGAAACCGACGAACGCAGCGCCTGCCCCTATGGCGGGATTGTTCTGGCAGGCCAATTGCCCGAAGTCGGCGCAGTGCTGCCCGCCGACTGGCCGATTGCCGCGCGTTGGGCGCATGTGGATTTCACCCATCGCAGCGCGGGCTTTTTCGCCCGGTACGATGCCCGAGGTCCACCCCACCTCTCCTGAAACCGCGAACAAGACCTGAAACCTCGGCCGCCCGGCCGGGGACGTTCCGAATTTCTGGAGACTGAAATGGCACAAGACAGCCAAACCGGGGTCGCGCAGACGGCCCGGCGCGAGCACGCGCAAAAATTCTATAGGGCCGCTTGGCGGTGGCGCTTCTATGCGGGGCTTTTTGTTGTCCCCTTCCCGATCATCCTGGCGGTGACCGGCCTGATGATGATGTTCATTACCCAAACCGATGGCCGCGACGGAGAAAAGATCGCGGTCGAGATCACGGGCCAGGCGATGCCCGCATCCGAACTGGCCGATCTGGTGCAGGCCCGCGTTCCGGGCCGCGTGGTCGAATGGATCGGCCCCAAGGCGCCGGATCTGGCAACCGTGTTCCGCGTCAAGGCCGAAACCGGCCAGCGCATGGTGGCGATCGACCAGTATTCCGGCGAGGTGATCCAGGTCTGGGACCGCCGCGCGGGGTGGTACGATCTGGCCGACAACATCCACTCCACCCTGCTGATGGGCGATACTGGCGACCGGATTCTGGAAATCGCGGCCGGGATGGCGCTGCTGCTGGTGTTCACCGGCCTTTACATGTGGTGGCCGCGCGGCAACGTGGTGGCGGCCCTGGTGCCCGACCTGCGGGCGCGGGGCCGGGCCCTGTGGAAATCCCTGCACGCGGTCACCGGGTTCTGGATGTCGCTGTTGCTGGTCGGGTTCCTGATCTCGGGCATGTCCTGGACCGGGATCTGGGGCGGCAAGTTCGTGCAGGCCTGGAGCAGCTTTCCGGCCGAGAAATGGGACGACGTCCCACTGTCGGACGACCTGCATGCCAGCATGAACCACGGCAGCCAGAACGACGTGCCCTGGGCGCTGGAACAGACACCGATGCCGGCGTCGGGTTCGGAAGCGGGCGTGGCCGGGATACCGGCGGGCGTTGCGGTCAATATCGATGCGATGGTTGCGCTGGGTGAGTCCCTGGGCATGCAGAACCGGTTCCGCGTCGCCTATCCCAACGGTGACACGGGCGTGTGGACCCTGAACCGCGACAGCATGAGCGGCGATTCGACCGACGCCACCGAGGACCGCACCGTCCATATCGACCAGTACACCGGAAAGATTCTGGCCGACGTGCGGTTTCAGGACTACTCGCTGATGGGCAAGGCAATGGCGGTGGGCATTCCTCTGCATATGGGTCTGGCGGGTCTATGGAACTTTGTCCTGAACGTGGTGTTCTGCCTGTCGGTGATCTTTGTCTGTGTGTCCGGCGTGGTCATGTGGATCAAGCGGCGGCCCTCCGGCGCCAGCCGTCTGGCGGCGCCGCCGATGCCGTCTGAGATGCCCCTGTGGAAGGGCGCGGTGCTGGTCGGGCTGTTCACGGCCATGGCCTTTCCGCTGGTCGGGCTGACGCTGCTTGCGGTGCTGGCCGTCGACCTGCTGGTGGTCAGCAACATCCCCGCGGTTCGGCGCGCATTCAGTTGACCGGTTCGGGCGGTGCCCCTGGGGTCCGCCCGTCTGCGTGGCGCGACAGCGTCCCCCTTTTGGCGCGCCACGCAACAAAACCTGCGGCCTACCCGTTCCGGGCTTGGCAGTTCCGGCCAAAGGCCCTAACAGGGAAGGCCAGAGGGACGACAGTCATGAAGAAACAGGACATGAACCGGGATTGGATAGCCACCGCCGCCACGCTCAACAGCGCCCTGCCCTATCTGCAGCGTTATGACGGGGCAATCGTCGTGATCAAGCTGGGCGGGCACGCCATGGGCAGCGACGAAGCGATGGAGAGCTTTGCCCGCGACGTGGTGCTGATGCGTCAGGTCGGCGTGAACCCGGTGGTCGTGCATGGCGGCGGGCCGATGATCAACGCGATGCTGGACAAGCTGGACATCCAGTCCGAGTTCGTGAACGGCAAGCGCGTCACCGATGCCGCCACGGTCGAAGTGGTCGAGATGGTTTTGTCCGGCGTGGTGAACAAGCGCATCGTGCAGGCCATCAATGCTCAGGGCGGAACGGCCGTTGGCCTGTCGGGCAAGGATGCCAACCTGATGACCTGTGACCAGACCGACGGGTCGCTGGGCTATGTCGGCACGCCCGCCGAAATGAACCCCAAGATCCTGCACGACCTGTTCTCGCACGACGTAATCCCGGTGATCGCTCCGCTGGGGGCGGGCCGCAATGGCGAGACGTTCAACGTGAACGGTGATACCGCTGCCGGAGCGATTGCCTCGGCGCTGAAGGCCGACCGCCTGCTGCTGCTGACCGACGTATCGGGCGTCAAGAACGCCGCCGGAGAGGTCGTGACCGAACTGAAGGCCGGCCAGATCCGCGAAATGACCCGCGAGGGCACCATCGCAGGCGGCATGATCCCAAAGACCGAAACCGCGCTGGACGCGCTGCACAGCGGCGTGCGCGCCGTGGTCATTCTGGACGGCCGTGCCCCCAATGCCGTACTGCTGGAATTGTTCACCGAACATGGTGCGGGGTCTCTGATCCGCCCCGACTGAAGCGAGCAAGCCCGCCCTTGCAGTTCACATTCACATGCTTAAATTTGAATGCATGGAGTGTGAACTCATCATCCGCTTGGGCATCTTTCTGACGCTGCTTCTGACCTTCGCGTTGGCCGAAAGGCTTGCCCCGCGCCGCCCGCTACGCGTGCCTCGATCGCGCCGCTGGCTGACCAACCTGTCGGTCACCCTTTTGAACACACTGACACTGCGGGCGATGGCGATCGGGTTCCCTTTGCTGGCGGTCGGGGCGGCTTTGGATGCCGGCCGGTTGGGCGTCGGAGTTTTCAACACTCTGGACTGGCCCAAATGGGTCGAGGTCACCCTTTGTGTCCTGGTGCTGGATTTCGCCATCTGGGCGCAACATCTGATCACCCACAAGGTGCCGATCCTGTGGCGTCTTCATCGTGTGCACCACGCCGACCGGGATATGGATGTCACCACGGCCGTTCGCTTTCATCCGGTCGAAATCGCCTTGTCGATGGGTCTGAAGATCGGTCTCGTCTACCTGCTGGGGCCCAGCGCGCTGGCGGTCATCCTGTTCGAAGTCCTGCTGAACGGCACCGCTTTGTTCAACCATTCGAACATCCGCCTGCCCTCCGCCGTGGATGCCACCATGCGCCGAATACTGGTCACACCGGACATGCACCGGGTCCACCATTCGGTGCTGCGCAGGGAACATGACAGCAATTATGGCTTTGCATTATCCATCTGGGATCGTTTGATGGGGACGTATGTGGCACAGCCCGAGGCCGGCCACGACGACATGACGGTGGGGCTGGAATGGCAGGACGATCGACCGACGAAGCTGGGGTGGAGCCTCGCTCTGCCGTTTCGGCGCAAGTGACCTATGATAAAGTGGTGGCCACATCCGAGACCGCGGGCCTGATCGTTATGGGCGCGCAACACCCGCACGTAAGTGGCGCCAAACAATTAAATGGTGGCACGCTTATTCTGCTCGGGGCAGGCAGCAGCTTTTGGCCGGTCCTCACCGCTTCGGCCGAGTGGTTGGACGGCAAGCCGGATCCGGTCGACCGTTGGTCGCTCCGAGTGGTCGGCACTCTTGCAGAAAACCTGCGCGCCCAGGCGTGGTATCCATTCGGCGGCCCCCCGTATGCGCCATTCATAGATTGGGCGTTGAAATCGGGACGTACGTTTCAAAGCCCGGTGGGCGCGCTGGTGCACGACACGGTGGGAATGATGATTTCATTCCGTGGGGCCCTGCATTTTGATCACGAGTTCGACATTCCCGTCGCAGATGACCCGTCGCCATGTATCAATTGCCCTGCGCCCTGCGCATCGGCCTGCCCGGTTGGGGCCTTGAACGCTAAGACGTTCTACGACGTCGACGCCTGCCACGGCTACTTGAGAACTCCGCCTGGTCAGGCCTGCAAGACACAGGGATGCGCGGCCCGGCTGGCCTGTCCGCTCAGCGCGGGGGCCGGACGTCGGGCCGAGCAATCCGCCCATCACATGAAAGCCTTTCACCCGGAATGACCTGCACGCTTATCCTGACCCGCCACGCAAAATCCAGTTGGGACCATCCCGGCCTGCCCGATCATGACCGACCGTTGAACAAGCGCGGCCGAGCCTCCGCCTCCGCCATCGGCGATTGGCTGCGGCGCAAGGGGTACTTGCCAGACGAGGTCCTGAGTTCTTCATCCGAACGCACGCGTGAGACCTGGCTTCGGATGGGGCTGAGTGCGTGCAACATCCGGTTCCTCTCCGAACTCTATCATGCCTCGCCCGATCAGATCCGGCAGGCGCTGTCCAGGGCGACGGGTCAAACGGTCCTGCTGCTGGGCCACAATCCGGGGATCGCGGAATTCGCGGAACGTATTGCTCGGTCTGCACCAGAGCACCCGCGGTTCCTCGACTATCCGACCTGTGCGACCACGGTTCTTCGTTTTGATATGGCGGACTGGTCCGGAATAGGTTGGCACGGCGGCCGGGTGAGCGAATTCGTCACGCCGCGCGCGTTGCTGGAATGAAAAAAGGGCGGGATCACCCCGCCCTTTCCAACGTAGTACTCAACCCGCGTCAGTGACCCAGAATCTGGCTGAGGAACAGCTTGGTGCGTTCGCTCTGCGGGTTGTTGAAGAACTCTTCCGGCTCGTTCTGTTCAACGATCTGACCGGCATCCATGAAGATCACCCGGTTTGCCACCTGGCGGGCAAAGCCCATCTCGTGCGTCACGCAGAGCATGGTCATGCCTTCCTCGGCCAGCTCGATCATCGTGTCGAGCACCTCTTTGATCATCTCGGGGTCCAACGCCGATGTCGGCTCGTCGAACAACATGATCCGCGGCATCATGCACAGCGAGCGGGCAATCGCCACACGCTGTTGCTGACCACCGGACAGCTGTCCCGGATATTTCAACGCCTGATCCGGGATCTTCACCTTCTCAAGGAAATGCATCGCGCGCTCTTCGGCCTCTTTCTTGGGCGTTTTACGCACCCAGATCGGGGCCAGCGTGCAGTTCTCCAGAATGGTCAGATGCGGGAACAGGTTGAAGTGCTGGAACACCATGCCAACCTCGGACCGGATCTTGTCGATGTTTTTCAGATCGTTCGACAACTCGGTTCCGTCCACCACGATCTTGCCCTGCTGGTGTTCTTCCAGCGCGTTCAGGCAGCGGATCAGAGTGGATTTGCCCGACCCCGACGGCCCCGCGATCACGATCCGCTCGCCCTGATTGACGGTCAGATTGATGTCGCGCAGCACGTGGAAGGACCCGTACCACTTGTTCATGTTGGTGATTTCGATGGCGACCTCGTCGCTCACCTGCATTTTAGAGCGGTCAATTTCGCGGTCGATTGCAAGTTCAGACATGTGTTGAACTCCTTAGTGATGGTCCGTGGCAAGGCGACGCTCGAGCCACTGGGAATATTGAGAGATGCCGTAGCAGACGACGAAGAACAGAAGCGCGGCAAAGCCCAGAAGCTCCCAATAGACGCCGTTCCATTCGGTCGACGCCAGGATGGGACCCCGGATCATGCCCACCAGATCGAACATCGAGATGACCGAAACCAGCGTTGTATCTTTGAACAGACCAACGGCCACGTTCACGATACCAGGGATTGAGATCTTCAAGGCCTGCGGCAGGATGATCAGACGCATCGCCTGCGGGTAGTCCAGACCCAGACTGTCTGCTGCCTCATACTGACCGCGCGGAAGCGCCGCCAGACCGCCGCGGATCACCTCGGCGATGTAGGCGGCAGAGAACATGGTGATCATGATCACGACGCGCAGGAACAGGTCGACCGTGCTGTCAGGCGGGAAGAAATAAGCCAGCATCACCGAAGCCACGAACAGCAGCGTGATCAAAGGCACGCCACGGATGAATTCGATGAAGATGACGCAAACCCACTTGATCAGCGGCATATCGGACTGACGACCCAGAGCCAGTGCAATACCCAAGGGCAAGGACAGTGACACACAGGTCACGCCCAGCATCAGGTTCAGCATAAAACCACCCAGGTCACGGCTGGGCACCGCAGTCAGCAGCGCACCTTCGTTGGCGTCTTCGGGAATGAGTGCCCCGCCGACATTCCACACGACCAGCGCCACGACAATGGCCCCAAAGAACCCGGCTGCAAAGCTGTTGCGGCCAAATTTCTGGAACACCACGCCTGCCGCGACACAGCCCAGCAGGGCCACGATGGGCACCATGATGGTTCCACCCCAAATCAGCCAGAAAGCGATAAACGGGTAGAGCGCCGTAAACAGCAGCAACTTACGAGGCAGGTCGAAGAACAGAACAGGTGCCACAGCGACCAGCATCAGCACAAACGCCAAGTTCGGGCGCCAATACGCTTCTACTGGATATTTGAACCCGTAGATCAGTTGATGCCAGCGTTCGGTCAGTACTGCGAAACAGGCCCCAGTTTTGCCGTCCAGAATCTCGCGGCATTGCGCCAGCGAGTCCGCATTCCAAACGCCGTTCAGAATCCACGGCAAGGTGTTCTTGAGAAGCACATAGATCAGCAGAATCGACAGAAGGGTGAGGATCGTGTTTGTGACGCCCGAGAACAGGTTCTCGCGCAGCCATTTGACGATACCCGTCTGGTTTGCCGGCGGAGGCGACGGAGGAATGGTGCCGTCGGCCACAAAGGCGATCGGATTTGTTGTTTGATCAGCCATGGCTCAGCGCTCCTTCAACTTGACGGATGCGTTGTAGATGTTCATCGCCATCGAAATCAGCAGCGAGGCTGTCAGATAGAACAGCATCAGCAGCAAGACGCACTCGATCGCGCGACCGGTTTGGTTCAGCGTGATGCCACCCAGCGTTGCGGTGATATCCGCATAGCCGACTGCAATCGCCAGAGACGAGTTCTTGGTGATGTTCAGATATTGCGAGATCAACGGCGGGATGATGACCCGCAGCGCCTGAGGCAGGATCACAAGATTCATGATCCGACCGGGACGCAGGCCCAGCGCGGCCGCAGCCTCGGTCTGACCTTTTGAAATCGCCTGAATACCCGCACGTACGTTTTCTGCGATGAAGGCGCCGGTATAAATCGACAAAGCGAACCACAATGCGATCAGCGGACCGCCGACCTTGATACCACCGCTGAAGTTGAAACCTTTCAGCGCGGGGACATCCCAGGTCAGGCCCATCAAAATCATCAGCAGCGCAAAAGGCACAAGCCAAACTGCAAGCTTCACAAGGCCAGTCTTTGGACGCTCGCCCGTCTGTTCCTGTTTGAGCGTGGCGCGTTTCTCAATTTCACGAGACGCAAACCAGGAAGCGACCAAAACCGCGATGACCAGCAGCCAATTCAGAAAGGTCGAACCGAACAGCCCATTCGCAAACACAGGGCGCGGGACATAGACGCCGCGGTTGGTAAAGGCGAACAGATCAAACAGCATGCTGGATGTTGGGTTATCGCCCCGGAACTCCCTCGGTCCCGGCAGAACGGCTGTCATGATCGTGAAGATGATGATGATCCAGATCAGAACCGGAATATTCCGGAAGATTTCCACGTAGACCGCCATCAGCTTGGATACGAGCCAGTTGTTTGACAGGCGTAAAACACCTGCGATCACGCCAAACACCGTCGCAGTGATACAAGCCAGGAATGCAACCAAAAGCGTGTTGAGAATGCCGACGACAGCCGCACGCCCATGCGAGGACTGGCTGTCATATTCGATCAAACGCTGGTTGATGTCATACCCGGACGGATCGCCCAGGAAAGAATAGGAAATGTTGAGCCCTGCGGCCCTAAGGTTCTGGATCAGGTTGTTACCAAGATACCAGATGCTGAGCGCAATAACGATTGCCGCGATCACCTGAAATGTAAGAGAGCGATAGCGTGTATCGTTTATGAGCATCGACAACCGAAAGTCAGCCTTCGGTGGGTCAGTCATAGTCGACATATTTTGGGATCCCCGTGCTTTTCGGACGCTTCCTTCCCGGCAGGGTTTTCCCCGCTCCCGAGCAGCCCGTAGCATTCTGTTCTGCGAAAAAGGGCGCAGGTTACCCTGCGCCCTTTTCCGTGGATTTTAGCGGAACGGCGGCGAGTACAGCAGACCACCATCGGTCCACTGTGCGTTCAGACCGCGTGCCAGACCGATCGGGGTTTCCTCACCGATGTTCTTGGCAAACACTTCGCCGTAGTTGCCACCCGCCTTGATTGCGCGCATAGCCCACTGTGCGTCCAGACCCAGCATCTCGCCCAGGGTGCCTTCGCTACCCAGCAGACGGTTGATTTCCGGGTTCTCGGTACCTGCAGCCATCTCGTCGATGTTCGCCGAGGTGATGCCCAGCTCTTCGGCCGAGATCAGAGCGTTCAGGGTCCAGCGAACGATGTCGCCCCACTCGTTGTCGCCGTGACGGACCAGCGGGCCCAGCGGCTCTTTCGAGATGATTTCGGGCAGCAGAACGTGATCACCGGGGTTTTCGAACGTGGCGCGGGTTGCGGCCAGGCCCGAAGCGTCGGTGGTGTAAACGTCACAGGCACCTGCCAGGTACTGCTGCTGCGCTTCGGCGTTGGTTTCGATCGGAACCGGCTCGTAGCTGATGTTGTTCGAGCGGAAGAAGTCCGCCAGGTTCAGCTCGGTGGTGGTGCCGGTCTGGATGCAGACAGTGGCGCCGTCCAGTTCCTTGGCCGAGCTGACGCCCAGTGCCTTGGGAACCATGAAGCCCTGACCGTCGTAGTAGTTCACACCCACGAATTCGAACTTCAGGTCGACGTCGCGGCTGAAGGTCCAGGTGGTGTTACGGGCCAGCATGTCAACTTCGCCCGAAGCCAGAGCGGTGAAGCGGGTCTTGCCGGTGGTGGGAACGAATTCAACAGCGTTCGCGTCACCCAGAACGGCGGCGGCTACTGCGCGGCATACAGCAACGTCAAAGCCCTGCCATTCGCCATTCGCGTCAGGTGCAGCAAAGCCAACCAGACCGGTGGTTACACCGCAGTTCAGCTTGCCGCGCGCTTTGACGTCGTCCATGGTTCCTGCCGCGGCCGCGCCGGCAGCAAGACCGGCAATCGTCGCCGCGCCCAAGATTACGGATTTTTTCATTTTTACCTCTTCCTGATTTCCCGCCCCATCCCGGGACGGATCTTGTCCGACACACAAAGGTAGCCGGATAGGTTACCCCAAAGGTGTCTCCCCTTTAGTGCGCCCGAGTTTGGGCGCATTCATAAACAAACGTCAAGGGTCGGATCAGTGAAAACGATATGTTCCCGGCAAGGCAACTGCCCAAGCCTCTCAAATCAGGACCAGAAAGGCTCAAACCGATAGATCGTAGAAGGTTTTCGCGTGCAAAAAGGCGATCTTCTTCAGTTCGGCGGCTTGGACCGCCTCGTCGTCATCGCCCCATTGCTCGGCCTGCCACGATTCATCCAGCCGAGAAATGCGCCATATCTCGTCCGGGTTGCGCCAGTTTTGGGCAGCAGCAAAACCCAGAATCAACGAACCCGACAGACTCACAAGGTCGTGAAACGCTGCCAGACGGAACGCGTCCAGGTCGTGAACCTGCCGACGCAGCCGGTCCAGTGCCTCGGGGGCCTGAGGCTGATGCCGTACGCCTTCGACCGGGATCAGTCTGGCGCCCAGCGTTTCCGCGGCCCAGTCCAGCGCGGGATCCCATTCGCGGCGCTGACGTTCGATCAGGGCTTCGGGGTGGGTTGCGCGATAGCACAGCAGGTCCGAATCGCCATAGTCCGACAACATGTCGGCCACTTCCGCGTGCTGATGCTGCACCTTGTCGATTGCCGCGTTGGCCGAGCGGGTGAAGGGCATCGCCGCCGGATCGATTTCCTTTTCCTGCGCGTCCCACTCGCGGGCCACCGCCTCGGCCATGGCCCGGGTGGGCAGGACCAGAGCAGCCTTGGCCGGTGTCCGCACCCGGCGGCCATCCAACTCGACGGTAAAACCGCTATCGGTCGCGACCACGGCACTGGCTGTCCAAAAGCGTTTCGGTTTCCACTCACTCATATCGTTATCCCCAGACTGCGGTCAGGACGCCGGGCAGCTGCTCGAACCGGTCGATCACCGCGGTCGCCGCACCCAGCTGCGACCGTTCATGATAGCCCCAGCCCACGCCGATCCCCGCAACCCCGGCGGCCCGCGCCATTTCCATGTCAAAGCTGGTGTCGCCGATCATCACCGCATCACCGGCCGACACCCCTGTTTCAAAAAGCGCCGTTTCGATCATCGAGGGATGCGGCTTGGAAGGATGATGGTCCGCCACCTGACGGGTGACGAAGACAGAGTCCAACCCGTGCGCCTCGAGCAAGGCATCCAACCCCCGCTGCGATTTACCCGTCGCCACGCCAAGAAGGATCTCGGGCACGGCCTGCAACGATCCGATAACCTCGCGCGCGCCGGGATAGAGCGGAGAACTTGCCGCCCCCATCTCAAGCCGATGAGCGTGATACGCCTCTTTGTAACCCTCGACCAACCGGTGTTGAGTTGCCTGCGACTGATCCGGCGCGAGGCGTGCGATTGCAATCGGCAAGGACAGCCCCACGATCGACAGGATCGCCGCGCGATCTGGCACCGGAAGGGACAGAGCTTGGAAACTGGCGGTCATGGCCGACACGATACTGGCCTGGCTGTCCACCAGCGTGCCGTCGACATCGAACAGAACCAGGCGCAGAGGCGCGGTCATTGCAACTCCTCGAACGGGTCCTGGGCGGCCAGATCCTCGGTCCATCCCAAGGTGTCCCAGCTGTCCTTCATGTGCGGCGGCAGCGGGGCATTAATCGTGACCTGCTTGCCGGTCATCGGATGCTTGAACGACGCGGTTCGGGCGTGCAGATGCAGCTTCTTGCTGATGACGCCGCCCAATTGTGCGCCCCAGCCGTCGCCCAGGTTTTCCTGACCCGAGCCGCCATATTTACCATCGCCGACGATCGGGTGCCCGATGGCCGCCATATGCGCGCGCAACTGGTGCGTGCGGCCGGTGACAGGCTCCATCGCGACCCAAGATGCGCGCCCCGCCACCCGATACAGCGTGGCATAAAGCGTATGGGCCCGTTTGGCACCCGGCGTGCTGTCGATCTCGTTCAGGTGGACGGCGATCATCTTTTCGCCCTCGCCCTGCTTGCCATGGCCGGGGGCCTTGACCAGCCCGGTCTTGATCTCGCCCAGATACGGGGTCGGCACACCAGCCACCAGCGCCCAATAGATCTTGCGCGTGTTGCGATGCCGGAAGGCCGCGGTCAGCCCCTTGGCCGCTTCGCGCGTACGCGCCATCAGCAGAACGCCCGAGGTGTCCTTGTCGAGCCGGTGCACCAGCCGCGGGTTCTCGTCATAGCCAAAACGCAGCGCCTCGGCGAGGCCGTCCACATGCCGGGCCTGGCCGCTGCCGCCCTGAACGGGCAGGCCATGGGGCTTGTTCAGTGCCAGCACGTCGTCGTCGCGATAGATCACGCAGGACTGGATCATTTTCGCATCGGCATCCGTCACGCGGGGGCGGGCCGGGGCCGGTTTGTGATCCGGGTCCGGCAGGGGCGGCACGCGCACCACCTGCCCCGCCTGCAAGCGGGTCGAGCCCTTGACCCGGCCGCCGTCCACGCGCAGTTCACCCTTGCGGCACATCTTTTCGATCCGGCCCTGGCTGACATGCGGGAACAGGCGCCGCAACCAGCGGTCCAACCGCTGGTCGCCGTCGCCCGGCTCGACCGTGATCATCTGTACGCCGCTCATGCCAATACCTCTTGCGACCGGATGCTGCGCGCCCGGAAAATCGCCCGTGTCAGTGCCTCAGAAAACATCCGCGTCTGTCGCGCGCCGCAAGGCAAGAGTCAAGCAGGCTGACGGGTTCGGGGGCCAAGGCCGCTCAGATATCAGTGAAATCCCCGTGCCGCCCGGCCCCATCGCGGAACCGAGCCGCGCCGGATGTGCCCTCGCGGCGGATGGCGTCCAGCCCGTTGGCCCATTCGACCTTCAACGCCTCGTGCATCGGCATCCCCCGGGTTTCGATGATCGAGCGGCGGTCGGCGCGGACGGCCTCCTGCGGGAACCGGGCAATCTCTTGCGCCATCGCTTCAGCCGCCATTCGGGTTTCACCCTGCGGCACGATTTTCTCGGCAAGTCCGATCCGTTCGCACTCGTCAGCCTTGACCTTGCGCCCTGTCAGCGCGATCTCGAGCGCCTTGCCCTGCCCGACCAGCCGCGGCAGCCGCACCGAACCGCCATCCATAAGCGTGATCCCCCAGCGGCGGCAATAGACGCCCATATAGGCGTCCTCGGCCATCACCCGGATGTCGCACCACAGGGCCAGTTCCATGCCGCCGGCCACTGCGGCACCCTCGATCGCGCCGATGACCGGCTTTGACAATTCCAGCCGCGATGGACCCATCGGCCCCAGCAACGACGGCGCCGCCCCGACCGGAAAGGCGTGCTTGTCGAAATACGGCTCACGCAGGTCCGGGTCGGACAGCGTGGCTGCCATCTTGAGGTCCCAGCCCGCGCAGAAATTACCGCCTTTGCCCCAGAACACGGCGGCTTTGGCCGCGCTGTCCTCGAAGGCGATGAAGGCCTCGGCCAAGGCTGCCGCGTGTTCGGCATCCACGGCGTTTCTGGCCTGGGGCCGATCGTGGATGATGGTCCACACGTCGTCTGTCTTGTCGATGGAAACGGTCATCTGCGCTCCTCCCTGGCGGCATGTAACCCTAGGGAAACCTGGCCGGGCCTTAGGTGTCGCGCAAAACGCGACGGCACGGACTGATCTGACCTTGCGTCACGACCCGTTGCGTTGACTGCGCAGTTTCGAAAAGTAGTCCAGACGCTTTTTCAACTCGCGCTCGAACCCGCGTTCGACCGGCTGGTACAGGACCGGGCGCTTCATGGTCTCGGGAAAGTAGTTCTGCCCCGAGAACCCGTCCTCGGCATCGTGGTCATAGGCATAGCCCGCGCCGTAGCCCTGATCCTTCATCAACCCGGTCGGCGCATTCAGGATGTGTTTGGGCGGCGGCTCGCTGCCCGACTGTTTGGCCAGACGCATCGCCGCCTTGTAGCCCACATAGGCCCCGTTGGATTTGGGCGCCAGCGCCAGATACACGACCGCCTGCGCCAGCGCCAACTCACCCTCGGGCGACCCGAGCCGCTCGTAAACTTCCCACGCATGCAGGCAGATCGACTGGGCCTGCGGATCGGCCAAGCCGATATCCTCGACCGCCATCCGGGTGATGCGGCGGGCCAGGTACCGCGGATCTTCGCCCCCGGTCAGCATCCGGGCGAACCAGTACAGCGCCGCATCCGGGTCGGACCCGCGCACCGATTTGTGCAGCGCCGAGATCAGGTTGTAGTGCTCGTCCCCCGATTTGTCGTATTTCGCGGCGCGGCGCATCAGGCGCTTGGCCAGCGCGTCGGGGTCCAGCGGCGCGTCCACCGACCAGGCCGCGATCTGTTCGATCAGGTTCAACAGCGCCCGGCCGTCTCCATCCGCCATTTCCTGCAGCGCGTCCCGCGCCGCGGGCGTCAGGGGCAGCGCCTTGCCCAGCTCTTTTTCGGCACGCTGTGTCAGGCGTTCCAGATCGGCCAGATCCAGCCGTTCCAGCACCAGCACCTGCGCGCGGCTGAGCACGGCGGCGTTCAACTCGAACGAGGGGTTTTCGGTGGTCGCCCCCACCAGAAGGATCGTCCCGTCCTCCATATGCGGCAGGAACCCGTCCTGCTGGGCCTTGTTGAAGCGATGGATCTCGTCCACGAACAACAGCGTCCCCCGGCCGTTTCGCCGCCGCAACTTGGCAGCCTCGAACACCTTCTTGAGGTCGGGAACACCAGTGAAGATCGCGCTGATCTGTTCGAAATGAAGGTCGGTTTCCTTGGCCAGCAGCCGCGCGATCGTGGTTTTTCCCACCCCCGGTGGCCCCCAGAAGATCAGGCTGGAAAGGCTGCCCGACGCCAGCATCACCCCCAGCGGCGCCTCGGGGCCCAGAACCTGTCGCTGCCCGATCACCTCGGACAGCGCCTGGGGCCGCAGCCGGTCGGCCAGCGGGCGGTTCGGGGCCGGTTCCGAGGCCTGGTCTTCGGTATCGAACAGGTCACTCATGCGGTCACAGCCTGAACCGCAACGACACGGGTTTGCCACCGCGCACCAGGTCGATCTGCACACGCCGCCCCGGATCGCGCAGCGCCCTAACGACGTCACGCGGGCGTTCAGCCTTTCGCCCGTTCACGGCATTGATGACATCACCGGGCCGCAACCCGGCCCGCGCGCCATAGGGGCCGGGGTCGACCACGACCACACCGGTCTGCGACAGCAGCAGACCCATCTTGGCAATCATTGCCGGGTTGATGCGCGCAACCGTCATTCCCGGAAGAACCGTGCGATCGTCCAGAGTGGTTTCCTCGGCCGGAGGCGTCTCGGGCGCGGGGACCAGATCGACGGCGACCTCAGCGCGCTCGCTGCCGCGGAGCCGGGTCAGAACGGATGTCCCACCAACACCCGCCACAGACATGCGGAACTTCATCTCAGCCGGAGAATTCACCTCCTCGCCATCCACGTGGGTCACAATATCGCCAACCCGCAACCCGGCCTCGGCCAACGGGCTGAGCGGATGGAGGTCCGAGATCACAACGCCCTGCGGCAGCGAAAGCCCAAGGGATTCGGCGATGTCCGCGCTCATGGTCTGTCCGGCCATACCCGCCCAAGGGCTGACGAAACCTTCGTTTCCTTCCTGGGCCTGCCGCAGAAACTCTGCGACCAGATTGGCCGGAATGGCGAAGCCAATCCCATTGGACCCACCCGACCGCGTCAGGATCGAGGTGTTGATGCCGATCAGGTCACCATTCACGTCGATCAGGGCGCCACCGGAATTGCCCGGGTTGATGGGCGCGTCTGTCTGGATGAAATAGCCCCGTGCATTGCCGGTGGCGGTGCCAGACCGCGCCAACCCCGAGATGATGCCAGACGACACGGTCTGCCCGACGCCGAACGGATTGCCGATGGCCAGAGCCAGTTCCCCCACCTCGACATGGTCAGAATCCCGCAGACGCAGAAACGGCAGTCCCTGCGCGTCCTGCAGGCGCAGGATGGCAATGTCGCTTTCCTCGTCGCCCAGAACGACCTCGGCCTGGAACTCGCGACGATCCGTGGTCACGACCCGGATCTCGGTCGCGGTGCCGACAACGTGATAGTTCGAGACGACATAGCCGTCCTCGGTCAGGATGACGCCCGACCCCAGCGAGTTTTGCACCCGCGGCCGCGGTGCACCGAACCCACCGCCGAAAAAGTCGCGAAAGAACGGATCCGTGAAAATCGGGCTGCTGCGCCCAGGCCGGACGATCTTGGCATAGATGTTCACCACCGCCGGGGCAGCCTTTTTGACCACCGGGGCAAAACCCATGGAAATCTCGACCTGTGACTGAGGAACCCGTGTCTCGGCACCGGCATGGGTGGCCAGTGTCATCAGGCATACGGCCAGGATCGTGCGTATCATGACAGCTCCGTTCATCATCCGCCGAAGATATGCGGAGGTCGGCACGCGAATGCAATAGAGCACGCGAAACCTTGCCGCTGCCATGTCCGCCGCAAGCGTGGCGATCCATAAGAAAAAGCCCCTGACCGGGATATCCGGACAGGGGCCATGAAACGGCAATGCAGCCGGTTCTTATTCTTCGTCAACGTCCACTTCTTCAGCGGCGACGCGGGCCTTGTCGGCTGCGCCTTTGGCGTCGATGTCACGATCAACGAATTCGATGATCGCCATCGGAGCCATGTCGCCATAGCGGAAGCCAGCTTTCAGGATACGGACATAGCCGCCCTGACGGTCCTTGTAGCGCGGGCCCAGAACCTCGAACAGCTTGGCGACGTCCTTGTCTTCCTTCAGCTGAGCTGCGGCCTGACGGCGGGCGTGCAGGTCGCCGCGCTTGCCCAGGGTGATCAGTTTTTCAACGATCGGGCGCAGTTCTTTTGCCTTGGGCAGGGTCGTCTTGATCTGTTCGTGCTCGATCAGCGAGCCGGCCATGTTCGAGAACAGGGCCTTGCGGTGCTCATGAGTACGGTTCAGGCGGCGGTAACCACGTGCGTGACGCATTTTTCAATTCCTTCTTTCGCGTTTTGCTTTGTCTGGCCGGCGATGCGTGTCACCGGCTCTCCTTGGGGCGGAAATGCCCATACGGTCCCCGGCAGCCCGGGCATTGGCGAAGACGCGTTTAGAACGCGTCTTCGAATTTCTTGGCCAGATCTTCGATGTTGTCGGGCGGCCAATCCTCGACATCCATGCCGAGGTGCAGACCCATGCCGGACAACACTTCTTTGATCTCGTTCAGCGACTTGCGGCCGAAGTTCGGGGTGCGCAGCATCTCGGCTTCGGTCTTCTGGATCAGATCGCCGATATAGACGATGTTGTCGTTCTTCAGGCAGTTCGCCGAACGGACCGACAGTTCCAGCTCGTCCACTTTCTTCAGCAGCAGCGGGTTGAACTCCAGACCATCGTCCTCGTCCTGGCGACCGGCCGATTCCGGTTCGTCGAAGTTGACGAAGATCGACAGCTGATCCTGCAGGATGCGGGCGGCGAAGGCCAGCGCGTCCTCGGGCGTGATCGAGCCGTCGGTTTCGATCTTCATGGTCAGCTTGTCATAGTCCAGAACCTGGCCTTCACGGGTCGGCTGAACGTCATAGGCGACTTTCTTGACCGGCGAGTAGATCGCGTCGATCGGGATCAGGCCGATGGGCGCATCTTCGGGCTTGTTCTTCTCGGCCGAGACATAGCCTTTGCCGGTGTTGACGGTCAGTTCCATGAACAGCTCGGCGCCATCGTCCAGGTGGCAGATGACGTGATCACGGTTCAGAACCTCGATGCCGGCGCTTTCGCTGATATCACCGGCGGTGACAACTGCGGGGCCTTTGGCATTGATCGACAGGCGCTTGGGCCCTTCGACTTCCATGCGCAGAGCGACCTGCTTGAGGTTCAGGATGATGTCGGTGACGTCTTCACGAACGCCTGCGACCGAGCTGAACTCGTGCAGGACGTTGTCGATCTGGACGCTGGTGATGGCCGCGCCTTGCAGCGAGCTCATCAGAACACGGCGCAGTGCGTTGCCCAGGGTCAGACCAAAGCCACGCTCAAGCGGCTCCGCAACCAGGGTTGCCTGCCGCGCGGGATCGTTGCCCGGCTTACCTTCCAGCTGGGTCGGCTTGATCAATTCTGCCCAATTCTTGTGGATCATGTAATCCCTCCATTCCTGTCTGCGCCCCATGACCAATCAGGTGCAGACGCCCGAGGTTTCAAAACGGCGAACCGGGGCCGTGTAAAAACACGGCCCCAGCCTGGTAATTCGATCGGTTAGACGCGGCGGCGCTTCGGCGGGCGGCAGCCATTGTGGGCAATCGGGGTCACGTCGCGGATCGACGTGATATTGAAGCCCACGGCAGCCAGCGCACGCAGAGCCGATTCACGACCCGAACCGGGGCCCTGAACTTCGACTTCCAGCGTCTTGACGCCATGTTCCTGCGCCTTCTTGCCTGCGTCTTCTGCAGCCATCTGAGCGGCGTAGGGGGTCGATTTCCGCGATCCCTTGAAGCCCATGGTACCGGCCGACGACCACGAAATGGCGTTGCCCTGCACGTCCGAGATCAGGATCTTGGTGTTGTTGAAGGTCGAATTCACATGGGCGACGCCCGATGCGATGTTCTTACGCTCTTTGCGCTTAACGCGAGTCTTGTCACGTGCCATCAGTCAGACCCTCCCTTATTTCTTCTTACCAGCAATGGCCTTTGCGGGGCCTTTGCGGGTACGAGCGTTGGTGTGGGTACGCTGACCGCGAACCGGCAGGTTGCGGCGGTGACGCAGACCGCGATAGCAGCCCAGGTCCATCAGACGCTTGATGTTCATCTGAACTTCGCGACGCAGGTCACCTTCGACGGTGAAGTTGGCGTCGATGTATTCGCGGATGGCCAGAACTTCGGCATCCGACAGTTCATTGACGCGACGGGTCGTGTCGATGCCAACGGCTTCGCAGATCGCTTTGGCCGAGGTGTTGCCGATACCGGTGATATATGTGAGGGCGATTGGTACCCGCTTTGCAGTCGGGATGTTTACGCCGGCAATACGTGCCACGTGTCACTTTCCTTTCGTTGCGGTTCCGTAGTTCCAGAACCTTTTTTCACAACGCCTAACCGTGGCAGTGTGGCCAGAGGGTTCAGCATTATTCGAGGTGGTCTATACATGCGGAACGAATCCCGCGTGCGCGATTGATTCCCCAAAGGGATGGGGGTCGATATGGGCTTTTGCGCTTGGCGTCAAGCCCTTTGCAAGCTTAACCCAGTATGGCTGCGATCGAGGCCCGGACTTCCTTGATGTCCGCCAGCCCGTTCACCGGTCGAAGATCGCCCTTGGCATAGTAATAGCCAATCAATGGCGATGTCTTCTTGTAATACTCCATAAGCCGGGTGCGCAGGCTTTCCTCGTTGTCGTCGGCACGACGGACGAAATCGTTTTCCTTGCCGCAATTGGTACATTTGCCATCGGCCGGGATCGGTTTGGTCTTGTCATTGTAGACCTCGCCGCAACCGCCACAAGTCGACCGAGCAGTGATCCGTTCAACCAGAGCCTCGTCATCCACGCGCATTTCGATCACGGTGTGCAGCGACTGGCCCAGCTTGGTCAGAAGGGCCGACAAGGCGTCAGCCTGGGCCAAGGTGCGCGGAAAGCCGTCGAAGATGAAGCCTGCGCCCTTTTCGGTGGTCAGTTTCTCTTCGATCAGGCCAATCACGATCTCGTCGGTGACAAGCTTGCCCGCGTCCATGATCGCGGCCACCTTCTTGCCCATCTCGGTTCCCGAGCTGCGGGCCTCGCGCAGCATGTCACCGGTGCTGAGCTGGATCATGCCCCGCGTTTCAACCAGGTGACGTGCCTGCGTACCCTTGCCTGCCCCCGGGGGGCCCAGAAGAATGATATTCATCGACGAGCGGGTCCCTTCCTGCCGCGTTTCTTGCCTTTACCGCGCAACTGGGACTTTTCGATCAGCCCTTCGTATTGATGCGCCAACAGGTGGCTCTGAACCTGTTGGATCGTGTCCATGGTCACAGAGACGATGATCAGAACCGAGGTGCCGCCGAAATAGAACGGAATGGCGAACTGGCCGCGCAGAATTTCAGGCAGCAGGCAGACCGCCGCAAGATAGGCCGAACCCAGCACCAGCACGCGGTTGACGACGTATTCCAGATATTCGGCGGTCTTTTTGCCAGGGCGAATGCCGGGCACAAAGCCGTTCTGCTTTTTCAGGTTGTCCGCCACGTCATCCGGCTTGAACGACACGTTGAACGTGTAGAAATAGGCAAAGAACACGATCATCGAAGCGAAGAACAGCAGGTACAGCGGCTGTCCCGGTCCGAAATTTGCCAGCAGCCACGACATGATCGGCCCGTTTGCAGCGCCCGACGAGAAGGTCGAGATCGTGACCGGCAGCAGCAGCAGCGAGCTGGCGAAGATCGCCGGAATAACGCCGGCCGGGTTGACTTTGACCGGCAGGTGGCTCGAGCCGCCCTCGTAGACCTTCATGCCGACATTGCGGCGCGGGTACTGGATGTGGATCTTGCGGAGCGCGCGCTCCATGAACACCACGAAGGTGATAACGGCGATCACCATCACGATCACGCCGACGATCACGGCAGGGCTGATCGCGCCCGAACGGCCCGAGGCCAGGAACTGGGCCAGTGCGGCCGGAACCTCGGCGATGATGCCGACGAAGATGATCAGCGAGATGCCGTTGCCGATACCGCGCGCGGTGATCTGTTCACCCAGCCACATCAGGAACATGGTGCCGCCGACCAGCGTGATCATCGTGGACAGGCGGAAATACAGGCCCGGATCGGTGGCCAAATCGCCCGATTCCAGCGAAACCGCAAGGCCATAGGCCTGCACGGTGGCCAGCGCCACGGTGCCGAAACGGGTGTACTGGTTGATCTTCTTGCGGCCCTGCTCGCCCTCTTTCTTGAGCTGTTCGAGCGCGGGCACCATCGAGGTCAGCAGCTGTACGATGATCGATGCCGAAATATAGGGCATGATGCCGAGGGCAAAGATACCCATCCGCCCCAGCGCCCCGCCGGTGAACATCGAAACCATCCCACCGATGCCCTGCCCCGCTTGTTCCATGAACTCGCGCAGCGCCTGACCGTCGATCCCCGGCACCGGAATGAAGGTGCCCAGACGATAGACGATCAGCAAACCCAGCGTGAACAGGATGCGGTTGCGCAGATCGGTGGCCTTGCCCAGAGCAGCCCAGCTTGTGTTGGCTGCCATTTGTTCTGCTGCTGATACCATAAATCGGTCTCTCTTATGAAAACGCCGCCCGGAACCGTTTTCCGGCTCGGGCGGCGTCTTGGAAAACTCTGAGGTCTATGTAAGCGGGTCGGCGCCCGCTCACAAGCGCTTACTCTGCCGCAGCGGCTTTTGTGACCTTCAGTGAGCCGCCCGCTTTTTCCACGGCTTCGATCGCCGCTTTCGAGGCGCCGGTCACTTCCAGGTTCAGCTTGGCGCTGATTTCGCCTTTGGCCAGAACGCGGATACCGTCCAGCTTGCGGCGCACCAGACCCGAGGCGACCAGTGCGTCCTCGGTGATGGCCGATTTAACGTCCAGTTTGCCGGCGTCGACGAATTTCTGGATCAGGCCCAGGTTGATGACGGCAAATTCTTTGCGGTTCGGCTTGTTGAAGCCGCGCTTGGGCAGGCGCTGATACAGCGGCATCTGGCCGCCTTCGTAGCCGTTGATGGCCACACCCGAACGAGATTTCTGGCCTTTGATACCGCGGCCACCCATTTTACCCTTGCCAGAGCCGGGACCACGGCCAACGCGGGTGCGTTTCTTGACGGCGCCGGGATTGTCGCGCAATTCGTGCAGTTTCATGTCGCTTCTCCTAAGCCGGATATGACCCCGAAGCGTGATGGGCCAAACACGGCATTTCTTGGTTTTGATTCTCGTGGCAAACACGCCACCGGAGCGCAGTACAGCCTCGCGCCCCGAGTTGCAAGTTTTGATTGCCCGGCAGCAGCGGCTCAGTCGTCGCGGCCAGCAATGGGCGCATCTTGGGGCACAATTCCATGTTTGGCCACAAGTCGCCCGACCAGGCTGTCGGGATGTGGTATTCCACCGTGGTTCTTGCGCATGATCGCCCGCATCCGGCGCCCGTATAGATGGATCGAGACGGTATCCTCGTGAAAAAACCGGTCAAGATTTTCGTTCGGCCGGGCAAGGGCCCGGCGCCGCGAAAAGTTGATCGGGTAAAAAACATGCTCTGGCAGGGCGTATTTTATCTCGCCTGTTTCCTTCAGCGCCCAGGTGAATGCCTTTGGCCCCCACACGCCCCACAACACCTCGGGAACGTTGGTCGGGTTCCCGGCGTCCCGCGCCTCTTCCAGCGGTCGGCGGTGGCGCGGCGGTAACCAAGGAGGAATAAGGTAGGGATCATTCGTGTACTCGATCAGCTTGGCCAGAGTTTCACTGTCCTGCGGCAGGCCCGGAACCCCAATCGCCACCTCACCCTCGAGATACCCATAGTAATGACCATTCGCCGTTGAATAGGGTTTCAGGCAATAGGCATCGGTGTCGGCCCAGATCAGGTCGGGCTCCTGAGCCAGCATCCGGTAGCGGAACTTGTCGGAATGCGGCGCGGGGCTATTGGTACGCTCATGAGTGATAAATTCGGAATCCGGCAGGATCTCGCGGGCATCACGGTGCTCGACACCCTCGGGGATGTTCGTCACATTGCTATAGGTATAAAGCCGCACGCTGTGGCCCATATCCAAGTAAGACTGGATGCACAGCAGTTCCAAAAAGCTGAGCGGCCCCTCGACCCACAGCATTGCAATCTGGAAGTCCCGTGCCATGTTCTGCCCTCTCTGCCCAATGTGTTCATGCCTTGACGGCTTGCCTGCATTGGAGTGACCCAATTCCCGGCGCCGCGCAACGTCGCAGTTGTGGTAGCAACTATTTTCCTGCCCGTGTGGGATCCGTAAACACAAAAGAGGCGCCACTTGGGCGCCTCTGCTTCATATGTTGTCGTCCCGTATCTTACGAGCAGTAGGCGTGCTCGCGGGCGATGTCGGCGATGTCGCACCGGCGGATGCCGATGTCGTTCAACTCGCGGTCGCTCAGACGCTGCAACTCGGTATACGTGCGGGTGTATTCGCTGGCCCGGGCGCGGTTTTCTTTCACGCGCTCGATCAGGTTTGCGATACGGGCGGTCAGGTTGAAGCCGCCATGTGTCAGGGTCGCTGTGTGTGCCATTATCTCATTTCCTTTCGAATGTCGGGGCGTATTCCCCGATGTCACTTACTTGGTTCCTGTCTTGGACAGGGTTGAGATAGGGACTTCAGTTATCGCTAACAACGATGGTTTTGGACTGGCCGCTATGCATTTTTGGCATAGCGGCGCAAATCAGGAGTGACCGCTACCGGCCGCAAGCCGGGACAGGTTGTCCAAAGCAGCAGACCAGCCACCTTTGTAGTCCTGAAACAGTTCTGGCCCGGCCAGGCTTGTGATCTGCAACGTGACGCGCAGCGTACTGCCACGGCCATTCGGCATGATTTCGTGTCCGCACAGCGAGACCGAGACCAACTCACCCTGAATGACCAGTGTTTCGGTCAATGAAAGAAATTCCGACGAGACCACGTGGAACAGGCTGGTCGTATTGAACTCGGGCGCTTCTTTCGGTCCACACCGCGTTTCCTCACGGCCTCCGGGTCGACAGTCGAACACATCGATCAAAACTACGCTTTCATCGTCTGGTGCGGCCCATTTCTGGCGCAACTCGCGGTCGGTCAACACCTGAAACAGCCGGTCAGGAGCGCAGGCAATCTCGCGTTCCAGGATCAAAGTTTCGTAATCAGCCATCATCGGATTCCTTTTCAATTTGCTCGGCAAGTGCGGACAGGCGATCCAGCCGGCCTTCCCAGAGGTGACGTTGTTGTTTCAACCAACCTTCCGCCTCGGCGATCGGGGCGGCTTCGATATGCAACATGCGAACCCGACCGATCTTCTCCGAACGGATCATTCCAGCGGTTTCCAGCTTGCCCAGATGCTTCAGAAACGATGGCAACGCCATGTCGTGCGCTTCGTGCAGCTCTGACACGGCCGCTGGGCCAATGATCAGCCGTTCGATTACGGCACGCCGGGTCGGATCGGCCAGCGCAGAAAAAAATGTATCGAGTTTGTTAGCCATAAGGCTAAGTATTTCAACGCACCGCCCGCGTCAAGAAAAAGTTAGCCGTTTGGCTATGTTTTGAATTTAAAGGTCAGGACAGAGGGCAAAAAGGTGTCTACCTGCGAGTTCCTGGCCGGGCCTTGGCCTAGCTCACCGCAAAAGGCGGTCTTCCGACATTCCGCGCAGGCGACGGCCAGAAATGAAAACGCCCCCGATCAGATCGGAGGCGTTCATTGGGCTTTCGAAGCTGGCGCTCAGCCGCGCTCTTCGATGATCTCAACCAGATGCGGGATCTTGTTGACCATGCCGCGGATCGACGGAGTGTCTTCCAATTCGCGGGTCTTGTGCATCTTGTTCAGGCCCAGACCGATCAGGGTTGCGCGCTGTTCGGCGGGGCGACGGATCGGGGAACCGATCTGCTTGACGACGATGGTTTTTGCCATTGCTCGCTCTCCTTACGCTTCGGCTTCAGCCGGTGCTTCATCCCGCTTGGGCAGGATATCTGCGACTTTCTTGCCACGACGCGCGGCAACCGAACGCGGGCTCTGTTCTTTTTTCAGGCCGTCGATGGTGGCGCGGATCATGTTGTACGGGTTCTGCGAGCCCAGCGACTTGGACACAACGTCCTTGACGCCCAGCATTTCGAACACGGCACGCATCGGACCACCGGCGATGATACCGGTACCTTCCGGTGCGGTGCGCATGACCACTTTACCGGCGCCGTGACGGCCCTCGATGTCGTGGTGCAGAGTCCGCCCTTCGCGCAGCTGCACGCGGATCATCTGACGCTTGGCTTGCTCGGTCGCCTTGCGGATGGCTTCAGGTACTTCTTTCGCTTTACCTTTGCCAAAGCCCACGCGGCCTTTCTGATCGCCAACAACCACCAGAGCGGCGAAGCCAAAGCGCTTACCACCTTTTACGGTTTTCGACACGCGGTTGATTGCGACCAGACGATCGGCAAATTCCGGTGCTTCTTCACGGTCGCGGCCACGGCCCCGACGGTTTTCACGTTCTGCCATTTGGCATCCCTTTTCTCATGTGGCGCTTGGCGCCGTTTTCTTCAATCCAAGTGAGCCTCGACTGACGCCGAGGCCCCCGGATCATCGGGGCGGATCGAAACCCGCCCACAGGTCTTAGATTTTCAGGCCGCCTTCACGCGCGGCGTCGGCAACTGCCTTCACCTTGCCGTGGAACAGGAAGCCGCCACGATCGAAATAAGCCTCTTCGACGCCGGCCTTCTTGGCCCGCTCGGCGATGGCTGCGCCCACTTTGGTGGCCGCTTCGACGTTGTTCTTGCCAACAACACCCAGATCCTTTTCCAGGGTCGAGGCCGAGGCCAGGGTCACGCCACGTACGTCGTCGATCAGCTGAACGGAGATGTTCTTGTTCGAACGGTGTACGGACAGACGCGGACGACCCGCGTTGACCTTGCGAAGTTTGTTCCGAACGCGCAGGCGGCGCTTCAGAAACAGGGTTCTTTTGCTGTTTGCCATTGTGTTCGTCCTTACTTCTTCTTGCCTTCCTTGCGGAAGATGAACTCGCCCTTGTAGCGGATGCCCTTGCCTTTGTACGGCTCGGGACGGCGCCACTCGCGGATTTTCGCCGCGGTTTCGCCCACCAGCTGCTGGTCGATGCCTTCCACAACGATCTCTGTCTGCTTCGGCGCGGTGATGGTGACACCTTCCGGAGCAACGAAATCAACATCGTGGCTGTAGCCCAGGTTCAGCTTCAGGGTGTTGCCCTGCATCTGAGCGCGGTAACCCACACCCTGGATTTCCAGTTCCTTCTTGAAGCCTTCGGTCACACCGGTCACCAGGTTGGCGACCATGGTGCGGCTCATGCCCCACTGCTGACGCGCACGCTTGGACGAACCACGCGGGTCGATTTTGACCACGTTGTCTTCGACCGTCAGAGTGACGTCATCGGTTGCGGTGAAGCTGCGGGTGCCTTTCGGACCTTTGACTTCGATGGTCTGACCCGACACAGAGGCGGTAACGCCGCTGGGCAGCTCGACCGGTTTCTTACCAATACGAGACATTGCAGACCTCCTTAGAAGACGGTGCAGAGCACTTCGCCGCCAACGTTGTTGGAGCGAGCGTTTGCGTCCGACATCACACCTTTCGGAGTGCTGACAATCGACACGCCCAGGCCCTGACGAACCTGCGGGATGTCATTGACGCCCATGTATACGCGACGGCCGGGCTTCGAGACCCGCTTCAGTTCGCGAATGACAGGGGTGCCTTCGTAGTATTTCAGGCTGATTTCCAGAGCCGGATGACCGTTTTCACCGGTCGTCTTTTCATAGCCGCGGATATAGCCTTCGTCCGCCAGCACGTCCAGAACCCAAGCGCGCAGTTTCGACGCCGGAGTGATCACGGTGGACTTGCCGCGCATTTGCGCGTTGCGGATGCGGGTGAGCATATCGCCGATAGGATCGTTCATATCTGTCTCTCCCTTACCAGCTCGATTTCACCATGCCGGGGATCTGACCAGCAGAACCCAGCTCGCGCAGCGCGATACGGCTGACCTTCAGCTTACGGTAGTAAGCGTGGGGACGACCGGTCAGCTGACAACGGTTGTGCAGACGGGTAGCCGAGCTGTTGCGCGGCAGTTTCGCCAGTTTCAGACGCGCCTTGAAGCGCTCTTCCATCGGCTTGCTCTCGTCATTCGCGATCTCTTTCAGAGCCGCACGCTTTTCGGCATACTGTGCCACCAGGCGTGCGCGCTTCTTCTCGCGTTCGATCATTGCTTTTTTAGCCATGTCTCAATCCTCCCGGCGCTTACGCGTTGAACGGCATGTTGAAAGCTTTCAACAGTGCCTTTGCTTCAGCGTCGGTTTTCGCTGTGGTGGCAATTACGATGTCCATGCCCCAGACCTCGTCGACCTTGTCGAAGTCGATTTCCGGGAACACGATGTGCTCTTTCATGCCCATGGCAAAGTTGCCACGGCCATCGAAGGACGGTTTCACACCGCGGAAGTCACGTACGCGAGGCATCGCGATGGTGATCAGACGGTCCAGGAATTCGTACATCCGGTCGCCGCGCAGGGTCACCTTGGCGCCCAGCGGCATGTCTTCACGGACGCGGAAACCCGCGATCGACTTCTTCGCCTTGGTCGAAACGGCCTTCTGACCGGCGATCGCCGTCAGATCCTCGACCGCGGCTTTCGCCTTCTTCGAGTCCTTCACCGCCTCGGCACCACAGCCGATGTTCAGAACGATCTTCTCCAGCTTGGGGATCTGCATATCGTTCTTGTAGCCGAACTCTTCTTTCAGAGCGGCGCGGATGGTTTCAGCGTACTGAGCTTTCAGACGCGGGGTGTAGGTTGCAGCATCAAGCATCGATCACGTCCCCCGTGGTCTTGGCGTAACGAACCTTCTTGTCACCTTCCATGCGGAAGCCGACGCGGGTTGCCTTGCCGTTCTTGTCCAGCAGGGCCAGGTTCGACAGGTCGATCGGCAGAGCCTTGGGCAGGCGGCCACCTTGCGACGTTTGCGACTGGCGGGTGTGGCGGATGGCGATGTTGACGCCATCAACGACAGCTTTGCCGGCTTTGGGGTCGACCGAGGTGATAGTCCCCTCTTTGCCCTTGTCCTTGCCGGCCAGCACGACGACCTTGTCGCCTTTGCGGAGTTTAGCAGCCATGATTACAGCACCTCCGGAGCCAGCGAGATGATCTTCATGAAGTTCTTCGCGCGCAGTTCACGAACAACGGGGCCGAAGATACGGGTACCGACGGGCTCGTTGTTGTTGTTCAGGATGACGGCGGCGTTGCGATCGAAGCGGATCGCGGTGCCATCTTCGCGACGGACTTCTTTGGCGGTGCGCACGACGACGGCCTTGCGGACGTCACCTTTCTTCACGCGGCCGCGCGGGATGGCTTCCTTCACCGAGACGACAATGATGTCGCCGACGGAGGCGTATTTACGCTTGGAACCACCCAGGACCTTGATGCACTGAACTCGGCGGGCGCCAGAGTTGTCAGCGACATCCAGATTGGTCTGCATCTGGATCATGTGGTTTCTCCCGACCTGTGGGGGCTGGTCTTGTTAAATCCCCCAGGGTTTCGACAAATGGAAAAGTCCCGGAGGCTTAGGCCTCCAGAACCTCCCAACGTTTCGTCTTCGATTTCGGCGCGCATTCGATGATGCGTACGGTGTCGCCGACCTTGAAGGCGTTCTTTTCGTCGTGAGCCCGGTATTTCTTGGACTTACGAACGGTTTTCTGCAGCAGAGGGTGCTTGAAACGGCGCTCGACCAGAACGGTGATGGTCTGTTCGTTGGCGTCGCTGGTCACGGTGCCTTGCAGGATACGCTTGGGCATCTGATTACTCCTCGGATGCCGCGGCAGCGGCCTTTTCGTTCAGAATGGTTTTGACGCGGGCAGCATTGCGGCGGGCCGCTTTGATACCAGCAGTGTTTTCCAGCTGACCGGTGGCCTGTTGAAAGCGCAGGTTGAAGCTTTCTTTCTTCAGGTTGGCCAGTTCCTCGCGGAGCTGGTCCGGGGTCTTTTCACGCAGTTCTTGGGCGTTCATCGCCTTTTCCTTTGCTCAAAACACCAGAAGGCCCCGTATACGGGTCACCTTGGACCTGGTGGATGAATGATAGACATGCGAATCGCCCGACAACGCCGGGAGACCGCAGGATGCCGCCGTATAAGGGTTTGGTGGGTTGGTGACAAGAGGAAGTTTTGCAACCAGAACCGGGCAACCAACGGGTCACGTCAGAACCTGACCACTTGCGCGTTGTCTTCTGTGGAAACGGGTTTGGCCGAAACTCAAAAGACACGTGAAACCCTTGAAGTATCTTTATCCCGCTGACTTAGGAACGGTGGAAAAAATGGAACTGGTTGTCCTAATTGGGTTTGCGGCACTTCTAGTTGTTTTAAAATCAAGAAAGCCACGCTTTGTCGCCCGTCATAGAGGCCATCAAAAACCTCCGCAAGCCTCCACACCGAACCGCGCAATCCCGCGACAACAGCCGAGTGTTGTTCCCTCCAACCGCGTTCTGACGGGGCGCGCTTATGTGATCGATGGCGACACAATCATTGTCCGTGGGACAAAGATCCGTCTAGCCGGCATTGATGCGCCCGAGCTGGACATGCCATGGGGTCTAAAGGCAAAGTGGACGATGGTCGAAATCTGCAAAGGTCAGGAGATTACCGTCAAGCTGAACGGCGAAACATCCTACGACCGGTTAGTTGGAATTGGATACCTACCCAATGGGCAGGACATCGGCGCGGAGCTGGTCAAAAGGGGGCTTGCGCTGGACCTGCCTTTCTTTTCACAGGGAAAGTATAGGCATCTGGAACCGACCGGCGCCAGAGAACGACTGCGGAATGGGGCTTTCGGTCACGCATCGATTTCGGTTCGCAGGACGACGACCGTCGTCGCCTATCGGCGCAGATCAAACCGGCACAATGCGGGCAGTTGAGTTCGCCCTTCAAGGCTCACTCCCACTTGTAGTTGAAACTCACCGAAATCCTCTCATCCTCGGCCATGTTCATCGGCACCTCGTGGCGCAGCCAGCTTTCCCACAGCAGGACGTCGCCGACCTTCGGCTTCATATAAATGAAGGGCTGCAATTCGCGTCGGGCGCCCTTGCGACGCACCGGCGCGGCCATCATGCGGCCCGAGCGGGGGTCTTCCAGCTTCAGCGCGCTGGCGCCTTCCGGCATTGACACATAGGTCGTTCCAGAAATCACACTGTGCGGATGGATGTGGCTGGCGTGCATTCCACCCTCGGGCAGGATGTTGATCCAAAGATCCTCCAGCTTCAATTCCCGGTCATCCAGATCAAACTCAAGGTCTTTTGCGAATGCAGCCACGTGCTGATCCAAAGTCTTCACCAAGTCCTGAAAGATAGGGAACCGCCAGGGCAGATCAGTCAACGAGGCATAGCTGGTGTAACCCGGATAGCCGTTCTTTTCGCACCACTCCTGCCCGGCCTCGTCATCCTCAGCGATGACAAGACACGAGTTCTCCAACTCCTCCGGATCGATCCTTGGTTCGAACTCAGACAGAGCGGCGCGGTAGAGACGGGTAACGAAGAGTGATTCAATCTGTGCCATGGGCGTCCATTACCCCATTCGACGCCAAGGCGCGATAGAGGAACTTTCTTCGAATTTTGAAAACTGCCGCAGCTGTCACAAGTCAATATAGGGCAACGGGTCGCTGTGATGCGCGATCAGCTTCCACGCTCCACCTTCATGGCGATAGACATTCGTGCCGCGCATCCGGATACCGGACCCATCGCCCTGCCCCGACGCCTCGGCGACGTGATGCACAGTGGCAAGCGTATCCCCAAGCACAACATGCCGGTTCAGCACTTTGATCGACCCGCCCAGATGCGCCCGACCCTGCGCGATCCAATCCTGATCCGTGACTTTCCACCCAACGTGGAACAGATCGGGTGACGGGCCCATATAGATGACATCGTCCGCATGCGACCACAGCGCCTCCATCGGTGCAACGTCACCCTCGAACATTGCGTTCAGTGCGGCAAAGAAGCCGTCGTCAATCTTTTCAATCTCTGACGTCGAAACCATTTGAGGCCCCCTTGTTCTAGGCTTTTCCGAAGTATCAAAAGCTGAAGCTGAGCCTAACCCAAACCATCCGAAAAACAAAAAACCCCGCCGGTTCGGCGGGGTTTTCTGAAGTCTTGGCAAGACCGGTTTACCAGTCCTCGCGGACCACCACACGGGTCTTGATCGGCAGCTTCATCGCAGCCAGGCGCAAAGCCTCGCGCGCGATTTCATCGTTGACGCCGTCGATCTCGAACATCACGCGACCGGGCTTCACTTTGGCTGCCCAATAGTCGACCGAGCCTTTACCTTTACCCATACGGACTTCGGTAGGCTTCGAGGTCACCGGAGTATCCGGGAAGATCCGGATCCAGACGCGACCTTGACGCTTCATGTGACGGGTCATGGCACGACGCGCAGCTTCGATCTGGCGTGCAGTGACGCGCTCGGGCTGCAGGGCCTTCAGACCGTAGGTGCCAAAGTTCAGATCAGAGCCGCCTTTGGCTTCGCCCTTGATCCGGCCTTTGTGCATCTTGCGGAATTTTGTACGCTTTGGTTGAAGCATATCTTTCCCTCCTTAGCGACGACCGCCACCAGCACCACGAGGTGCAGGGCCGTCCTGGAGTTCCTGTGCTTTACGGTCACGTGCCTGCGGATCGTGCTCCATGATCTCACCTTTGAAGATCCAGACCTTGATCCCGATGATCCCGTAGGGGGTCATCGCTTCGG
Source organism: Ruegeria sp. CI8 (assembly GCF_056536865.1). Taxonomy (NCBI): domain Bacteria; kingdom Pseudomonadati; phylum Pseudomonadota; class Alphaproteobacteria; order Rhodobacterales; family Roseobacteraceae; genus Ruegeria; species Ruegeria sp. CI8. Next base: position 87,394 of record NZ_JBQFQL010000006.1, read on the forward strand.
CATGTGCGTAATCGATGTCGGCACGCAGGGTGTGCAGAGGCACGCGGCCTTCGCGGTACCATTCGGTCCGTGCGATTTCGGCGCCGCCCAGACGACCAGCGACGTTCACCCGGATACCCAGGGCGCCCATGCGCATGGCATTCTGAACCGACCGCTTCATCGCGCGGCGGAACGAAACGCGGCGCTCCAGCTGCTGAGCGATCGACTCGGCAACCAGCTGCGCGTCGAGTTCCGGCTTGCGCACTTCGACGATGTTCAGGTGCAGTTCGCTGTCGGTCATCTGCGCGATCTTCTTGCGCAGAACTTCGATGTCCGCGCCTTTCTTGCCGATGATGACACCGGGACGCGCGGTGTGGATCGTGACGCGGCACTTCTTGTGCGGACGTTCGATGATCACACGGGCGATGCCGGCTTGCTTGCACTCTTTCTTGATGAACTCACGGATCTTGAGGTCTTCCAGCAGAAGATCACCGTAGTCCTTGGTATCTGCGTACCAACGGCTGTCCCAGGTACGGTTGACCTGAAGGCGCATGCCGATCGGATTGACTTTATGTCCCATTAGGCTTGCTCCTCAACTTGACGCACCTTGATGGTGATCTCCGAGAACGGCTTCATGATCTTGCCGAAACGGCCACGGGCACGCGGACGGCCGCGCTTCATGACCAGGTTCTTACCAACCCATGCTTCGGCGACGATCAGCTCGTCCACGTCCAGGTTGTGGTTGTTTTCGGCGTTCGCGATTGCGGACTGCAGGCACTTTTTTACGTCCTGCGCGACACGCTTGTTCGAGAAAGTCAGGTCGGTCAGAGCCTTCTCGACTTTCTTGCCGCGGATCATTTGCGCAACCAGGTTCAGTTTCTGCGGGCTGGTGCGAAGCATACGGGTTTTTGCCATTGCTTCGTTTTCAGCCACGCGGCGGGGGTTCTTTTCCTTGCCCATGACTTACTTCCGCTTCGCTTTTTTGTCTGCGGCATGGCCATAATAGGTCCGGGTCGGCGAGTACTCACCGAACTTCTGACCGATCATGTCTTCCGAGACGTTTACCGGGATATGCTTCTGGCCGTTGTACACACCAAAGGTCAGACCCACGAACTGGGGCAGAATGGTGGAACGACGCGACCAGATCTTGATGACTTCGTTGCGGCCCGACTCGCGCGCAGCTTCGGCTTTTTTCAGCACGTAAGCGTCGACGAAAGGACCCTTCCAAACAGAGCGAGACATGTCTTAACGCCCTTTCTTCTTGGCGTGCCGCGAGCGGATGATCAGCTTCTGGGACGCTTTGTTCTTGTTGCGGGTACGCTTACCCTTGGTGTCCTTACCCCAAGGCGTAACCGGCGTACGGCCACCCGAGGTCCGGCCTTCACCACCACCGTGGGGGTGATCGATCGGGTTCATGGCAACACCACGGACCGACGGACGCACGCCCTTGTGGCGCATACGACCGGCTTTGCCGAGGTTCTGGTTGCTGTTGTCGGGGTTCGACACGGCACCGACGGTGGCCATGCATTCCTGGCGCACCATGCGCAGCTCGCCCGAGCTCAGACGGATCTGGGCATAGCCACCATCACGGCCGACGAACTGGGCGTAGGTGCCCGCTGCACGTGCGATCTGACCGCCCTTGCCGGGCTTCATCTCGATGTTGTGCACGATGGTACCGATCGGCATGCCCGAGAACGGCATTGCGTTGCCGGGCTTGATGTCGGCCTTGGCCGAAGCGATGACCTTGTCGCCAACCGCCAGACGCTGCGGCGCCAGGATATAGGCCTGCTCGCCATCGTCATATTTGATCAGTGCGATGAATGCGGTCCGGTTCGGGTCGTATTCGATCCGCTCGACGGTTGCCGCCACATCCAGTTTGTTCCGTTTGAAGTCAACGATCCGGTAGAGACGCTTTGCGCCACCGCCACGGCGGCGTGAAGTGATCCGTCCGGTGTTGTTCCGGCCGCCCGATTTGGTCAAACCCTCGGTGAGAGACTTGACCGGACGTCCTTTCCAAAGCTCCGAACGGTCGATCAGCACCAGCCCGCGCTGGCCCGGCGTCGTCGGTTTGTACGACTTGAGTGCCATGCTTTCTGTCTTCCGTTTAGCAAGCGCGAGGATCAATCCCCGCTATGTGAGAGGCCCCCGTAGGTGCCCAAGTTATAGGGCCCCGAAGGTCCCCGGTTGCAAATATCAGAGGCCCCGGAACGAATCCGAGGCCGCTAAGCAGCCGCTGGTTACGTTAGTCAGCTACTCAGGTCAAGTTGTATCTCATACTTTCAAGTAAGCTATGTCTGAAGCACCCAATTCGAATTCTTCTGGCAGTGCATTTGTAGCCTTATTGGCATGAGGCCAGCTTCCCTCATAAACATAGTTAATACTTCCAGTAGCCAAATCATTAGCCGAAGTTAGCTCTACCTTCGTTCTTGTTGAGCTAACTTTAAAACGCCGACTGTTGATTACTACCTCAAATTCAAAACCGTCTGGGGTTTCGTCAGCCACACCTATGAAGTGCAGCTTAGACAACCAACTCGCTATTTCATCAAGAAACGCAGAGTTTCGTAGCTCGTTAAAATCAATGTCCTTATAGTTCTCAATAAAGTGCTTTAGTGCCATTCTCTTAACTAAATCAGCTGCTTTAGTATCTTTCTCGACAGCCCGCTTTAGCACTAATACCTGAGATGGTAGTGTCAACGAAAAGTCTGAAACTTGCCGCGTTTCGCTCTTCATGGCCTTCACCCTTCCTACCTCAAAAATATGGGCTCTACATCTATCCCATAATCGCTGAATCTATCACGCACATTCTCAAGATGAGTTGACTTTCGTGTTAAACCTGCACCAAAGCGCCCTGATGAGTTCGTCAGTTTCCAACCAGGACGTAGTATTCCCCAACCCAAATCATATACCAGCTCACCACCGATTCGCCCCTCTCCTTCCACCAAAGAAGGATGTCCAAGCCTTGTTTCGTCCTTTCCAGGATTTAGCCCGCGAATTCTCGGCCTCAAATAACGGCGTGAGTGTTTAGTGACAATTTCTTCTAGCGCGAGCCAAATATCGCCATTGCGATCGACCGCCCAAAGAATAGGGGTCTGTGCGTAGACACAATTGACCAAGGATAGGCAAGTGACCTCTTGAGACATCAAAGTCTTGAGTGCCGGCACACTTCTTTCATCCAGCTTAACTAGGGATTCCGGCCTTGAATTCAACTCTTCAGGTGCACATGGGACTTGTTGGTCTCCCAATTCAGATCGATCACGAGCCACTGCCGTCAGTACTACGCCAAAAACTTCGTCGAGACTCAATACACCCACCTCAAAAACACAATATGGTCAATGAGACCAGATAATCCCAATTTTGTCAGAAAAATCAAGCCGCGTCAGTAGGCAGCTCTGGTCGCGCTAACTTAGCATTCATATCGGCACAGCCCCAGTGAAGAGCATGCGGAAACAAAAAACCCCCGCTTTCGCGGGGGCCTTTATCTCTTTCCAAAGACGGGTCCGATCAGAGACCGGTGGTCACGTCGATGGTGTTGCCCTCTTCCAGGGTCACATAGGCCTTCTTGACGTCTTTCCGCTTGCCCAGCTGGCCGCGGAACCGCTTGACCTTGCCTTTGGTCACGGTGGTGTTCACCGCTTTGACCTTCACACCAAACAGCGCCTCGACGGCCTCTTTGATCTGCGGCTTGTTGCTGTCGATCGCCACTTCAAAGACAACCGCGCCGTTCTCAGAGGCCATGGTCGTTTTCTCGGTGATGATCGGCTTGCGGATCACGTCGTAGTGTTCTGCCTTCGCGCTCATTTCAGTCGAGCCTCCAGTGCTTCGACACCCGCCTTGGTGAGCACCAGGGTGTCACGCTTGAGGATGTCATAGACGTTTGCGCCCATCGACGGCAGGATATCCAGACCTTCGATGTTGCGGGCTGCGCGGGCGAACCCTTCGTTCACGGTGGCGCCGTCGATGACCAGAGCGCGCTTCCAGCCCAGGTTTGCAACCTGTTTGGCCAGTGCGGCGGTCTTGCCTTCGGCTTCGGCGCTTTCGATCACGACTAGCTCACCAGCTTTGGCCTTGGCCGACAGTGCGTGGCGCAGGCCCAGCTTGCGGAACTTCTTCGGCAGGTCGTGGCCGTGCGAACGCGGGGTCGGACCCTTGTAGATGCCACCTTTGCGGAAGATCGGCGCGTTGCGGTCACCGTGACGTGCGCCACCGGTACCCTTCTGGCGATAGATCTTCTTGGTCGAGTAGCTGGTTTCCGAGCGGGTCTTCACCTTGTGGGTGCCGGCCTGCGCGTTGTTGCGCTGCCAACGGACCACACGGTGCAGGATGTCCGCGCGCGGCTCCAGACCGAACAGGTCCGCATCCAGCTCGATGTTGCCGGCCTTCTTGCCGTCCAGTTTGATTACATCAAGTTTCATGCTTCACCACCTTCCGCGGGTGCTTCTTCCGCAGGTGCTTCGGTTACAGCCGATTTCACAGCAGCCGGGAAAGGCAGGCCTTCCGGTGCTTTCTTCTTGACGGCGTCCTTGACGGTAACCCAGCCCGATTTCGGTCCGGGAACGGCGCCTTTGATGAAGACCAGACCACGGTCGGCGTCGGTTTTGACAACCTCGAGGTTCTGGGTGGTAACACGGGCAGCACCCATGTGACCGGCCATCTTCTTGCCTTTGAACACCTTGCCCGGGTCCTGACACTGACCGGTCGAACCGTGCGAACGGTGGCTGATCGAAACACCGTGCGAGGCGCGCAGACCACCGAAGTTGTGGCGCTTCATTGCACCGGCAAAGCCTTTACCGATCGAGGTGCCCGAAACGTCAACTTTCTGACCAGCCAGGAAGTGATCTGCCGAGATCTCGGCGCCCACTTCGATCAGCGCGTCTTCCGACACGCGGAACTCGGCCAGCTTGCGCTTGGGCTCGACCTTGGCGGCGGCGAAGTGGCCGCGCATGGCCTTCGAGGTGCGTTTTGCCTTGGCGGCACCGGCGCCCAGCTGAACGGCGGTGTAGCCGTCTTTGTCAGCGGTACGCTGTGCAACAACCTGCAGGTTGTCCAGGTGAAGAACGGTTACAGGGATCTGCTTGCCGTCTTCCATGAACAGGCGGGTCATGCCGACTTTTTTTGCGATAATACCAGAGCGCATCATCAATACCCTCCGATCTTACGACTGCAGCTTGATCTCGACGTCCACACCAGCGGCCAGGTCGAGCTTCATCAGCGCGTCCACGGTCTGGGGGGTCGGATCTACGATGTCCAAGAGACGCTTGTGCGTACGGATCTCGAACTGATCGCGGGATTTCTTGTCAACGTGAGGGCCACGGAGAACCGTGAACTTCTCGATCTTGTTCGGCAGCGGGATCGGGCCGCGCACATTCGCGCCGGTCCGCTTTGCAGTGTTGACGATCTCTTGCGTGCTGGCATCCAGGACGCGATAGTCAAATGCCTTCAGCCGAATACGGATGTTTTGGCTTTGCATATTAACAGCCTTTTTTCAGGCGTTGGAGTTGAGAGGAGGACGGGCGCTCATCGCCAACCCTCATCGAACCCAAAAGGCGGGAATCACCCCGCCTTCACGTTCTCACCGAGAACTCGCGCGGTTTAGTGGGGTTGGCGCTGTTTGGCAAGGGGGAAATGCCACCAAGCCCCAAATGCGGATTGTCCAACAAGTGATAGGCCGCCGCGCTGAATCTTGAAGACCCTACCCGGCTTCAGGATCGTTTTGGGATTGCCCCAATTCCGCCAGCTCTGTCCAGACCGCATCCGGGATAGACCAGTCGGCCCATTCGAATGTCTGGTCCACGTGCTGCGGCCATGTCGCGCCGCAGATTGTCGAAGCTATATCTGCGTTTTTGACCGAGAATTGCAACGCTAGCGCCCCCAACGGGACATCGTAGCGGGAACAGATACTCTCGACAGCACGAACCGGGCCCAGAACAGCTTCGGTTGCAGGCTGATAGACGTAGAAATGATGAGCAGAACTTCCCTTGGCCAATATTCCTCCGGAATAAGGCGCCGCATTCAGAACGGTCACTCCCTTGGAACGCGCAAGTTCAATCAACGGCGCGGAATTCATGTTGACGACTGTATGCCTGTTGTGCGTCAGAAGGACGTCGAACTCACGATCGCGTAGCATAGGCATCAGGACGTCAATTCGACCACCGGCAAGCCCCACAGCTTTGGCCAGGCCTTCTTCCTTCATCCGAAACAGCTCATCAAGCGCGCCGCCCGTGCCGGTCACTTCGGAAAGATCTGCGGCGTATTCAGGGTCATGAAGGTGAAGAATATCCACCTGGTCGACGCCAAGGGCTTCAAGGCTTGCTTCAAGCGACCTTCGCGCTTGTGTCGCATCAAACCTGTTGCTCTCCATATCCCGGTCCAGTTTCGTGGACAGAACCCGGCCCTCGGGCCACCCGCCCAGCTCGCGAATGACTTGCCCGATACGTTCTTCGCTTCGGCCCAAGGCATATCCGCGCGCCGTATCAATGAAGCCATCCGGACGCTGTAGAATTGCCCTGATGGTATCCAGTGCACGGCTTTCGTCTACTTCGTATCCATATATCTGTGGAATGCTTCCCAGCCCTGTTGAGCCGAACCCTATTTGCGGCAACCTGACCCCAGTCCGGCCGATTTCAACATGCTTGGTCATCCCACCATCCTCCCCTTCTGGACAATTCTGACTGCAATTGTGTCGAGGGGCGCGGCTCAACGCAAGCTTGGCGTATTCGCGTGCAACACCAGGATGTGCGCAACCAATGTTTTGTGGACATAACGAAAAAGGCCGCCCCGGTTTGGGACGGCCTTCTTTTGTTTCTCACCGAGTTGCTTTCGGCTGGCTTCGCTTTGGAAAACCACCTGCCGCAACC
>NZ_JBQFQL010000007.1:0-55287 GCF_056536865.1 Ruegeria sp. CI8
CCGGTCTCTCCCAGGCGTCTCAACCGTCTTTCCAGTCCGTCAGGCCGTCCTTCCGACCAACCAACACCGCCTCAGCAGCGCCGGTGAAGGGGTATTTACGGATTAGGTCCGGGACCTGCAACCCCCATTTCGAAAAAACTTCGCAATTCTCGGCGGAATCTTTGCGGTGTTAATAAAAACAATAGGTTAGCTTAATAAATCCCACGGTATTCCCCATTATTGCGGTATGCGCCGTCCATTTTTCAGGGTCCCTCTACGCGGTGCGGATGGAATCGTCGCCGCGCGTCTTGGCAAGACCAGGACTCGGGCACGACAAACGCCGCCACGGTTTCCCCTGGCGGCGCTGATCATGGGAGCTGTTCCGCCCTCAAGTCAGGTCGAAGCGGTCCGCGTTCATCACCTTGGTCCACGCCGATACGAAGTCACCGACAAATTTGGCGTCGGCATCTTTCTGGCCGTAAACCTCGGCCAGAGCCCGGAGTTGTGAATTGGAACCGAATACCAGGTCAACGCGGGTTCCGGTCCACTTCACCTCACCCGAAGCCCGATCCCGGCCTTCATACACTCCTTTAGCGTCTGCCGCCGGCTTCCATTCGGTGCGCATGTCCAGCAGATTGACAAAGAAGTCATTGCTCAGAACCCCGACCCGGTCTGTCAGGACGCCATGCGCCGTGCCACCGAAATTCGCACCCAGAACGCGCATACCGCCGACCAGGACGGTCATCTCGGGTGCCGACAGGGTCAACAGTTGCGCCTTGTCCACCAGCAACTCTTCAGGAGACACGCTGTACTCCTTGCGCTGGTAATTCCGGAACCCATCCGCGATTGGTTCAAGCGGGGCGAAGGACTCGGCATCGGTCTGGTCCTGTGTGGCATCCGTACGGCCGGGCACAAAGGGAACATCGATGTCATGCCCGGCAGCCTTGGCGGCTTTTTCGATCGCCGCAACGCCGCCCAGCACGATTACATCCGCAAGTGAGACCTTCTTGTTGCCGGACTGCGCGGCATTGAACTCGGCTTGTACCGCCGCCAGAGCATCCAGCGCCTTGGACAGTTTCTCGGGCTCGTTGACGTCCCAGTCTTTCTGGGGCGCTAGCCGGATGCGGGCGCCGTTGGCGCCACCGCGCTTGTCCGAGCCGCGGAAGGTCGAAGCTGAAGCCCATGCCGTCGCGACCAGTTCCGACACCGACAGGCCACAATCCAGCAGCCGGGCTTTCAGGTCGGCCACGTCCGCGGCATCGATCAGATCATGGTCCACCGCCGGCACGTTGTCCTGCCAGATGAGCTCTTCTGCTGGCGCCTCGGGACCGATGTAGCGCGCCTTTGGCCCCATATCGCGATGGGTCAGCTTGAACCAAGCGCGAGCGAAGGCGTCGGCGAACTCGTCGGGGTTTTCGTGGAACCGCTTCGAGATCGGCCCATAGATCGGATCCATGCGCATCGCCATGTCGGCGGTGGTCATCATCGTCTTGACCTTTTTCGACGGATCATGCGCAGCTGGTGCCATGTCCTCTTCCTTGACGCCGACCGGCTCCCAGATCCACGCTCCGGCAGGGCTTTTGGTCAGGTTCCAGTCATAACCGAACAGAAGGTCGAAATAGCCATTGTCCCACTTGATCGGGTTCGCGGTCCAGGCGCCCTCGATTCCGCTGGTCGTGGTGTCGTCACCCTTGCCTGTGCCGAATTTGTTGATCCAGCCAAAGCCCATCTCTTCGATCGGCGCGGCCTCGGGTTCGGGGCCGACCAGCGCCGGGTCCCCGGCACCATGCGCCTTGCCGAATGTGTGGCCACCGGCAACCAGTGCGACGGTCTCTTCATCGTTCATTGCCATCCGGGCAAAGGTGTCGCGAATGTCACGGCCCGAGGCCAGCACGTCCGGCTCTCCGTCCGGGCCTTCGGGGTTCACATAGATCAGGCCCATCTGCACGGCGGCCAGCGGATCTTCCAGATCGCGCTCGCCCGAGTAGCGGCTGTGCGGGTTTTCGGTCGGGGCCAGCCATTCGGTCTCGGCACCCCAATAGATGTCCTCCTCGGGCGCCCAGATATCTTCCCGGCCGCCGGCAAAGCCGAAGGTCTTGCCGCCCATCGATTCAATGGCGCAGTTGCCGGCCAGAATCATCAGGTCGGCCCACGAAATCTGGTTGCCGTATTTCTGCTTGATCGGCCACAGCAGACGACGGGCCTTGTCGAGGTTGCCGTTGTCCGGCCAGCTGTTGAGCGGCGCGAACCGCTGGTTCCCGGTCGAGGCGCCGCCCCGCCCGTCAGCCGTCCGGTAGGTGCCGGCGCTGTGCCAGGCCATGCGGATGAACAGACCGCCATAATGGCCGTAATCCGCCGGCCACCAATCCTGCGAATCCGTCATCAGGTCATACAAGTCCTGTTTCAACGCGTCATAGTCGATCTTCTTGAACGCGTCGGCATAGTTGAAATCGGCCCCCAGCGGATTCCCGGCCGGCTGGTGCTGGTGCAGGATCGCCAGGTTCAGCTGGTTGGGCCACCAGTCCCGGTTCGATCGGGTTCCGGCGCCGTGCATGATGGGGCATTTGCCCGTGTTGGGGTTGTCGCTTCCGTCCATCTCAATCTCCGATCCTGGCTGGTGTCTGTCTGTTTGCGAGGCAACCGTGCGTATGGCACGTGAAAAAGGGGCGGACCGCAGTCCGCTTGAATACACCGAGTCATAGCAAATCACAGTCATGAGAAAAAATTTTGTTTTCAGATTGATTTGATAGCTATTGATTATGGCTCTGCCATGATCTTTCAAACCGATCCCCATTCACATGACGCGGCGTTCCCCGCCGCCCCGATTGCGTTTTGCCGCCGGTGCTTCAAACTGCGGGCCGTGACGCGCGACACCGCGCGGGCCACAGGGGAGGATCGCCATGCAATTCGACTACGTCATCGTCGGCGGAGGGTCCGCGGGATGCGTGCTGGCCAACCGTCTGAGCGCCAATCCGGGCACGCGGGTCTGCCTGCTCGAGGCGGGCGGGGGCGGCAACAGCATTCTGGTGCGGATGCCTGCCGCTGTGGTTGCCATGCTACCGGGGCGACCCAAGATCAACAACTGGGCCTTTGAAACGGTGCCGCAACCGGGGTTGAACGGGCGAACGGGCTATCAGCCGCGTGGCCGGGCCCTGGGCGGGTCCAGCGCGATCAACGCAATGCTCTATGTGCGCGGGCAGCGGCAGGATTATGACGGCTGGGCCGATCTGGGCTGCGAGGGCTGGGACTGGGACAGCGTTCTGCCCTATTTCAAACGGTCCGAGAACAACGAACGCGGCGCGGATGGCCTGCATGGCGCCGACGGCCCGCTTCAGGTGTCCGACCAGAAAGAAGAACGCCCGATCACGCGCGCCTTCGTCGAGGCCGCCGCCCAGTTGCAACACAAGGTGACCGACGATTTCAATCGTGGCGACAACGAAGGCGCGGGGCTGTACCAGGTCACCCAGTTCCATGACCCCGCCAAAAACGGCGAGCGGTGCTCGGCCGCCGCAGCCTATCTGTTTCCAGTCATGGACCGGCCCAACCTGACGGTCATCACCGGGGCGCAGGCGCGCGAGATCACCTTTGACGGCCACCGCGCCACGGGCGTGATTTATCGCCAGGGCGGCAAAGGCGCCGATCTCACCGTCACCGCCACGCGCGAGGTTCTGGTCTGCTCGGGCGCGCTGAAATCGCCGCAACTGCTGCAGCTGTCGGGCATCGGCGACCCCGAGGACCTGAGCCCGCATGGAATCGCCGTCCGCCACGCGCTGCCGGGCGTGGGCAAGAACCTGCAAGATCACCTGGATTTCATCCTGGCCTACAAGACAAAGGACACAGACAATTTCGGCATCGGCGCCGCCGGTACGGTGGGGCTGGTCAAACACCTTTTGCGGTGGCGCAAGACCGGTGTGTCGATGGCGGCCACCCCCTTTGCGGAAGGCGCGGCCTTTCTGAAGACCTCTCCCGATCTGGACCGCCCCGACATCCAACTGCATTTCACCATCGCGCTGGTAGATGACCACGCGCGCAAACTGCACCTGGGCTACGGGTTCAGCTGCCATATCTGCAAACTGCGCCCCGAAAGCCGCGGCACCGTTTCGCTGCACAGCGCCGACCCCTTTGCCGCCCCGGCGATCGACCCGGCCTTTCTGTCCGACCCGCGCGATCTGGACACGATGATCAAGGGCGCGCGGATGACGCGCGAAATCCTCGAGGCACCGGCCCTCGCCAAATACCGCCACAAGGAAATGTTCGGCACCGACACCGCCCGGACCGACCCGGATTGGGAAGGCCATATCCGCGCGCGGGCCGATACGATCTATCACCCCGTGGGCACCTGCAAGATGGGGGTGGACGATTTGGCAGTGGTCGATCCGCAGCTGCGCGTGCGTGGGCTGCAGGGGCTGCGGGTGGTCGATGCCTCGGTCATGCCGACGCTGGTCTCGGGCAACACCAACGCCCCCACGATCATGATCGCGGAAAAGGCCGCCGACATGATCCTGGCGGATGTGGTCTGATCAGTCGCCGTTCAACGTCTGATCCGCGTGCAGCGCATCAAGGCCCACGCGGTAGTTGGGATATTTCAACGTCACGCCCAGATCGGTCTTGATCCGGTCGTTCCGAACGCGCTTATTCTCGTTGTAGAAACTGCGGGCCATCGGCGTCAGGTCGGCCGTGTCGAAATCCACCGCAGGCGGCAGCGGCAGGCCCTGAAGTTGCGCGGCATAGCCGATCACGTCCTGCGGCGGCACCGGTTCGTCATCGCAGACATTGTAGATCGCGCCCGGATCGGGACGGCGCATCGACGCCTCGAGCACCTGTGCGATGTCCTCGACATGAATGCGCGAAAACACCTGCCCCGGCTTGATGATCCGCCGCAGCCCGCCTTTCTTCAGCTTGGAAAACGGCCCCCGCCCCGGCCCATAGATGCCCGCAAGGCGAAAGATGTGCAGCGGCAGGCCGGGGATCGCGGCCCAGTCCTGCTCGGCCTGCAACCGCCAGCGCCCGCGCTCGGCCGTCGGGGTCGCCGGCGTGGTTTCATCGACCCAGCCCCCTTGGTGGTCGCCATAGACGGCGGTGGTCGACAGGTACCCGACCCAGTCGAACTGCCCGGCGCGGGCGGCGATCTCATCCCGCAGGGCGGCCAGAACCGGATCTCCCTTGGCCGTGGGCGCGGTCGAAATCAGCAGATGCGTGACCCCGTCCAGATCGGGGGCCTCGCCTGGCCAGACCAGCGGTTCGGCTCCGGCGGCGCGGATGGCGTCCTTCTCGGCGGCATCGCGGGTGGTTCCGACGATGCCCCAACCCTTGGGGGCCAGCCGGCGCGACAGGGCGCGGGCAGTATAGCCGTGCCCGAATGAAAAAAGCGTTCCAGTCATGGCCCCTTGATGAGCGCGCCGTGGGCGGGATGCAAGCGCCGGATGGCCGCACTTGATTCGAATCCCCGCCTGCGCCTTCATGGTGGCATGAGTGATGACAAACCCAGCCTGCACGCGGCTTACGCGCTGAAAACTCCGGCAGACAACAAACGGCTCTATGCCGAATGGGCCGGAGACTACGATCGCGGATTCGCCGCGCGCGAGGATTACCAGCTGCATATCCACACCGCCCGCGCCTTTGTCGGCGCCGGGGGACAGGGTCCGGTGCTGGATGTGGGCGCGGGAACCGGCCTGTGCGGCGCGGTTCTCGCCGATCTGGGCGTGGGGCCGATCGACGCCACCGACATCAGCGCCGAGATGCTGGACGAAGCGATGCGCAAAGACATCTACCGCGACGCGATCGAGGCCAACCTGAACGAGGGCATCCCCGTTCCGCGCGACAGCTATTCGGGCATCGTGTCGTCGGGCACCTTCACCCACGGCCATCTGGGCCCCGAGGTTCTGCCCGCCCTGCTGCGGGTGGCCCGGCCCGGGGCGCAATTCGCCCTGTCGATCAACGCCAATCACTTCGAGGCGCTGGGATTCGCAACCGCCTTCGACAAGCTGCAGGCCGAGGGCCGGATCGAACATCTGACCCTGACCCCGGTCCGCATCTATGGCGATCTGGCCGCCGGCCCCAACAAGGACGACAACGCGCTGATCGCCCTGTTCGAGAAATCCTGATCCGCCTCAGCGGCCCTTCCAGACCGGGTCACGCTTCTCGGCGAAGGCGCGAGCCCCTTCCAGATTGTCCTCGGAGCCATAGAGCACATCGACCGTGCGCAGCTGGCGCTTGGTGATACGGTTCATGATGTCCTGAAACTTGGAATCTTCGGCCTCGCGCACGATCTCCTTGATCGCGGCATAGACCAGCGGCGGGCCGCTCGCCAGCAGGCGCGCCAGGTCCCATGCCCGGTCCATCAACTGGTCTGCCGGGACGATCTCGTTCACCAAGCCCCAGCGATGCGCTTCCTCGGCGTCGAACCAGCGGCCGGTCAGCAGCAGTTCCATCGCAATGTGATAGGGAATGCGCTTAGGCAGCTTGACGCTGGCCGCGTCCGCCACCGTGCCCGAGCGTATTTCCGGCAGGGCAAAGGTGGCGTGATCGGCGGCCAGAATCATGTCGGCGCTCAGGGCCAGTTCCAGCCCGCCGCCGCATGCGATGCCGTTCACGGCGGCAATCACCGGCTTGTTCATGTCGCGCAACTCCTGCAGGCCACCGAAACCGCCGACCCCGTAGTCTCCATCCACCGCATCGCCCTCGGCCGCGGCCTTCAGGTCCCAGCCGGGGCAAAAGAATTTTTTGCCGCCGCCCGTCAAAATCGCCACGCGCAGGTCGGGATCATCGCGGAAGTCGCGGAAGACCTCGCCCATGACGCGGCTGGTGGCCAGATCGATGGCATTCGCCTTGGGCCGGTCCAACGTGACCTGAAGGATTGCACCATCGCGGTAGGTCTTGATTGGGTTCATGAACATGCCTTTCGGATCAGGGCATCAACGGCGACCACACCGTCGGCCGCGCAGATGAGAGGGTTGATTTCAACTTCGTCCACGACCGCCGCGTTGGCAATGACGTAGTTCTGCACCGCCATGGCCACCCGCACGACCGCATCGATATCCACGCCGGGCTTGCCCCGATATCCGCTCAACACGGGCGCACAGGCCAGCTTGCCCAGCGCGTCGCGGACCGCAGACGGCGTGGACGGGATCAGGATCGAGGTCGAGTCGCGCAGGATCTCGGTCAGAACCCCGCCCGCCCCAAGGGTCAGCACATAGCCATGCGCCGGGTCGCGGGTGACGCCGATCAACAGCTCGACAATCCCGGCCGGGGCCATTTCCTCGATCAGAACCTCATCGGTGCCGATTGATCTCGCGACCTCGGGCAGATCTTGTGCAGAAATGCCCAGCCGCACCGCGCCATGTTCGGATTTGTGCGCCAGGCCAACGCCTTTCACCGCAAAGGACCCGCTCAGACCGTCCACCGCCTTTTCCGCCCGATCCGCCCGCGCGACGACCGAGCGGGGAATCGGCACGCCGCAAGCAGCCAGTTCGGCCTTGGCCTGGGCCTCGGTCAGAGCGGTTGTGGCCGCATTGGCGGCGGGCAGCAGAACCGGCTCCTGCGGTTGGGGATGCGGGCGGGCCGCAGCGCGTGTCGCCGCCAGCGCCTCACGCAGCCCGGCAAAGGGCACGACACCGCCCGCCATCAGCCGCTCGGCTACGTCCTCGGGCATCAGTTCCGGCAAGGTCGCGGCCACGGCAAAGGGACGACCGGTTTCGCTTGCGCAGGTCAACGCCGCACGGGTGGCGCAGTCCCAATCGGCGGCATCGGTGTGAGGGTAGTCAACGATCGAGATCGTCATCGCCACATGCGGCCCCGTCATCGCCGACCACGCCCGTGCCATCGCGTCAGCGTCGCGCCAGACATAGGTGTGGTAGTCCAGCGGATTGGCCAGCGCCACCATCGGCCCCAGCGCCGCGCGCAGGCCCGAGACCTGATCCGCGGTCAGCGGCGGAAAGTGCAGGCCGGATCCTTCGGCCATGTCGGCGGCCAAGCTGGCCTCGCCACCGGAACAGCTGATCGTCGCCACTCCGGTCCCGTCCAGCGGGCCGGTGACATGCAACAGCTTCAGTGTTTCCAGAAACTCGGGCACGTCCCCCAGCCGCGCGATTCCCAGCCGGTCCAGAAACGCCTGCGCCCCGGCATCGTCCCCCGCCAGCGATGCCGTGTGCGAAATGGTCGCTGCCTGCGCGTGTTCCGACCGCCCCACCTTGAGCGCCACGATCGGCACGCCACGGTCATGCGCCTTGGCGGCCAGCGCCTCCCACTTGCGCAGGTCGCCAAAGCCTTCGACATGCACGCCGATGGCGGTGATCCGGTCATCCTCCAGCAGCGCCATGGCGATCTCGGCCTGATGGGTTTGCGCCTGATTCCCGCAGGTCAGCATGAAGGCCAGTGGCAGCGCCCGGCGCTGCATGGTCATGTTGATGGCGATGTTCGAGCTTTGCGTCAGGATCGCGACGCCCCGGTCCACCGGGCGCATCCCGTGCTGGTCGGGCCAGATCGCCACCCGGTCCAACCCGTTGACGAAGCCGTAACAGTTGGGTCCGAGGATCGGCATGTCCCCCGCTGCAGTTACAAGCTGCACCTGCAAATCGGCCCCATCGGCGTCCTCGGCCTGCGCCTCGGTAAAGCCCGAGGCGAAACACACAGCCCCGCCCGCGCCGATGCGGGACAGAACCTCGACCGCCTCGATGGTGGCGCGGCGATTGATGCCGACAAAGGCCGCGTCGGGCGCTTGGGGCAGGTCCTCGATCGTGGCAAAGACGCGCTCGCCCGCCACCTCGTCGGCCTTGGGATGCACCGGCCAGACCGGGCCGGTGAAACCCAGTTTCCGCACCTGCCGGATGACCTCGGCGCACCATGCGCCCCCGCCAATCACCGCCAGCGAGCGGAACCCTAGCATCCGCCTCAGCGCGGCGAGCTTTCCCGGCGCGAGCGCACCCGCCGCGCCGCTCAGGCCCGGCGTCATGTTCACGCCCCCAACGCGCGCAGAAGATCGCGGCTGATGATGTGGCGCTGGATCTCGCTGGTGCCGTCCCAGATCCGCTCGACCCGGGCATCGCGCCAGAAGCGTTCCAGCGGATAGTCATCCATCAGGCCCATCCCGCCATGCACCTGGATCGCCGCATCGGTCACCCGCGCCAGCATTTCCGAGGCATAGAGCTTGGCCGAGGCGATCTCGCGGTTGGCGGGCAGGCCCTTGTCCAGCCGGTCGGCGGCGGCCAGGGTCAGCAGGTCGGCGGCGTCGATCTCGGTGATCATGTCGGCGATCTGAAAGCTGACGCCCTGAAACTTGCCGATCTTCTGGCCAAACTGTTCGCGGGTGGCGGCATAGTCCAGCGTATAGTCGAAGGCCCGGCGGGCGCGGCCCACGCACATGGCCGCCACGGTGATGCGGGTGGCATACAGCCAGGTGTTCATCACCTCGAACCCGCCATCGACCTCGCCCAGCACCTGCGCGTCGGGCAGGCGGCAGTCGTCGAAATCCAGCACCATGTTCTTGTAACCGCGATGACTGACCGATTTGTAGCCGTCGCGGATGGTGAAGCCCGGCGTGGCGCGGTCGACCAGAAAGGCGGTGATGCGCTTTTTGGGGCCTTTCGGCGTCTGATCCTCGCCCGTTGCGATGAAGACGATGATGAAATCGGCATGTTCCGCGCCCGAGATGAAATGCTTGGTGCCGTTCACCACCCAATCGCCGCCATCGCGCACGGCCGAGCATTTCATGCCCCGCACGTCCGAACCCGCGCCCGGTTCTGTCATCGCCAGCGCGTCCATCTTTTCGCCACGCACGGCGGGCATCAGATAGCGTTCGATCTGATCCCCCTGACAGGCCATCAGGATGTTCTGCGGCCGCCCGAAGAAATGGTTCAACGCCATCGACCCGCGCCCCAACTCGCGTTCGACCAGCGCGAATTCCAGATGGTTCAGCCCCGCGCAGCCGACGCTTTCGGGAAAGTTGCAGGCGTAGAAGCCGAGTTCGATCGTCTTGCGCTTGATCTCGTCGGCGATCTCTTTCGGCACCTCGCCGGTGCGTTCGACCAGCTCTTCATGGGGATAGATCTCATTTTCCACAAAGCTGCGGACGGTCGAGACGATCATCTCCTGCTCGTCGGTCAGGCCAAATTGCATCGCGGGTCTCCGATTCCTGGGCGTGCGACAATCCTGACGCGGCTTGAGGTCTCAATAATGCAGAACTAGACTTCAATCATGCAGAAATGGACCAAATCACCCGCCGCACTGCAGCGATTCGGGGTACTTCTGTTCGACGGGTTCTCGAACCATTGCCTGGCCAATGCGGTCGAGCCGCTGCGCGCGGCCAACACGCTGTCGGGGCAGCGACTGTATGACTGGCAATTCCTGTCACTGGATCCGAGGCCGGTCACGTCGTCCTCAGGGTTGCAGGTGGCACCCCATGCGGCGCTTACGGATGCGGATGGGGATATGCTGCTGGTGATGCCCTCCTACGGGTTTCAAGCACATGGTGGTTGGCGCACCCAGGCGGGGTTGCGTGCGGCGACGCGGCGCTTTCGCACCCTCGCCGGGCTGGACACCGGCAGTTGGTTGCTGGCCCAGGCCGGATTGCTGAACGGCCACCGCGCCACGATCCATTGGGAGGAACTGACCGCGTTCACCGAGCGATTCCCCGAAGTCGAGACCTGCCGCGAGCGCTATGTCATCGACGGTGACCGCATCACCTGCTCGGGCGCCATGGCCGCCTTTGATCTGGTGATGCACCTGATCGGCCAGGATCACGGCCAGGCTTTGGCACTGGAAGTCGCGCAGCTGTTCATGACCCGCGACTCCGCTCGGTCACATTCCGGCGGCGCAGGCTCGGCCAGTTCGCATGTCAACAAGGCGCTGGCACTGATGCAGGAAAATCTCGAGACCCCTCTGCCGATTCCCGAGATCGCCCGGCGCGCGGGACGGTCGCAAAAAGCGCTGGAATCCAGGATGCGGGCGGACTTGGGGGCCGGGCCGGCCAAGGTCTATCGTCGGATGCGTTTGAACCTTGCGCGCAAGCTGGCCGCGGAAACCGACCTGAGTGTCGCCGAAATCGCTCTGCGCGCGGGCTATGAGGACCCCAGCGCGCTGACCCGCGCCTTTCGGGCCGAGTTCGGTCTCAGTCCACGAGCCCTGCGCAGCCGGGCCCGCTAGGTATACATCTGTTTCTTGTAGGCCCGCGTCCGCGTCGTCGCCTCGGCCGATCCGTCGTGGTATGTGCCGAACCACTTGTCGAACGGAATCTCGGACGTGCCGTAGTTGCACTCGAAATACCGGTGGTGCAGCTGGTGAAAGAAATCGCCGGCCCGCGCGGCATCCGTGTTCCCTGCTTTCAGCTTTTCGAACCCCGAATGAGACAGGACCGGGCTGATCTGCTGAAAATAGACATGAAACAGCAGATGCAACGGGTTTGAGGGCACGACCAGGTGGATGAAATAGGTCGTGAAGTACAGAAGGTTCTCGTACCAATGGTTCGAGATGCCGGACCACGGCCCAACATTGACGTTGCGGTGATGCACGGCGTGCACATGCTTGTACAGTTTCGGGTGATGCTCCAGCCGGTGTACCCAATAGAAATGCAGACCCGACCACATCGGAATGAACAGCATCCAGACCACGCACCAAACAGGCGCGCTGGCCCAAGTGACCGTTGGCGCATACCCGTTGGCCATCGCCCAGTAGATACCCCATTGATAGACCGTCGCCACCGTCATGGCGCTGCCCAGGGTCCACCAGATGTTGTCCCAAACCTGATTGCGGAAGGTGAAGGTTCCGTTGTCGCGGGTCAGGTCGCGGCGATCGAACTTTTTGTACATATCCTGCCCCTTGCGCATGTAGAGCCACCAATGCAGCCCACCTGCAACAAGGATCTGAGGCACCATGTTCAGCAGCCAGATGCGGAACATCCAGCCCGGTGCAAAGCTCTGCATCGCTTCGAGCGGCGGCAGGAACAGCACATAAGCCGTCAGCGCCAACCCCATGCACAGGGTCAGCGCTGTGATCTGCAACCACGCACCTCTGTACCATTTCACAACCGCCATTGGTCTGGGCGGCCAGCTGAACAAAGGGTTCAACGCCACAGGGTCAGACGGCCGGTAGTGCCAGCGGGCGGCTTCGGGATCATGCGGGGCATCGGTCATGACAAAACCCTCTAGGTGGCGTAGTCCGAGCCTTCGGCATCCAGAACGGCCTTGATCTCGCGCAGATGCGCCTCGGCCTGCCCCGGATAGTCGTCCAGCTCCTGCGCGGTCTTTTCGGCGATCTCGTCTGACAGCACCCGCAATGGCTGGCCCGTCTGAAGAGCGCGGATATAGGTTTCGGCGGCGCGCTCGAAATAATAGAGTCTATTAAAGGCATCTGCAGCGTCGCTGCCGATCACAAGCACACCGTGGTTGCCCATGATCATGACCTTCTTTTTCGGGTCCTGCAGCATTGTCGCGCAACGCTCACCCTCGCTTTCAAAGGCCAAACCGCCGAATTCGTCATCAATGACATAGCGGTTGAAAAAGGTTGCAGTGTTCTGGTCGATCGGCGGCAGGTTGCTGTCGGCCAAGGAGGCCAGGACGGTGGCAAAAATCGAATGCACATGCATCACGCAACGCGCATGTGGGCATTTCCGGTGAATCGAACCATGCAGCCCCCACGCGGTGGGGTCCGGTGCGCCGGGCTTGCGCATCGTGTCGGGATCGTTGGCATCCAACAGCAGCAGGTCCGAGGCACGGATGCGCGCGAAATGCATCTGGTTCGGGTTCATCAGGAACTGCGTGCCATCCTCGTTCACGGCAAGGCTAAAGTGATTGGCGACCGCTTCGTGCATGTTCAACCGTTCGGTCCAGCGGAAGGCGGCGGCCATGTCCACGCGCTCCTGCCAATGGTCGATATTCGGTTTCAGACTGGTGACGGTCATCCGGGGGCTCCATTCGGCTTGGACAGGTGGCTGGTGAAAACCGTGCCGGGCCGGGGCGCACTTGACCAACGAAAAAATTGGCGTTTTGACATTAGCTGAACTTATGATTGGATTATGAAACCCCGGACTCCCCTTCCCCCGCTTGGCTGGCTGCGCACGTTCGAGGCCGCCGCCCGCCACCTGTCGTTCACCGGAGCGGCGCGCGATCTGAACATGACGCAAAGCGCCGTCAGCCAGCAGATCAAGTCGCTCGAGGGCTATCTGGGCCAGCCCCTGTTTCACCGGCGCCCCCGCGCATTGGAACTGACCGAGGCCGGAATCACCTATCTGCCCGTGGTGCGCGAGGCGTTCCGGACGCTGGTGCGTGGCACCCAGGCCGTGACCGGGCAGCAGGAAAATACCGTTCAGGTGCAGTGCAACATCACCTTCTCGGTCAACTGGCTGGCCCCCCGCCTGCCCGCCTTCCGCGCGCTGCACCCCGATGTCCACCTGAACATCTTCACCGAGTTGTGGGAGCCGCGCGAGATGGCCGAAGGCGCGGCGGTCGAAATCCGCTATTCCCTGCGCCCGGCCGACACGGTCCGCACCGAGCTTTTGCGCAGCGATCACTACTACCCCGTCTGCGCCCCCGACTATCTGGTCACACTGGAAAACCTTCAGCAGCAACCGCTGTACGACTGTTCGAATCTTCTGTCGAACTGGGCCAGCTGGGCCGAAGATCAGGATCTAAACTGGGGCAATCCACCGATTACCTATGCCACGACCTATATGGTCGGCCTGTCCGTCGCGATGGCCGGCGGCGGGCTTTGCCTGGCCCATGACACCATCGCAAAGCGCCTGCTGGACGAAGGCCGCCTGATCGCACCCTTTGAACATCGCGCGCCGATGCCCGAAGCCTATTACCTTCTGCTGTCGCCCCAGGCCGAGGAGACCCCGGGTGCCGTGGCCTTTGCCGAGTGGATCCGGGCGGAAATCGCGGCCGATCAAAACCACGCCTGACTTTCAGCCCTCCTTGGGGCGGCTGGCGACCCAGGCATAGCCGTTCTCGCACAGGATATAGGTCTCGCGCAGGCCATGGGGCTTGTCGGTCGGCTCCTGCAGCACGACCGCGCCTGCGGACCTGGCGCGCTCCGCCGCCTCGTCCGGGTCGGTGTCGTACAGGTGGATCTCGATCCCGCCACCGCGCGGCGGCGTTTCAGGAACCAGCCCCAGCAGCGGGTTGGAATGATAGGTGCCGTCCGAATGCAACTGAAACACCTGATCGCCATAGGTGACGATCGCAAAATCCGCCGCCACCTGATGGGATTTCAGGCCAAAAACGGTCTCCAAAAAAGCGCATTCCGCTGGAACGTCGCGCACTAGCAGGTTCAGCCCGATCCCGCGTAGGCTGCGGCCGAAACTGTCCGCATCTATGGTTTCGTAATCCATGTCCCTACCAGACCCCGCATCGCAGCGCGGATCAAGCATTTGCTGCCCCGCGCCCGGTCGGATGACGGTTTCATGAAGGTGGCACGGCAGGGGTTGCACCTTCCGATGCATTCGGGAAAGTTGTGCCATGGAATACGCACCCTTCCCATCCTGGCCCGACGTCGCCCCCCGCCTGATCGCCGTTGCCGCCGGCCGCGAAGCCGCCGACATGGTCATTCGCGGCGGGATCTGGATCAACGTGCACAGCCGCGAGGCGCTGCCCGATCACTCCATCGCCATCGCCGAAGGTCGCATCGCCTATGTCGGCCCCGACGCCAGCCACTGCATCGGGCCCGACACACAGATCATCGAGGCCAAGGGCCGCTACATGATCCCCGGCCTGTGCGACGCGCATATGCACATCGAATCCGGCATGCTGACCCCGGCCGAGTTCGCCCGCGCGGTGATCCCGCATGGCACCACGTCGATGTTCACCGACCCGCATGAAATCGCCAATGTCCTGGGGTTGGACGGCGTGCGGATGATGCATGACGAGGCGCTGATGCAGCCGGTCAACATCTTCACCCAGATGCCGTCCTGCGCGCCCTCGGCGCCCGGGCTGGAAACCACGGGCTACGAGATCACCGCCGAAGACGTGGCCGAGGCGATGACCTGGCCCGGCATCATCGGGCTGGGCGAGATGATGAACTTTCCCGGTGTGATCAACTCCGATCCCAAGATGCTGGCCGAAATCGCCGCCACCCAGCGCGCGGGAAAGACGGTGGGCGGACACTATGCATCCCCTTATTTAGGGCCTGATTTTGCAGCCTATGTCGCCGGCGGCCCGGCGGATGACCACGAAGGCACCTGCGAGGCCGACGCCATTGCCCGCGTGCGGCAGGGGATGCGGTCGATGATGCGGCTGGGCTCGGCCTGGTATGACGTGGAAAGCCAGATCACCGCCGTCACCGAAAGGGGGCTGGACCCGCGCAACTTCATCCTGTGCACCGATGACTGCCACTCGGGCACGCTGGTGAACGAGGGTCACATGAACCGCGTCGTGCGCCATGCCATCGCCTGTGGCTGCGACCCGCTGATCGCCCTGCAGATGGCCACGATCAACACCGCCACCCATTTCGGGCTGGAACGCGAGATCGGCTCGATCACGCCGGGCCGCCGGGCGGACGTGATCCTCAGCTCGAACCTGACCGACTTGCCGATCGAGATGGTCATCGCGCGCGGGCAGGTGGTAGCCGAGAATGGCGCGATCACGGTGGATTGCCCGCACTACGACTGGCCCGACCGGGCGCGCAACACGGTGCATCTGGGCCATGCTCTGACCGCCGCCGATTTCGAGATCCCCGCGCCCGAAGGCGCCAATCGCGTGCGTGCAAACGTGATCGGCGTGGTCGAGAACCAGGCCCCCACCCAGGCGCTGAAAGCCGAGCTGCCGATCATCGGCGGGCTGGTCGAGGGCGAAGGCGATGTCTGCCAGATCGCGCTGGTCGAGCGACACCGGGCCACGGGCGGCGTCACCAACGCCTTCGTCTCGGGCTTTGGCTATCAGGGCCGGATGGCCATGGCCTCGACCGTGGCGCATGACAGCCACCACATGATCGTGGTCGGCACCGACCGCGATCAGATGGCGCTGGCCGCCAATCGTCTGGCCGAAGTGGGTGGCGGCATCACCATCTTCCGTGATGGCGAAGAGCTGGCGCTGGTCGAACTGCCCATTGCGGGCCTGATGTCCGACAGCCCGGCCGCGGACGTCGCGGCCAAGGCGCAGAAGATGGTCGAGGCGATGCAGGCCTGCGGCTGTCAGTTGAACAACGCCTATATGCAGCACTCGCTGCTGGCCCTTGTCGTCATCCCCGAACTGCGGATATCCGATCTGGGACTGGTGGATGTCCGAACATTCGAAAAAATTGACCTTCTGGAACCCCTCGCATGACAAAAATAACAACTCCCGACCCACGGGACCCCGAGATTTTCACCGATGCCGCCGCAGCCGTTGCCCGGCTGGAAGAGCTGTATAACGAGGCCACCGCCTTTCTGTGCGAAAGCTTTGCCGAGGCGATGGAAAGCGGCGCGCCCAAGGTCCGGTACAGAGCCTATTACCCGGAAATCCGTATCCGTACGGCGTCCTACGCGCATGTGGACAGCCGCCTGAGCTTTGGTCACGTGTCCGAGCCGGGGGTTCATGCCACTACCGTGACCCGCCCGGATCTGTTCCGGTCCTACCTCACGCAGCAGATCGCGCTGCTGATCAAGAATCACAATCAACCGGTGACCATCGGCCCCTCGACCACGCCGATGCCGGTGCATTTCGCCGTGGCCGGCAACCCCGATCTGGTGGTGCCGCATCAGGGAGCGGCCGGGTTCACCCTGCGAGACGTGTTCGACGTGCCCGACCTGACCACCACCAATGACGACATCGTCAACGGTGTGCACGAACCGCAGGATGGCGTCGGCCCGCTGGCCTTGTTCACCGCGCAGCGCATCGACTATTCGCTGGCCCGGCTAGCCCACTATACCGCCACCGATCCGGACCATTTCCAGAACCACGTTCTGTTCACCAACTACCAGTTCTATGTCTCGGAATTCGAGAACTACGCCCGCGCGCAACTGGCCGACCCGAACAGCGGCTATACCAGTTTCGTCTCGACCGGGAATGTCCAGATCACCGATCCCGACGCGCCGCTGGAACAGCCGCTGAAACTTCCGCAAATGCCGACCTATCACCTGAAACGCGCCGACGGGTCGGGGATCACGCTGGTCAATATCGGCGTCGGCCCATCCAACGCCAAAACCGCCACCGATCACATCGCGGTGCTGCGACCACACGCCTGGCTGATGGTCGGCCACTGTGCGGGGCTGCGCAACACGCAGGCTCTGGGGGATTTCGTGCTGGCCCATGCCTATCTGCGCGAAGACAAGGTGCTGGACGACGATCTGCCCGTCTGGGTGCCGATCCCGCCGCTGGCCGAAGTTCAGGTCGCGCTGGAACGCGCCGTAGCCGAAGTGACCGAGCTGGAAGGCTATGAGCTGAAGCGGATCATGCGCACCGGCACGGTGGCTTCGGTCGACAACCGTAACTGGGAACTGCGCGACCAATCCGGCCCGGTGCAACGGTTGAGCCAGTCGCGCGCGATCGCGCTGGACATGGAAAGCGCCACGATCGCCGCAAACGGCTATCGCTTCCGCGTGCCCTACGGCACTTTGCTGTGCGTGTCCGACAAGCCCCTGCATGGAGAATTGAAGTTGCCCGGCATGGCGTCCGAGTTCTATACAACCCAGGTCAGCCGCCATCTGGCGATCGGAATCCGCGCGATGGAACACCTGCGAGGCATGCCGCTGGAACGTTTGCACAGCCGGAAATTGCGCTCGTTCGACGAAACGGCCTTCCTCTGACGCAAAAAAGCAACGAAATCCCCATATTTTTTGGGGTTTCGGTGCTACTATTCGTTGTGTTCGCCCACAATATCCCGTTACAGTTACGCGGTGAGGCCCAATAGATCGGGCACGTTAAGGAGACCAAGAAATGGCAAAGCCTATGACGAAGACTCAGCTGGTTGCTGCTCTCGCTGAGGAAATGGGAACCGACAAGAAATCCGCGAACGCGGCGCTGGAGGCGATCACTGGCCTGATCACCCGCGAAGTTTCGGCCGGTGGCGCCGTGACCCTGCCGGGCGTCGGCAAGATCTACTGCCGCGAGCGCCCCGAGCGTCAGGTTCGCAACCCGGCCACTGGTGAGACCTTCACCAAAGAAGCCGACAAGGTTGTGAAGATGACCATCGCCAAGGCCCTGAAGGACAGCGTCAACAGCTGATCCGCGCCTTAGGGAAAACGATCAAGGGCCGCGATTTCGCGGCCCTTTTTCTTTGGTATTTGTTTACCGGGCCCGTTGGACCAGACCCGGTGTTGTCGTGTGCCGAGGTCAGTGAACAGTCTCGACCTTGTGGAAATCCAGATCCCGATCTTCGGGCATCGAGTCGATGCTCATCACCTCTTTGCGCTTGGCGATCAGGATATAGACCACGCAGGCGAGGTAGAGGCCAACCACCACGGCGCCGATCCACTGAATCTGCAGCCACTGGCTCTGGAACAGAAGCGTCAGCACAAACAGAAGCACTACGTTTCCGGCAACATAGGCCGTCTTGCCGAAGCGTTCGACCGTCATGTTCAGATTGTCGGTATAGAGCCTGATCAGCGAGTCCAGTGAGTTGATCACGAAGGTCACGCCGACGATCACCATCGCGATGTTGGTGATGCCTGCGGTGCTGATGCCGTTCAGGTGATAGTAGTAAAGCACGCTGAACCAGATCGCCAAGGGGATCGACGGAAAGATCAGCAGCGCCGCCAGCAATTGCCAGGTGGTCAGCCCTCCGACAAAGCGCGAGGTGAACTGACCGATCATGATCGACCAGGCAAACCACCAGAACAGGTAGAAGGCGTGATAGTCGGTCAGAGGCAGTATGAACTTGTGGATATTGGCGAAATACGCCCCGATATTGCTGCTGGTTTCCACGAAACCCGCAACGCCCATACCGGCCGCGGCCCACATGCCAAGGATCAGCGCCAGAAACAGAAACGTCGAGCCGACAGAAAGAATCCGCACGTATTTGAGGTCAGTCGAAGAATAGGCTGCGGCCAGAATGACGACAAACACGATGATGTAAAACGTGGTCACTACGGACTCGCCATCGCCAACTTCGGGCAGGTATCCGGGCAGGTAGATCAGGAACAGGCTGGCGGTGAAAGCGCAGGTCCCGATGATCACCACATTGTTGATCAGCTTGACCACCGGGATTTCAAAGAACTGCACTCGGGGCTCGATGACGCAGAAATAGAAGGCCGTCAGGAAATAGAAGGCCCAGATCAGGAAACCCCAGAACCCGAACTCGATCGCCAGCGGGTTTGCGAACGCATAGGCCGGATCTTCGGCATAGCCTCCGAATTCGGTGAGCGGGAACATGATCAGCCCGACATCCAGGCCGGATGTGAACAGGATCGCGATGAAAGTGAACAGATGTACAGGTGTCACGCCCACGCACCGCAGGTTCCACCATTTCACGACGAAGAACGCTACCAGCCCAAGAGCAAGCAGGACCCCGAATGACAGGATGTATTCCAATAGCACCGACAAACCTCCCTTTAGATGTCAGATCACCGAGCGGATATCTTTAATTGGCTAGTCAATCAATAAAACCGGCACCCACGGAAAACTTGCGCGCTCCATGTGTCTTTTTTGACGCTCGGGCGCTTGTGGCCCGAGAGAAAATCGGAAACAGTCGCCGCACATTCAAACAGGAGCGGTCATGGATCTGCGCGCCATCGCCATGGGGCTGGCCTTTGCCTTCATCTGGTCGTCGGCCTTTACATCGGCGCGGATCATCGTCGCGGATGCCTCGCCGCTGTTTTCACTGGCGGTTCGCTTCCTGATTTCCGGCCTCCTGGGTGTCGCCATCGCCGCGGCCATGGGCCAGAGTTGGCGCCTGACGCGGTCGCAATGGTACGCGACCATCCTGTTCGGAATCTGCCAGAATGCCCTGTATTTGGGTCTGAATTTCTATGCAATGCAAACGGTCGAAGCCTCGGTAGCGGCGATCATCGCCTCGACAATGCCACTCTTGGTGGCGCTGGCCGGTTGGCTGCTGTTCGGGGAACGGTTGCGTCCGCTGGGTGTTCTGGGTCTGCTGGCCGGGTTCGCTGGCGTGGCCCTGATCATGAGCAGCCGGATCGGCGCAGGGATCGACCTGTTTGGCGTTGCCCTCTGCGGGCTGGGCGCGCTGGCGCTGACCTTCGCCACGCTGGCCGTGCGAGGGGCGACCTCGGGCGGGAATTTCATGATGGTCGTCGGTTTGCAGATGTTCGTCGGCTCGGCGGTTCTGTTCGTCGCCGCCCCGTTGTTCGAGACGATCTATGTCCGTCCAACCTGGCCGCTGGCGCTGGCCTTCACCTACACGACCCTGTTCCCCGGCCTGTTGGCCACGCTGATCTGGTTCCTGCTGCTCAACCGGATCGGGCCGATCCGCGCGGCCACCTTCCATTTCCTCAACCCGGTGTTCGGGGTCACGATCGCCGCGATTCTGCTGGGTGAACGGTTGGGCGCAATGGACGCCGTTGGTGTTGCGGTTATCACGCTGGGCATTCTGGCCGTGCAGTTGTCACGCCAGCCAGTTCAGCGCAGCAGCGCCTCGACCTGACTGCGCAGCTTGAGAGAGTCCGGCCGGGTCGTCGACCCAAAGGTCGCCACGACCTCGCCATCGGGGCTCAGCAGGATCTTGTTGAAATTCCAGCCCGGCACAAACCCGGTTTCGGCCGCGACCGCCTTGTAGAACGGGTGGGCCTGCGGGCCGGTCACGGGGGTGATGTCGGTCATGGGCAGGGTCAGGTCATAGTTCAACTCACAGAACTCCTTGACCTCACTGGCGGTTTCCAATTCCTGATTGAAGGAATCCGACGGGACCGCCAGAACCACCAAACCTTCGGGTCCATAGGTGTCCTGCAGCTTTTGCAGCCCGGAATACTGCCCGGTAAACCCGCATTGCGAGGCCGTGTTGACCACCAGAACCGGCTGGCCGCGCCAGTCCGACAGCGACAGCGTGCCGCCATCGATCGAAGGGAACTCTCCGGACACGGGCGCGGCCTGCACCGTTCGACCGATCAACAACAAGGCAGACAACAGCAACATTCTGAACATGGCGTGACCTCCTCTTTGATATTGATACGCTCGAACTACGGCGGCAGATCACCCGCACGATCGCGCGAGCCGGGTGAAACAGGGCTTTGCTTTTGTCGCGGCGCACCCCAAATATCTCGGCAACGTATGCAATGCCGGAGGACCCATGCCCAAATATACCAAAGATCCATCGGTTGTCGCGGCCCTGTCGCCCGAGGAATTCCACGTTACCCAGCGCAACGGGACCGAACGCCCCGGCACCGGAAAACACCTGAACAACAAGGAACCCGGCATCTACGTGGATATCGTATCGGGCGAGCCGCTATTCGCCTCGACCCACAAATACGAATCGGGCTGCGGCTGGCCCAGCTTCACCAAACCCATCGTGCATGACCACGTCACCGAGCTGGAGGACCGCTCGCTGGGCATGATCCGGACCGAGGTCCGCTCGAAACACGGCGACAGCCACCTGGGCCATGTGTTTCCCGATGGTCCGCTGGATCAGGGTGGGCTACGTTACTGCATCAACTCCGCCGCGCTGCGGTTCGTCCATCGTGACGACATGGAGGCCGAGGGCTATGGCGAATACCTCGATCAAGTGGAGGACCCGAAATGACCGAACAACGCGCCGTTCTGGCCGGAGGCTGCTTCTGGGGCATGCAGGACCTGATCCGCAAGCTGCCCGGCGTTCTGCGCACCCGCGTCGGATATACCGGCGGCGACGTGCCCAACGCGACTTATCGCAACCACGGCACCCATGCCGAAGGGATCGAGATCTGGTTCGACCCCGCGCAGATCACCTATCGCGATCTGCTCGAGTTCTTCTTCCAGATCCACGACCCGACCACCGTGAACCGTCAGGGCAATGACATCGGAATGAGCTATCGCTCGGCCATCTATTACTGCGACGAGACGCAGAAACAGATCGCGCTGGACACGATCGCCGATGTGGATGCCAGCGGGCTGTGGCCCGGCAAGGTCGTGACCGAGGTCGAACCCGTGGGCGATTTCTGGGAGGCCGAGCCCGAGCATCAGGACTACCTTCAGCGTATCCCCAACGGCTATACCTGCCACTTCCCGCGCCCGGACTGGGTTCTGCCCAAACGCAGCAGCGCCGCCGAATAAAGGTCAGCCAGCGGCCACCCGCGGGCGGCCGCTGGCTTCGACGGTCAGCATCGCCTCGACGAAGACATCCTTGCCTTCGATCCGGGCGGTGCGGATGTCACGGTTGACGATCACGCGGATATCCTCGGCCCCGGCTTCGCGCACGGCGCTTTCGGTCTCGCGCCGCAGTTCGGCCTCCAGCAGGTCCAACGCGGGTTCGGGTTCGGGGAAATCCTGCGGCCCGTCGTTCAGATGCACGCGGTACCGGCCTTCGGACGGGGCGGTCACCGTGCCCGCCCGCCGCATGGTCAGCCGCCCCACGACGGCCCCGATCGCGTTGGCCACCCCGGCATGGTCGGGCAGCACCATGTTGCAGCGCAGCCGCTCGCCGACCGCCGGGTAATAGCTCGGCGCCGAGGCTCCCAGCCCGACCACATCCACGTTCAGCCTCGTGTCCAACGCCAGCAGACCGCGATGCCCGCGCAAGCCCCGCCGCGTCAGCACATGGCGCGCCAGATCCTCGGGCGGCAGGCCGAACGCCTCGGCCTCTTCCGCAAAAGCAGTCTCTAACAAGGTTAAAACGGTCTGCTCGGTCAACTGATCCACGATCATCCCGGCCAGTTCATCGGCCGAGCCCGCCAGCCGGTCGCCCGACCCCACACGACGGCGCGCAATCAACTCCAGCGCCTTGCGCGCGGCATCGGCATCCCAATCGGACAGGCGCCCCAGAACGTGGCTGGCATCCGACGGCGTCACCCCCGAAACCTGAACGATCCCGCGATCCACCAGCCGGGTCAGAGCACCGTTTTCCATCCGGGTGCGCAACAGGGCGCTCAGGGGCAGAACCTTGTCCCCCAGCCGCTCCAGCAGCCCCGCCTCGCGCGGGCCCAGACCCTCGGCGTGGATGCCGGGCACGCGGCGGGCGAAACGGGTGTCGTGCTCGCCCACCGTGGTCGCGCGCAACTGCTCGTCCAGCGCGGCATGGACCACCCCGGGCGCCTGGGCCGCGATCAGCGACACCGGCAGCACCCGGCGCGGACCCAGGAACACACCGCCGCGCAGGCCCTCCGTCACCACATGCACCTGGCTGTCACCGCCCAGACCATGGGTGCGCATCGCCACCGCCTCGACCATGGTGCGGAACCCGCCAACCCGGGCGCCCGCCGGGTCGATCGCCGGCTTTCCGTCGCGGATCAGAGCCACATCGGTCGTCGTCCCTCCGATATCCGACACCAGTGCGTCCTGAACTCCGGTCAGCCAGCGCGCCCCCACGATCGAGGCCGCCGGACCGCTGAGAATCGTTTCGATCGGCCGCTCCCGCGCCTGCTCGGCGCTCATCAAGGCGCCATCACCGCGCACCACCATCATCGGCGCGTCGATGCCCAGCTCGAGCAGAACATCCTGCGCCCGGCCGATCAGGCGGTCGATCATTCCGATCAGACGTGCGTTCAGCACTGCCGTCACCGCACGTTTCGGCCCGTTCAACTTGGCCGACAACTGATGCGAGCAGGTCACCGGCGCGCCGGTCTTTGCGGCGATGATCCGCGCGACCTCAAGCTCGTGCGCGGGGTTGCGCGTGGCGAACTGGGCTGCGACCGCGAACCCGGAAATCCCGGACTGCTGGTCCAGAAATTCGGTCAACGCCCCTGTATCCAACGGCGCGGCCTCGGCCCCGGCATGGCTGTGCCCGCCCGCGATCACCAGCGCCGGGTCACCCTTCAGCGCATCGCGCAGCCCATGCCTGTCCAGATCGCCGTCCCGAAACCCGACATAGATCAGCGCAACGCGCCCGCCCTGCCCCTCGACCAGCGCGTTCGTGGCCAGCGTCGTCGACAGCGACGCCATCGAGATCTGAACGGGCGCGACCTGCGCCTGGTCCAGCACCGCCCGGATCGCCCGCCCGACGCCGATCGCCAGATCCTCGCGTGTGGTCAGGGACTTGGCCGAGGCGATCACCTCTTCCTCGTCTCGGATCAGCACCGCATCGGTGTAGGTTCCACCGGTATCCACGCCCAAAGCCAACGCCATCGGGATCTCCATCCTGTTCGCAGTCACGGGTGTAGCGGTTTGAACCGACGCGTCCAGCCTGTTTGCGGCATTCACGACAGTTGTTCGACCGCCCAGCGCGCCGCGTCGGCCACCGTGGGGTCGGCATCCTCGATCAACGCCTGCGCGACCGGAATCAACTCCGACGACCCGGAATTGCCGATGGCATACAGAACGTTTCGCACGAACCGGTCGCGCCCGATCCGCTTGATCGGAGAACCCGAGAATCTGGCCCGGAACGCCGCATCGTCCAACCCGGCCAGTTCCGCCAACGGCGGCGCCATCAGGTCTTGGCGCGCGGCATATCGGATGTCACTGGCCGCCACCGCGAACTTGTTCCACGGACAGGCGGCCAGGCAATCATCACAGCCATAGATCCGGTTGCCCAGCTTGCCGCGCAACTCCTGATCCACCGGCCCCTTGTGCTCGATGGTCAGATAGGAAATGCAGCGCCGCGCATCCAGTTGATAGGGCGCCGGAAAGGCATCCGTCGGACAGGCATCCAGACAGGCCCGACACGACCCGCAATGATCCACTTCCGGCGGGTCCGTCGGCAGGTCCAGAGTGGTGAAAACAGACCCTAAAAAGGCCCAATTGCCCCACTCCCGGCTGACCAGATTGGTGTGTTTGCCCTGCCAGCCCAACCCGGCCGCATGGCCCAGTGCTTTCTCGGGCACCGGCGCGGTGTCGACGAACACCTTCACCTCGCCCCCGGCTTCGGCAATCAGCCACCGGGCCAGCCGCTTCAGCCTCTTTTTGACCAGATCATGATAGTCTTTGTTCTGAGCATAGACCGAGATCGCCCCGCGATCGGGTCGGCCCAGAACCTCGGTCGGATCATGATCCGGCGTGTAACTCTCGGCCAGCATGATGACCGAGCGCGCCTCAGGCCACAGCTCCGCCGGATCCCCCCGCCAATGGGCCCGCTCGGCCATCCAGTCCATCTGCCCGTGATAACCGGCCGCCAGAAAGGCGGCCAACCGCGTAGGCACTTCCGGCACGTCCCAGGGTCGGCAGATCCGGCACGACACGAACCCCTCGGCCCGGGCCTGCGACACCAACCTGTCCTTCAATGCCGTCGCGCTGTTCATCTGGCCCAAAATATCCTCGGGGGTGAATTGGCCCAATGGGCCAAGAGGGGGCAGACCGCCCCCTGCCCCAACCTATCAGAAATCCAGGTCGGCGTAATGGGCGGGCGGGCGGAAGCCCGGCACCTGATCCGCCAGAATCGACCGGAAGGCCGGGCGAGACTTGATCTTGGCGTACCAGTCCTTGACCACATGGCTGCGATTCCAGTCCACGTCCGAAATATAGTCCAACGCCGACAGATGCGCGGCAGCCGCAAAATCGGCCAATGTCATCTGATCCCCCGCCAGCCAGCGCCGCTGATCCAGCAGCCAGGCCATGTAATCCAAGTGGAACTTGATTGCCCGCGCGCCTTCCTTGACGTTCTTGCTGTCGGGATAGCCCTGACCGGTCACTTTTTTGTTCACCCGCTCGTACAGCAGCTTGGATGTCACCTCATGGTGAAATTTGTCATCAAACCAACTGACCAGACGGCGCACCTCGAACCGTGCTTCCGGAGTTTTTGGCATCAATGCGGGTTCCGGCCGCGTCTCTTCGATGTATTCGCAGATCGCCGCGCTTTCTGACATCACCCGGCCATCCAGCCGCAGAACCGGGACCTTGGCCGCAGGGTTTCTGCGCAAGAAGTCCGGGGATTTTTCCCAGTACTTTTCCTCGACCAATTCGACTTCGATCTTCTTTTCCGCCAGGGACAGGCGGACTTTTCGACAAAAGGGGGACAGGGGAACGTGAAACAAACGCGCCATGTGGATCCATTCGAACCAATTGAGTACCGCTCAGCAATAGCCGCTGACGGGCAGAAGTTTCAATCCTCGAAGCAATCTGCGCGACCATCTGCGCGGATGGTGGCCGCTCCATCGCGGATCGCGGCGGCTCGTCTGCGGGTGTAAACCGACGGGTCCGTGACCGAACGGTTTCGCGGTGACGGAAGGATTGCCGCCAGCCGCGCCGCCTGCACCGGGCTGAGTTGGGCGGAACTGACTCCAAAATTCTTGCGGGCGGCCGCCTCGATCCCGAACAGGCCCTCACCGGTCTCCGCCACGTTCAGATACACCTCGAGTATGCGCTTCTTGCTCCAGAGGATTTCGACGACCGGGGTCATGGAGGTCTCAAGCGCCTTGCGCACCCAACTGCGCCCCTGCCACAGAAAGACATTCTTGACCACCTGCTGAGAAATGGTCGACGCCCCGCGGTTGCCACCATCTTCAAGCGCATCGCGGATCGCGTTTACGTCAAAGCCCCAATGCAGGCAGAAATTCGCATCCTCGGCCGCAACGACCGATCGGGCCATGACCGGAGACATATCCTCGATCGCGACCCATTCCCGGTCCACCTTGCCGAGGCGGCGCCACTCGGACCAGATCGTATGGGTGATCGGCGGGTTGACCACGGTGTAAAGCAAAACAAGCGCCACGAACGCCGCGGCCATGGCACCGACGACACGCAGTGCCCACCGCCGAATCCGAACGATGAGCGTTTCCGTTTTCCGAGACCGGGTTGCCTTTTTGGACTTACCGCGGGATTTGCGCGCTGCTTTCTTCGCCATGTTCCTGCTATACGCCGCAGCACCGGTATTTGGAACGGAATTATGACGCGATCAGCCGCCCTTCGCGCGGGCGCACCACCGGACGGGCGGTTTTCGGACCACCATCTTCCACCGCTGCCAACTGCGGGAACAGTCGCAACAGCTCGGCCTGGGTTTCCCGGTCAGACCGCGTAACGGCGTGGCCGGGATAGTAGCTTTCGCTTTTGGCGCCGTTGGCAATGACGATCTCGTGTTGGTCGAACAACAGGTGGAAATACTCGATCTCTCCACCTTCGACCCGCGTCACCGTCGTGCCGTTGACCAGGGAATGTGCGGCAACCAAAACCTCGGGGTGGCCGTAGAAATAAGCCGCGCGCCAATCGTCGATCAGCATCCGGTGCTGGGGCGAGAACAGAGTGTCACGGTCCAGTCCCAAAACCCCTTCGGCAAAGCGGATCGGTGCGGCGTTGCCCTCGGCCGCGACGGTGGTTCTGCCGACCCAGATCAGGGCCCGCGCACCATTGTCGACCGTCGTGACCAGGTCACCGGCCTGCAGATCCTCGACGCGGCGCAATCCATCGGGTGTCTTTATCATTGTTCCGGCAGAAAAACACGGCGGCCCAAGCTCACCCGGAACCACCAAGGGACCTTCGGTATTGACGAAAGTCGTCGAGACTAGCGTCCCCTCTTGCAGCACCTGACCGTCCGTCGGGGTGAACACGCGGCTGCCATCAGCCAGATAGAAGGTGATTCCCGTGTAGGTGACGTTGCCCACACCGGACACGTTGATCGTCACCGTGTCGCCCGGCCAGGATCGGGTGACATCAATGCCGTTGACCGAGTCATTGTCGGAACTGTCGATGTCGCCATCGTCGTTCTGGTCGACCAGATTGTACTTCTCAACCGTCAGAAGGGTCCCCGTTGCCGGCGGGCTGGCCGGATCCATGGCAAAGAACTGGTCAAGATAGGTCGTGGGCATGCGACGACTCCCTGGCGAAATTGGCGGCAAGCGGAAGCATTGGCGAAATTTCCAAACTTTCCGTGTACAGGCCTAGCGGCACGCAATGTTTTTTCAAGAAATCCGGAAACGGGAGGGCAGAAAACGAAAACCCCGCGTGTCTTTTCAAACACGCGGGGCAGGCTTCACAGGCGGTCTTACTCGGCCGGAACCGCCGCTGCCTCGTGGCTCAGCGGGTGGCTGAGTTTGTTCAGCATTTCCTTCGGGCAGACCTGCAGGAAGTTCGACAGCTCGACATCCCAGTGCTGCAGGATATCGGCGGCCTTGCGGCTGCCGGTCTCCGCGGCGTGGCGCTCGATCAGCGACTTCAGCTGCATCTCCCAATGCTCGACCGTTACGGGGCAGGTCACCAGGGTTTCCATGTTCATCAGCAACTGCGCCTTGCCTTCGGGGTCGTACAAATAGGCCATGCCACCCGTCATCCCCGCGCCAAAGTTCGCACCGATGTCACCGAGGATCACCGCAACGCCGCCGGTCATGTACTCACACCCGTTCGAGCCGCAGCCCTCGACCACCACGGTGGCACCCGAGTTGCGCACGGCAAAGCGTTCACCAGCACGGCCAGCCGCGAACAGGTACCCGTCGGTCGCGCCGTACAGGACCGTGTTGCCGATGATCGTATTCCGGTCGGCCTGTAACGGGCTGACCTGCGGCGGGCGCACGACGATGGTACCGCCCGACAGGCCCTTGCCCACATAGTCGTTGGCGTCGCCCGACACTTCCAGCTTGAGCCCCGGCGCGGCGAAAGCGCCCAACGACTGACCGGCCGAGCCCTGCAGTTTCACATGCAGGTGGTCCGGCTGGAACGTGTTGCGCATGCCAAAGTTCTGCACGATGTGGCTGGACACGCGGGTGCCGACCGTCCGGTGCGTGTTCTGCACGGCATAAGACAGCTGCATCTTCTCGCCATCCTTCAGGAACCGCGCAGCGTCGCGCACGATTTCAGAGTCCAGCGTATCAGGCACCGCGTTGCGGGGCTTGTCACGGTCATAGACGATGTTTTGCGCGCCATCGACGGTGATCAGCAGCGGATTCAGGTCCAGATCGTCCAGATGCGCCGAACCGCGGCTGACCTGCGCCAGCAGATCCGCCCGACCGATGATTTCGTCGACCGACCGTGCGCCGAGGCTGGCCAGGATCTCGCGCACTTCCTGTGCGTAGAAGGTGATCAGGTTCACCACCTTGTCGGCATTGCCGGTGAACTTGGCGCGCAGGGATTCATCCTGCGTACATACGCCCACCGGGCAGGTGTTTGACTGGCACTGGCGCACCATGATGCAACCCATCGCGATCAGGGCGGCGGTGCCGATGCCGTACTCCTCGGCCCCCATCATCGCCGCCATGACGATGTCGCGCCCGGTGCGCAAGCCGCCATCGGTCCGCAGGGTTACCCGGTCGCGCAGGTTGTTCATCGCCAGAACCTGATGCGCCTCGGTCAGGCCCATTTCCCACGGCAGGCCGGCATATTTGATGCTGGTCGCGGGGGATGCCCCGGTGCCGCCATTGTGGCCCGAGATCAGGATGATGTCGGCCTTGGCCTTGGCCACCCCGGCGGCGATCGTGCCCACGCCCGAGGACGCCACCAGTTTCACCGTCACCTTGGCGCGCGGGTTGATCTGCTTGAGGTCATAGATCAGCTGCGCCAGATCCTCGATCGAGTAGATGTCGTGGTGCGGAGGCGGCGAGATCAGCGTCACGCCCTTGGTCGAGTGACGCAGGCGCGCGATCAGATCGGTGACCTTCATGCCGGGCAGCTGGCCGCCCTCGCCGGGCTTGGCACCCTGGGCCACCTTGATTTCCAGCTCTTCGCACTGGTTGAGGTATTCGGCGGTCACGCCGAACCGGCCCGAGGCCACCTGCTTGATCTTGGCCGAGGGGTTGTCGCCATTCGGCTCAGGCACGAAGTGAGCGGGATCTTCCCCACCTTCACCCGAGTCGGATTTCGCACCGATCCGGTTCATCGCCACGTTCAGCGTCTTGTGCGCCTCGGGGCTGAGCGCACCCAGCGACATGCCCGGGGTGACAAAGCGCTTGCGGATCGAAGTGATCGACTCGACCTCCTCGATCGGGATCGGCTTGCCCAGCGGTTTGAAATCCATCAGATCGCGCAGATGGATCGGCGGGTTGGCCTGCATCTTGGCCGAGTACTGCTTCCACAGCTCGTACGAGGCGCGGTTGCAGGCCATCTGCATCATGTGCATCGAGGTCGCTTCCCACGCATGGGTCTCACCCGATTTGCGGGCCTTGTAGAAGCCACCGATAGGCAGAACATCCAAGCCACTCTCCCAGCCTTTGGCGTGGATTCCTTCAGCCTTGGACTGAATGCCGGTGACGCCGATGCCGGAAATCCGGCTGGTCATGCCGGGGAAATATTCGGCCACCATGGCGCGGCTCAGGCCCACGGCTTCGAAATTCAGGCCGCCGCGATACGACGAGATCACCGAGATGCCCATCTTGGCCATGATCTTCAGCAGGCCCTGGTCGATCGCCTCGCGGTAACGCGCGACGTTTTCAGTCAGGCTGCCTTCCAGCAACCCGCGTTCGATCCGGTCGGCCAACGAATCCTCGGCCAGATAGGCGTTCACCACGGTCGCGCCACAGCCGATCAGCACCGCGAAATAATGCGGGTCGATGCATTCCGCCGAGCGCACGTTGAGCGAGCAGAAGGTCCGCAGGCCCTGACGGATCAAGTGCGAATGCACCGCGCTGGTGGCCAGGATCATCGGCATCGCCACTTTGCCGGGGCCGGAATACTGGTCGGTCAGCACCAGGTGACCCGCGCCCGAACGCACGGCCTCCTCCGCCTCGGCGCGGATGCGCGCCAGCGCGGCGCTCAGCGCGCCGTTGCCGGGTTCGAAGGTGCAGTCGATCTCGGCCAGCGGCGCATCGAAATTCGCCACCAGTTCTTCCCACTGGGCGTTGCCGACAAAGGGGCTTTCCAGCACCACGATCTCGGTCTGGCTGCTGTCCTCGTCCAGCACGTTCTTGAGGTTGCCGAACCGCGTCTTCAGCGACATCACGCGGTATTCGCGCAGGCTGTCGATGGGCGGGTTGGTCACCTGGCTGAAGTTCTGGCGGAAGAAATGGCTGAGCGGCCGGTACTGTTTGGACAGAACCGCCGAGGGCGTGTCGTCGCCCATCGAGGCGATCGCTTCTTTGCCATCCTCGGCCATCGGGGCAAGTATCTGCTCCAGTTCCTCGACCGTGTAGCCCGCCGCGATCTGGCGCTTGCGCAGCTCTTCACCGGTAAACAGCGGCTTTTCGGCAACCTTCGCCAGCTTTTCGTCCAGATCGTTGATCTTGCTGACCCATTCGCCGAACGGCAGGGCCGCGGCCAGCTTGTCCTTGATCTGCTTGTCGCGGTACAGCTTGCCCTTCTTCATGTCGACGGCCAGCATCTGGCCCGGACCCAGCGCGCCTTTTTCCTTAACGCTGGCCTCGTCGATCGGGACCATGCCCGCCTCGGACCCGGCGATCACCAGACCGTCGCCGGTGACGACATAGCGCATCGGGCGCAGGCCGTTGCGATCCAGCCCGGCGCAGACCCAGCGGCCATCGGTCATGGCCAGCGCGGCGGGGCCGTCCCAGGGCTCCATCACCGAGTTGCAGTAGGAATACATGTCGCGCCAGGACTGCGGCAGTTCCACCGCCTGTTTCGACCAGCTTTCCGGCACCAGCATCGTCTTGGCCATCGGGGCCGAGCGGCCCGCGCGCACCAGAACCTCGAACACCGAATCCAGCGCCGCCGAATCCGACGATCCGCCCGCAATGATCGGCTTGATGTCTTCGGCATAGTCACCAAAGGTCGCCGAGGCCATGCGGATCTCGTGGCTTTTCATCCAGTTGATGTTGCCCTTCAGCGTGTTGATCTCGCCATTGTGGGCCAGCATGCGGAACGGCTGCGCCAGCCACCATTGCGGGAAGGTGTTGGTGGAATAGCGCTGGTGATAGATCGCAAAGGCGGATTCGAAACGCTCGTCCATCAGGTCGGGGTAGAACACAGCGACCTGCTCGGCCAGCATCATGCCCTTGTAGATGATCGACCGGCAGCTGAGCGAGGCCAGGTACAGACCCGAAATCCCCGCGGCGGCGGCGGCTTTCTCGATCCGGCGGCGGATGACGTACAGCTCGCGCTCGAACGTGTCCTCGTCAACGCCCTTGGAATTCGAGATCAGGATCTGCTCGATCTCGGGCCGGGTCGCGTTGGCCTTTTCACCCAAGCAGGTGACATCCACCGGCACGTGTCGCCAGCCATAGATGTAGTAACCCATCCGCAGAACTTCGGTTTCCACGATGGTCCGGCAGCGCTCTTGCGCGCCGAAATCGGTGCGCGGCAGGAACACCTGCCCCACGGCGATCAGCTCGTCCATCTTGGGCTCGTGCCCGGTGCGGCGGATCTGGTCATAGAAGAAGGGGGCCGGGATCTGCACATGGATGCCCGCGCCGTCGCCGGTCTTGCCGTCGGCATCCACCGCGCCGCGGTGCCAGATCGCCTTGAGCGCATTGATCCCGGCCTCGACCACCTTGCGGCTTTTCTTGCCGTCAACCGAAACCACCAGGCCGACCCCGCACGAGGAATGCTCTTCCTGCTCGGAATACAGGCCATTTTCGGCCATCCACTTGCGCTTGGCTTCCTCGGCCCGGACCCAATCGGCATCATATTTCGTCATTGGCTGTCTCCTTCTTCCGACGGGGCGTACATGGCCATGACCTCGGCTTCGGTCATCTGGCGGCGTTCACCTGCGAACGCGTAACCCTCGGGCTTCTTGTCGATGTAGAGTTCAAGTTTGAGCGTGTTGCCGGCCGCGTTGTCGAACAGGCCGGCCGCGATCTGTGTCTGGCCGTGCATCTCGCCCGGCAGGGTGATCCGGTACCACAGGGCCGAGCCGCACTCTTCGCAGAAGGCGCGTTCGGCCCAATCGGACGAGGTGAAGGTCTTGACCGGCCCCAGCGCCGCATAGCCCGGCTGCGCCGGAAAGGTGACCAGCGCGCTGCTGGTCCAGCGGCGGCACATGTCGCAATGGCAGGCGCCCAGCGCGTCGCGTGCGGGGGTCGCGGTCACGGTGACCGCACCGCACATGCATTGGCCTTGCAATTCGGGCATCCTGTCCCTCCTGTCGCTGGGCTGTAGGTTATTCTGCGGCGAGCGCAGCCTTGCCGTTGAACCGGTCGATGATGGCTTGCGCGCAGTCGCGGCCGTCGCGGATCGCCCAGACCACCAGCGAGGCGCCGCGCACGATGTCACCGATGGCATAGACGCCGTCCATCTCGGTCTCGCCGGTTTCGAACGCGGCCTTGATGGTGCCCCAGCGGGTCACCGGCAGGTCGGGCTGGCCGAACAGGGTGGGCAGGTCCTCGGGCTCGAAGCCCAGCGCCTTGATGACCAGATCGGCTTCTTCGACGTAATCCGCGCCTTCGATCACTTCGGGGGCCTGGCGGCCGGTGGCATCGGGCTGGCCCAGGCGCATCTTCTGCACCATCACGCCGGTGACCCGCTCATCGCCGACAAACCCCTTGGGCGCGCTGAGCCATTCAAAGATCACGCCCTCTTCCTCGGCGTTCTGTGTTTCGCGCTGCGAGCCAG
Source organism: Ruegeria sp. CI8 (assembly GCF_056536865.1). Lineage (NCBI taxonomy): Bacteria > Pseudomonadati > Pseudomonadota > Alphaproteobacteria > Rhodobacterales > Roseobacteraceae > Ruegeria > Ruegeria sp. CI8. Next base: position 33,324 of record NZ_JBQFQL010000007.1, read on the forward strand.
GCATGTTCGCCCGGTCGCGGCGATACAGGCATTTGACCGAGGTCGCGCCCTGGCGGATCGAGGTGCGGACGCAATCCATCGCCGTATCACCGCCACCGATCACTACCACCTTCTTGCCCTCGGCGTTCAGGCGGCCATCGTCGAACTCGGGAACCTCGTCACCAAAGCTTTTGCGGTTCGAGGCAGTCAGGAAATCGATCGCCTTTTCGATACCGGGCAGGCCGCTGCCGGGCATAGACAGATCCCGCGACTTGTAGACGCCCGTCGCAATGATCACGGCGTCATGTTTTGCGTGGATTTCGGCGAACTTGGCAGCGTCGACGTCACAGTTCAGTTCAAAAGTGACGCCACCCTCGGCCAGAAGGTCGTTTCGGCGTTGAACCACGTCCTTTTCCAGCTTGAAGCCCGGAATACCGTACATCAGCAGCCCGCCCGCGCGATCATAGCGGTCATAGACCGTGACCTGAATCCCGGCCCGGCGCAGCATGTCTGCTGCCGCCAGACCACCGGGCCCACCCCCGATGATGCCTACGCTTTCCGGGCGTTCGGCGGTTGGAGCGACAGGCTTGACCCAGCCTTCCTCCCACGCGGTGTCGGTGATGTATTTCTCGACCGCACCGATGGTGACAGTGCCATGGCCCGATTGCTCGATCACGCAGTTGCCCTCGCAAAGGCGGTCCTGCGGGCATATACGTCCGCAGATCTCGGGGAAGGTATTGGTGGCCTGGCTTGTCTGATAGGCTTCTTCCAGCCGTCCGGTGGCGGTCAGGCGCAGCCAGTCGGGGATGTTGTTGTGCAGCGGGCAGTGCGACTGACAGTACGGCACACCGCATTGGCTGCAACGGCTGGCCTGCTCGGCGGCTTTTTCGGCAGCGTATTCGGCATAGATTTCATGAAAGTCCGCTCTGCGATCGGTTGCGGCGCGCTTTTCAGGCATGTCACGATCGATCTGCACAAATTTCAGCATTGGTTGCTTGGCCACGGTCAGACTCCATGAATTGGCTTGGTCGGATTTCTTTATGCGAAGCCAATTCGGATGAAAAGTCAATTGTGCTGACCTAAATTGGAAAAAATCGGAAAGATCGATCTCTTTGGGCGACTTTCTGTTCATTTTTAGGACCACTTCGGACCTAAATCCTGACTTTCCTTTTGCTGATCGCGCTTATACGCCTTGAATGCAAAGAACACGGGCGCAAACACGGGCGGGCAGATGAGTCTTTTTCAGCTGATTCTGGTGGCGATCATCCAGGGGATCACCGAGTTTCTGCCGATTTCGTCATCAGGCCACCTGATCCTGCTGCCAAGCCTCACCGGAATGGAAGACCAGGGCCTCGCCATCGACGTCGCGGTGCATGTGGGCACATTGGGCGCGGTGGTTCTGTATTTCTGGAGCGACGTGAAACTGGCCCTTGCGGGCCTGCCACGTGCTTTGCGCGGGCGCATCGACACCCCACAGTCCCGACTGGCCCTGGCGTTGATCGTGGCCACCATCCCGACCGTTATCGTTGGTGCCATCCTGCACCTGACCGGCCTCAGCAGTGCGATGCGGTCCGTGGCGGTGATCGGGTGGACGATGCTGGGCTTCGGATTGCTGCTGTATTGGATGGACCAGAAGAGCCCCCAGACCAAAGAGGCCGCAGATTGGGGGCTGCGGGACGCCTTTGTCCTGGGTTTGTGGCAGGTCCTGGCGCTGATTCCCGGAACCTCGCGGTCGGGGATCTGCATCACCGGCGCGCGGTACTTGGGGTATACCCGCGAGGACGGCGCGCGCATCGCGATGCTGATGTCGATCCCTACAATCATCGCCTCGGGCGCGCTGCTGTCGCTGGACGTGATCGGGCAGGCCAACGCTCAGCTGGCCAAGGACAGCGCCATTGCAGCCGTGTTCGCCTTTGTTTCGGCCCTGTTGGCGCTGAACCTGATGATGCGTCTGCTGCGTAGCGTCAGCTTCACGCCATATGTGATCTATCGCGTGATCCTGGGTACGATCCTGCTGATTGTCGCTTACAGCTGATCAGATGCGCAGGTTCCGGGCCGAGTTCTGGATGTCGTCGTACTGACCCGACGGGCGGAATTTCCACAGGTATTCCGGCAGAACCGATTCCAGCGAAGCAGGCTCGATCCCCAGATCGGCAAAACCCTTCGCTCCTTCGGACACCACATTGTCACGGCGCAGGTTCTTCAACTGGTCGCGGGTCAGGATGTTGTTCGGAAACAGCTGGAAGCTGATGAATTTCAGCATGTCCAGAACCCCCGCCATGATCCGCCCAACCCAGAACGGCAGACCGATGATGATGCGGCGGCGGTGGATCACCCCGAGCATCTGCTGCATCAGCTCACGGAAGGTCTTGGCCTCAGGCCCACCCAATTCGTAGACGCCCGGTGCGGCCTGACCCAACACACCCTTGACCGCGGCCTGCGCCACGTCATCCACAAACACCGGCTGGAACCGGGTGTCGGCACCAAAGATCGGTAGGAAGGGCGAGATACGGGTCATGCCGGCGAAACGGTTGAAGAACTGATCTTCGGTCCCGAAGATCACCGAGGGTCGCAGGATCACGGCATCGGGGATATGGGTCAGCACGGCAGCCTCACCTGCCGCCTTGGTGCGGGCGTATTCGCTGTCGGAATTCGCGTCAGCACCGATGGCCGAAATGTGGACCATGCGGGAAATGCCTTGCTCGGCCGCCAGACGGGCGATGCGGCCCGCGCCTTCGGCTTGCACGGCGCCAAATCCATTCTTGCCCAGTTCGTTCAGAACGCCCACGCAGTTGACGACCGCATCGGCGCCATGCATCGCACTGGCCACCGAGGCATCGTCGCGGATATTGCACAGAATGGGCTCGACCTGGCCCACGACGCCATAGGTCTTGACGAAGATTGCCTCGTTCGGACGGCGGACCGCCACCCGTACACGCCACCCTTCGTTCGCCATGCGTCGCGCGATATAGCGGCCGACGAATCCCGATCCACCGTAAATCGTGACCAGTTTGGACATGGTTGGGCTCCTGCTGTGTAGGTCTTGTTCCGATCTACCGCTCCAAAGCCCGGCAAACAAGGCGCAATAACGCCGCGCATAAGGCAAAAAACACTGCCGGAACCGACGGGATCGCGCCGCGAGAAGGTGACCGAAAAAAAACTTTCGATAATCCGTTCGAATCCTGTTGACGCCCTCGGCGAGTAGGCTTAAACGCCCCTCCACGACACCTGCCCAGGTGGCGGAATTGGTAGACGCGCTAGCTTCAGGTGCTAGTGTCCGTATGGACGTGGAGGTTCGAGTCCTCTCCTGGGCACCATATCCCCGAAAAGATTTGACGACCGCGCAATCCACCCTCGAACGGGTGGTCGGCTCTCATTCCGTCTTCTGCAAGTCCTCCATCTCGCGGCGACGGATCTTTGCCTGAGACCGCGCCCGCTTGATGAATTGCTGGGGAAGGTCCGGTCCGCGCAGCGCCGCGTAGGCCTCGCTGGTCGGGTCGCCGATCAGGTCGGCGTATTTGACCCATGTGCAGAAGGCGAAGACATCGCGCAGGCTCACATGCCCACGGGTGTTGCTGTCCCGGGCCTGTGCCAGAAGCTTGATCGACCTGAAATAGGCCTTTTCGATAGCGGGCCATTGCGGATCGGGAACGAACTCGGGCGCGTCATCGGTTTCCGGAAATTTGAATGCTGGATACTTCTGCCCGTATTCCGAACATCCGTGCGAGATCTTGCTGCTGATTCCTTCAATGCCATGCTTGGCCTGAAGATCGCGGAACGCCTGCAGGCAGGCGCGCACGTCATCAACCGTGTCGCAATAGATATAGGCCTTGTACGGAAATTTGATCCCGTCGCGCAGCTCGATCATGCATTTGCGGGCATTGTCATTGGGTAGATCCAGCTTCAGCAGCAGAGCATAGGTCTGGAACATTGCACGCAGGTCATGCGGCAAAATCTGCACCTTGTAGCAGTCATTGCACAACGCCGGGATGGCGCCGGTCTCTTTGAAGAAGTCCAGAAAAACGCCGCAATAGGCGTTCTGCCCGCTTACTTTGAGGACGCGCCCGGAAAAGACCTGCCCGATCGGCACCGCTTGCGAAACTCCGCGGCTTCGCAATGCAGCCAACCATGCGCGGTACTGTTTGACCATGTGCTCGGGCTCAAATAGATCCGCCTGCCAATCGGCGCCCAGCGAGGTCACGATGTCCGCTTGCGCGGCAGAAAAACGACCGGCCGAACCCGGAGCCTTGGGCGCATGTTCCAGCCGTGTGACCAGCTGACGAATCGACTTGAGGTCAGCGGGCTTCATCACCAGCCAATTCTCAAGTTCGGCAATTTTCGAGGTGGGGGGCACCACTGTCTCCTGCTGCATCAGCGCCAAATACTATGCAGGTGCATACCCCCCTCACGCAATTCGTCAACCGGAACGGCGCCGGGCGCCTGCCTCAGGCAGCGGTTTGCGCGGATACGACCTCGCCGAACCGGGTGAAGAACTTGCCCGAGAGCTTCTTGGCCGTCCCGGCGATCAGACGACTGCCCAACTGGGCGATCTTGCCCCCGACATCAACCTTGGCGGTATAGGTCAGAACGGTCTCGTCACCATCTTCGGTCAGCGTGACGTCCGCACCACCCTTGGCAAAACCTGCGGCTCCGCCCTTGCCCTCGCCCACCAGCGAAAACCCGTCGGGGGCGTTGGTCTGGTCCAGCGTCACCTCGCCAGCGAACCGCGCCTTCACCGGACCGATTTTCAGAACCACCTTGGCCTCAAGCTCGTTGGGGGCGGTCTGGGTCAGCTCTTCGCAGCCGGGGATGCATTCACGCAGAACCTCGGGATCGTTCAGCGCGCGATAAACCGCGTCCCGGGGGGCCGCAATGCGAATTTCGTCAGTCAGTTCCATTGGGTATTCCTCTGCTCAGCAACATCTGGGAAAGACGCGCAGCGCCTGTTCCGCGGCATCCTCGGGGGTTTGAGCGGGCCGGGGCGGCCATAGCCGCGCCACCCAGCTACGCAAGTTTTTCATCATGAGTTGTCTCCTCGGCGGTGTCCGCATTTCGCCAGCGCACGATCTCGGCCAGGATCGACAAGGCGATTTCATGCGGATCAATGGCCCCGATATCCAGCCCGGCAGGCGACTTCAGGCGCGCAACCTTCTCGGTGTCCATGCCCTGCGATACCAACCTGGCCGACAGCACCTTTGCCTTGCGCTGGCTGGCCACCATCGACACCCGCCTTGCCGGCGTACCCAGCGCCGAGGCCAACGCGGCCCTGTCGTTCTGGCCTTGCGAGGCGACGACCACAAAATCGCGGGGCTCAACCCCCAACGCATCCGCGTCGTTTGGGTCGAAACATGATTGCGCCGCTTCGTCGCTGGCCTCAAACGAAACGAATACGCGCAACCCGGCCAATGCCGCATGAGCCGCCAACGCATGGGCAATCGGGGTATCGCCAAAGATCACCAGGCGGGGTGCGTGTTGATAGGGTTCGACCAGCAGATCGACCGTACCGCCGGATGGGCAGCCACTCTTGAAGGTCTGAACGCCATCCGGATCGGTCATTGCCACCACCTTGTCCGAGGGTTTCACGCGGATCATCCGCGACGCACCGCTGGCCAGCGCTTCCTGTGCCGAGGCGCGCACCGCCCGCTGGACACAGGCTCCGCCCAGATGGCCGAGAATCCGCCCGTCCCGGGTGATCGCCGCCTTGGCGCCCGCCTTGGCCGAAGTCGCATCTGCCGTCCGCACCACCGTTGCGACGCAGAACGCCTCACCGCTGCTGCGCAACTGGTCAATCGTGTCGAAAATGTCGAAACCAGGCATGATCGGTTCCTCTCACAACTTTTGAAACTCGGGCTCCAACGCGGCCAGCGCGTCGAGCGTGTTTGCCGGAAGGTGCGCATCAAGATGGGGCAAGGCGGCCTGCATGGCGGCGGCAACGGGCTGATAATTCTCCCAACCTTTCAGGGGGTTCAGCCAGACGATCCGGCACGCCTTGCGCCGGATCCTCGCCAAAGCCGCGCCCAGCGCCTGCGGGTCAGAACTGCAATAGCCATCCGAAAGGATCAGCACGATGGTGCGCCCATTCAGCGCCCGCGCACCATATCCGTCCAGAAACCTTTCGAGACTGCCGGAGATGTCCGTGCCGCCGCCAAAACCTTCGGCCATCAGCGACAACCGCCCAGCGGCGCGCAAGCTGTCGTGGTCCCGCAATGCATCGGTGACCCGCATCAACCGCGTGTGAAACAGATAGGCATCCGCATCCGTTCCGCTGGCCACAAGGCCCTTGAGAAAGGCCAGAAATACACGCGAATAGACGGTCATGGACCCGCTGACATCGCACAGCGCGACGATCCGCATCGGGCGTGGCGGTCGGGCACGGCGAAACAGCTCCAAAGGCTCGCCTCCGCGCGCAAGGCTCGCCCGCTGGATGCGACGCATGTCCAGCGCCGGACCCCGCCGCGCCTGTTTGCGCCTGCGCGAACGTCGATCCCGGATCGCCCGCGCCAGGGCAAGCGCCGCGGCTTCGGCCCGGCGCAGGGATTGCTCATCCATCAACTCGCGCAGATCGCGGCGTGACAGGTTGTCGGTCCGGGTTGCGATCAGCTTCCCGTCCGTTCCTTGGGCCTGTCCATCCCCGGAATCCGGGGTGCTGGCATCCTGCGCATCGGGGGAATCGTCAGCGCAATCTCCGCGATCTTCGGTCTGCCAGATCATCGGCTTGGCCGACTGGACCTTGACATGGGTGTTCTGTGCGACACCGTTCCGCTGCTTGCCCGCGTTGAACCAATAGGCATCGAACAAATCGTCAAAGCGCCGCCAATCCTCGGCATCCCCGGACATCAGGGCACACAAGGCATCCCGCGCCTGTCCGACATCGGTGGCCTCGACCGAGGCCAGTGCGGCCAGCGCATCTCCGGTCTCACGCGGTCCGACCCGCAAACCGTTCCCGCGCAGATGCGCCACGAATCCCGCCATACGGTCGGCCAATCCGTGCGCTCGCGATGGAAACCGTGTTACCTGCATCACGCGACCTTTCCGATCAGGCGATCCATCACCTCGGGTGGAACGGCATCATAGTCCGCAGCGGTCTTCAGCAGACAGACCAGAGTGGCCTGTACGGCCTCGGGTGATTGGGACAGATCGTTGACGCCAAGACCCGAGAGGGCCGCGGCCCAGTCGAGCATTTCGGCAATGCCGGGTGTCTTTTCCAGATCTTCCTTGCGCAGGTTCTGAACCACTCCGATGATCTGGCGCGCCAACAGCCCTTCGACTTCGGGCATCCGTGCCCGCAGGATGGCCATTTCGGTCTCGCCGGACGGGTAGTTCAAAAAGCTGTACAGACACCGCCGCCGCAGCGCATCCGAGAGATCGCGCGTACCGTTCGCGGTCAGAATGACGATGGGTCGCGTTTTGGCGGAAATCGTCCCCAGTTCCGGGATCGTGATCTGAAAGTCCGACAGGATTTCAAGCAGGTAGGCCTCAAATTCTTCATCCGCCCGGTCAATCTCATCGATCAGCAGAACGGGCGGATCATCGGCGCTGATCGCCTCCAACAACGGCCGCTTCAGCAGATAGTCATCAGAAAACAGCTGGGCCTCGCTGGTTCCGCCGCGCGCCTCGGAGGCTCGGATGGCCAGCAGCTGCCGCTGGTAGTTCCACTCATAGATCGCGTGACTGGCGTCCAACCCTTCGTAACACTGCAAGCGGATCAAACGGGCGTCGCGCCACGCCGCCAAAGCCTTGGCCACTTCGGTCTTGCCGACACCGGCCGGACCCTCCAGCAGCAGCGGTCGTCCTAGGGTCTGGGCCAAATGCAACGCCATCGCCAACCGGTCGTCGGCAACATAGCCCTGCTGGGCCAAACCGTTCTGAACGTCACTCAGTGTCACACCAGGGTCCAATCTTCGTTTGACCAAAATATCCCGAGGGGGTCGGAGGGGGTCAGCACCCCCTCCGTTCGGTCGGACCGGGCCTCGCCGGTCCGAAACCGACTACCCGTGCATCCCCAAACCGTTGGCGATCTTCCAGATCCGCCAATGGTCATGCGGCATGTGGCTCTGAACCAGGCCAAACGGCCGGAACGCATCGTGCACCGCATTCGAGAACGCCGGCACGCCACCCACATTCGGGCTTTCGCCGACACCCTTCGCGCCGATCGGATGATGCGGCGAGGGGGTCACCGTGTGATCGGTCGTATAGTTGGGCGTTTCCCACGCGGTTGGCAGGAAGAAGTCCATCAGCGTGCCGGTCTTGACGTTGCCCATCTCATCATAGGCAATCTCTTGACCCATCGCGATGGCCAGCGCCTCGGTCACACCGCCATGAACCTGACCTTCGATGATCATCGGGTTGATCCGGGTTCCGCAATCGTCCAGCGCATAGAACTGCCGGACTTCCCATTCGCCGGTATCGACATCGATCTCCATGACACAGATATAGGCGCCGAACGGATAGGTCATGTTGGGCGGGTCATAGTAGCTGACGGCCTCCAGACCCGGCTCCAACCCCGGGATGGCCTGGTTGTAGGCGGCAAAGGCGATCTCTTTCATCGTCTTGAACCGCTCGGGCGCGCCTTTGACCGCGAACCGGTCCACGTCCCATTCGACATCGTCGTCGTGAACCTCAAGCAGGTAGGCCGCGATCATCTGCGCCTTGGCGCGGATCTTGCGTGCAGCCATGGCCGTTGCAGCCCCCGCAACCGGCGTGGACCGAGAACCATAGGTGCCCAAGCCATAGGGCGCGGTGTCGGTGTCTCCTTCCTCCAGCGTGATGTCGTCGGCTGGAAGACCGATCTCGCTGGCGATGATCTGGGCAAAGGTCGTGGCGTGACCCTGGCCCTGTGAGATCGTCCCCAGCCGCGCGATGGCTGACCCGGTCGGGTGGATGCGGATTTCGCAGCTGTCGAACATCCCCAAGCCCAGAATATCGCAGTTCTTCACAGGCCCTGCCCCGACGATTTCGGTAAAATGCGTCAGACCAATCCCCAGAAGCTTGCGCGTCTTGCCGGCCTTGAAGTCCTCGACCCGCTGTTCCTGTTCGGCACGCAGATCCTCGTATCCAACCGCAGCCAGCGCCTTGTCCCAGGCGGTGTGGTAATCGCCCGAGTCATATTCCCATCCCAGCGCGGACTGATAGGGGAACTGGTCGGCCTTGATGAAATTGATCCGGCGCAGCTCGGCCGCGTCCATGTTCAACTTGATGGCCAGAACCTCGATCATCCGCTCGATGAAATAGGCGGCCTCGGTCACGCGGAAGGAACAGCGATAGGCCACACCCCCCGGAGCCTTGTTGGTGTAGACGCCGTCCACGGCCAGATAGGCGGTCGGGATGTCGTAGGACCCGGTGCAGATGTTCATGAACCCGGCCGGGAACTTGGTCGGGTCGGCGCAGGCGTCGAACCCACCGTGGTCCGCGGTTGTATGACACCACAGGCCCGTGATCTTGCCGTCTTTGGTGGCGGCGATCTTGCCCTGCATCCAGTAGTCGCGGGCAAAGGCGGTGGACATCAGGTTTTCCATCCGGTTCTCGACCCATTTCACCGGCTGACCGGTGACGATCGAGGCCACGACCGAACAGACATAACCCGCATAAGCGCCCACCTTGTTGCCGAAACCGCCGCCGATATCGGGGCTGATCACCCGGATATTGTGCTCGGCCAGGCCCGAAATCAGGGACACGACGGTGCGGATCGCATGCGGCGCCTGAAAGGTGCCGTACAGCGTCAGCTTGCCGGTCACCTTGTCCATGCTGGCCACGCAGCCGCAGGTCTCAAGCGGACACGGGTGGGTCCGGTGGTAATAGACCATTTCCTCGGCCACCACATCGGCTTCGGCCAGAACGGCTTCGGTCGCGTCCTTGTCGCCCTGTTCCCAGGTGAAGATGTGGTTGTGATGCTTGCGCGGCCCGTGGGCGCCTTCGGTCTGACCTTCCAGATCTTCACGCAGCACCACGTCAGATTTCAGCGCCTCGAACGGGTCGGTCAGAACCGGCAGTTCCTCGTATTCGACTTCGACCAGTTCGACGGCATCTGCGGCGACATAGCGGTCTTCTGCAACCACATAGGCCACCTCCTGGCCCTGGAACAGGACCTTGCCGTCGGCCAGCACCATCTGCTTGTCGCCGGCAAGCGTGGGCATCCAGTGCAGGCCCAGCGGCGCCAAGTCCTCGGCCGTCAGAACGGCCACGACACCGGGCACGGCCAGAGCGGCCTCTTTGTTGACGCTGACAACGCGGGCATGGGCATAGGGTGAACGGACAAAGGCGCCGAACAGCATTCCGTCCAGCTTGATGTCATCGACGTAGTTGCCCTTGCCTTGGGTAAAGCGCACGTCCTCGACGCGTTTGCGAGAACTGCCCATCCCCTTGAGGTTGGCGGCGCGTTCTTCGGGGGTCATGGTCTGGTCGTTCATTCCGCGGCCTCCTTCTGCGCGTTCAGCATGTCAGCCGAGGCCGAGATTGCCTTGACGATGTTCTGGTACCCGGTACAGCGGCAGAGATTGCCGGCCATGCCAAAGCGGATTTCTTCTTCGGTCGGGTTGGGGTTTTCCTGCAGCAGGCGATGCGCGCGGGTGATCATGCCCGGCGTGCAGAAACCGCACTGAAGCCCGTGATGCTCGCGGAACATTTCCTGCAGCACACCAAGGCTGCCGTCGTCGTTGGTCAGCCCTTCGACGGTCGTGATATCGGCCCCGTTCACCTGCGCCACGAAGGTTGTGCAGGATTTGACGGATTTGCCGTCGATATCCACCGTACAGGCTCCGCAGTGGCTGGTTTCGCAACCGATATGCGGGCCGGTGATTTTCAGATCTTCCCGCAGGAAGTGGATCAGCAACGTGCGCGGCTCGGCCAGGCCTTCGACCTGCTTGCCGTTCACGGTGAGTTTGACATGCATCTTCGACATCTGTGTTCCTCCCCTCAGCCCGCGCGGCTCTGCGCACGGTCGATGGCGCGGCGCAGCATCACGGCGGCCACGTGTTTCTTGAATTCGACGGGTCCGCGGTTGTCGGCCACCGGGTCGATCGCCTCGAGCATCGCGGCCACGCAGCCGTCGACATCGCCCGAAGCCAGTGCCGCGCTGGCCGCGTCAGACCAGACGGGCGTGTCGGACAGGTTGGTCATCGCCACCGATGCCTGACCGTTGCCAACCATCACTGCGGCAGCCGCGGTTGCGTAGTCGCCGATCTTGCGTTTCTGCTTTTCATAGGCCTGCCCGACACCGGGGCCGGGAACAGGGATGGAAATCCGTGTCAGGATCTCCTCGTCCTCGCGGGCGGTAAAATAGGCCGCCTCGTAGAAATCGCGGGCCGGGACGCTGCGGGTGCCGTCAGGTCCGGACAGTTCGAACGACGCGTTCAGGCACTGCATCAGACCCGGCATGTCATTGCCCGGATCCCCGTTGGCCACGTTCCCGCCGACCGTACCCATGTATCGCACCTGCGGATCCGCGATCTGCAGCGCCGCTTCGCGGATCAGCGGGATCGCGTCGGCCAGACCGTCGTGAGTGATCAACTCGTGCTGCGTGACCATCGCGCCCAGGGTCACAGTATCTGACCCGACCTCGATGCCTTTGAGTTCCTCGATGGCCTGCAGGTCGACCAGATGGCCCATCTCGGCCATGCGCAGCTTCATCATCGGGATCAGGCTGTGCCCGCCTGCGATCACGCGCGCTTCGTCCCCGTGTTCCTGCAGAATGCCGATGGCCGAGGCGATGTCGCCTGGCCGGTGATACTCGAAACCGGCTGGTATCATGTTTTCCTCCCTTGGCCCGTTCACGTCGGGGCCTTGGGATCAAGCAAAGTCCTGAGGGCGTGCGCAGGCTATCGCGCAGGAACGGGGGGCGCGGGTTGTTTCACGAAATGCGAATGGGCTGCACGAGTTGCGATCAGAGGCCCAGCGCCTCGCGGATGTCCGTCAGGCGGGATCGGCTGACCGGCACCTTGCTGAGCGCATCGACCTGGTCGAAATAACAGGTGCCGTTGTCCTTGTGCCGCTCAAACCGGGAAACGTGTCTGGGGTTCACAAGGTAACTTCGGTGGGCCCGCAAAAAGCCGTCTGGTTTCAGGCGGGTTTCGGCCTCGGTGATCGACCAAGGGCAGAACAGTTTCTCGGCGCCCATGTACAAAACGGTGTAGTGCCCCTCGGCCCGAATGGCGGCGACGCGCGCTGGTTCGGTGAAAAAGGTCTGGCCCTCGCGCTCGAACGGGACGCCGGCGCGCAGAGCCGGTTCCGGCTGCGGCGCTTCGACCGCCGGCTCGGGCCCGATAAAGGTGATCCCGGTCAGCAGAAATGCCCCGCAAATCAGGAACACCGCAACGGTCACCCCCATCGCAAGAACCTGATTGTTCAAAGCCGGGCCCGCGCCACCTGCGTTGTCACTCGCGGTAAAATCGGTCAGGCCCGTGGCGACGAAGTGCATGGTGAACACGGCCAGGCCGAAACAGACGGTGCCCAGCAGGATATTGCGCTGGGTGCGATTGTCGTAGGCAACCCAGATCGCCAGCACTGACAGCACCACCGAGGCCACGGTCGCGATCGCAACGTCCGATGCGGTGTAGACGGGGCGGCACAGCTCCATCCCGGCCATGCCGATATAGTGCATCACCACGATACCAAGACCCACGATCACACCCGCGCCGACAATCGTGCCCGGGCTACGCGCGCGAAAATGCAACAGCAGCAGCGCCAGCCCGACCATCAGAATGGCAACCAGGGCCGAGATCAGAGTGATCAACGCGTCATAGTAAAACAGGATCGGCAGTTGCAGGCCCAGCATGGCCACGAAATGCATCGACCAGATGCCGCCGCCCAGAATGACCGCAGCCAGGGCGACGACGAACTTCCGCCTCTGGTCATCCAGCTTTGAAGCACCATGCGTCAGATACAGGCCGGTGAAACCGGCCATGAGTGCGACGGCCAACGAGGCCGCTACGAGCCAAGCGTTATGCGAGTAATCCAGCATTTCGGTTTGCACGCCCTCCCCGACGCGAGAGTGACGTTAGCAAAGCGAAGTGTCTGGGACAATCGGCAGGCCGACCCTGCGGGTCACGGGCCGGCAATCGATCCGCCGCCCGACCATCTCGGCGGGCGGCGGACAGGCAGATCAATCGCTGATCGCGCCTTCTTCGTCACGACGCTGGTGCATCTTGGCCTTCACCCGGGCGCCCACGATCAGGGGCAGGACAAAGCCGATGATCGCGATTGTCCACAACCCGATGGACAGCGGGCTGTCGATCAGGGTCCACCAGTTGCCATTGTCGATGGTCACGGCGCGACGCAGGTTGTTCTCCATCGCGTTGCCCAGCAGGGTACCCAGAATGATCGGCACCAGCGGCACGTCCAGCTTGCGCAGGACCCAGCCCATCACGCCGAACCCGATCATCACCAGCAGGTCAAAGCTGGACCCGGAAATGCCATAGATGCCGACAAAGCTGACCATGGCCACGATCGGCATCAGGATGCGCGACGGGATCATCAGCACGCGGGTGAATAGGCCCACCATGGGGATGTTCATGGCCAGCAGCATGAAGTTGGCGATGAACAGCGCCGCGATCAGGCCCCAGACCACATCCGGGTTCTGGGTGAACAGCAGCGGCCCGGGCGTGATGTTCAGCGCCAGCAGCACCGCCAGCAGTACCGCCGTGGTACCCGACCCCGGAACGCCCAGCGCCAGCATCGGTACCAATGCGCCTCCGGCGGCGGCGTTGTTGCCAGCCTCGGGCGCGGCCACGCCGCGCGGATCACCGGTGCCAAAGGTGTTTTTCTTGTCCACCAGCCGCTTTTCCATCGAGTACGAAATGAACGACCCCAGTGATGCCCCGGCCCCGGGAAGAACCCCGGCGATGAAGCCCAGGAACGAGGTGCGCAGCATCGTCGGCGTGCAGCTCTTGATCATCGACATCGGAGGGTAGAGCTTGCCGATTTTCAGCTTGCTGCCCTCGGCGTCAGACCCGCCATGCCGGTGTTCGAGGAAAATGAACACCTCGGACAGGGCAAACAGGCCGACGATGGCCACCAGGAAATCGATCCCGTCGTACAGATGCACTTCGCCATAGGTAAAGCGCGGCACGCCCGTTTGGGTATCAACGCCGATGGTCGCCAGCCCAAGCCCCAGCGCGGCGGCAAAAGCCGATTTGGCCTGGTTGGTCGACGACACACCGCCCAGCGTCATGAACGCCAGCGCAAAAAGGGCAAAATATTCGGCCGGGCCGAACAGCAATGCCACTTTGACCAGCTGAGGCGCCAGCAGGATCAGACCCCAGGTCGCCAGGAACGCGCCGACAAACGAGGCGATACCCGACAGCGAAAGAGCCTCCCCCGCCAGGCCTTTTTTGGCCATGGGATGCCCATCCAGACAGGTCATCATCGCAGGCTCGTCGCCGGGGATGTTCAGCAGGATCGACGAGATCCGCCCCCCGTACATCGCCCCGTAATAGACACTGGTCAGCAGGATCAGCGACGGCGTCGCGCCCAGCCCCAGCGTGAAGGCCAGTGGGATTAGGATGGCCACGCCGTTCGACGGGCCAAGGCCCGGCAGCGCGCCCATGACCGTACCCAGAAAGCAGCCCAACAGGGCCAGCATCAGGTTCTGCCAAGTCAGCGCGATGGCGAACCCATCGGCCAAGGATGCAAAAGTTTCCATGATCGCCCCCTAGAAACCCAGCGGCCCTTTGGCCAGAGACAGGCCCAGAACCAGGTGGAAAATGACGTAGATGCCAACCGAGGTACCCACGCCGACCAGAACGCTTTCGATCGGGCCGGACCCCAATCGCCAGGCCAGGTAGGCCGCGGCAAAGGCCGTGGCGATGACGAAGCCCAGCTCGGGCAGCAATTCGGCATACAGGATCATGACCACCACCGCGGCGGCGATCTCGACCAGACGGCCAAGGGCCGGCCATTCCGGCTCGGCGTCCGGGCGCAGGGCGATCACCGCGCTGGACACGCCCAGAATGGCGGCGATGATCAAAGGAAAGGCCTTGGGCCCAACGGCATCGGACAGAAAGCTTTCTTCGATCGCCAGCGCGGATATCGCGAAACCAATGGCAAGAAGAAGTCCGACAACCCCGAAGATGCGGTCACTCATCGGTGTCTCCTGTTGTTCGGGAAAAAAGAGTGCGGGCGCCACGCTGTCGCGGCACCCGCCTGCACGTGAGTGGTGCGGTTACTTGATGATCCCGATCTCTTTCGAGATGGTCTGGATCTGACCGACGGACTCGGCAACGAAGTTCTGGAAGTCCTCGCCCTGCAGGTCCAGCGGAGCCAGACCGTTGGCGGCCATCACTTCTTTCCACTCGTCCGACGCATACAGGTCACCGATTTTTGCGACCCAGTCGTTGTAGGCCTCGTCCGACATGCCGCCCGGAGCGTAGAAACCGCGCCAGTTGGCGCCGATGGCATCCACACCCTGTTCCTTGGCGGTCGGGAAGTCAGCGAATTCACCGGGCAGACGCTCGGGCGCCAGAACCGCGATCACTTTGATGTCGCCGGAATCCACGAAACCCTTGGCTTCGGAAATGTCACCGGTAAAGGCCTGGACCGAGCCGGCCAGCAGCTGGGTCACCGCCTCGCCACCGCCGTCAAAGGCGATGTACTTGACCGAGCGGACATCGTCGATGCCATAGGCGTTGGCCGCGATCAGCACCTTCAGGTGGTCCCAGCCGCCCACGGCCGAACCGCCAGCAACCGAAACCGAAGCCGGGTCGGCTTTGATCTGGTCCAGCAGCTCGGGCAGGGTGTTGACGGGGCTATCGGCAGCCACGGCGATCACGCCATAATCGGCGCCGATCGCGGCCAGCCAGCGGACTTGATCCATGGTGTTGCCCGGATAGGCGCCCTGGGCCAGACGGGTTGCAGTTGCGGCACTTGCGGCGACAATCAGGTTGTTGTCGTCATTGCGCTTGTTCACCACCTCGGCAAATGCCACGCCACCGCCGCCACCGGCCAGGTTCACGACCTGCATGGTCTGGTCGATCAGGCCCAGATCCTGCAGCGACTTGCCCACCTGACGGCAGGTAAAGTCCCAACCACCACCGGGGTTGGCCGGTGCAATGCATTCCTGAGCGCTGGCGGCAAAGCCGGTCAGGGCGAATACGGCAGCGGCTACGACGCCGCCGGTTCCAAACAGTTTCATTTGGTTCTCCTCCTAGGGTCTTCTTGGCCTGCTGTTACACAGACGAAACCGGTCCCTGCAGGGAGCCGGGCGCGCAGCCCTTCCTTGCAGGTTGATTTTCTTTAACGAATAATGCTGTCACGAACCTGTCATGTTGCGACGGGCGTTCGGGGGGACAATGCGCGTATTGATGATCGAGGATGCCGAGGATCTGGCCGAGGGCGTCGTGGCCCATCTGGGCCGGTCCGGTGTCGTGTGCGATCTGGCGACCTCGGTCGAGGCAGCGCGCGATTTCCGCGCGGTCCAGGGCTATGACGCGATCCTGCTGGACATCAACCTGCCCGACGGGTCGGGCCTGGGCTTTCTGGACGAAATCCGTGGCGGGGGTGACCGCATTCCAGTCTTGATGCTGACCGCACTGACTGCGGTCGAGGACCGGGTCGCTGCGCTGGACAAAGGAGCCGACGATTACCTGGGCAAACCCTTCGACCAGCGCGAGCTCGAGGCGCGGCTGCGGGCGCTGGTGCGCCGAGATGCCGACCGCAAGAGCGAGCAGATCACGCTGGGCCCGCTGGTCTATGCCCCCAAGGACCGCAGCGCCACGCTGGGCGGCAAACGCCTGAACCTGACCGCGCGCGAGGCCGCCGTGCTGGACGCCCTGATCCGGCACGAGGGGCAGTTCCTGTCCAAGGCGCGGCTGTACGACTCGCTTTACGGGTTCGAGGATGCCGATGTGGGCGTGAACGCGATCGAGCTGTATATCGCGCGGCTGCGCAAAAAATTCTCGGGCAGCGGCGTGGCCATCACAACCCAGCGCGGGGTCGGGTACCGGATCGGCCTGCATGGTTAAGCCAACCTTGCCCCACAGCCTGACCGCCCGGGTGCTGAGCGCGGTGATGCTGATCCTTATTCTGGGCGGCGTGCTGGTCGGCCTGTCGATCTGGGCCAACGGGCGGCTGGCGGCCCGTCAGGCCTATGACCGGCTGCTGCTGGGCGCCGCCAGCGACATCGCCGAATCCGTGCGCATCCAGGACGGCCAGCCTATCGTCGACCTTCCGGTTTCGGCGTTTGAGCTGCTGGCCCAGGCCCCGGATGACCGGATCTATTACGCGGTGCGCGGGCCCGACGGGCGCTTTATCACCGGGCTGGACCCGGACACTGTGATCGCGCCCCCGCAACCCTTCAGCCAGTCGGCCCAGTATTTCGCGGCAGACCTGAACGGGGAACCAGCCCGGTTCGTCCGTGTGCCCCGCCTGTTCGCCGAGCGGGACTTTTCCGGCGAAGTCGAAATCGTGGTCGGGCAGACCTTGCTTGCACGGCGCGCGATGACCGCCGGCCTGATGCTAGATGCCCTGCTGCCGATGGCGGTTGCCGGCGCGTTGCTACTGATCATGTCGTGGTTCGTCACCCGTTCGGCGCTGCGCCCGCTCGAGGCGATGTCGGACGACCTGATCCGCCGCGACCCCTACGACCTGACGCCCGTGGCCAGCGATGGGCTGCCGCGCGAATTGCAGGTCATGATTGCGGCGATGAACCGGTTCATGGGGCGGCTGGACAGGCAGGTTCTGTCGATGCGCAATCTGATCGCCGACACCGCGCATCAGTTGCGCACCCCGGTCGCGGCGATCCGGGTCCAGGCCGAAATCGCGCAGGCGGATCCGGATGCCCCGGCTCGCCACCGCGCGTTGGACCGGCTGCTGAACCGTACGCGGTCGCTCGGGACACTTCTGGATCAGCTATTGTCGCGCGCGATGGTCATCCACCGCATCGACAGCGCCCCGCGCCTGCCGGTCGATCTGCGCGAAGTGGCGCTCGAGGCGCTGGAGCAGAGCGACCACGAGGTGATCGCCCCCGGCGTCGAGGTGAATCTGAAAATCGGGGAAGACCCGGTCTGGGTGCGGGGCGATGCGTTTTCGCTGGGCGAGGCCACCAAGAACCTGCTGGGCAACGCGCTGCGCCACGGCAAGGCCCCGGTCAGCATCGGGGCTAGCCTGGATGGTGACCGGGCCATTCTGTGGGTGCGCGACAGCGGCCCGGGGCCGGAAACGTCGGTCTCTGCCCGGCTGGGCGACCGGTTCAACCGGAACGCAGGGTCGGGCGAGGACAGCAGCGGGCTGGGCCTGTCGATCGTCAAATCCACCGCCGAGGCCTTTGACGGCACCGTCGAGATGACCCGCACCGATGACGGGTTTCGCGTATCGCTGAACTTTCCGGCCGCCACCGAAGGAACAGGCGCATGATACGGTTTCTGATCCCGCTGGCCCTGTGCCTGCTGACGTTGGGTACCCGCACCGCGGCGCAGGAAGCAGTTACCGAATTCGGCACCGGGCCCACCCCCCTGCTTGTGCGCTCGACCACGGATATCGGCATTATCCGCCCGGTGATGGAACAGTTCGCGGCGCAGAACCCAGACCTGACCATCACCTATGAACAATGGGGCTCGAACGCGCTGTTCCAGCACAGCAAGACGGCCTGCAAGACCGGCCACAGCCCGGCCGATGCGGTGTTTTCCTCGGCCGTTCAGCAGATGGTCTGGTTGGTCAATGCCGCCTGCGCCCACCGCTACAGCTCGGCCCAGACGCAGGCGCTGCCACCGGCTCGGCGCTGGCGGGACGAGCTGTGGGGGATCACCACCGAACCCGCCGTCATCGTCTACAACAAGGACCGTCTGGACGACCTTGAAGTGCCGCGCAGCCGCTTTGCCCTGCTGGACGCGATGCGCACCCGCCCCGACCTGCTGCGCGGCCGGGTGGCGACCTATGACATCGCGGCCTCGGGGCTGGGGTATCTGTTTGCCTATGGAGACAGTCTCGAGGCGACCACCTTCGGGTCACTGATCGAAGGTTTCGCGCGCATAGATGCCATCGCCACCTGTTGTTCCGCCGAGATCATTCGCGACGTTGCCGAGGGCCGGTTCCTGATCGCCTACAACGTGCTTGGCTCATATGTCGCGAATGCCCAGGACCCGGCAGTTGGGGTGATCCTGCCCGAGGATTACACCCTCGTCCTGTCCCGCGCCTTTCTGATCCCGAAGAATGCAGGCAACAGCGCCGCCGCAGCCCGTTTGCTGGATTTCCTGCTCTCTGCCCAGGCACAGGACTTGCTCGCAACCTCGGGGCTTGTGTCCCGGATGGACTCGGCCGAGACCGGGCTGACGCCCAGCGCACGACGGTTCATCCCCCTTTCGCCCGCCCTTCTGGTGGCCAGCGACCCGAACCGCCGGGCAGAGTTGTTCAAACTGTGGAACGACGCCTTTGACGTCGAAACCGCCCGCTAGGCTGGTTTCGGTCCGGCGTCTTCGGTCGCAGGCTCTTCGGGGGCCTGGTCTGCCATGCTGGCATCGAAAATCTCAGGCTCGGGGATATCCGCGATCTCGGCGTCCTCGGCCATATCCGAGCGGTCTTCCAACGCCCCCACGATCAGAGGCAGCATGTGAACACCCGTCGCCGTGGCGATCTCGGGGGTTTTGGGCGTCTGCCAGCTGAGCGTGTCAAAGCTGTGACAGTTGGGGCAGACCGGCGCCCATTCAGCCTCGATGTCATGGCAGTTGTCGCAAACCCATTGCGGCCCGCGAGGCGCATTCAACGCTTTGGCCAGCCAGCCCTGTACCACCGCGTCCGAGGCCCCTTCGCCGCGCTCGATGGCGGCCATCAGGGTATAGGCTCGGGCATCGGCACCTTTCTCGACCACATCTCCAAGCGCCCGGCGGGCCTCGGGAAAGTCTTCGGCGACGATGTTCAGCTCGGCCAGGATTAGGCGGGTTTCCAGATGTTCGGGATGGATGCGCGTCAATGCCGTAAAGCGCTTGACCCGTTCCTCGGCGGTTTCGTCGGGCACGATCTCGGCAAAGGCATGGGCCAGATCCGGATGCGGCTGCGCCTCCCATGCCTTTTTGAGAATCTTTGTCGCGGCGCGCGGCTTGCCCTTGGAGATGTAGGCCCGTGCGGCCATAGCCGCCGCCGGCACCAGGTCGGGTGAGAGGCGGTTCGCCTCGATCGCGCGCTCCTGCTGTTCGACACTGGCGGTTTCATCCAGAATTCCCTTGGCCTCGGACAGCGCCAGAACAGCGTCGCGTCGCTTGAACACATCACGCGGCAGCGCGCCCGACTTCAACTTGGCGGTCAGGGTCGACCGTGCGCCGGCCCAGTCCTGCGCCTTGGTCTGCAGTTTCAGAAGCACATCCTGCGTTTCCTGATGCCGCGGCTTTAGCGCCAGTGCTTTCTCGGCGAGTTTGCGCGCGGTTTCATCATCGCCCTCGGCCAACTTCTGTTTCATGATTCCGCGCACGCCGACGAAACGTGTGGCCTGATCCGTCACCAGTTTCTTGTAGGTTTCCGAGGCCTTCTTGGTGTCACCGACCATTTCGGCCGCCTGGGCCACCAGAAGGTTGGTCAGCTCCGGCTTGTTGAGCAGCCGTTCGGCCTTGTGCGCCATCGTCATGGCCGTCCGCCCCTCGCCCGAGGCCAGCGCCATCAACCCGTCAGCCAGCGCCTGATAGCCCCGTTTCTCGCGGCTGCGGTCGAAATAGCGCGAAAGGGCAGTTTCATCACCGTTGAGGAATTTCAGGGTCGCAATCAGCAGGTTGAGCAGCTTGAAGAACAGCCAAACCGCCAGAACCAGCAGGCCCAGAGCGATCACCGACTGCAGCGGGCTGAGCGTGACCTCGGTTCCCATCGCGGTGATCTGGATGCCACCGCTGGTTTCCATCAGAACGCCTGCCCCCATGGCCAGAAGGCCGACGATCGCGACAAAAACCAGGATCTTCAACAATGACCAGAGCATGGCGGGCCCCTCATTTCGAGTTCACGCTTGTCACAAGCGCATTGGCGGCTTCGACCGCGGATTGGCGGGTTTTGGCAGCCGCGATCCATTCGGCCATAGCTGGCTGCGCCGATTCCGGAAGCGCGCCCAGCTCGGTCAGGGCCGTGCTGATGTCACCTTTGCCCAACGCGGCCTCCGCTCGTGACAGGATGGCGTCGGGATCATTGCCGTCTTTTGGCGAAACGGACCGGGCGCCGGTCTGCCGCTGAAGAAAGGCGACGAGGCCCGTTCCCTTGTCGGCTTCGCGCGCATCTGCCAGCGCAGTTCGGGCGGCAGGCGCAAAACTCTCGCGCAGATCCGTCAGTGTCGGCACACCTTCGCCGGCCGGAGCGGACAGGGCTTCCGGCACCTGCACGCCGCCGGTCTGCAACTGGGCCACCAGATCGGCATAGGGTGCGCCGGCATCCAATTGACCCTGAACCTTGGACAGCACGGCCAGGTTCTCTGCCGCCTGTGCCCGGGCTTGGGCCTGCGCGTCCAGGGTTTGCGCTTCGGCGACCATCTTTTCGACTTCGGCACGCTGGGCGGCCAGCGAATCCTGCAGCTTTTTCAGCTCGGCCTCGACGGCCGCAACCGTTTCGGGCGAGGCAGCGTCGGTCAACGGTCGTGCCTCAAGCTGTGCGACGCGTTGCGCCAAGGGATCAACCTTGCCGGACAGATCGTCGACATTGGATTTGAGCGCGCCAAGATCGCTTTCGATCGGCGTCAGCTTGGCGCTCAGCGCCGCGATATCAGCGGACGGGTCGGGAACTTCAGACAATTGCTTGCTCAGGTCAGCCAGTTGCTGAGCCTGGTCGGACACCTTGGTCTCAAGCGCTGCAATCGCCTCGGACGGATCGGACCCCGCCGGCCAAAGCAGATCGCTGCGTCCGGCGGCGAACCCCAGCGCCGCCGCGATGACGCCACCGATCAGCGCCGGCATGAACCCGCTTCGCTTGGCCTCAGGTTGCTGATCGGTTGCCGTAGCCCGATCGGCTTCGGCTTCGGCTTCGGCTTCGGCTTCGGCTTCGGCTTCGGCTTCGGCTTCGGCTTCGGCTTCGGCTTCGGCTTCGGCTTCGGCTT
>NZ_JBQFQL010000008.1:0-5971 GCF_056536865.1 Ruegeria sp. CI8
TTTTGGTTGCGGGAGCAGGATTTGAACCTGCGACCTTCAGGTTATGAGCCTGACGAGCTACCGGGCTGCTCCATCCCGCGACACTTTGGGTTGGTCTGTTGCCTATTTGGCTGATTGAGACCTGGTCGTGTTTTTTGATCGTTTTAGAGAGGGGGGATTTTTCTAGGTTTGGCGGTGACCTACTCTCCCGGGGCTTGAGCCCAAGTACCATTGGCGCTGCAGTGCTTAACTTCCGGGTTCGGGATGGGACCGGGTGTTTCACTTGCGCTATGACCACCAAACCGAGGAAAATCCCCACGTCGACTTTCTTGCGGAGCAAGAAAGCGACGGGTGGCAGACAGCGTCTTTTGCTTGCAAAAGGCGCGTTGCCACTCGGTTGTATAATCAATCAACCCCGTGCAATCCGCTTTGCGGATTGTCACGACGCTATCCTTAGTCAAGGTCAGTGTATGCTTTTGGTGATTTGTCTTTCTGTTACTGGATCAAATCAAGCCTATCGGGCGATTAGTACCGGTCAACTGAACGCATTGCTGCGCTTACATCTCCGGCCTATTGACGTGGTGGTCTTCCACGGCCCTCAGGGAGACCTTGTTTTGAGGGGGGCTTCCCGCTTAGATGCCTTCAGCGGTTATCCTGTCCGATCATAGCTACCCTGCACTGCCGTTGGCACGACAACAGGTCCACCAGTGGATCGTTCACCCCGGTCCTCTCGTACTAGGGGCAACTCCTCTCAAGTCTCCTACACCCACGGCAGATAGGGACCGAACTGTCTCACGACGTTCTAAACCCAGCTCACGTACCTCTTTAAACGGCGAACAGCCGTACCCTTGGGACCTGCTCCAGCCCCAGGATGAGATGAGCCGACATCGAGGTGCCAAACACTGCCGTCGATATGGACTCTTGGGCAGTATCAGCCTGTTATCCCCGGCGTACCTTTTATCCGTTGAGCGATGGCCCTTCCACTCGGGACCACCGGATCACTATGGCCGTCTTTCGACTCTGCTCGACTTGTCAGTCTCGCAGTCAGGCTGGCTTCTGCCATTGCACTCAACGAGCGATTTCCGACCGCTCTGAGCCAACCTTCGCGCGCCTCCGTTACGCTTTAGGAGGCGACCGCCCCAGTCAAACTACCCGCCACGCAGGGTCCCGGATCCGGATAACGGACCGCGGTTAGACATCAAGAATGCAAAGGGTGGTATCTCAAGGGAGGCTCCACAGGAACTGGCGTCCCTGCTTCGAAGCCTACCACCTATCCTGCACATTGCAGTCCTGATGCCAGTGCGAAGCTGTAGTAAAGGTGCACGGGGTCTTTCCGTCTAACCGCGGGAAGCCTGCATCTTGACAGGCAATTCAATTTCGCTGAGTCGATGTTGGAGACAGCGGGGAAGTCGTTACGCCATTCGTGCAGGTCGGAACTTACCCGACAAGGAATTTCGCTACCTTAGGACCGTTATAGTTACGGCCGCCGTTTACCTGGGCTTCAATTCAAGGCTCTCACCTCTCCTTTTAACCTTCAGGCACCGGGCAGGCGTCAGACCCTATACGTCGTCTTGCGACTTCGCAGAGCCCTGTGTTTTTAATAAACAGTCGCCACCCCCTGGTTTGTGCCCCCAGCCCCTAGTTGCCTAGGAACCGGGCCTCCTTCTCGCGAACTTACGGAGGTATTTTGCCGAGTTCCTTCAACATCGTTCTCTCAAGCGCCTTGGTATGCTCTACCAGTCCACCTGTGTCGGTTTAGGGTACGGTCTGATGGAGGGCTATTTCCAGGAACCACTCAGCAGCCCAATCAATCCGATAAGATTGAACTACACCTGTGATCCGTCACATCCTCCTGGCCTAGGAATATTAACCTAGTTCCCATCGCCTACGCCTTTCGGCCTCGGCTTAGGGGCCGGCTTACCCTGCTCAGATTAGCTTTAAGCAGGAACCCTTGGACTTTCGGCGAGAGTGTCTCTCACACTCTTTGTCGCTACTCATGTCATCATTCTCACTAGTGATCTCTCCACCGGATCCCTCACAGGCCGGCTTCATCGAAAGATCCTCGCCTCCAATATCCCCGAAGGGATCAAGGAGGCATGGATCTATGTCACACTACGCTCTGCTACCATGCCTTACGGCATCCTAAGCTTCGGCTCATGGCTTGAGCCCCGTTACATCTTCGCCGCAGGACAACTTGTTTAGACCAGTGAGCTGTTACGCTATCTTTAAAGGATGGCTGCTTCTAAGCCAACCTCCTGGTTGTTTTGGTCGTCCCACCTGCTTTCCCACTTAGCCATGAATTGGGGGCCTTAGCTGTAGGTCAGGGTTGTTTCCCTCTCCACTACGGACGTTAGCATCCGCAGTGTGTCTGCCATCTAGTACTCCCGGGTATTCGGAGTTTGGTTAGGATCAGTAAGCCTGTGGGGCCCCATTACCCATCCAGTGCTCTACCCCCCGGGGTATTCGGATGACGCTCTACCTAAATAGATTTCGCAGAGAACCAGCTATCTCCGAGTTTGATTGGCCTTTCACCCCTAGGCACAGCTCATCCCGATCCTTTTCAACGGATGTGGGTTCGGTCCTCCAGTGCGTGTTACCGCACCTTCAACCTGGCCATGCCTAGATCACTCGGTTTCGGGTCTGATCCCACGAACTCATACGCCCTATTAAGACTCGCTTTCGCTACGCCTACACCTAACGGCTTAAGCTTGCTCGTGAGACCAAGTCGATGACCCATTATACAAAAGGTACGCCGTCAGCTCGCTAGGAGCCTCCGACTGATTGTAGGCGTTCGGTTTCAGGTACTGTTTCACTCCCCTCGTCGGGGTGCTTTTCACCTTTCCCTCACGGTACTGGTTCGCTATCGGTCAGCAAGGAGTACTTAGCCTTCGAAGGTGGTCCTCCGATCTTCAGACAGAATTTCACGTGTTCCGCCCTACTTAATACGTCCGTCAAAGCTTCGAATACGGGGCTGTCACCCGCTATGGCCATGCTTCCCAACATGTTCTTCTCACTTATCCGGCTCGGCTGGTCCCCGTTCGCTCGCCGCTACTAGGGGAGTATCAATTGATTTCCTTTCCTCCGGGTACTTAGATGTTTCAGTTCCCCGGGTTTGCCCTTAAAACCCTATGTATTCAGGTCTTAAGTACCTGTTTAAACCCCATATTGAGCATCAAAGATAACAATATGAAGCTTTCAGGTGGGTTGCCCCATTCAGAGATCCATGGATCAAAGCTTATTCTCAGCTCCCCATGGCTTATCGCAGAGTATCACGTCTTTCATCGCCTCTTGCTGCCAAGGCATTCACCAAACGCCCTTCTCGCGCTTGATTTGATCCAGAAAGAGAAAGACACACGATAGTTGTGCTACCGCCTATTCGGCTACTTGAGCACAAGTATGTCAATCGCGACCGCCCAGCTGGTAACTAAAGGCGATCTTTCTTCTGAACCAAAAGCATACTTTCCCGCCTTCCATCCTGGAACCCATGCTGCCGATGTCGGTCGGCCCCGCACGGAGAATGGAAGACATGCATGATCGTCAGATCATGCGGGTTAGTGTACTTGACTTGGACAACTCTGTTCGTTTCAGCCGCGATAGCCGTGGACAGGCGAGGAAACACCCGTGTCACAACCCGCTCACCCGAAGATGAGAACGACTGAGATCAACGCCACACTCGGCGCCAATCAAACAGTGTTGATTGATTTCTCTCTTAACGATGTCAAAGGATACGTCCAATCGGACGGCTGAACACTCAAACAAGTGCTCAACGATCTGATCGAAGCGAGGAATGGTGGGTCGAGGAGGACTTGAACCTCCGACCTCACGCTTATCAGGCGTGCGCTCTAACCACCTGAGCTACCGACCCATCTCTCAATAGGGCCGACTGCAAATCATGGTGGAGCCTAGGAGGATCGAACTCCTGACCTCCTGAATGCAAATCAGGCGCTCTCCCAGCTGAGCTAAGGCCCCTTGCCGGATCCAGCACCAATCGCAGGATCCATCTGTCTGAAGAGATATGAGGACGGCTCGGTCCTTGAGTTTGACCAACTTTGTTTGTTGATCTTCTGCTAAGTGTATCACGAGATCTGCGAACAGATCTAACTAGATACATCCTTAGAAAGGAGGTGATCCAGCCGCAGGTTCCCCTACGGCTACCTTGTTACGACTTCACCCCAGTCGCTGATCCTACCGTGGTCCGCTGCCTCCAAAAGGTTGGCGCACGGCCGTCGGGTAGAACCAACTCCCATGGTGTGACGGGCGGTGTGTACAAGGCCCGGGAACGTATTCACCGCGTCATGCTGTTACGCGATTACTAGCGATTCCGACTTCATGGGGTCGAGTTGCAGACCCCAATCCGAACTGAGACAGCTTTTTGGGATTAACCCATTGTCACTGCCATTGTAGCACGTGTGTAGCCCAACCCGTAAGGGCCATGAGGACTTGACGTCATCCACACCTTCCTCCCGCTTATCACGGGCAGTTTCCTTAGAGTGCCCAGCCGAACTGCTGGCAACTAAGGACGTGGGTTGCGCTCGTTGCCGGACTTAACCGAACATCTCACGACACGAGCTGACGACAGCCATGCAGCACCTGTCACTAGGTCACCGAAGTGAAAGACCCATCTCTGGGACGGTCCTAGGATGTCAAGGGTTGGTAAGGTTCTGCGCGTTGCTTCGAATTAAACCACATGCTCCACCGCTTGTGCGGGCCCCCGTCAATTCCTTTGAGTTTTAATCTTGCGACCGTACTCCCCAGGCGGAATGCTTAATCCGTTAGGTGTGTCACCGAATAGCATGCTACCCGACGACTGGCATTCATCGTTTACGGTGTGGACTACCAGGGTATCTAATCCTGTTTGCTCCCCACACTTTCGCACCTCAGCGTCAGTATCGAGCCAGTGAGCCGCCTTCGCCACTGGTGTTCCTCCGAATATCTACGAATTTCACCTCTACACTCGGAATTCCACTCACCTCTCTCGAACTCTAGACCGATAGTTTTGGAGGCCGTTCCGGGGTTGAGCCCCGGGATTTCACCCCCAACTTTCCGATCCGCCTACGTGCGCTTTACGCCCAGTAATTCCGAACAACGCTAACCCCCTCCGTATTACCGCGGCTGCTGGCACGGAGTTAGCCGGGGTTTCTTTACCTGCTACCGTCATTATCTTCACAGGCGAAAGAGCTTTACGACCCTAGGGCCTTCATCACTCACGCGGCATGGCTGGATCAGGGTTGCCCCCATTGTCCAAGATTCCCCACTGCTGCCTCCCGTAGGAGTCTGGGCCGTGTCTCAGTCCCAGTGTTGCTGATCATCCTCTAAAACCAGCTATAGATCGTAGGCTTGGTAGGCCATTACCCCACCAACTACCTAATCTAACGCGGGCTAATCCAAAGGCGATAAATCTTTCCCCCGAAGGGCACATACGGTATTACTCTCCGTTTCCAGAGGCTATTCCGTACCTTTGGGCATATTCCCACGCGTTACTAACCCGTCCGCCGCTCGCCCCGAAAGGCGCGCTCGACTTGCATGTGTTAGGCCTGCCGCCAGCGTTCGTTCTGAGCCAGGATCAAACTCTCAAGTTGAAAGGCTATTGCTAACCTATCCTTGACGTTCGAACCTCTGCACATCTCATCTGGTGGCTAAACCAGATGAAGTCATCTGTTTGATGTACACAGATCTCCTAAGAAATCAGTGAACCACTCAAACAGTGAAGCTGACACTCTATCATCGGGCCGAAACCCTAAGAGCGCGATATACAGACATTCAATCCGTCGAAACGAACCAAACCGCCCACATATCTCTTCAGTATCCAGCAATGTCAAAGAACATAACACCAAGAGCCAAAAACCAGACCGTTGCGCCAATAAATCAGCGCGCCCGCCTAAACCCTAACTCAAGATGCCCCCGGTCTCTCCCAGGCGTCTCAACCGTCTTTCCAGTCCGTCAGGCCGTCCTTCCGACCAACCAACACCGCCTCAGCAGCGCCGGTGAAGGG
>NZ_JBQFQL010000009.1:0-2519 GCF_056536865.1 Ruegeria sp. CI8
TACACGAACACTAGAAACAAAAAAGCCTCCCATTAGGGAGGCTTTTTTGTTGGATGATCACCAGATCTAAGAAGATCAGCATTGAGATCAAACGCTTTTGGGATTAATCTCTTTCTCCAGATGTGAAAAAACCGCCCTGCAAGGCGGTTTATTTCGGAATACTTACTGGTTTGACGGCCTGTGTAAGTCCTTTCATGATAGCCCATATCGTTAAAGCACTTCAAGTATTCCTGCACTCTGTTTGGATCAAGATGTTTTGGACAGAGCGACGCGCATCAGCCACCGACCAAGGGAAGTCCGATAGGTGGCAGGTAAAGGCACTAATCAGAACTTGCGAAAGCACGATAAAACCGCCCTGTTGTAGCTGCTAGACGGGGACAAGCGGAAAAGGAATAACTGATTAGTGTTGTGTGACTCGGACGGGGGGCGAAAGCCTTTACACACAGCGCAGGGCAGCCCGAAAGGGTACGAGAAAAAACTCCACGGAAAGCGACCACAAACAATGCTCAAATCACTCGAAAATCGAGTCGAAATGGGTAGGGGTCGGCGCAGCCGAAAGGGCTGATAGGGCCGCCTTGCGCGGCAGCTTTTTCGGGTTGTTCTTCAACTGATTGTTAACTCTGACAAAGGGATTATTTGTCCCTCTCTGTTGTTGGGGTTTGTGACTCTATCTTCCTTTTTAATCTTTGAAAGCCGTTTTGTGCATACTCTTTTGCTTTCCTCAGCTCGTTTGCTTCTGTCTCAAATCGATTTAACTCTTCTAAATACTGCCTTTGTATTTCCGCGACTTTCTGTTCTGTTTCTTTCTGTATTCTCATTGCCGCGACTTCTTTGGCCCTTATGGTTTGTTCTCTTTTTAGAAGCTCATTTTTGAATTGATGGAGATTTTGACTTTCGCTTTCCAGTTCTGCTCGAACGCGTTTTCCTTGTTCCTCGTAGGCAGAGTTGACCTTTTCTTCTGCCCATTCTTTTGTCTTTTTCTCGTAGTTTCTAGCCTCTTGAATTTTCTTTTCTGCCTGTTCTATTGCTTCGGCTTGTGCTTCTTTTGCTGCAGTGATCTGGCGGTTATTCATCCCGTTATAGATGAAAATGGTTAGTGGGGTTAGGATCAGAAAAATTAGGGTGAACAGCGCCCATACAGGCCACAATCCTTTGAAAATAGGCCAGAATCCGTTGGTGCTAGTGAAGGCGTATACGATTGGTTTGTCTCCCTCAAAATTGACTAGCCCCCATTGCTCGATATTCTCTTGGGCTTGCCAATAGTCGGTGATCAAAACAGCTTGATCCATTTGGTGATAGCTCCAGTTTGCTGTCCAGAAAATACCGCCAAGTACGGCAAGCAAAACAAACCATCTCATCGCAGATAAACCTCCGTAATATCACGGCGAAAATGTCCCATTTCTTGGGATACCACTTCGAGAGCTTTCTCATAGGCCATCGATTTTTGCAGTTCATTCATTCGCTCTTGGGCGTAGCTATGCCTTAGACCATGTGCTCCGGCACTCCAAGTTAATGCTCGATTTGATGCCGCGGAGAAAGAACTGGACCAACGATTACCGCCATTAATGTCGTAATAACTGGTGTAGTTCACTCCTCGATCGGTAATTTGCATCGGTTGATTCAGTCTGCGCTCTTCCAATCTTTCGGCAAGGCTTTGGGGAATGAGAATTTCACGGACAAGGCCGCCTTTTCCCTTTACGGTGTAACGCTCTCCATCTCGACCAGTGAATTTTTCTTTTAGTGCTGGCCTTGGGTCCGGTTTGCGTTCTTCGATGCGTTGCAGAGTATGAAGTTCATGCGCTCGAAGTCCTGCAGCGTGAGCGATTTCAGTCGCGAGCGCGTTGCGTTCGGTTTGGGCGTTGACCACCATTTGAATTTGTTCATTGGTGTAAGAGCGAGAGGAAAGAATTTGTTTATGCTCGGATTTTATAACGTCCAGCTTTTCCGTTTGGCCTAGTTTTCCCGTGACATTTTGCATCATCGATTGAATCGCCTGACGCTCCATATCTAAGGTTTTTTGCCCCACTTCAGCGGCTCTATCGGTCAAATACAGGTGTGCCTGTTCGACCGTTAAATCCCTCAGCCCACATTTAAATTCTGCATTGGCGTATTGGGCCACAATCGACAGACGTTCTTCGTAGTTACGAACGGTGCCAACGCTCGCTAGATTTTTCCCCTGCATCTGCTTCATAACGTTCGCGGCCTGCTTTTCAGCAACGGCTTTGGGATCTACGTTCTTTGCAAATTTAGCCATTTTTTTCTAACCATCTGAGAACGGTTGAATGGGCCACTTTGATCCGTTTATTGGTGCGAAGCCAACGCTGAAGCTCTGCGCCTGTTGCGCCAGCTTGATGTAGCTCTAAGAGTTGATGCTTGTATTTGTCGAGGCGTGATTTACGAGCGGAATAAGAGCGTTTCCGTATGGATTGTGTTTGAGCTTTCAGGGCTGAAAGTTCGCTTTGAACATCGAAGTCAGTCATTAGAGTTGAGTGCTTTTAAAACCTTCGTCCATGATGGTT
>NZ_JBQFQL010000010.1:0-1285 GCF_056536865.1 Ruegeria sp. CI8
ATGGCAAAGGAAAAGTTTGAGCGTACAAAACCGCACGTCAACATTGGCACGATTGGCCACGTTGACCACGGCAAGACGACGCTGACCGCAGCAATCACCAAGTATTTCGGCGACTTCAAGGCGTATGACCAGATTGACGGTGCGCCGGAAGAGAAAGCGCGCGGCATCACCATCTCGACCGCCC
This sequence comes from Ruegeria sp. CI8, assembly GCF_056536865.1. Classification (NCBI taxonomy): domain Bacteria; kingdom Pseudomonadati; phylum Pseudomonadota; class Alphaproteobacteria; order Rhodobacterales; family Roseobacteraceae; genus Ruegeria; species Ruegeria sp. CI8. The sequence continues at coordinate 185 of NZ_JBQFQL010000010.1, forward strand.
ACGTGGAATACGAGACCGACAACCGCCACTATGCGCATGTCGACTGCCCCGGCCACGCTGACTATGTGAAGAACATGATCACCGGTGCGGCGCAGATGGACGGCGCGATCCTGGTTGTGAACGCCGCTGACGGCCCGATGCCGCAGACCCGCGAGCACATCCTGCTGGGCCGCCAGGTTGGCATCCCGAAGATGGTCGTGTTCCTGAACAAGGTTGACCAGGTTGACGACGAAGAGCTGCTGGAACTGGTTGAGATGGAAGTTCGCGAACTGCTGTCCAGCTACGACTACCCCGGCGACGACATTCCGATCATCGCAGGTTCGGCTCTGGCCGCGATGGAAGGCAACAACCCGGAAATCGGCGAGAACAAGATCCGCGAACTGATGGCGGCCGTTGACGAGTACATCGACACCCCCGAGCGCGCTGTTGACCAGCCGTTCCTGATGCCGATCGAAGACGTGTTCTCGATCTCGGGCCGCGGTACCGTTGTGACCGGTCGTGTCGAGCGTGGTGTGATCAACGTTGGCGACGAGATCGAAATCGTCGGCATCCGCGACACGCAGAAGACCACCTGCACCGGTGTCGAGATGTTCCGCAAGCTGCTGGACCGCGGTGAAGCCGGCGACAACATCGGCGCCCTGCTGCGTGGTGTTGACCGTGACGGCGTCGAGCGTGGCCAGGTTCTGTGTAAGCCGGGCTCGGTGACTCCGCACACCAAGTTCGAAGCCGAAGCCTACATCCTGACCAAGGAAGAAGGCGGCCGTCACACTCCGTTCTTCGCGAACTACCGTCCGCAGTTCTACTTCCGTACGACTGACGTGACCGGCACAGTGACCCTGGCCGAAGGCACCGAGATGGTCATGCCCGGCGACAACGTGTCGTTCGGCGTTGAGCTGATCGCCCCGATCGCCATGGAAAACGGTCTGCGCTTCGCCATCCGCGAAGGCGGCCGCACCGTCGGCGCAGGCGTCGTGTCCAAAATCATCGAGTAAGGCGCGCTTGTCGCGCTCGGTTGCGGCAGGTGGTTTTCCAAAGCGAAGCCAGCCGAAAGCAACTCGGTGAGAAACAAAAGAAGGCCGTCCCAAACCGGGGCGGCCTTTT